>JAWPMO010000001.1:0-621078 GCA_033344875.1 Ilumatobacteraceae bacterium | reverse complement strand
AGGTGTCGATGAGCAACGGAGCCGTGCACCCGGCCGCCGACGTCGGTCGTCTGTGCCGCGATGCGGGGGTGCCGTTCCTGCTCGACGCCTGCCAGGTCGCCGGGCAGCGCCCGCTCGACGTCGACCGACTCGGTTGTGACTTCCTGGTGTACACCGGTCGGAAGTTCATGCGGGGTCCGCGGGGCACCGGCGTGCTGTATGCCCGCCGTTCGACGGTCGATCGGCTCGGCCCGTCACCGTTCGTGGACGGCCGCTCCGGCATCTGGACCGGCGACGACACCTGGGAGCACACCCCGGGAGCCGCTCGGTTCGAGCTGGGCGAGCGATCGTTCGCCGCCCAGGTGGGACTCGCCGAGGCCACGCGGTATGCGCTCGACGTCGGCCTCGACACGATCGCCGAACGGGTCGGGATGCTGGCCGAACGACTTCGCGGTCAGCTCGCGGGGCTCGACCGGGTGCGGGTCCGCGACGAAGGCGATGACCGCTGCGGCATCGTCACCTTCACCCTCGAGGGCCTGACCGCTGTGGACATCCGGTCGTCGCTCGGCGCGGCCGGCATCAACATCGGCGCGCCCGGAGCGGTGAATGCCAGGTGGGACCTCGGCCGTCGGAACATCGACGCCGTCGCTCGGGTCGGCGTCCACTACTTCAACTCCGAGGCCGAACTCGATCGACTGATCGAAGTCGTCTCGGATCTCACGCTCTGAGGCGAACAGAGCTCCGCGACCGCTGCCAGCGGCCGAACTGTCGAGACTTCCTCAAGCATTGATACGTACCACCGCGTACCGTGGTGCTTTGGCGCCCACTCGCGCTCAGCGAGGACAATTCGTGAGGAATTCGCTGTCATTACATTGAAATGCCCGATGACCGCGGTGAGAATCGGCGGCCGGAACCGGCGGAGGACCGCCCATGGCTCGGAAAGCTGGAATCGTGCATCGACGTCTCGCCATTCACCAGATCGTGTGTGCGTTCGTGGCCGCCTTCGTCGGCCTGTTCGCTGCGTTGACGTTCAGCGGGTCGGCCGTAGCACATCATCCCGAGATCTCGGTCTCGACCGACCGAGTGTGCGGCGACGAGTCGCCCTGGACGGCAACCGTCACGGCCCGGTCAGATCGGGACTGGGACAAGGACTGGCAGAGCCGACACCATGTCGAGGGCGCGACGTCCGAGTGGAGTGCGTCGGCCGACGATCAGGTCCCGTACGTGGCCCAACTCGGCCCGTTCGACGCATCGGTCGATGCGGTGACCGTGGTCGTGGAGTCACAGTGGTTCATCAAGGAGACGGGCACCCCGTCGGCATCAGGCTCCCGAGACGCAACCGCCACCCGTCCGGCCGCCACCGATTGCCGAACCGAGCCGATCGAGCCGACGGTGTCGTACGACTGCCCCAACAACACCATCGTCATCATCGGCGCCGACGACACCGCCAGCATCGACTACACCATCACCACCACCGACCCCGCCGACGGCGAAGGCGACACCTGGGCCATCACCATCACCGCCGAACCGAGACCCGGGTTCGAGTTCCCGGCCTACACGACAGACGAGTGGACGTATTCGGGCACCGTCGACTGCGATGACACCGTCGAGCCGATCGAGCCGACGGTGTCGTACGACTGCCCCAACAACACCATCGTCATCATCGGCGCCGACGACACCGCCAGCATCGACTACACCATCACCACCACCGACCCCGCCGACGGCGAAGGCGACACCTGGGCCATCACCATCACCGCCACCCCCCAACCCGGCTACGAATTCCCCACCGACACCACCACCCACTGGGACTTCACCGGCACCGTCGACTGCCTCGACACCACGACACCCACCACACCCGTCGCCTCCTACGACTGCCCCAACAACACCATCGTCATCATCGGCGCCGACGACACCGCCAGCATCGACTACACCATCACCACCACCGACCCCGCCGACGGCGAAGGCGACACCTGGGCCATCACCATCACCGCCACCCCCCAACCCGGCTACGAATTCCCCACCGACACCACCACCCACTGGGACTTCACCGGCACCGTCGACTGCCTCGACACCACGACACCCACCACACCCGTCGCCTCCTACGACTGCCCCAACAACACCATCGTCATCATCGGCGCCGACGACACCGCCAGCATCGACTACACCATCACCACCACCGACCCCGCCGACGGCGAAGGCGACACATGGGCCATCACCATCACCGCCACCCCCCGACCCGGCTACGAATTCCCCACCGACACCACCACCCACTGGGACTTCACCGGCACCGTCGACTGCCTCGACACCACGACACCCACCACACCCGTCGCCTCCTACGACTGCCCCAACAACACCATCGTCATCATCGGCGCCGACGACACCGCCAGCATCGACTACACCATCACCACCACCGACCCCGCCGACGGCGAAGGCGACACCTGGGCCATCACCATCACCGCCGAACCGAGACCCGGGTTCGAGTTCCCGGCCTACACGACAGACGAGTGGACGTATTCGGGCACCGTCGACTGCCTCGTCGAGACCGCCCCAGCCGCACCTGCACTCGTCTGCGAGAACGACGACCTCGTGGTCGACACACCGGTCAGCGATGCGTACACGTTCGCCGTCGACGGTGACCTCGGTGCCGCGGAAGGCGAGTCGTACTCGATCACGGTCGTGGCCACGCCGAACGCCGGCTACGAGTTCGAGTCGGGCACCACGACGATGTGGACGTTCACCGGCACCGTCGACTGCATCGACGAGGAGCAGGTCCCGCCCGGATCGACCACGACCACCACCACCACGACCACGACCACGAACCCGGGACCTCAGACCACCACGCCGGTTACCCGATTGCCGCGCACCGGGTCGTCGTCAACTTCGATCCTGCTCGCGTACGCGTCGGTCCTCGTCCTGGTCGGCGGTGTGCTGCAACTCGTACGCCGAACCGGCCGCTCCGCCGACGCCGGTCGCTGACTGGCTGACCGGCTGACCGGCTGACCGGCCATTGTCAGCGGCTCGGGTCGACCGCGATCCGCAGACGGGCGCCGGCGGGCCGGGTACCCGCCGCGATCGTTCGACCGAGCACCATCCAGTCATCGGCACGGGCGACGTACTCACCGTCGCCGCCGACGATCTCCACGCCGACGGTCGGTGGCATCGACGCCACGAACTCGTCGCTCCCGGCACCGCTGATCTCCGCCAGCGCGCCGAACGGAGGGAGCCCGAGCATGCGGCGACGCTCACGTTCACCGTCGACGATCCGGCCCGGATCGGCGTGCAGTGCCGCTCGGATGACCTCGTTGTCGGCCTGAAAGGTCTGGATCAGGATGCGTCCGCCCCGTGATCTGGGGCCGACCAGGCGGGCGGCCCGAACCAGCAACGCCATCGCCTGCTCCGCGGCGCGGTACCGGGGGGCGAGCACTTCCCGGTCGAAGTCGAGGAACGCCACGGTGTCGGCATGATCGACCCGATGCAGGGCCGCCTCCGTCCCGACGTACACCCCGGCAGGCGCCGGACGTTCGGTGTCGGCTCCGGTGACCAGCACCGCCGGACGGTTCGCCGCGGCCTCGAGCTCTTCGCGCAGACGGGTGACACCCGGGCGGAGGTTCGCGAACCGCCCCGCACCGCACACGAGACAGACGGGTGGACGCACGGTGCCGCAGCGCAGACATGCGAGATCGCCGTCGTCGTCGAGGATGACGGCGGCATCACACCGCTCGCAGCGAGTGAGTTCACGGCACTGTCGGCAGGCCAACAGGCGAGCACGACCCGTGGTGTTGCTGATGCACACCACGGTCCGCTCCGGGTCGCGCAGGTGACGGATGAGGTCGGACGTCACGAGCGAACGTTTCCACGGCTCGTCATCGGTCCGGTCGATCACGTCCACGATCGGCCAACCCGCACGCTCACGGTCGATCGGCGGCTTGGTCAGCGGCCCCCATTCGAGCGCGGTCAGCGTCGGGGCCGGCGACACGAGCAGGACCGCCGCGTCGACACGACGGGCCCGTTCGATCAGCACGTCACGCGCGTGCCACGTCGGCGAGCCTTCCTCTTGGAGCGTCTCGTCGTGCTCGTCGAGCACGACGACGCAGCGGAGGCCGGGGCAGGGTGCCCAGGCGGCCGCACGGGCACCGATCACCACGTCGACCCCACCCGCCGCCGCGGGCCACTCCTTCGGCATCACTGCGACGACGAGCCCCGAGCGGCGCAGGCGGGCGCCGAGCAGCATCGCCTGGTCCACCGCGGCGACGATCACCAAGGTCGGCCCGATCGCCGCCGCGCTCAGCACCGCCGGCATCGGATCGCTGGCCGGAGGGAGCCGGAGTACTCCCCCGCCCGATTCGAGGATCGCGGTCGATGCCGGCGACCGCGGTTCGACCACCGTGCCGGACCGTCGCTCCGCAGGGATCCGCGGGACCGCCCGTTCCGGGGATGCCGCGATCAGGAACCGGCGCCGCCGTGCCGCCCACCGCACCGACGCCCACTCGGACAGCTCGACCACGTCCTCGGACGGGCCATGACCGGTGATCTTGGCGATCTCCTTGAGTTCGTCGACCGCCAGCGCATCGGGAGGGTCGAGCGCGACCACCCATCCGCCGATGCGACGCCCATGGAGTTCGACGCGAACCAGCGAGCCCACGTGGACATCGCCGACGAGCGCGGCCGGGACGAGGTAGTCGAACTGTTTGTCGAGTCCGGTGACGTTGGGGAGCACCCTGGCGACGGTCACCGTGCCTCGTCGCAGCTCAGAGGCCGACGGCAGCCTTGAAGTCGTCGAGGCGGTTGGTGTCTTCCCAGGTGAAGCCCGAGCGACCGAAGTGTCCGTACGCGGCCGAACGCTGGTAGCCCGGCTTCTTCAGGTCGAGATCCCGGACGATCGCACCGGGGCGGAGGTCGAAGACCTCGCGGACCGCTGCTTCGATCGTGGCGTCGTCGACGTGGTTGGTACCGAACGTGGTCACGTGGATGCTGAGCGGCTGGGCCATGCCGATCGCGTACGCGACCTGCAGTTCACACCGGTCGGCGGCACCGCTCGCGACGACGTGCTTCGCGACCCATCGGGTGGCGTACGCGGCGGAGCGGTCGACCTTCGACGGATCCTTGCCCGAGAAGGCGCCGCCACCGTGGCGGCCCATGCCGCCGTAGGTGTCGACGATGATCTTGCGACCCGTCAGGCCACAATCGCCGTGGGGGCCGCCGAGCACGAACGTGCCGGTCGGGTTGACGAACACGTCGTAGTCGTCGTCGGCGTACTGCTCGGGGATCGTGGGTCGGATCACCTGCTCGATGAGGTCGGGACGGATGACGCTGTCGCGATCGATGCCGTCCTGGTGCTGGGTGGAGATCAGCACGCTCCTGATGCCGATCGGGCGGCCGTCCTCGTACTCGTAGGTGACCTGGGTCTTGCCGTCGGGACGCAGGTACGGGAGCTGACCCGACTTGCGGACCTCGGCCAGCCGTTCGGCCAGACGGTGAGCCGTCCAGATCGGCAGCGGCATGAGGTCGGGTGTCTCGTTGCAGGCGTACCCGAACATCATGCCCTGGTCGCCGGCGCCCTGGGCGTTGATGACGTCTTCGCCGGCCTGCCCGGCGCGCAGCTCTTCGGACGAGTCGACGCCCTGCGCGATGTCGGGGCTCTGCTCGTCGATCGAGACGATCACGCCACAGGTGTTCCCGTCGAAGCCGTAGAGGGCGTTGTCGTAGCCGATGCCGTTGATCGTCTCGCGAGCGATCCGAGGGATCTCGACGTAGGCGGTCGTGCTGATCTCGCCGGCGATCACGCACAGCCCGGTCGTGACCATGGTCTCGCAGGCGACGCGACCGTCGGGATCCTCGGTCAGAATGGCGTCGAGTACCGCATCACTGATCTGATCTGCCATCTTGTCCGGGTGACCTTCGGTCACACTCTCGGAACTGAATGTCCAACGAGCCACGGCTCCTCCTCGGTTCTGCTGTCGATGCTGGGTTGATGTGTCGGTGGGCGACAGCGACGCCGACACGGAGATGGGTTGGCAGCGTGGCAGATTCAGCCGGCTGCATCACGGATCGACACGATTCGGTCGATCACCGACGCCGCAATCGTACGTTTGTCGGCCAGTGGAACCACGTGCGGCTCGGCACCGGGCGCCAGGATCGTGACGGCGTTCGTGTCGTGCCGAAAGCCCGTGGACGGGGCCCCGACATCGTTGGCGACGATGAGGTCGAGATGTTTGGCGGCCAGTTTGCGCTCGGCGTTGGCGACCAGGTCGTCGGTCTCGGCGGCGAAGCCGACCAGCACCTGGCCGGCGGGCTTGGCGGCGCCGAGCCCCGCCAGGATGTCGGGTGTCGGTTCGAGGACGATCTCGGGCACGCCGTCGTGCTTCTTGAGCTTGTTGGGTGCTGCGACCTTGGGTCGGAAGTCGGCGACCGCGGCGGCCATGATCACCACATCGCTCGTGGGGGCGAGGCGCTGCATCGCCGCTTCCATGTCGGCTGCGGTGTCGACCGGAACGATCTCGGCACCGTGCGGCACCGGCAGATCGACCGTCGACACGATCGTCACGTTGGCGCCGCGCAGGGCCGCCTCGGCCGCGATCGCGTACCCCTGCTTGCCGGAACTGCGATTGGCGATGACGCGCACGGCGTCGATCGGTTCGCGAGTGCCGCCTGCGCTGACCACCAGGTCGACCCCGGCCAGGTCGCGCGGGGTGAAGAGCTGCTCGACCGCCGAGACGATCGACTCGGGCGACGCCAGACGACCCGCACCGACGTCGCCGCCCGCCAGGCGACCGGCCTCGGGATCGACGATGTGCACGCCGCGCTCGCGCAGGGTCGCGATGTTGTCGACGACGGCGGGGTGCTCCCACATCTCGGTGTGCATCGCCGGGCAGATCATCACCGGCGCACGGGTGGCCAGCAGGACATTGGTGAGCAGATCGGTCGACAGCCCCATCCGCAGCGCGGCGATCAGGCGCGCGGTCGCCGGTGCGACCAGGATCAGATCGGCACCCTGGCCCAACTTCGTGTGCGGGATCGGCGTCTCGGGGTCGTCCCACAACCGTGTCTTGACGGGCTCACTGGCGAGTGCCGACAGCGTCGTCGGCCCGAGGAACCGCTCGGCCCCCTCGGTCATCACCGGGACCACGTGAGCGCCGGCGTCGACCAGACGGCGGCTGACCTCGACGGCCTTGTACGCCGCGATCCCCCCGGTGACACCGAGGACGATTCGCTTGCCGGCGAGCACGACTCAGCCCGCTGTCGCGATGCGGGCGGTCGATGGAGCCGTGAGCCGGAGCCCGGACATGTCAGGCGTCGGTGTCGAGGTCGCCCTCGGGGAGGTCGAGCTCGGGCTCGACCGGCTCGGGGGCGTCGGTCTGGACGATCTTGTCGACCGAGATCTCTTCGAACGCGATGCTGAGCGGCTTACGGGCCGTGGAGGACACCTGCGGCGGGATCATGTGGCCGAGGCCGTCACCGAGCTGGTTGAAGTACGAATTGATGTTGCGCGCCCGACGTGCAGCGAGGGTGACCAAGCTGAACTTGGAGTCGACGCGGTCGAGCAAACCCTCGATCGCGGGCGTCATCATCGTTTCGTGGCTGTTTGCCATGGACCAGCTCCTCAGTGGGTGCGAATTGCAGCCCGACAAGCTTACCGGGAGATACCCGACCGGCCGCGTTCGCGCTCGATGATGGCCATCATCTCGTCGACGGTCCGGTCGAGTTCGTCGTTGACGACGAGATGGTCGGCCTGTTCGCGCCCGACCGGCTCCTCGATCTCGGCCTTGCGGAGCCGGGCCTGCACCTTGTCGCCCGGGTCGCCGCGGCCGCGGAGGCGGCGCTCCTGTTCTTCGCGCGACGGCGGCAGCACGAAGATCAGGATCGCTTCGGGGTACTGGCGCTTGACCTGCTGGGCACCGTCGAGCTCGATCTCGAGCACGATGTCGTTGTCGCCCTCGAGGTGGTCGGGTCGCGGCGTGCCGTAGTAGTTGCCGAGGAACTCGGTCCACTCGAGGAACCCGCCGTCGGTGATGTGCTTCTCGAACTCCTCGGACGTCACGAAGACGTAGGCGTCCTCGTCCTCGCCCTGACGGCGCTCGCGGGTCGTCCACGACCGGCTCAGCCACAGACCGGGGTCGCGCCGGACGAGGGCATCGACGATCGTGCCCTTGCCCACGCCTCCGGGGCCGGAGACGACGATGATCAGACGTTCACGAGCCAAGCTGGTTCAGCAAGGAAGCGCGTTGCTGTGCGCCGAGACCCTGCACGCGACGGTTGTCGGCGATACCGACGTCGTCCATCACGCGACGCGCCTTGACCTTGCCGACGCCCGGCAGCGATTCGAGCATCGAGACGACCTTGAGTTTGCCGACGTTCGGATCGTCGGAGTCGAGCGCCTCCTGGAGGCTCATCGAACCCATCTTCAGTCGTGCCTTGATGTCGGCCCGGGCCGCGCGAGCCTCGGCCGCCTTCGCGAGGGCAGCCGTCCTTTGCTCAGGTGTCAACTGCGGAGGTGTTGCCATGCCGGTCAAACTACCGCGTTGCAATCCGCCAGACGTGCAATCCCGCGCCGCGTGGCGAACGTCACCATCTCCTCGGCGATCCGGGCGCATGCCCGAGGATCGGCAAAGCTCGCCGTCCCGACCTGCACCGCCTGGGCGCCGGCGACCATCATCTCGACGGCGTCCCAGCCGGTCGCCACGCCCCCGACGCCGACGATGGGCAGTCCGGGATGTGCCCGGCGGACGTCGTGGACGGCTCGGACGGCGACGGGATGGATCGCCCGACCGGACAGACCGCCGCCGCCGTTACCGAGCGACGGCCGCATCGTCTCGGGGTCGAACGTGAGTCCGAGCAGGGTGTTGATCAGCGTGACCGCCTCGGCGCCGGCGTCGTGGCAGGCTCCTGCGACGTCGACGATCCGGTCGGTGTTGGCGCTCAACTTGGCCCACCGCGGGCGCCCGCAGGCGTCGGTGGCGGCGATCACCTCGGCCGAGAGGTCGACGTCGTGGGCGAAGATGCTGCCGCGACCCTCGAGATTCGGGCACGAGAGGTTGACCTCGACCGCGACGACCGCCGACGGCGCTGACGCGAGCATCTCGGCCGCCCGACGGTAGTCGTCGACCGAACGCCCCCAGATGCTGCACACGACCGTCGCACCCGTCGCCGTCAGCGCCGGCAACTCATGGGTCAACCAGTGCTCGATGCCCGGCCCCTGGAGGCCGACCGCGTTGATCATGCCCTGCGGCGTCGGATGCACCCGCGGGGCCAGATTGCCGGCCCACTCGAACGGCGCGATCGACTTGGTCACGACCGCGCCGATCGACGCGAGGTCGAAGTACGGGGCGAACTCGCTGCCGTAGCCCGCCGTGCCCGACGCGGTCATCACCGGGTGCCGGAGTTCGACCGAACCGATCGTGACGCGGGTGTCGACGGTCATCGAGCGTGGTACTCCTGCAGGCTCTTGACGGGGAGCTGCGCCGGCGACTCGCCCATGCCCTGCGCGGCGGCGAGACCGGCGCTGACGGTCGTCACGCAGCTCACCCGGTGCATCGATGCAGCCTTGCGGATGTGCTCGCCGTCGCTCCGGCCGACCGAGCCCCGTGGCGTGTTGACCACGAACACGATCGTGCCGTCGGCGATGAGGTCGACGGCGGTCCGCCCACCGTCGACATCCTGCACCTTGCCGAGCACCTGGTCGACCTCGACGCCGAAGCGAGCGAGATAGTCGGCCGTGCCGGCCGTGGCGACGAGGCTGAGCCCGCGCTCGCGCATCCGCTGGGCGACGACGAGACCCGCCGGTTTGTCCTGGTCGTTGAGCGACAGGAACACCGTGCCCTCGTTCGGCAATCCGTTGCCCGCCGCCAGTTCGGCCTTGAAGAACGCTCGCCCGAACGTGTCGTCGATGCCCATGACCTCGCCGGTCGAACGCATCTCCGGGCCGAGGGCCGGGTCGACCTCGGGGAAGCGGTTGAACGGCAATACCGCCTCCTTGACCGCGACGTGACCGGTGACCGGCTCGCGCAGCACGCCCTCGTGGCGCAGTTCGGCGAGGGTCGCGCCGAGCATCACCCGGGTGGCGACCTTGGCGAGCGAGACACCCTTGGCCTTGGCGACGAACGGCACCGTGCGGCTCGCCCGTGGGTTGGCCTCGATCACGTAGACCGTCGTGCCGGTCACGGCGTACTGCACGTTGATGAGGCCACGCACGTCGAGTCGGTTCGCGATCGACCGGGTGTACGCCTTGATCACCTCGACGACCCAGTCGGGCAGCGTCTGGGGTGGGATCGCGCACGCGGAGTCGCCCGAGTGCACCCCGGCTTCCTCGACGTGTTCCATCACACCACCGATCAGGACCTCGCCGGTGTGGTCTCGGATGGCGTCGACGTCGACCTCGGTCGCGCTGGCCAGGAACCGATCGATCAGCACCGGGCGCTCCGCGGAGAGACCGCCTTCCTTGCCGAGGCTCCCGATTCCGCTGAGTTCGTCCATCGCCCGCGCCAGATGGTTGCGGTCGTGCACGATCTGCATCGCCCGGCCGCCGAGCACGTAGCTCGGGCGCACCAGCACCGGGAACCCGATCTCGTCGGTGATCGACAGTGCCTGTTCGAGGTCGACGGCGGTGCCACCGGGAGGCTGCGGGATCTGCAGCTCGTTGCAGAGCTGGTTCCACTTCTCGCGGTCTTCGGCGTCGTCGATCGACTGGGCGGAGGTGCCGGCGACGAGTTCGACCGGGATCTCACCCGAGAGCTTCAGCGGCGTCTGCCCACCGAGCGAGACGATCACCTTGTACGGCTGCTCGGCGGCGATGACGTTGAGGACGTCCTCCTTCGTGAGCGGCTCGAAGTACAGGCGGTCGCTGGTGTCGTAGTCGGTCGAGACCGTCTCCGGGTTGCAGTTGACCATGATCGTCTCGTAGCCGGCTTCGCGGAGCGCGAAGCTGGCGTGCACGCAGCAGTAGTCGAACTCGATGCCCTGGCCGATCCGGTTCGGACCCGAGCCGAGGATGATCACCTTCTTGCGGTCGCTGGACCGGACTTCGCTCTCGTCCTCGTACGTGGAGTAGTGGTACGGCGTCTCGGCCGCGAACTCGGCCGAGCAGGTGTCGACGGTCTTGTAGGTCGGGATCACACCGGCGGCTTCTCGGGCGACGCGGACATCGTCCTCGTCGTCACCCCAGAGCCAGGCCAGCTGCGCATCGGAGAACCCGAGGCGCTTCGCGCGCCGCCAGGACCGCTGCGTCATCGCGTCCCGGCCCGTCTCGGCGAGCACGGCCTGCTCCTCGGTGATGATCGACATCTGATCGAGGAACCACGGGTCGAAGTGGTTGACCTCGTTGATCGTCTCGATCGAGACACCGCGCCGCAGCAGTTCACCGATGTGGAAGATCCGGTCGGGCGTCGGCGTCGCCGTGCTCGACAGCAGTTCCTCGTCGGTGATGTCGGCGTACTGCTCGCTCGCCGCGTCGCAGTTGAGACCCAGCCGGCCCTGCTCGAGCGAACGGAGACCCTTCTGCAGCGACTCGGGGAACGTGCGCCCGATCGCCATCGCCTCGCCGACGGACTGCATCTGCGTCCCGAGGATCCCCGAGGTGCCCGGCAGCTTCTCGAAGGCCCAGCGCGGGATCTTCGTGACCACGTAGTCGATCGTCGGTTCGAAACTCGCCGGTGTCGCCTTGGTGATGTCGTTCGGGATCTCGTCGAGGGTGTAGCCCACGGCGAGCTTGGCCGCGATCTTGGCGATCGGGAACCCGGTCGCCTTCGACGCCAGGGCCGAACTCCGTGAGACGCGCGGGTTCATCTCGATCACGACCTGGCGGCCGGTCGCCGGGTCGACCGCGAACTGCACGTTCGAGCCGCCGGTCTCGACGCCGACGCGACGGATGCACGCGAGCGCTGCGTCGCGCATCTGCTGGTACTCGACGTCGGTGAGCGTCTGGATCGGCGCCACCGTGATCGAGTCGCCGGTGTGCACGCCCATCGGATCGACGTTCTCGATGCCGCAGATGATCACGCAGTTGTCGGCGTGGTCGCGCATGACCTCGAGCTCGTACTCCTTCCAACCGACGATCGACTCCTCGACGAGGATCTCGCCGATCGGGCTGGCGTCGAGGCCGTTCTTCGCCATCCGCTCGAACTCGGCGGCGTCGTGGGCGATGCCGGTGCCACGGCCACCGAGGATGTAGGCGGGGCGGATCATGATCGGGAGACCGATCTGCTCGACCGCCACGCGCGCCTCGTCCATGCTGCGGGCGATCATCGAACGGGGCGACTCGAGACCGATCTCGGTCATCGCCTGCTTGAACCGCTCGCGGTCTTCGGCCGTGGCGATCGCCTCGGCGTTGGCGCCGATCATCTCCGGCTTGCCGGGGACGCCGATCAGTCCTCGCTCGTACAACTCCATCGCCGTGTTGAGCCCGGTCTGACCACCGAGCGTCGGCAGCACCGCGTCGGGCCGCTCGCGTTCGATGATCGATGCGACCACCTCCCAGGTGATCGGCTCGACGTACGTGGCGTCGGCGAAGTCGGGATCGGTCATGATCGTCGCCGGGTTCGAGTTGACCAGGATCACCCGGTACCCCTCCTCGCGGAGCACTCGACACGCCTGCGTGCCCGAGTAGTCGAACTCGCAGGCCTGCCCGATCACGATCGGGCCGGAGCCGATGATCAGGATCGAGTGGAGATCGTCGCGGCGCGGCATCAGGCGCTCACCTTCCCGGTGGTCATGAGTTCGTCGAACTGGGTGAACAGATAGCGGCTGTCGTGCGGCCCGGGTGCGGCCTCCGGATGGTGCTGCACACTGAAGCACCGCTCCCCGACGACCTCGAGCCCCTCGCAGACACCGTCGTTGAGGTTGACGTGCGTCATCCGCACCTGCTTGCCGAGGCCGGAGAACGAATCGGCGTCGACGGCGAAGTTGTGGTTCTGGCTGGTGATCTCGATCGTGTCGTTCACCAGGTTCTTGACCGGATGATTGGCACCGTGATGACCGAACGGGAGTTTGACCGTGCCGGCGCCGAGCGCCCGGCCGAGCAATTGGTGCCCCAGACAGATCCCGAACACCGGCACATTGCCGATGAGCTGTGAGATCTCGTCGACGGCGTACTGCACGACCGCCGGGTCGCCGGGGCCGTTGGAGAGGAACACGCCGTCGGGCGACATCGCCAGGACGTCGGCGGCGCTGGTGGATGCGGCGACGACCTCGACCCGCCCGAGCTGCGAGAGGTGCCGGACGATGTTGGTCTTGATCCCGAAGTCGTACGCCACGATCACGCGATCGGGGGCGCCGGCGGCGGCGTCGAACGTGTACGCCTCCGCGGTGGTGACCTGCGCGACCAGGTCGACGCCGTCGGTGCCCGGCTCGCCGGCCGCGGCGGCCAGGAGATCGGCCTCGCTCGCGTCACCGAAAGCACCGGGCATCGCTCCGGTGTCGCGGATGATGCGCGTCAGACGGCGCGTGTCGATGCCGGCGATGCCGGGGATCCCGTGCCGGTGGAGCAGCGAGTCGAGGTGTCCCTCGGCACGATGGTTGCTGTGACGGCGCGCCATGTCGCGCACGATCACGCCGCGACAGAACGCGCCGCGGGACTCCTCGTCGACGGCGTTCACCCCGTAGTTGCCGATGTGCGGATACGTGAACGTGATCATCTGCCCGGCATAGCTGGGGTCGGTGATGATCTCCTGGTAACCGGACAGCGCCGTGTTGAACACGACTTCGCCGGTGGCGACGCCACCGTTGGTCGGCGCACCGATCAAATCACCTTCGAAGACGCTGCCGTCGGCCAGGACCAGCTGGCCCTCCTGGATCGTCATGTTGCTGCTCCTGTCGGGGGGTTGGATGGGGCGTGTGCTGGGCGTTCGGCAGCGCGACGGCGCTGGCCGGTGACTCGATGCATGGTCATGCATCCTATCGCATGGTCATGCTTCATCGACGCGGTGTGCCGTCCCCGACGGTGAGTTGTCCGCGCAGGATCGTGTGGCGAACCCTCCCGCGGAGTTCCACGCCGACGAAGGGGGTGTTTCGGCTCTTGCTCGCCAGGTGGGCGGGCACCACCTGCCAGGTCTCGTCGGGATCGAAGACGGTGATGTTGGCGGGTTCGCCCTCGGCGATCGGGCGGCCGTGGTCGTCGGCGACGCCGGCGATCGCGGCGGGCTTCCAACTCAACGCGGCGACGACCGCGGCGACCGGCATGTCGAGATGGGCCAGGCTCACCCCGAGTGCCGTCTCCAGGCCCAGCATGCCGGGGGGCGCGTGATCGAGCGGCTGTTCCTTGGTCTCGGGTGCGTGCGGTGCGTGATCGGTCGCGATCGCGTCGATCGTGCCGTCGGCGACGCCGGCCCGAACGGCCTCGACGTCGACCATCGTGCGCAGGGGCGGATTGACCTTGTAGATCGAGTCGTATCCGGCGAGGAGTTCGTCCGTGAGGCTGATGTGGTGCGGCGTCGCCTCGGCGGTGACCGGCAGGCCGTCGGCCTTCGCCACCCGCACCAGATCGACACTCCGAGCGGTCGACAGGTGCAGGATGTGCACGGGTGCTCCGGTGAGGCGGACGAGTTCGATGTCGCGGAAGACCATCATCTCCTCGGCGATCGAGGGCCAGCCGGGCAGTCCGAACGTCGAGCAGCAGTCTCCTTCGTGCATCACGGCGCCTTCGGTCAGCCGCTTCACCTCGCAGTGCTGGGCGAGCACGATGCCGAGATCGGCCGCGTACTCGAGCGCACGACGCATCAGGAGTGGATCCTGTACACCGTCGCCGTCGTCGGTGAACAGGTGCACGCCGGCCTCGGCCAGTTCGCCCAACGGCGACAGTTGCTCACCTCGCCGGCCGATCGTGATCGACCCCGACGGACGTACGTCGCACAGGCCGGCGATCTCGCCCTGCCGGCGGACGAACTCGACGACGCTGACCGAGTCCTGGGTCGGGTCGGTGTTCGGCATCGCGACGATGCAGGTGTAACCGCCCTTCGCCGCCGCACGGGAGCCGGTCTCGATCGTCTCGGCTTCCTCCTTGCCGGGCTCGCGCAGGTGCGTGTGCAGGTCGACGAAGCCGGGGCTCACGACACATCCCGATGCGTCGATGACACGATCGCCGTCGGCGGGACCGAGCCGGTCGGCCACCGCGACGACTCGTCCGTCGGCGATCCGGACGTCGGCGTGCCGCTCGCCCGTCGGGTCGATGACGGTGCCACCGGTGATCAGGATCTGTTCGCTCATACGTTCTCCTCCAGATTGCTGCCACTGCCGAGCAACTCGAACAGCACGGCCATGCGAACGGCGATGCCGTTCGTGACCTGCTGGGTGATGACCGATCCCGGCAGTTCGCTCGGATCGACCGCCATCTCCACCCCGCGGTTCATCGGACCGGGGTGCATGATCAGGGCGTGTTCAGCGAGTCGGGCCGCCCGGGCCGGCGTCAGGCCGAAGCGGCTCGTGTACTCCCGCAGCGACGGCACCAGCGACTCGGTCATCCGTTCCTGCTGCATGCGCAGTAGGTACAGCACGTCGACGTCGCCGATCACGTCGTCGAGGTCGGTCGTGGTCGGCACGTCGACCGAAGGCGGCAGCAGCGTTCGTGGCGCCACCAGCGTGACGTCGGCGCCGAGCAGCGTGAACGCCCGGATGTCGCTGCGGGCGACGCGGCTGTGCTTGACGTCACCGACGATCGCGATCTTGAGGCCGTCGAAGCTCTCGCGCCGATCGAGCGCCGTGCGGATCGTGTAGCAGTCGAGCAGCGCCTGTGTCGGATGGGCGTGCCAGCCGTCGCCGGCGTTGACGACCGAGGCGTTCGTCCATTGTTCGACCTGCCACGGGACACCACTCGAACCGTGGCGGATCACGAACGCGTCGACCCCCATCGCGGCGATCGTCTCGATGGTGTCGCGCAGGCTCTCGCCCTTGTTGACGCTCGACGACGAGACGGCGAAGTTCATGATGTCGGCCGACAATCGCTTGGCGGCCGTCTCGAAGCTGAGCCGGGTGCGGGTCGAGTCCTCGAAGAAGACGTTGCAGACCGTCTTGCCGCGAAGCGCCGGCACCTTCGGGTTGGGCCGGCGGTTCACCTCGGCCATGTGGTCGGCGAGGTCGAGCAACTTCGTGATCCCGTCGACGCCGGCTTCCTCGATCGAACGGAAGTGCTTCACGAGATCGTCACCCCGTCGGCGGTGGCGGCGACCCGCTCCGACGTCGAGGTCGGCAGGTTCTTGCCGACGAAGTCGGGCCGGATCGGCAACTCACGGTGGCCCCGGTCGACCAGCACGGCGAGTTGCACGGCGCTCGGACGCCCGTAGTCGGTGATCGCATCGAGGGCCGCCTTGACCGTGCGTCCGGTGTACAGCACGTCGTCGACCAGGACCACCACGGCGTCGCGCACCTCGAAGTCGACGTGGCTGACGCTGCCCGGCGAGACCGGCCGCAGCCCGATGTCGTCGCGGTAGAGCGAGGCGTCGATCGAGCCGACGGGCACCGCCCGGTCGATGCGTTCGATCTCGGCACCGAGTCGTTCGGCGAGCCAGACGCCCCCACGTTGGAGGCCGATCAGAGCGACCCCGTCGATGCCGTGGTTGCGCTCGATGATCTCGTGTGCCATCCGGGTGATCGCCCGGCGCACGTCGTCAGGCCCGAGGACCTGTTTGGTGTTCGTCACGTTGTCTCCTGCCGTGTGAGCCTCACAGAACTCACTTCACGGTCGGGACAGCAACCTAGCGCGCCAGGCCGCCGCGCGCGCCGATGTGGTGGAATCGGAGTCATGGACGAGACCGACCACTCGCGCGCGCCGATCCGCTTCGCCAGCGCGGCATCCACGAACATCGCCTACCAGGTCTTCGGCAGCGGTCCGCCGACGATGGTCTCCATCCCGCCGATGGCACAGAACATCGAACACTGCTGGGGTTGGCCGGGGATCCGAACGATGCTCGACCGGTTCGGTTCGTTCTGCCGCTTCGTCCACTTCGACAAGCGCGGCACGGGCGCATCGGACCGAACGTGTTCCTGCCCGAAGTCGACCAGCGGGTCGACGACCTGCGTGCGGTGATGGACGCGGTCGACGTCGAGCGGGCGTTCCTGTTCGGCACGTCCGAGGGCGGGCCGATGACGCTGCTGTACGCCGCGACCTACCCCGACCGCGTCGCCGGGATCATCCTCGACGGCTCCGGCGCCCGCCTGATCGACCGTGAGCAGGCCGAGCCGGACGACGGACGCCAGGAAGGACTGCTCCGGTTCGCCGACGCCTGGGGCACACCCGAGACACTCACCCCCGAACTCTTCGCACCGTCGCTGGTCGACGACCCGGAGTTCCGGGCGTGGCACGCCGGCTACGAGCGCCAATCGGCGAGCCGCGACGCGATCGTCACGCTGATGCGTATGAACGGGCTGATGGACGCCAGGGACGTACTGCCCCGGATCACGGTCCCTGTCCTGCTCCTCCATCGCACGGACGATCCGATCACGCCGGTGCGGTTCGCCCACGAGACAGCAGCTGCGTTGCCGGACGCCCGGGTCGTCGAGTTCCCCGGCGCCGACCACTTCATGTACGCCGCCGACATCGACGCCATCATGGACACGATCGAACACTTCGTCACGGGCACGGTCTCCACCGCTCCCGTCAGACGCAGCCGGCCGCAGGTCGAGATCTTCGTGCTGGGTCGATTCGCCGTCACGGTCGACGGCGATGAGGTCGACCCGTCGGCCTGGGGTTCGCGAAGGGCGCGGCAACTGTTGAAGCGGTTGGTGGTCGCCGAGGGTTGGCCGGTCACACGTGACGAACTCTGCGACCTGCTGTGGCCGGACGAGCCCGATCACGACCGGCTGCGGCCCCGGCTGTCGGTGCAGCTGTCGACGGTCCGACGCATCCTCGACGGCGGTGTCGTCGCCGACCGGTCGACGATCCGGCTCGACGTCGACCACGTCCGGTGCGACCTCGTCGCGTTCAATCGCCTCGACGACCCGCTCGCGATCTACGAGGCGTACCCGGGCGACCTGCTCCCCGACGACGAGTACGAGGATTGGGCGGCCCCGCCTCGCGCCGCCGCCCGCAACCGATTCCTGATCGCGGCTCGGCAACTGATCGACCAGGCGCTCGAGCGCGGCGAGCCCCTCGAGGCAGCCGCCGTCGGCAGCCGCATCCTCACGCTCGATCCCTACGACGACCCTGCCCACTGCGCCGTCATCGCCGGCCTCCACACGGGCGGCAGCCACGGAGCCGCCCGCGAGGCGTATGTCACGTACCAGGCTCGGATGACCGAGCTCGGGGTCGAGGCCGACGACTTCGACGCCATCCTGTTGCCGAACTGAGTCGGTCGTCGCCGCCTGAAGAGTTTCGAAAGAGCGCCGGACGACGGTGTGGGCATGAGCAACTCCACCAGCACCGAACCAGTCGTCCGAGCCGTGCCGGCGGGCACCGGCGAACACCACCACTTCCTCGACCACCTCGCCACGGTCAAGGTCCGCAGCAGCGACCTGTCGTCGGGGACGAACGTGGTCGAGTTCACCGCGCCACGCGGATTCGGTCCCCCGCTGCACGCACACGCCGAGGAGGACGAGATCATGATCGTGTCCGACGGCGACATCCGGCTGCGCTCCGGAGACGTCGAGTCGCTGGTGAGTGCCGGCGACGTCGCCGTACTGCCGGTCGGCATCCCCCACACCTTCCAGGTCGAGTCGGATTCGGCCCGGTTCACCACCATCAGCTCCGGACGCGACACGCAGCCGTCGTTCGACACGTTCGTCAGCACGCTCGGACGTCCGATCGACGACCCGACGACGATCGAGGCCGAGGGCATCGATCCCGCGCACGTCTCGACCGTGTGCGCCGCCCACGGCATCGAAGTGCTCGGGCCGCCCCCGGGGCCGCTCGCATGAGCCGCGTCCCCACACCCGCCCCCGACATCCGAGGAAACATCATGACCAGACCACACCGACCCGTCGCCGCCGTCTTCGCCCTTGCCTCACTCGCACTCGTCGGGTGCGGCGACGACGGTGCCGCCGAACCCGGCACGATCGAGGTCGAGATGAGCGACTTCAGCTTCGACGACCTGCCGAGTTCCGTCCCCGCCGGTACCGAGATCGCCGTCTCCAACACGTCGTCGAGCGAGCTCCACGAACTCGTCGCGTTCCGACTCGCGGACGATGACGACCGTTCGGTCGACGACGTGCTCGCCGACGCGGCGGCGCTCATGGCGAGCGAGCCGGCGCTCGTGGTGCTCGCAGCGCCAGGGAGCGACGAACAGATCGTCGCGGTCGGCGACGGCACCCTCACCGAGCCCGGGCGCTACCTGATCGCCTGCTTCATCCCGACGGGGGCCGATCCCGACGAGTACCTGGCCGCAGCAGCGACGAGCGACGGCCCTCCGGACGTCGACGGAGGTGCGCCCCATCTCGCACACGGCATGTTCGCCGAGCTCGTCGTGACCTGAACGTGCACGCGGGTGGGCGTTCCGCCGCCACCCACGTCGAACCTCCGCAAGCGATACCGTGACCGCCATGCATGATCTGGTGATCCGTGGGGGCAACGTGGTCGACGGCAGCGGGGCGCCCGCCCGCGTCGCCGACGTCGCGATCGACGGCGGTGTCATCGCCGCGGTCGGCACCGACGTCGGGCCCGGCACCCGCGAGATCGACGCGACCGGGCTGCTCGTCACGCCCGGCTTCGTCGACGTCCACACCCACTACGACGCCCAAGCGACCTGGGACCCGTACCTGACGCCCAGCTCGTGGCACGGTGTCACGACGGCCGTCGTGGGCAACTGCGGCGTCGGCTTCGCCCCGGCGGCCCCCGACAAGCACGAGTGGCTGATCGAGATGATGGAGGGTGTCGAGGACATCCCCGGCGCGGCGCTGACCGAGGGCATCCAGTGGGAGTGGGAGACCTTCCCCGAGTACCTCGACGCCCTCGATCGTCGCCGGTACGTGCTCGACATCGGCACCCAGGTGCCGCACGGCGCGGTGCGGGGCTACGTGATGGGTGAACGCGGCGCCGCCAACGAGGAGGCGAACTCCGACGACATCGGCGCCATGGCCGACCTGGTCGGCGAGGGCCTGCGAGCGGGCGCGCTCGGCTTCTCCACCAGTCGAACACCGCTCCACAAGTCGAAGTCGGGCGAGCTCGTGCCCGGCACCATGGTCGACGCGACCGAGTTGTACGGCATCGCCGACGCGATGGCCGACGTCGGTCACGGGGTGTTCCAGTTCGCTCCCGAGCACGTGATCCTCCCCGACCAGGAGTGGACCTGGATGCGCGAGCTCGCGACCCGAAGCGGCCGCACCGTCAGCGTCAACTTCTCGCAGACCGACCAGCAGCCCGACCTGTGGAAGCAGGTGATCGCCAAGCTCGACGAGGACCGCGCCAACGGCGTGCCGATCGTCGCCCAGGTCCACGGCCGCACCGTCGGACTCCTGATGTGCCTCGAGGGCAGCTATCACCCGCTGATGTTCCACCCGGCGTACCAGGAGATCGCCGAGCTGCCCCTCGACGAACGCCGCCGGGCGCTGCAGGCCGGACCGATCCGCGACCGCATCATCGACGAGGTCCCCGACGACGGCGGGTTCTTCGAGCGAGCCGTCCTCAACGTGACGCACAAGATCTGGGCGGTCGCCGACGGCGACATCGACTACGAGCCCTCGCCCGACGAGGCGGTCGGTGCCGTCGCTGCCCGGACCGGCGCCGGCCCGATGGCCCTGATGATCGACCAACTGCTCACCGCCGACGGCCACGGCATGTTGTACTCGCCGTTCTTCAACTACAGCTACGGCGACCTCAGCTTCGTGTACGACGCACACATGAACCCGTCGACCCGGATGGGCCTGGCCGACGCCGGCGCCCACGTGCGTGTGATCTGCGACGGCGGCACCCCCACGTTCATGCTCACCCACTGGACCCGTGACCGGTCGCGCGGACCGAAGATGCCGCTCGAGTACGTCATCCACCGTCAGACCCGCCAGACCGCCGAGCTCTACGGTCTCGGCGATCGCGGTCTGTTGTCACCCGGGATGCGCGCCGACGTCAACGTGATCGACTACGACGCGCTCACGTTCGGCAAGCCGCGCATGGCCTGGGACCTGCCCGGCGGCGCCCCGCGCCTCGTCCAGAAAGCGAGCGGTTACCGCCACACGTTCTGCGCCGGCGTCGAGACCGTCACCGACGACGCGTTCACCGGCGAACTGCCCGGTCGACTCGTCCGCGGACCGCGCTGAACCTCGCTGCCTCGTACCGTCACGCTCGCGCCGGCGGGTCGAGGCGGTCGCCCACCCGGTGGTTGATCGCTCGGATCACCCGATCCTCGCGGTGCCAACCGAGGAGACTGACGGTCGCCGTCGCGAGCGCGAACCGCCGCCCTTCGACCGCCGGCAGGCCGCACCAGCGGGCGATCAGGATCGCGAGCAGATGGCCGTGCGCGAACACCACGCCCGTACCGCCGCCGCCGACCTCGCGGTCGAAGCGCGCGATGAACCGGTCGGCGCGCTCCCCCACCTCGTCGACCGACTCGCCGTCGACGATCTCGTGTGTCCAGACCGACCAGCCGGGAATGCGCTCACGCGTCTGCGGCGTCGCCTCGCCCTCGTACACCCCGTAGTCCCATTCGACCAGATCGTCGTCGACGACCAGCTCGCAGGCGGGCTCCACCAGCTGCGCCGTGTGACGGGCCCGCACCAGTGGACTCGTGTACGCCCGGTCGACGCTCCATCCAGCGACCGTTCGTGAGGCGTCCCGGGCCTCCTCCTCGCCGCGCTCGGTCAGCGGGATGTCGGTGCGCCCCGTGTGCCGACCGGTGTGAGACCACTCGGTCTCACCGTGGCGGACGACGATCAGCTGCGACGTGGACACGCGGTGACCGTACCCGACGACCCGGTCACGGGACATCGCCGCCGAGGTCGAGCGGCGGCAGGGCGATCGTCGGGTCGCGCCGCCAGAGCTCCCAGTACTCGTTCGCCGACACACGCGTGAACGCCGTGCGGATCCGCTCGAAGTCGAGCAGCACCTCGGGCGACTTGCCCACCTGCAGGACGAGGTACTCGACCGCCTCGGACCGACGTTCGAGTCGGGTGTTCTCCATCGCGATGTCGGTGCCGTAGAGCCGCACACGGAACGGATTCGGGAACTCATAGATCTCGCGGCGGTGGGCCAGGTGCGGCGTGAGCGCGTAGTGCGCCGCCACCGACGCATCGTCGGGTACCTCCGCCATGATCTCCCGGGCGGCGACCGCGCTCGGGTGGCTCGGCGCCCAGTAACCGACCTCGTGGTGAGCGTACGGGAGCGGCGCCCACGCGTACGCCGCTGCGAGCGAGCACACCGCCACGGCGGTGAGCGACCGGCCCCTGGTCCACCAGCCGGTACCGTCGAGCGAGCCGATCGCGTACGCCGTGCCGATCACCAACCCGGGCACCACGACCAGGCTGTAGTGGTACTGGATGTGGAACTGGTACCAGAACGTGCTGAGCACGTTCGTGAAGAGCACGAGCGCGCTGATCGCCGCAACGCTCGGACGGCGGGCGAACATGAACGCCGTCGGGCTCAACATCTGCCACACGTACCAGGGACGCCCCTCCGATCGGAAGTGATCGGCGATCTGGGTCGGGTTCCGCACCGCGGTCTCGATGAATCCCGCAGGGCCTCCGAACGGGATCCGCCAGCCATTCCGGGTCGGGACGCCGATCAGCGATCGCATCACCACCAGCATGGCCACGGCCATGAACGCCGCCGATGCCAGCACGGTGACCAGCCCGTAACGAGGGTTGCGCTTCCAACCCACCCAGATGCCGAGCGGCACGATGACGAGCGACACGTCCTCCTTGACCAGGAGCGCGAGTGCGACGGAGACCGTGTACACGCGCCACCGTCGCTCGACCGCGCCGTAGATGGCGAAGCCGACGAGGACCCCGAGATACGAGTCGGGATGAAAGTTCTCCATGTTGGTCCACGACACGGCGGGATGCAGCAGGTACACGGCGGCGAACAGCACACCGAGCCAACTCGACGACAACCGCGACCTCGCGACCAGGTAGACCGGGATCGCACCGGCGCCGATCGCGAGCGACTGACTGAAGAACAGCACGCCGGCGGCCGGCATCACCCAGTAGACCGGGACCAGCAGCAGCAGGATGAACGACGTGTGGTCCCCGAACAGGTTGCGTCCCATCAGGGTGACGAACGGCGTCTCGAAGCGGGAGAGCAACCACACTCCCTGGTCGTACAGCGCCGAGTCGTACGACGCCGTTCCGAGCCCGTGATGGATGTCGAGCGTGCGGTTCGTGAAGTAGGCGGTGTAGGCCGCAACCAGCAGGACCACGACCCACGTCGCCGGTTCGACGCTCGTCAGCCGGGCCGGCGACCACTGCCCGACATGCGGTTCGTCGACATCGTCCACAGACGTGTCGTCGTCGATCTCGACGATGTCGCCGGTGTCGCCGGTGTCGCCGGTGTCGCCGTCGATAGAACCCTCTGCCGTCGGCGTGTCGCCGCGTTCGACCACCGCGGGCGACGGATCGCTCATCCGACGAACGCTAGCCGAGGTCGTCCGTCCGTCACCGGCCACGCTGGCCGCCGGCGATCAGATCGACGGGAGCGTGCACCGTTTCGTCAGGCGCTGTTGCGGACGTCGTTGGCGACGGCCGCCAGCACGCCGTTGACGAACCGACCGGAGTCGTCGGTCGAGAAGCGCTTGGCGAGCTCGACGGCCTCGTTGAGCACCACGGCGGTGGGCACGTCGGTCCGTTCGAGCAGTTCGAACACGCCGAGCCGCATCACGTTGAGGTCGAGCACCGGCATCCGGGCGAGTGTCCAGCCCTTGGCACGTTGCTCGATGTGCGCGTCGAGCTGGGCCATCGTCCGGCCGACCCCCAACACGAGTTCTTGCGTGAGCTCGTCGGGGGCGATGACCTGGAGCTCGATCGTCGCTGACGGTTCGATGCCCTTCGAGTGCGCTTCGTACAGCAGGTAGAGGGCTCGTTCTCGAGCGTCGGAGCGCTCGTCGGGGCGGAGCACGTCAGACCCGCGTCATGTAATCGCCGGAGCGGGTGTCGACGCGGATCTTCTCGCCCTGCTCGACGAACAGCGGCACGTTGACGACCTTGCCGGTCTCGAGGGTCGCCGGCTTCGTGGCGCCGGTCTTGCGATCGCCCTGCACGCCGGGCTCGGTCTCGGTGATCGTGAGTTCGACCGAGGCCGGGATCTCGACGCCGATGATCTCGTCGTTGAAGAACGCGACCTGGGCGGTCATGTTCTCGATCAGGTAGTCGGCGGCGTCACCCAGCGCGACCGGCGGCACGTGCATCTGCTCGTACGTACTCGTGTTCATGAACACGTAGTCCTCGGCGTCGCGGTAGAGGAACTGCATGTCCTCGCGATTGATGATCGCCTGCTCGACCTTGATGCCGGCGTTGAAGGTGCGGTCGAAGACGTTGCCGGTCTTGACGTTGCGGAGCTTGGTGCGCACGAAGGCGCTGCCCTTGCCCGGCTTGACGTGCTGGAAGTCGACGACCTGGAACAGACCGTTGTCGAGTTCGAGCGTGATGCCGGTCTTCAGGTCGTTGGTGGTGATGGTGGGCATGGCGAGTCCTTCGGCGATGCAGTGAGTGTTCGGCAACCGGATTCCGTGACCTCGACGAGGTCTTCGATGCGGAAACCGCCGAATCCGACACGATAGAGGCCAGGTTCGACCGTCACGACATCGCCGACCCGAAGTTCGGACGTGGACGTGGGCGACTCGAACGGGTCTTCGTGGATCACCAGCCCGACGCCATGACCGACGGAGTGGATGAACCAGTCGGCATATCCCGCCTCGGCGATCAGGTCACGGCAGGTCGCGTCGACGTCGCGTGCGGGGATGCCGGACCGCACGGCACCGATCCCCTCCTGCTGGACCTCGAGCAACAAGGCGTAGATCTCGCTCTGCTGCCGGGTCGGCTCACCGATCACGTAGCTGCGCGTCATGTCGGAGTGGTAGCCGTCGACGAGCGCCCCGACGTCGATCACCACCGTGTCACCGTCGACGATCAGGCGGGAACCGGCCTCGTGGTGCGGGCGGGCGGCATGGTTCGGGCCCGACGCGACGATCGTGTCGTAGCTGGGGCCGTCGGCGCCGTGCCGCCGCATGCGGTACTCGAGTTCCATCCGCACGTCGGCCTCGGTCAACCCGTCGCCGAGCAGCGGTGCGACCTCGGCCAGCGCGGCGTCGGCGAAGCCGCACGCCGCCGCGATCCGGGCGACCTCACCCTCGTCCTTCGAGCGGCGACCGTCTTCGACCAAGCCATCGGCGGCCACGAGCGGAAGGTCGGCCGCCAGTGCGGTCCAGCGGGCGTGGGTCAGGGACCCCGCTTCGGCGCCCACCGCCCGGACACCCTCGAACGACCTCGTGAACGCATCGTGCTGCTCGGCCTGCGTGAACCCGACGACGACATCGCCGTCGACGCCGGCCGAAGCCAACTCGTCGGCGGCTCGCTCGCGGTACCGGCCGTCGGTGACCAGCACGAGCCGGTCGGGCAGCAGTGCCACGGAGGCGTTCGACCCCGTGAACCCGGTCAGCCAGCGAACGTTGGTGAGGTTCGTGATCGCCATCGCCTCGGCCGCATGATCGGTCAGCCGGTCGCGGATCGCGTCGGCCCGCCCCCGGAAACCGATCGGTGGCAGCGTCGTGGTGTCCACGGAGGTTCAGGCCAACTTGGCGGCGACCGCACGGACTGCGAGGTCGTAGCCCTGCTTGCCGAACCCCATGATCGATCCGGTCGACACCGGCGCGATGACGCTCGTGTGGCGCCACGGTTCGCGGGCGTTCGGATTGGAGATGTGTACCTCGACGACCGGCCCCTCGAACGCCGCGAGCGCGTCGTGGATCGCCCAGGCGTAGTGGGTGAACGCACCGGGGTTGATGATGATCGCATCGCAACGTCCACGAGCGTGGTGGATGTGCTCGATCAGGTCACCCTCGTGGTTGGACTGGTACGCCTCGACCGTCATGTCGTGGGCTGCAGCGGCCGCTCCGGTGAAGTCGACGTAGTCGTCGAGCGTGTCGGTGCCGTAGATCTCCGGCTCGCGCTCCCCCAGCAGGTTCAGGTTCGGGCCGTGCAACAGCATCACCAGTTTGCTCACGAGCAGTCACGGTAGTCGGCGCTCGGTCGGAAGCAGCGATGGTTCGGCCTCGTCAGCTCGCGCCCTTCATGGCCAGCACGACCCAGGCGGTCTTGACGATCACGCGCAGGTCGTGCGCCAACGACCAGTTGTCGACGTAGTACAGGTCGAGTCGACGGTATTGCTCGAACGTCGTGTCCGAACGACCGGACACCTGCCACAGACCCGACAGGCCCGGCGGCACCTCCAGGCGTTTGCGGAGCTCCGGGTCCCATGCCTCGACCTCGTGAGCGAGCGCGGGCCGAGGTCCCACCAGGCTCATGTCGCCACGGAGCACATTCCAGAACTGAGGGAGCTCGTCGATGGACAGTCGTCGCAACCAGCGCCCCGAACGGGTGATGCGTGGGTCCGCCTTGATCTTGAACATCGGACCGTTCGCTTCGTTCGACTCGCTCAACTCGTCGAGCTTCGCCTCGGCGCCGACGCACATCGTGCGCAACTTGATCATGTCGAACGGCACGCCGTTGCGACCCACCCGCTCCTGACGGAACAGCACCGGCCCGGCCGAGTCCAACTTGATCACCACGGCCACCACCGCGAGCACCGGCAGGCACAGCAGCAGGGCGACCGACGACAACACCAGGTCGAACGTGCGCTTGGCCACCATCCGCCAACCCGTGCGCACCGTCGGTTCGACGTACATCATGACCTCGCCGTCCATCTGTTGCGCCCGCAGCCGGTGCACGTCGATGTCGCTCATGTTCGTCGCCAGTGCGACATGCATCTTCGCATCGGTCAACGAGCGCACGACCGAGTTGACCTGGCTTCTGGTGAGCGATGCCAGCGACACGATCGCGCCCGTGCAACCGTGCTCACGGAGCAACTCGACCGCCCGGTCGTACCCACCCAGCACCTGCACGCTTCCCGACGACCCACCGTCGCCGATCACCCCGACGACGTCGTAGGCGTCGGGGTCGTCGACCGCTGATCGGTACAGCGCGATCGCATGTGCGTCGCTGCCGACGATCGCGATGCGTCGCACCGACTTCCCCCGCCGCCGAAGACGTTGGAAGACGAATCGGGCGATCGCTCGCTCCACGACGAGACCCATCGACCCGACCGCGTACGCACCGATCACCCAGGCGCGGCTCGCCGGCTCGGCCCCGACGAGGTAGCAGGCGATCAGATACGCCGACATCGCCACGCCGCCCGACACCAGGATCCGGCGCGTCTCCTCGAGCGCCCGCTCCACACAGCGAGCCAGGTACAGGCGATTGGTCACGAGCGCGAACATCCAGGCCGCCACCAGCGCCGCGACCTCGAACGCCACGCCATGCGGCGTGGCCGGTCGTGGCGACCCGAGCCACGTCAGAGCAACGCACAGCGACACCACCAGCGCGGTGGCGTCGGCGAGCGCCAGCAACAGCCTCCGTCGACGGGCCCGCCCACGTGGCGACCGATCGCCGATCGGTCGGGTCGGAGCCTCACGCTCACCGTGACGCCCCGGGTCGTTCGACGACACGCCACCCGAGTCGCGGCCCACCTGGGTGCGGGCGGAGCCGACCGCGGCACGCCACAGCGATTCGATCCGTTGCACCGAACCCGGTGACGTCGTCGCCGTCGATCGAATTGCACTCGCTTCACCCGCGTTCATCTGCCGCCTTTTCGGTGTGTGGTCGCACCGTGTTCGGTGTCCATGTGGTCCGGCGGTGTTTACCCGACCACCCGGATGTCAAACGTGGCTGTTCTCAACGATCGGTTCGGACCGCGTCGGCAGCCGTGGCTCGGCCGGGCCGCCGGAGCAGGTACAGCACGTGCCGGCGCAGCGGGCTGTCCTCGGGAACGCCGGGATGGTCGAAGTCGCCCGTCGGGTCTCGCTCCATGCCGATCTTGTCCATCACCCGACGGGATCTGGTGTTGCCGACCGCCGTGAACGAGATGATCTCGTCGAATCCGAGATCGTCGAAACCGTGTCGCAGGCACTCCGCCGCTGCCTCCGGAGCGAGGCCACGACCCCAGTATCCGCTGCGGATCCGCCACCCGATCTCGACGCCCTCGCGGAACCAGGGCACCATGAACCCGGTGAAGCCGACGGCCACACCGTCGAACTCGACGCACCACAGGCCGAAGCCGTGTTCGTCGAAGTGGTGGGTGACACGGTTCATGAACGCATCGGACTGCGCTCTCGTCATGACCGGACCGATCGTCGCCATCACCTGCGGATCCGAGTTCATCGCGTGGAAGGCCGCCCGGTCCGACTCGCGCCAGCCGCGCAGCACGAGGCGTTCGGTGACGAGTCGGGTGGCACCCACGAGGTCTCAGACCATGCGGTCGAGCGCGTCGAGCACCGGCTCGTCGGGGACGTCCGACACGACCTCGACCCCGTCGGGACCGTCGAGCACGAACGTCAGCCCGGCGACGGCCTTCTTGTCGCGCCGCATCAGTTCGAGCAGTTGGCGCGGGTCGAGACCCGCCGGGATGTCGGTACCGAGGCCGTACTCCCTCCCCACGACCGCGAAGTGTTCGTCGATCCGCTCCAGTGGGATCCGCCCCATGACCTCGGAGAGATGGGCCGCGAAGATCAACCCGATCGCCACCGCCTCGCCGTGGGCCAGCCGGTGCTCGGTCGCGATCTCCAGCGCGTGGGCGAGGGTGTGGCCGTAATTGAGCAGGGCACGGCGGCCGCCTTCGCGCTCGTCGGACGCCACGACGTCGGACTTGATCTCGACGCATCGTGCCACCCGGTCGGCGAGTTCCATCTTCAGCAGATCGTCCCCGGTCAGGAAGTGGTACTTGGCCATCTCGCCGTAGCCACACCGCAGTTCGCGTGCCGGCAGCGTCTCGAGGGCATCGAGGTCGCACACGACACCCGATGGCTGCCAGAACGCTCCGACCAGGTTCTTGCCCTCCGGCAGGTTGACCCCGGTCTTGCCACCGATCGCCGCGTCGACCATGCCGAGCAGCGTGGTGGCGACGTGCACCACGGGAACACCGCGGTGATAGCTCGCAGCGGCGAAGCCGGCCACATCGGTGACCATCCCGCCGCCCACGCCGATCACGACGTCGTTGCGGGTCAGGCCCATGCGTGCGAACCCTCGGCAGAGCTCGCCGACGGTCTCGAGCGACTTGTGCTGCTCGCCACGACCGATCTCGAACCGCTCGTGGGCGATGCTGGCCTCGATCTCGAGCGGCAGTCCCGGCTGGGTGACGACCGCCGCCCGCTTGGCCGAGGCCGGGATCAGCGTGCCGAGGAACTCGGCGGCTCCGTGCCCCACCAACACGTCGTACGAACGTTCGGCCAACGGCACCGTGATCCGGCGGAGTCCACTCATCTCCCGAGTCTGCCAGTTCGGGTCAGAGAGAACGTCGGAATGCGTCGGCGTTGCGGACGAACTCGTCGACCGAATCGCCGCCGAACTTGCGTTGCGCCTCTTGGGCGAGCATCAGCGCGACCATCGTCTCGGCGACCACACCCATCGCCGGGACCGCGGTGACGTCGGTGCGCTCCTTGAACGACACACCCGATTCCTTGGTCTCGGTGTCGACGGTTTCGAGCGTCGGCCGGTTGAGCGTGGCCAGCGGCTTCATCGCCGCCCGGGCCACGACCAGTTCACCGTTGGTCATGCCACCCTCGAGCCCGCCGGCCAGCGTGCTCAGGCGGGCGTACCGCTCGTGCTCGGAATCCCAGCGGATCGCGTCGTGGGCCTCGCTACCGAGACGTCCGGCGACCTCGAACCCGTCGCCGATCTCGACACCCTTGACCGCCTGGATCGACATCAGGGCCTGCGCGAGCATCGCGTCGAGCTTGCGGTCCCAGTGCACGTGCGAGCCGAGCCCGACCGGGACACCGAACCCGAGCACCTCGACGATGCCGCCGAGCGAGTCGCCCTGCTTGGCCGCCGCTTTGATCGCTGCCACCATGCGCTCGGTGCCGTCGGCGTCGAAGCAGCGAACTTCGGAGGCGTCGACGGCGGCCAGGTCGGCCGGCGTCGGACGGGCAGCATCGGCTGCGACGCGGGCATCGCCCATCTGGATCACGTGCGAGATGATCTCGACGCCGAGGTGCGACAGCAGCTTCTTGGCGAGCGAACCGGCGGCCACGCGAGCGGCGGTCTCGCGGGCCGACGCGCGTTCCAGCACGTCACGGGCATCGGTGAAGCCGTACTTCTGCATCCCCGCCAGGTCGGCGTGGCCGGGACGCACCTGCGTGAGGGGATCCTTGGTCTCGCCCGGTGCCGGCGACATCTCCTCGTGCCACTTGTCGCTGCGGAACCATTCGGAGTTCTTGATCTCGATCACGACCGGCGAACCGAGCGTGCGACCATGGCGAACGCCGCCGATCAGCGTGAGTTCGTCCTGCTCGAACTTCTGACGGGGGCCGCGGCCGTAGCCGAGCCGGCGGCGGGCCATCTCGGACTGGATCTCCTCGACGGTGATCTCCAAACCGGCCGGCAAACCCTCCACCACGGCGACGAGCGCCTGTCCATGGGACTCACCGGCGGTCAGGAAACGAAGCATTCGAGCGAGGCTATCCCGGTGCCCCGTCCGATCGAACGGCGGTTGACCACCGACCCGTGCTCAACGGGAGTTCGACAACGCCCGCTCGGCGGCGGAGCGCATGAGCGTCGGGTCGGGACGGAACCCGGTCCACAGTTCCTCCTGCTCGACCGCCTGGTACACGAGCATGCCGAGTCCGTCGATCGCCCGTGCGCCGACGCTTCTGGCAGCCCGCAGCAGCGCTGTGTCGAGCGGGTGGTAGACGATGTCGGCGACGGCGTGGCCGTCGTGCAACAGCGCCGGATCGATCGGGCAGTCGTCGGTCCCCATCCCCACGGAGGTCGCGTTGACGACGAGCCCGGCGTGGGGAATCGAGTCGACGCCGCCGACCCGGGCCACCGGCGAGAGTTCTGCGGCTTGTTCGGCGGAGCGCCGCGTCCGGTTGACGACGATGATCTCGGCCGCACCGGCGCGGCCGAACGCATCGATGATCGGGCGGGCAGCGCCGCCGGCACCGAGCACCACGATCGACTGGTCCTGTACCTCGACCCCCGAGGCCCCGACCCAGGCGACCAACCCGATTCCGTCGGTGCTCGCGCCATAGGTCGATCCGTCGGGGCGCAGCACCACGGTGTTGACCGAGTTCAGCGCCTGTGCAGCGGGGTCGATCTCGTCGACCGCAGCGGCGACCGCCTCCTTGTGGGGCATCGTGACCGCGTACCCGCCGATGTCGAGGACCGGCATCGCCGCGAGCGCCGCCGGAACCCCGCCCTCGACGATGTCGAACCGGGTGAACCGCCAGTCGAGACCGGTCGCTTCGAACACGGCATTGTGCATCGCCGGTGACAACGAGTGCCGGACCGGCGAGCCGATCACGGCGGCGAGGCGTGTCATCAGTCGAGCAGCCCGAGGTCGGCGGCGCGGTTCACGTTGGCCTGGTGCTGTTCGCCGGTGACGGCGAACGCGTGGCCGCCCTCCTCGTTGATCAGCACGTAGAACAGGTAGATGCAGCCCTGCGTCGGGTCGTCGAGCACCTGGCACACCGGATCGCCGGGCGGCGGATTGGGCGCGGGGTTGAGCGCAGCCCGGATCGACGCCCGGCCGGGATTGGCGATCGGCGTGGGCGGCAGCCCGCCGTTGAGGTACGTGTTGTACGGGCCGGGGATCTGGCGCATCTCGGAGAACTCGGTGACACCGTCGGGGGCGCCGTACCGCACCGCGGCGTCGATCTCGAGGTTCATGTCGATGAACAGACGGTTGTAGATGACCCTGGCGATCTTGGCGCGATCCTCGTCGAGCTTCGCTTCCTTCTCGATCATCGACGCGATGATCAGGATCTCGTACGGGGTACGGCCGAGTTCGGCCGCCCGAGCCTCGAGATCCTCCTGAGCGGCGACCCGCTCCATGATCTTGATCATGCGGTCGACGACCTGGGCCTCGTTGTCCGCGTTCGACACCTGGTACGTGTCGGGGAACAGCAACCCTTCGAGGGTGGTGACGCCCGGCGGCCGGTCGAACGGCACGGGCAGCCCGCCGCCCTCGGCGGTGGCGAGGAACGCCTCGGCGTCGAGCCGTGGCGACGCCTCGTCGAGCCGTTCGGCCATCTGTTCGAGCGTGAACCCCTCGGGGAACGTCACCCGGAAGTAGGTCTGACCAGGCGGCGTGCGCAACCGGGCGAGCACGTCGCCCATGTGCGCCCCGGACGGCAACTGGTAGAAGCCGGGCGTCAGTTCGAGGCCGCCCTTCTGTTCGACGTACCACTTGAACACGGATTCGTCGACGACGAACCCTTCGTCGACGAGTCGAGTGGTCAGCGAGTCGAGGGTGTCGGTCTCGAGCACCGTGAACGCCACCGCATCGCCCGGTTCGGTGTCGGGACGGGTCTGGCCCAGATACCACCAGCCGACGTAGCCGGCCACGATGATCAACATCACGACGAGCGCGAATGCGATCCACACGACCCACTTGACGATGCGGGTCTGCTGCCGCAGTGGTTCGACCAGCGGAACCTCGGCGACCTCGTCCCACTCGTCGAGCGCCCAGTCGGACCGACGGCGGTCGAGGTTCGGCTCCTCCTCCTCGATCAGGCTCACGGCCACCACCGACACCCACGGGCTCGGGCGAACGGAGCGAACCCGGTTCGCTCCGTTCGGTGGCGGAGGGTCGGACGGCTCATGGCTGTGGCCGATCCTCGCGAGCGAGACGGATCGCGCGGGCGTCGAGCCACGACTGCAGCATGATCGCCGCGGCGACCTTGTCGACGACCTGACGGCGCTGCTGGGCGTTCATCCCCGCGTCGAGCATGCTCCGATCGGCCGACACGGTGGTCAGGCGCTCGTCATGCATCTCGACCGGCACGTCGACCAACGTAGCCAGCTGTTTCGCCTCGTAGGTGGCAGTCTTGGCCGCCTTGCTCATCGAGCCGTCCATGTTGAGCGGCAGGCCGTAGACGATCACGTCGGCCTCTTCGTCGCGAGCGAGCCTGGCGATCTCGCCGAGGTCGTGCTGCTTCGACTTGCTGCGCTGGATGACGACCAACGGCGAAGCGATCGAGCCGGACAGATCGCTGACGGCGACACCGATCCGCTTCGAGCCCGGGTCGATGCCCAACGCCCGAATACGATCACGCCGTTCCCCGGCCACGGAGGCCGCAGCCAGCTCGCTCGATGACGCTCCCTCGCTCGCACCGGGCGACGATGTGCTCATCAGCCGCGTGCGGCCTCCTGCGCGATCCGCATCGCCTCGTCGAGGCCGGACGGATCTTTGCCACCCGCGGTCGCGATGTCGCCCTTGCCGCCACCGCCACCGCCGACCGCCCGAGCGGCGGTCTTGATCAGGTCGGCGGCCGGGATCCCTTCGTCGGGCTGTACGGCGGCGACGAGGCTGACTCCGCCGCTCGCGGTCTCTCCCATCAGCACGACACGGCGGATCCCCGCCTGCTGACGCACGGCGATCGCCAGGTCGCGCAGATCACCGGGGTCGACACCGTCGATCCGGGCGACGACCACGCCGTCGGTGGCGTCGCCGGCGATCTCGCTCGCCCGACCGGTCGCCAACTGCGCCCGCATCTGCTTGAGTTCGGCGTGCAGCGCCTTGACCTCGTCGAGCTTGCGCTGCACGCCCTCGACGACGTCGCCGGTCGTGCCGACCAGGTCGCCGATCCGGGAGAGCTGACGCTCGTCGCGCTGGAGCATCGCCACCGACGCAGCCCCCGTGATCGCCTCGATGCGACGCAGGTTGGAGCCGATCGACGACTCGCTCGTGACCTTGACGGTGCCGATGTCGCCGGTGGCCCTGACGTGGGTGCCGCCGCAGAGCTCGATCGACGGACCGGCCTCGAGGACGCGCACGATGTCGCCGTACTTGTCGCCGAAGAAGGCGATGGCGCCCATCGCCTCGGCCTCTTCCTTGGTGGTCTCGAAGATGCGGGCCCGCTCGTTGCGCAGCGTCTCCTCGTTGACCAGACGCTCGATCTCCTCGATCTCGTCGGCGGTCACCGCGTCGTAGTGCGAGAAGTCGAAGCGGAGGCGTTCGTCGTCGACGTGCGAGCCGGCCTGCTTGACGTGGTCGCCCAACACGCGGCGCAGCGCCCAGTGGAGCAGATGGGTACCGGTGTGGTTCCGGCGGATCGCGTTGCGGCGATCGGCGTCGATCGCTGCCGTGGCCTCCTGACCACCGATGATCGTGCCCGCGGTGACCACCGCCGTGTGGCGGCGGAGATTGGGCAGGGCGAACGTGGTGTCGCTCACCCGTGCCGAACCGGTGTCGGTCGTGATCGTGCCGGTGTCGCCGACCTGGCCACCCGACTCGGCGTAGAACGGCGTGCGGTCGAGGAAGATCTCGACCAACTCGTTGCCGTCGTCGTCGTGCCCGGCCGGCAGCACCGCGAGCACGCGGCTCTGCGACTCGTCGTCGGCGTGCCCGACGAACTCGGTGGTGCCGAACTGCTCGACGACCTCGCGGTAGCCCTCGAGCCGCCCGTCGTCGGCCGACGCGTCTTTGCGGGCCGACTTGGCCCGCTCGCGCTGCTCGGTCATCTCGGCCTGGAACCCGGCGAGATCGACCTCGATCTCGCGTTCGCCGGCGATCTCCTGTGTCAGTTCGAGCGGGAAGCCGTAGGTGTCGTGCAGCAGGAACGCGGTCGAGCCGGTGAGGCTCTCGCCCGACTCGAGTTCGTCGTCGAGGATCGACAGTCCGGTCTTGAGCGTGTGGCGGAAGCGCTCCTCCTCACGTGTCAGCACACCGAGCAGGAAGTCGCGGTTCTTCACGACGTCGGGGTAGGCGTTGCCCATGACGTAGATCGCCGTTTCGACGAGCCGCGGCATGACGAGCTGTTCGGTGCCGAGCAGGAACGCGTAGCGCACCGCTCGCCGGATGATGCGCCGCAACACGTAGCCGCGACCCTCGTTGGACGGGAAGACACCGTCGCTGACGAGCATCGTCGACGACCGGGCGTGCTCCGCGAGCACCCGCATCGCAAAGCTGTCGCGGTCGTCGTAGTCGCCGCTGATGCAGTGCTTGCCGGTGACGGACTCGGCGGTCTCGACGAGCGGCGCCATCAGGTCGGTCTCCCAGACCGAGTCGACGCCCTGCAGCAACGCGAGGATGCGCTCGAGGCCGGCACCGGTGTCGACCGACGGCCTGGGCAGCGGCGTGCGACTGCCGTCGGGGGCCTGGTTGTACTGCATGAACACCAGGTTCCAGAACTCCATGAACCGGTCGCCGGCCGGATCGCCGAGCGGACCGCCGTCGGGACCGAACTCGGGGCCGCGATCGATGTGGATCTCGGAGCACGGCCCACAGGGGCCGGTGTCGCCCATCTGCCAGAAGTTGTCCTTGTCGCCGAGCCGCTGGATGCGGCTCATCGGGACGCCGACCTGCTCGTGCCAGATCGCTTCGGCCTCGTCGTCGCTCTCGTGCACCGTGATCCAGAGCCGATCGCCGTCCATACCCCAGCCGCCGCTCTCGCGGCCGGCGGTGGCCAGCTCCCAGCTCCACGGGATGATCTGCTCCTTGAAGTAGTCGCCGAAGCTGAAGTTGCCCATCATCTCGAAGAACACGAGATGTCGCTTCGTGCGGCCGACGTCGTCGAGGTCGTTGTGCTTGCCGCCGGCGCGGGCGCACTTCTGCGAGCTGACGGCACGGGCGTACGGCGGCACCTCGTCGCCGACGAAGTACGGCTTGAACGGCACCATGCCCGCCACGGTGAACATGACGGTCGGGTCGTGCGGGATCAGGCTGGCCGACGGGACCGGGGTGTGGTCCTTGGCAGCGAAAAAATCGATGAACGACTGGCGGAGTCGATCCGCGGTGATATCGCTGGTCAGGCCGCTACTCATAGTCCGGACAGCCTACCGAGGCGACCGCCGCCGCCACGGTGGGGAATCGTCGCCGCCCGGCGTTTCAGTCGGTCGCCGCGGCGACCGGCAGATGCTCCGACCACCATCGCAGGACGTGCTCGAACCGCGCCCGGCGATGTCGCGGCCGGCCGCTCCGGCTCAACTCGTGCCCCTCGCCGGGGAACAGCAACAGCTCGGTGTGGACGCCCTGCATCTTCAGTGCGGTGAACCACCGCTGACCCTGCTCGACCGGCGTGCGCCAGTCGGCCTCGGAATGGATCACCAGCGTCGGGGTGGTGACCCGTGCGACCTGCCCCATCGGACTCTGCGCGACCGCCGCCTCCGGGGAGCCGTGGTACTCCCCCGGGAAGAACCAGCCGATGTCGGACGATCCGACGAACGAGTCGGCGTCGAGGTAGCCACGCTCCACGATCGCGGCGGCGAACCGGTCGGTCCGGGTCGTCAGCAGTGCGGTCATGTAACCGCCGTAGGAGCCGCCCATCACCCCGACCCGATCGGCGTCGAGCGGGAGTTCGTCGCGGCCGAGAGCGTGTTCGAGGAAGGTCAGCACGTCATCGGCGTCGACGGTGCCCATCGCATGCCGGATCGCCCTGCCGTGGTCGAGTCCGTAGCCGGCCGAGCCGCGCGGGTTGCACATCAGCACCGCGTACCCGGCGCCCGCGTACACCTGCGCCTCGTCGAAGAACGACCCGACGAACTGGGCGAACGGCCCACCGTGGATGACCAGCAGGACGGGGTGTGGCCCGTCGCCGTACTCGGTCGGGTCGGGCAGCAGCGCCCAGCCGTGCACCACTCCTCCCTGGGGCGTCGGGGCCTCGACGTCGATCACGGGCACCAGCCCGCCGTCGGCCCGGAGCCGTTCGCTCACGTCGGTGAGCCACCGCAGTTCGCCATCGGTCAGGAGCGCCAGGTCGCCGACGCGTGACTCGTCCGAGGCCGCGACGACGATCGTGTCGTCGGCGCCGGCGGCCAGGCCCGACACGACCACGGATCGGTCGAGCAGGATCTGCGGTCGGTCCGCGGCCGATCCGTCGGCGGCCACCGCCAGCACACGATCCGATCCGCGATGCAGGTCGCGGACGATGACGCGGTCGCCGACGACGACGAGGGCGTCGGTGCCGCCCGCGAGGTCGAACTCGACGTCGCCGGTCAGCGCCCGAACCGCGACCGGGCCGCTCCCGCCGACCACCGTCTCGGTGACGAACAGCTGGGTCGGGCGGCCGACGAAATCGCGTCCGGTCGGACCCATGTCGGTCGCGAGCAGCACGAGTCGACCGTCGGGCAACCACTGTGCCCCGCCCACGGAGAGGTCACCGTCGACCACCATGGTCGGAGCGGGCAGCGCCGCGTCGGACCCGTCGGCACCGTCGACGTCGACCAGGTACACCGACGAGCGCAGGTCGGACTCGCGCGTCGGGTGACGGGCCGAGAGGAATGCGAGCCGGGTCCCGTCCGGGCTCCAGACCGGGTTGGTGTCGTCGACGTCGCCGTCGGTCACCTGGCGGGCCTCGACGGGCAACGTCGGCTCAGAGTCGCCCGGGCCACCGCCGAGGTCGGGCACGTCGAGGACGAACAGATGTTGGCGGCGGTCACGGGTGTAGCCGAGCCCGTCGCTGCGGTACGCGAACTCGCGCACGAGTCGGGGAGGTTCGGCGCCCGGATCCGGCGCCTTGCCGTCGGCGTCCTCGGTCCCGTAGCGGCCCGGTTCGGCGACGCGAGCGCTCCACGCCAGCCGACGCCCGTCGGGGCTCCACGTGGGGGTACCGGCACCGATCGGCTGATCGGTCAGGCACATCGGCTCGCCGCCGTCGATCCGCACGACGTGGATCTGCGGCGCCCCGCCGGCCGAGCTCCGCACGAACGCGACCGTGGTGCCGTCGGGGCTGACCGCCGGCGCCAGATCGCGGTCGCCGTTCGTCAGCCGTCGAGCCGCACCGCCACGGATCGGCACGACCCACAGCCCACCGCGGTACTCGTCGTCGCCGAGATCGGGGCGGGTGACGGGGACGACCGCCATCGCTCCGTCAGGGGTCAGGCTCGGTCGGCCGACGGCGTGGAGCAGGTCGAGGTGTTCGGGGCGCATCCGGACAACGTAGCGACCGGGCAGCCGCCCGGATCAGGCGCGGTACGACGCGAGGAACCGGTCGACCGCATAGTCGGCGACCGCGTCGATCTCGTCGAGTCGGCCCGTGAGGACAGCGAACATGACCGGTCCGATCACGACCGTCGCGACGAGCGATGCGTCGATGTCTCCGGGGAGCACCCCCTCGGCGCCGCCGAGGTCGAGCACCCGCTTCAAGGCACCCATCTTCCGCTCGTGGTCGGTCTCGGCCAATTGCCGGAGTTCGGGCATGTGCTGTTGCAGCGACAGGAGCGCCGGCAGGAGCCTCGCCCACTCGGGCGTCCCCAGGGTGGCCGCCACGTCGCGGACAAGCGAGCGCAGCGCCTCGGCGAAGCCGAGGCCGGGGTCGGGTACCGCGACGTCGGGCACGTTCGACGACATCACGTCGACGAGCAACGCGGTGCGAGAGTCCCAGTGTCGGTACATCGTCGACTTCGCGACACCCGACCGCTCGGACACGGCATCGACCGTCACGGCCCGCGGCCCGGACTCGACCAGGAGTTCGGTGGCGGCAGCGAGCACGAGCCGTCGGCTGCGAACCACCCGCGGGTCGACCGCGCCGCACTCGTCGCCCCGCGGGGCCTCACCGGACGTCTCGCCGTCGTTCGTTCTCGATGATGTGTTCGTTGTCACACTGCCCCCTCTCTGCTCGATTCCGATACTTCGCTACGATACCGTTTCGTTCTACTGTTGCGTCATCCGGCGCTCGTCCACCCATCATCCCATCGATCGCCCGGAGGCATCCGTGACTACACCCCCCGCCCAGCAGCACGAGCTGCACGACACCGACGTCGTCACCACCGACAAGCGTGCCCAACGCAACATCCTGATCGCCATGTGCACGGCCCTGATCGCCGTGATCGCGTCGGTCTCGGGCCTCAACGTCGCCCAGCAAGACCTGGCGATCGACCTCGGCGCCTCGCAGAACGCGATCCTCTGGATCATCAACGCCTACACGATCGCGCTGGCGGCACTCCTGATGCCGATCGGCGCGATCGGCGACCGCTGGGGCCGCAAGCCGGTGCTCCTCGTCGGGCTCGCGCTGTTCGGCCTGGCCAGCATCGGCGCCGGCATCGCGACGACGACCGCGTTCATGATCGGCGCTCGCGTCGTGGCCGGCATGGGAGCCGCCATGGTCATGCCGGTCACCCTGTCGGTGATCACGTCCAGTTTCCCCGAGGAGGACCGTGCCCAGGCGATCGGCATCTGGGCCGGATTCGCCGGCAGCGGCGGCATCATCGGCCTGTTCGTCTCCTCGTTCATGGTCGACGTGGTCACCTGGCGCTGGCTGTTCGCGCTCCCGGTGGTCCTGGTCGCCGTCTCGGCCGTGATGGCGATCCGGTTCGTCCCGAACTCCAGCGAAGACAGCGAGCACCCGTTCGACACGCTCGGATCGGTCCTGTCCGCCGTCGCCATCGGTGGACTGGTGCTCGGCATCCACGAGGGCCCCGAGCGCGGTTGGTCCGACCCGATCGCGGTCGCCGGCATCGTCGCCGGCGTCATCGCGCTGGTGGCGTTCGTCATCTGGGAGCGCCGCCACGCCGACCCGCTGCTCGACATCTCCGTGTTCCGCAACCGTGGTTTGGCTGCCGGCTCGGTGACGCTCGTGATCGTGTTCGCCGTCATGTTCGGCATCTTCCTCGTGCTGTTCCCGTACTTCCAGGCCGTCATCGGCTGGTCGGCGCTGCGCTCGGCGGTCGGCCTCCTGCCGATGGCCGCGATGATGATGCCGATGTCGACGGTCGCCCCGAAGGTGGCGCAACGGATCGGCAGCAACAACACGATGATGCTCGGCGTCGCGATCTTCATGACCGGGCTCGTCACCCTCGCACTCCGGGCATCGGTCGAAGGCGGCTACATGTCGGTGCTGCCCGGCCTCGTGATCATCGGACTCGGCATGGGCCTCACGATGACGCCCTCGACCGCGGCGATCACCGAGACCCTTCCCGCCGAGAAGCAGGGCGTCGCATCGGCGCTCAACGACACCTCCCGCGAGGTCGGCGGTGCCGTCGGGGTCGCCCTGCTCGGGTCGATCCTCAGCTCCGGATACGCCAGCGCGATCGAGCCGGCGCTCGAAGGGCTCCCACCCGAGCTCGTGGAGCCGGCCGGCGAGGGCATCGGCAGCGCGTTCGCCGTCGCCGCCGAGGCCGGCGATCGTGCCCCGGCGATCATCGAAGCGGCCCAGCACGCGTTCGTCGACGGCTGGGTCCAGTCGATGTGGGTGGGCGTCGGCCTGGCCGCCGTAGCCCTCGCGTACCTCGTCGTTCGTGGACCCGTCCGCGAGACCGCGACCGAGCCCGACGAGGTCCGCGAACCTGCTGTCGTCTGAGCGGGCCGGCGGCCACGATTCGCGGGTACCCTGCGGCGCCGTGGCCGACGCCGATTCCGTGCACGAATGGATCTCGTTCGAGGATCCCGCCGAACAGCGGACGTGGATGTTCGATGCGACCTACCTCCGTTCGAACCACAAGTGCATCTTCGGCGAGGGGTGCCAGGGCGTGCTCGACGCCCCCGCCGAGGAGATGTCGCAGGGCTGCTGCAGCTACGGCGCCCACTTCGTCGACGACGACGACGTCCAGACGGTCGTGACGGCGTTCGTCAAGATCGAGCCGAGGCACATGCAGTTCCACGCCAAGGCACTCAAGGGCGGCTTCCTTCGGGCCGGCGACCCCGACCCGGACAGCGACGACGAACCGCCGACCGTGACCCGACTGGTCGACGACGCCTGCATCTTCCTGAATCGTCCGGGGTTCGAGGGCGGCACCGGGTGCGCCCTGCACATCGCAGCGCTCGAGGCCGGCGAACGGCCGCTCGACTGGAAGCCGAACGTCTGCTGGCAGGTGCCGATCCGCCTCGAGCACACCACCGACGACAACGGCCACGTCACGTCGCGCCTCCGCGAGTGGAAGCGACGTGACTGGGGCGAGGGTGGCGACGAGTTCCACTGGTGGTGCACCGAGGCACCCGAGGCATTCGTCGGCGCCGACCCGGTGTACATCACCTCGCGCGACGAGATCATCGAGCTGGTCGGAGCGCCGATCTACGACCTGATGCTCGAACAGTTGGAGCGCCCCGAGTGGGTGCCGCTCCCCCACCCGACGCTGCGCACCTGAGTCGTCACGATCGGTGGGTGTCGCTGTCGGCGACCTCGTCGACCGGCACATCGGGCGCGAACCGATGGCGGAAGGTGAACGCGTGTGCCGTCGGCCCGTGCTCGCGCAGGTGATCGAGCCGCTCGATCGCTTCGGCCGCCGTCGGTCGATGACCTGCCGAAACCCACCACAGGACCTGATGGACCCCGTCGAACCGCTCGAACCACTCGCGGCGCCGGCGCATGAACACGGCGTGCTCGCTGCGGTAGACGTAGTCGGCGAGCGCCTCGATGCTCTCCCACGTCGAGAAGTTCACCAGGATCCCCTCGTCGTCGAAAGGGCGTTCGGCCGTGGCGTTGCCCTCGTCGGTCTGGAACCGCCAGACGAACCCGGGACTCCGGTCGGCGAGCTCGTTGACCGGATCGAGCGCTTCCATGAACTCGGCGACCAGCGGATCGTCGGACGGGGCGCGCAGGCGCCCGATGTTCAGTTGAGCGAGGTGGCGCTTCACGTCGATCGATCACGCCGACGCGTGAGATCAGGATGGGACTCAGTCGTCGGAGTCGTCGTCGTCTTCGAACGTGACGCCGTACTTCTCGGCGAGCGCAGCGTACTCATCGTCGTCTTCGGAGTCGCCGCGCGAACGATCTCCGAAACCGAGGTCAAAGGCCCCTGGGCCTGATTGCTTGAGCTTTCGTGCTTCTTCGAAGCGACGATGACGACCCTTCTTCACGACAGGGCTCCTACTTGCGAGAGAGTTGACAGTGCAGTGCACCCTACCTGGTCATCTCGCCGCTTCGGCAGTCTTGCCCATCAGAACTCGCCGGTGCGCCGGCCCAGCGTCCGTGGCAGCATGCAGACATGCTGAGAACGCTCGCGATCCTCAATCAGAAGGGTGGTGTCGGCAAGACGACCGTCACACTGGGCCTGGCGTCGGCCGCCGCAGCAGCCGGCCGCCGCGTCCTCGTGGTCGATCTCGACCCGCAGGCATCGACCTCCTGGGTGCTCGGGATCGAACCGGACGCCGAGGCTCCCACGGTGGTCGACCTGCTCGCCGACAAGGCCCGCCGGATCGACGACATCATCCGACCCTCCGCCTGGTCGGACCACGTGGACGTCCTCCCCAGCTCGTCCGGGTTGCAGGAACTCGAGGCCGGACCCTCGAAGCGGCTCCGCAAGGCGCTCGCGCGGGTGGAAGACGGATACGAAGCGGTCCTGATCGATTGCCCACCGTCCCTCGGCAGCCTGACCCGGAGCGCACTCACGGCGTCCCGTCACGCGCTGATCGTGGTCGAACCGTCGGCGTTGGGACTCCGCGGCATCGGCGGCGTCGCCGATCTGATCGACGACGTCTGGGACTCGACCAACCCCGACCTCGAACTCGCCGGCGTCGTCCTCAACCGGGTGCCGGCCGTCTCGCGCGAAGCCGAACGCCGGATCGCCGAACTGGCACGGATCGTCAGTCGCCCCGCGATCTGGACGCCCGAGGTCCCGCAGCGCGTCGTGTTCAACCAGGCGGTCGGCGAGCGTCGCTCGATCCATTCGTACGGATCACGGGCCGCCGAGCCGATCGCCGTGTTCGACACGTTGTGGCGCAAGGTCCGCGGCGCCGTTCGTGCCGCCTCGCGTTGACCCGAGCGGACCTCAGGCGTCGGGGACGTCGACGAGGCGCAGGCCCGCGCCGCGGTCGAACGTCAACGCCGCGCGACCGGTGACCAGGCGTTCGATCCCCTCACCGAGGATCTCGTTGCGCCATCCGTGCCGCAGGCGCGCCGACTCGTCGTTGGACAGGAACGCCACCAGATCGGCGCGGGTCGCGAGCATCGAGGTGTCGATCTTCTCCGTCTTGGCCACCTGGCTCACCCACGCCGAGATCAGCGTGACCGCCGGCCGCAGGTCGCGTTCGAGGTCGTCGGTGCCGCCTCGGGCTTCGGGCGGTTCGGCCGCCTTGCCGACCCGGACCGCCTCGAGGATCGCAGCGGCGACCTTGCCCCGACTGAAGCGGTCGTCGACCCCCCTCGCCTGGGACAGTTCCTTGTCGGAGCTGGGCTGGCGCTGCGAGATCCCCAGGATCGCCAGGTCGGGCAGGACCTGACGGACGGGCACGTTGCGCTCCATCGCGGTGCGCTCGCGCCATGCGGCGATGGCCTGGGCGACCGCACGCGGCCGGGGCCGCAGACCCCGCACGTCTTTCAACCGAGCCCAGGCATCGTTGGGGTGCTGGCCACTGACCGGACGGTCGCGGAGTTCCTGACACGCCTGGGTGACCCAGTCGAGCCGCCCGAGCTCCGCGAGCTGCGCCGTGAGCCGGTCTTGCACCTCGAGCAGGTAGGCCACATCGAGCGCGGCGTAGTTGCGTTGTGCCTCGGTGAGCGGCCGCCGGAGCCAGTCGGTGAGGCGATCGCCCTTCGGCGGGTTGACACCGATCTCGCCGTTGAGGAGCGAGACCAGCGACGGCGTGCCGTAGCCGACGAAACCGCCGGCGATCTGGGTGTCGAAGAAGCGTTCGGGCACCGCACCGACGGCGTGGGTCAGCACATCGAGATCCTGCTGTGCGGCGTGGAACACGGCGACGACGTCGGACTCGAACAGCGGCCGCAGTGCCGTGATGTCGAGCGCGAGCGGGTCGATGAGCACCAGGTTGTCGGGCCAGGCGATCTGGACGAGGGCGAGCGCCGGATAGTACGTCCGCTCCCGATGGAACTCGGTGTCGATCGCGTAGCGGGGCTGATCGAGCAGTTCGAGGACGATCGATTCGAGCTCGTCCTGCTGATCGACCCAGCGGTGCGGGTGTGAGACGGTCACGCCGGACCGGACGCCACGTCGCGGCCGGATGCGATCCACGCGAGCGTGCCGCCCGCGACGTTGACGACGTCGACGCCCTGGGCGGCGACGAACTCGCACGCCTGCATGCTCCGTCCGCCGGATCGGCAGATGACGTACGTGGTGCCGTCGCCGCGGAACGCCTCGACGTTCTGCGGAACCGTGCCGAGCGGCACCGGTTGCACGCCGGGCACGCGGGCCTCGTCGAACTCCGCCGGCTCGCGCACGTCGATCACCCGACCGCCCTGCTCGATGATGGTGGCCAACTCGTCGACCGTGATCTCCTGGATCGTCATACGAGATCGGAGGCTACCCGACATCACCCAGGTCAGTGGGGGTGTTGACGTTGCGAACCACCGCCGGATCGACCTCGACCTCGAGCACTCGGAACCGGTCGAGAGCGCCGCGATACGAGGTGACGCCGGCGCCCACGAGTTCGTCGAGCCCGCTGCCGAGCCCGGAGCGCCACCACGAGATCAGGTGACGACGACCCCCGGCCGACACGACGACGACATCGGGCTCACCATCGGACTCCCCGGCCGACACGAGCGCGGCGACCGTCGCCGCATCGAGCTCGATCAGGTCGCACGCGGCCACGACGACGTCTCGGTCGTCGTGGCGGACGAGCGCGTCGCGGATCGCAGCGACCGGGCCGCTGCCCGGGTCGCGATCCGGGAACGCCTCGAGTCCGTACTCGGCCATGGCAGCGAGATCGCCGCCCTGGCACTCGACGGGCTGGCACCCGGCCTCCCACATGACATCGGCGACGCGGACCGCCATCGGCTTGTCTCCGACGGTCAACGTCGCCTTGTCCACCCCCATCCGTGTGCTCGCCCCTCCGGTGAGCACGACTCCGACGGGGCGTCGGCCGGTCATGATCGCCGCATCGCCTCCACATACTCTTCAGGCACACCGGACGGGTCGAGCTGCATCAGGAACTGGGCGCAACGGCCGGCTTCGTCGTCCTCGCCGATCTCGGTGGCCATCAGATGGAGGCCGAGGAGACAGCGCAGGAAACCCTGGTTGCCCGGCGCCGACCAACGCACGTAGCCCGAACCGCGCCATCCGTTGGCCCGCAGTGCATCGAGACCGCGGTGATAGCCGACTCGGTAGGCGGCGTACCGGTCCATCACGTCACGCCCGAGGTCGCCGTGCTCGGCCCAACCGTCGAGCGAACGTGGGTTGGCCGCAACGAACGACGACACCGCCTCGCGGGGATCGTCGGCCTGGCGTGCCTGGCGTGCCTGGCCCAGTTCGTGCCGAAGCGCTGGGTCGGGCTCGGGTAGCACCGTGGTGGGAATTCCACTCGACATCTGGATCGGCTGGTCGGACATTCGACCACCATACGGGCCGTACTCGGCGAACCGCCAGCGACACGCCCGCTCACCTACACTCGCCGCATGCTCGCGCTCACGCTCGGTCAGGCCAAGACGATCGCCGTACTGGTGGTGGTCGCGCTGGTCGGCCTCGCACTCGTCTCGGCGTGGATCATGAAGGAGGTCATGCAGAAGGTGGCGCTCGTCGTCATCCTCGGTCTGCTCGCCCTCCTCGTGTGGACGCAGCGTTCGTCGCTCCAGGAGTGCTCCGAGAAGGTTCGGGCCGCCGGCGTCGATCTGAACGACCCCGATGTCGACACCACGTGCTCGTTCCTCGGCCGTGACATCGAGATCAAACGGACCTCCGACTCGTGACTCCGGCGGCTGCTCAGCGGTCGCGACGAACGCAACTCGGAGTCCTCACCGGCGCCAAGGTCGTGTCGAACACCGCGCTGCGGTGGGTCGGCCCGTTCCTCCCCACCCTCGAACGGGCATTCTCGACGACGACCGGGACCCTCACCGGCATCATGGGCGTGTCCGAACTGGCGGGGCTGAGCACGATCGGGAGCGGGCCGTTGCTCGACCGAGGGCACGAGCGGCGCGTGTTCGTCTTCGGCCTGGCCGCCGTGTCCGTCTCGTCGCTGATCGCCCTGATCGGAACCGTCACGAGCTTCGCCGTGGCATTCGTCATCCTGATACTCGGTGTGTCGAACCTCACCGTCGCCGGCCACACCTGGATCGGGCACCGGGTCGCGTTCTCGGCACGTGGACGCGCGATCGGGGTGTTCGAGACATCGTGGGCGATCGCGCTCCTCGTCGGCGCACCGATCGTGGCCGTCCTCATCGAGCGGTTCGGCTGGCGGGGACCGTTCGTGGCGCTCGCGATCGTGAGCCTCGTCGCGGCGGGAGCCGTCACCGCGTTCGTGTCGCCCGGCACGACGCACCACGCCAGCGGTGTCGAGCCGCCCCGGGCGCCACTCCCCCGGTCGGCCTGGTTCCCAATGCTCGCATCGGCCACGACCGCCGCCGCCGGGCTCGGCACATTCGTCGTCGCCGGGACCTGGCTCGACGACGCATACGGCATTTCGACCGGAGGGCTCGGCGTCGTGGCCGCGGGGTTCGGGGCCGTCGAACTCGCGTCGTCGACCGGGGTCGCGACCGTCGGCGACCGAATCGGCTCCCGACGCTCGGTGCTCATCGGTCTCACCGGACTGCTCGCCGGGCTCGGCGTGATGCTCGGTGCCGGCGACTCGCGTGCCGTGGCGATCGTCGGGTTGCTCGTGTTCCTCACCGGGTTCGAGTTCGGTTTCGTCTCGTCGCTGACGCTCGTCACCGAGGCGGCACCGAAATCGCGCGGACGCGCGATCGGGATCAGCAACGCGTGCGGGACCATCAGCCGCGCCGGCGCCGTGGTGGTCAGCGGGCAGCTCTACGAGGCGTTCGGGATGACGGGCACGGTCACGCTCGCTGCGGTCGCAGCCACCGCCGCCGTGGTGCTCACGCTGTCGTCGTCGGCCTGACCCGCGCTTCGACGAAGGCGTGCACCATCTCGGCGACGTCGTCCGGGTGGGTGTTCGGACCCGGATGCCGGGCACCCGCCAGCATCGCCAGTTCGGCGTCGGCCAGCTCGCTCGCGATCGTCTCGGCGGCACGTCGATGGTACGGCCGACCGTGCTCGCCGTACATCGCCAGCACCGGCACCGAGATCCGCTCGGGCAGCCACGCGGGCCGAGCCCGCAGGTCGAGCAGTTCGCCGACCATCGCCGGACCCTCGGCACGGCGGGATCGCTTCGTCGAGGCCGGCAGACGCTCCCATCGCTCATCACCGATCAAGCGGCGCATGAACCGCTCGGACGCCTCGGCCGGGTCGGAACGCCACGCGACCGCGTCGCCGCCCGCGGACTCGCCCGGCCACCAGTCGCGCCACGACAGCGGCGTCTCGTAGGTGACGACGCCGTCGACGAGGTCGGGGCGATGTTGCGCGAGCGCGAGCGCGACGTTGCCGCCGTAGCTGTGGCCGACGAGCACGCTCGGCCGAACCCGACCGGACTCGGCCGCCAGCAGGGCGGACAGGTCGGCGACCTGCTCGTCGATGCCGAAGGGGCCGTCGCTCGGGAACGACCGCCCGTAGCCCCGGCGGTCGTAGCGGGTGACCCGATACCGGCCGCTGAGCCGTCGGCTCAGCTTGAGCAGTCCGGCGGCACGATCGAGCGAGCCGTGGATGAGCGTGATGTGCGGTGCGTCGTCGGGACCTGCGCTCGCCGACCAGATCTCGGTCAACGAACCGTCACGACCCGCATCACGTTGGCGGCCGTGGTGGCGTCGCGGTCAGGCGACCCGGCGAGGACCAGCGCGTTGTCGCCGGATGCCACGCGCCCGTGCTCGAGCGCCTTGGCCACCGCGGCGGTGACCATGTCGGACGTGCTCTCCGACGCTTCGACCAGGAGCGGACCGACGCCCCACGACAGCGCCAGCGTGTTGACGGTTCGCTGGCTCGGCGAGAGCGCGACGAGCTCCATCTCGGGCCGAAATCGCGCCATCGCCCGGGCGGTTCGGCCACTTCCGGTGCAGCACAGGATCGCCGCGGCGTCGATGTCGACCGCCGCCTCGGACGCGGCGTGCGTGATCGCTGCCGTCACCCGGTCGTGGAGCGAATCCCACTTCTGACGCTGGATCCGTCCGAGGCGGGCCGCCCACGCGCGGTAGCTCGCCTCGGCCTCGGCTCGCTCGGCGACCTTGCCCATCGTCTCGACGACGAGCGACGGGTCGTGTCCGATGGCGGTCTCGCCGGACAGCATCAGTGCGTCGGTGCCGTCGAACACCGCGTTGGCGATGTCGGACACCTCGGCCCGCGTCGGCGACGGCGCAGTGACCATCGACTCCATCACTTGCGTCGCAGTGATGACCGGCAGGCCGTACTCGACACACTGCCGGATGATCGACTTCTGGAGGTGCGGGACGTCTTCGAGCGGACAATCGATCCCGAGATCGCCACGGGCGACCATGATCGCGTCGGACACGTCGAGGATCTCGGCCAGGTTCTCCAGGGATGCACTGGTCTCGATCTTCGAGACCAGGCCGACCGATGTACCGACGACGTCGCGGACCTGCAGCACGTCGGCCGCCTGGCGGACGAACGACACCGCCAGGTACTCGACCCCCGCGGCGGCCATCGTGCGGGCGAGGTCGAGGTCTTCGTCGGTCGGCGTGGTCAGGCTCAGACGCTCGGAAGGCAGGTGGATGCCGGGCCGCCCCTGCGTGCGACCGCCGGTCTCGACGATCGCGGTCACGTGTGATTCGGACGTCGCCTCGATCCGCAGACAGATCGCCCCGTCGCCGACGATGATCCGATCGCCGACGGTGACGTCGGTGAGCAGCGTCTCGTAGTCGACGAAGATCGTCCCGGCGTCGCTGGGGCGGTCGCCCGGCTTGAGATGCAGAAACGCGCCGGCGACGAGTTCGACGCCACCCTCGGGGAACTGCCCCGAGCGCACCTTGGGGCCCGGCAGGTCGGCCAACACACCGATCGGCAGCCCGAGTTCGGCAGCTGCCTCCCGCACGCGAGCGAGCCGTTCGAGGTGTTCGTCGATGTCGCCGTGGCTCAGATTGAGACGGACGACGTTCATACCCGCCCGCATCAAGTCACGCAGCGCCTCCGGGGAGTCGCTCGCTGGTCCGATGGTTGCCACGATCTTCGTGCGCCGGGTCATACCTGCTATCTACCAGGTGTGGAACTCATCCTGGTGCGACACGCACTCCCGGAGCGAAAAGAGTTGTCGACCGGCGCCGCCGACCCGGACCTCACCGACGCCGGACACCGGCAGGCCGAACTGCTCGCCGAGTACTTGGGCGACGAGCCGATCACGTTCGTGTACACCAGCCCGTTGCGCCGCGCCGTCCAGACCGCGGCTCCGTTGGCTCGCCGCCTCGGCCTCGCGGCGGTCGTCGTCGACGACATCGCCGAGTTCGATCGTCACGCCTCGTCGTACATCCCGATCGAGGAACTCAAGGCGTCGGGCGATCCCCGGTTCCACGACCTGAGCAGCGACATCTGGGCCGGCGACGACCCCGACGAGCGGGTCGGTGCCGCCATCGACCGGCTGATCGATACTCACCCCGGCGAAACGATCGTCGTGGTGTGCCACGGGGGCGTGATCAACACGGTGCTCGCTACCGTGCTGGGCATCGATCACGCCGGACCGGGCTTCTTCTACCCCAACTACACCTCGATCCATCGCGTCGCTGCATCCCGCTCGGGGATCAGGTCGATCGTCACCATCAACGAAACCTCACACCTCCGCAACACGGGACTGCCGATGGGCCTGTTCCAGAAGGGCTGACCAGCCATGCTCGACGACCTGCGCTCGTTCCTCGACGACTCCCCGTCGCCGTTCCATGCGGCCTGGTCGGCCGCCGATCGCCTGCTCGCGGCCGGCTTCGACGAGATTGCCGACGGTGCCGACTGGTCGTACCTCCCCGCCGACGGCTTCGTGCAACGCGACGGCGGCGTCGTCGCGTGGCGCACACCCGACGGTGCGGCGCCCGATGCGCCGTTCCGCCTGGCCGGAGCGCACACCGATTCACCATGCCTGCGGGTCAAGCCGCGCCCCGATCAGTCACACGTCGGCTGGAAGCAGCTGAACGTCGAGGTCTACGGCGGCATCCTCAACAACTCGTGGCTCGACCGCGACCTGGGCGTGGCCGGACGGCTGACGATGACCGACGGAAGCCATGTGCTCGTCAACGTCGCCGAGCCGATCGCCCGGGTGCCCCAGCTGGCGGTCCACCTCGACCGCGGCGTCAACACCGAAGGACTCACACTCGACCCGCAGCAGCATCTCCGGCCCGTCTGGGGCGTCGGGCTGACCCAGCCCGGTGAGTTCGCACACTGGATCGCCGAGCGCGCCGGTACCGACCTGCCGGCGTTCTGGGAGTTGTGCCTCTACGACGTCCAGCCGGCGGCGGTGATCGGCGCCGACCGGTCGCTGCTCGCGAGCGGTCGACTCGACAACCTGCTGTCGTGCTGGGCAGCGGTCGACGCGCTCGTGTCGGCGACCCCGTCGGACGCCGTCGGGATGATCGTCCTCAACGACCATGAAGAGGTCGGTTCCTCGTCGACGACCGGTGCCGGCGGCCCCTTGCTCCAGCGAGTGCTCGAGCGGCACGTCGCGGCCCGCGGCGGCGACCGCGACGCACTCCTGCGCTCGCTCGCCGCGTCGAGCTGCATCTCGGCCGACAACGCCCACGCGATCCATCCCAACTACACCGACCGGCACGACCCCGAGCACCACCCCGTCGTCAACGCCGGGCCGGCGATCAAGATCAACAGCAATCAGCGCTACGCGACGTCGTCGGCGACCGCGGCGTCGTTCCGTCGAGCATGCGAAGCAGCCGATGTCCCGTTCCAGCTGTTCGTGTCACGCAACAACATGCCGTGCGGGTCGACGATCGGCCCGATCACGGCGACGCGCCTGGGTATCGACACCGTGGACGTCGGCGTACCGCAACTGTCGATGCATTCGGCACGCGAGCTGTGCGGCACCGCCGACCCGGTGTCGCTCGCCGGCGCACTGCGCGCCTCGTTCGAACTCTGACCGGAGGGGGTCCGACCCCCTCCGGTCAGTCGAGCGGGTAGTCCCAGGGCACCTTGGTCATCGCCTCGTCGAAGAGACGCTGCAACTCGTCGTGGAGCCGCGCCGAGTGCTCCTTGTAGACGGTGCGCGACAGGCGTCCGCCCTCGGGCGCGACCGGGGCCGGGATCGGCGGACCGACCTCGACGTGCACCTTGCGCGGGTGCATGAACTTCGCCTTCTTCGGCATGACACGTTCGGAACCGCCGATCCCGACCGGGACGATCGGTACACCGGCCTTGATCGCGATGTAGACCGCTCCGTCGAACAGGGGTTGCACCGTCGGGCCCTGCTTGCGCTCACCCTCGGGGAACAGCACCAGTGGGTCACCGGCCTCCAACACCTCGATCGCCCGGCGGAGCGCCTCCCGGTCGGCCGTGCCGCGGGTGACCGGGAAAGCGCCGAACGCCGACAGCAGCCAACCGAACTGCCGGTTCTTCCACATGCTGTCCTTCCCCATGAACCGGAGCCGGCGACGGGTGACGCACCCGGCGATCGGTGTGTCGGGATACGACCGGTGCACCGGTGCCAGCACGAACGCCCCCGTCTTGGGGATGTGTTCGCGACCGTTGATGGTCATGCGGGTGTAGATCCGCATGAAGGGGATCACGATCGATCGCCCGAGCTGGTACGCCACTCGGCTCCCGAGCCCGTTGCCGGCCAGGAACGTGTCGGGGGCGCTCACGGCAGCATCTCGAGGATGTGGGCGACGACCTCGTCGATCGTCATACCGGTGGTGTCGACGATCACGGCGTCGGCGGCCTCGGTCAACGGGCTGTCCGCCCGTGAGGAGTCGACCCGGTCGCGTTTGATGATCGAGGCCTCGACGTCGTCGACGTCGCCGCCCAGCTCGCGCACCCGACGCTCGGCACGGACCCGTGGCGACGCGGTGATGTAGAGCTTGAGGTCGGCGTCGGGGAACACGACCGTGCCGATGTCGCGGCCTTCGACCACACCACCACCGTGTTCGGCGACCCAGCTGCGTTGGCGGTCGACGAGCACCCGTCGGACCACCGGGTTCGACGAGATCTGCGACACCGCCTCGGTGACCTCGCGCCCGCGGATCGCCGTGGTGGCATCGACGCCGTCGACGACCACGACGCCGTCCTCGATCGTCATCACGACATCCGGCGCCATCGCGGCGACCTCGTCGAGGTCACCTTCGACGACGCCGCGCCGGAGCGCCGCGAACGTCATGGCGCGGTACATCGCACCGGTGTCGAGGTAGCGAAGCTCGAGTCGGTCGGCCAGCGCTCGCCCGACCGTGCTCTTCCCGGCGCCCGCCGGACCGTCGATCGCGATCACGATGCGTCGTTCCCCCTCGCTCACCACGACGTCCCCTGCGGGCGGCCCTCGTCGTAGCCGGCGTGGCTCTGCACCCCGACGACCGCCCGGTCGTGGAACTCGGAGATGGTGGCGGCCCCGGCGTAGGTGCACGCGGACCGGACACCGGCCACGATCTGATCGATGATGTCCTCGACGCCGGGGCGTTCGGGATCGAGGTACATCCGCGATGTGCTGATGCCTTCCTCGAACAGCTCCTTGCGGGCCCGCTCGATGTCGCTCTCGGTCTTCGTACGGTTCTTGACCGCCCGATTCGACGCCATGCCGAAACTCTCCTTGTAGAGGCGGCCGTCGGTGTCGCGCAGCCCGTCCGCGGCCGCCTCGTGCGTCCCGGCGAGCCACGACCCGATCATCACGTTGGCCGAACCACCGGCGAGCGCCAGCGCGACGTCACGCGGGAAGCGGACACCGCCGTCGGCCCAGATGTGCTTGCCGAGCCGGTCGGCCTCCTGCGAGCACTCGACCACGGCGGAGAACTGCGGGCGACCGACGCCGGTCATCATGCGGGTGGTGCACATCGCACCGGGCCCGACACCCACCTTGACGACGTCGGCGCCGGCCTCGATCAACTGGCGGGTGCCCTCGGTCGTGACGACGTTGCCGGCGACCAGTTTGCTGTCGGGGCAGGCGGCACGCACCGACTCGACGACCTCGAGCATCTTCGACTGGTGGCCGTGGGCGGTGTCGAGCACGAGCACGTCGACCCCCATCTCGGCGAGGCGCGTCGCGCGTTCGACCGGGGATGCGTTGATCCCGATAGCGACCGAGGTCAGGAGCCGGCCATCACGGTCGAGGGCCGGTTGGTAGATCGTGCTCCGGAGTGCACCGGTGCTCGTCAGCAGGCCGAGCAGTCGTCCGTCGTCGTCGACCACCGGGGCGAGCGACCGACGTTCGCCGTGGAGTTGGTCGAACGCCTGCTGAGGTGTGATCGTCGCCGGCAACGTGTCGAGTTCAGCGGTCATCACGTGCTGGAGCTGTGTGAACCGGTCGAACCCGACCGCGTCGGTCTCGGTGAACACGCCGATCGGGCGGTCTTCCGAGACCACGATCACGGCGCCATGCGCACGCTTGTGAATGAGGCTCAGTGCCTCGCCGACCGTGTCGGTCGGTGCCAGGGTGATCGGCGTCTCGAACACCGGATGGCGCTCCTTCACCCACCCGATCACCGACTCGATCACCTCGATCGGGATGTCCTGCGGCAGGACGGCCACGCCGCCACGTCGGGCGACCACCTCGGCCATCCGGCGACCGGCGACGGCCGTCATGTTCGCCACGACGAGCGGGATCGTCGTGCCGATCCCGTCGGGTGTGGTCAGATCCACGCCGAAGCGTGAGCCGACCGACGACAGGCTCGGCACCATGAACACGTCGTTGTACGTGAGGTCGTGCGCGGGCTGGGGGTGCAACATCTTCATGGGGTCATCTCCTCGGAGCCGCACCAGGCTAACGCTGCATCACCGTCGCGTACGATGACCGTGTGACCGATGTCGATGCCGATTCCGTTCCGATCCTGCTCGTCCACGGCTGGGGCGGGTCGTTCGCCGCCACCTGGGAGCGATCGGGGTTCACCGCGCTGCTCGCCGATGCCGGGCGATCGGTCATCGGTGTCGACCTGCTGGGCCACGGCACCGCACCCAAACCGCACGATCCTGCGGCGTACGCCGACCTCACCGGTCGGATCGTCGACGCACTCCCCGACGGTCCGGTCGACGCCGTCGGCTTCTCGCTCGGCGCGATGACCCTGCTGCGAGCCGCTCTGGACGACCCGTCGCGCTTCCGGCGCCTGGTGCTCGCCGGCGTCGGCCGCAACGTGTTCGAGCGCGACGAGGAATCGACCGCTCGCATCGTCGCCGCGATCGAGAACGGGGGCGACACCGACGACAACCGGGCCCGGCTGTTCGCCCAGTACGCCCACCAGCCCGGCAACGATCCGGTGGCGCTCGCCGCGATCATGCGAGGAACCGGCGGCGAGCGGCTCCGACCGGACGACATCCGGACGCTCGACCTGCCGACCCTCGTCGCGGTCGGCGATCAGGATTTCGTCCTGCCCGCCGACGCCCTGGTCGACGCGCTCCCCCGGGCGCGACTCGCGATGCTGCGGCGCACCGACCACTTCGCGACCCCCGAGTCCTTCGACTTCATCGACGCCACGCTCGAGTTCCTCGACGCGATCCCCGCGTGATGATCTCGTCCGACGTGGGGCTCGCAGCCGACCGCCTCCGTGCCGGCGGGGTCGTCGCGATCCCGACCGAGACCGTGTACGGCCTGGCGGCCGACGCTCGCAACCCTGCTGCGGTCGCCCGCATCTTCGAGATCAAGGGTCGTCCGACCGATCACCCCCTGATCGTGCACCTCGGCTCGGCCGACGAGCTCGTCGACTGGGCCGCCACCGTGGACTCCAACGCTGCCCGCCTCGCCACCACGTGCTGGCCGGGCCCGCTGACGATGCTCGTCCCCAAGCATCCCGACGTCGACCTCCGTGTCACTGGGGGCCGCCCGACGGTCGGCCTCAGGGTGCCGAGCCATCCGGTCGCCGACGACCTGCTCCGACGGTTCGGTTCCGGTCTCGCCGCGCCGTCGGCGAACCGGTTCGGCAAGGTGAGCCCGACGACCGCCCAGCACGTGCTCGACGACCTCGGCGGGATCCTCGACCCCGATCGTGACCTGATTCTCGACGGCGGACCGAGCGTCGTCGGCGTCGAGAGCACGATCGTCGACCTGACCGTGGATCCGCCCCAGGTCCTCCGTGCCGGGGCGATCAGCGCCGACGACCTCCGACGCATCCTCGCGACCGAGGTCGCCGAGGCGTCGGGGCCCAGTCGAGCCAGCGGCATGCTCGAGTCGCACTACGCCCCGGCGTGCGCGGTCGAACCCGTCGACGACCGTGCCACCGCCGAACGCCTGGCGGCACAGCGCCGAACGAGCGGCGAACGGGTCGAGGTGCTCGACCGCACCGACGACCTCGTGATCGCGGCCAACCACCTGTTCGCAGATCTCCGTGCCGCCGACGCAGCCGGTCTCGACCGACTGATCGTCGTCCTCCCGCCCGCCTCGGGGATCGGCCACGCGATCCGCGACCGGCTGTTCAAGGCGTCGGCGACTCGTCCGGACCCGGCCAGTCGAGACGGTTGAGAGCGTCGATCCACACGTCGCGGACGTCGTAGACGTCAGGCGTCGGGTGGCCGGGGAGCCGCGCCGTCGTGATGCTCACCGTCACAGCACCGGCGTCCGGCACGAGTTCGAGTCGGCACCACGCCGGTGGCGACGTCATCAGTACCTCGAGCAGGTACGGCGGGTCGTCGTCGGCCAGCTCACCGAGCTCCGCCCCCGCGACCAGCAACCCTTCGAACGCTTCGACCGGCAGCGCCTCGATCGTGAACGACGGGTGGTCCTGTCGAACACCGCCGCGAGGCGTCGGTGGCGCCTGTCGACGCGGGCGCCCAGCGGGTGCAGGTCCGGGTGCCGGTGCCCCGGTCGCCGCGGCCAGTGCCGCATCGACCGCCGCGTTCAGTTCCTGCATCGCCGCGACCGACCCACCGGCATCGGGATGCCGCTGCTTGGCCAGCGCACGCCGCGCCTCGTGGATCGCCGCGACGTCGGCGTCTGAATCGATTCCGAGGACGGCGAACGGGTCGGGCGGAACATGCCGAGAATTGGGACGAAACACGCACGAAACCGTAACCCGCGAAACACGGGGGTGGTTGTAGTCGGCCCCGACCATGACCTACGCTTTGCGCCACCTAACACCGACGGGGCAAACCCGCCCCGCGGAAACAGGGGGAGAAAACCACTATGCAGAAATCACGTGTGCGCCGCGTTGGCGCCCTCATCGTGGGTCTGTCTCTCGTCGCTGCCGCGTGTGGCGGCGATGACGATGATGCCCCGGTTGCCGACTCGACTCCCGACGCGACCGAAGAGTCGTCGGAAGACATGTCGGACGACATGAGCGACGAGCCCTCCGAAGACATGTCCGACGACATGTCCGACGAGCCCTCCGAAGACATGTCCGAAGACATGAGCGACGACATGTCCGACGAGCCCACCGACGACGGTTCGGACGACGCCACCGGCGGCGACGGGGTGTTGACGTTCGGCGGCATCCTGCCCGAGACGGGCAACCTTGCGTTCCTCGGACCACCCGAGTTCGCTGGTGTCGAACTCGCGGTCCAGGAGATCAACGAGAACGGTGGCGTGCTCGGCAGTGACGCCGTGTGGCTGCCCGGCGACTCGGGCGACAACGGTGAAGTGGCCAACGCCACGGTCGACCGCCTGCTCGCCCAGGACGTCGATGCCTTCATCGGCGCCGCCAGCTCCGGTGTGTCGCTGACCGTGATCGACAAGATCACCCAGGCCGACAAGATCCACTTCTCGCCGGCCAACACCTCGCCGACGTTCACCGACTACGACGACAACGGTCTGTACTTCCGTACCGCCCCGTCCGACGTCATCCAGGGCGCTGCCCTCGCCGACGTGATGCTCCAGGACGGTGCCGCCACGGCAGCGTTCCTCGTGCTGAACGACTCGTACGGAACCGGCCTCCAGCAGTACACCATCGAGCCCTACACCGCCGGTGGCGGCACGGTCGTCTACGGCGACATGGGCACGACGTACGACCCGCAGGCCGAGAACTTCGACGCCGAGATCGCGGCAGTCGTCGACGCCAACCCCGATGCCATCGTGATCATCGGTTTCGACGAAACCGCTCAGATCCTCGGCGGCCTGATCGAGGCCGGCTTCGGCCCGTCGGACAAGCTGCTCTACGGCACCGACGGCAACATGGGCAACGCGCTCGCTCAGCAGTTCGACGACCCGTCCGTGGTCGCCGGCATGAAGGGCACGCTCCCGGGTGTCGACGTCGCCGGTGAACTGGCCGACTTCCAGGAGCGTCTGCTCGGGATCGACCCGGACCTCATCGACTACTCGTACTCGGCAGAGTCGTACGACGCCGTGATCGTGACCGCATTGGCCGCCGCGATCGCCGGCACCGACGACCCGGTCGCTGTTGCCGCCGAGATCAACGGCGTCACCCGCGAAGGCGAGAAGTGCACGACGTACGCCGATTGCCTCGCACTCGTCGACGCCGGCACCGACATCGACTACGACGGTGTCTCCGGTCCGCTGGAATTCATCGACGCAGGCGAGCCGTCGCAGGCAAGCATCCTGATCCTCGAGTTCGACGAGACGGGCACCATCTTCGTCGCCGGCTCGGTCCAGGGTGCGGTCTGATCACCTGATCAGCACCACCTGAACAACTGAACACCTGAGAGGGCCCGGGGTTCCGACCCCGGGCCCTCTCGCGTCCCGGCCCAGGTCCGCCGTGTCGCGAACCTGAGCACCCCACGCACACAACCGCGACACAGCCCACGGACGCCGCCGACGCAGACTCGCCATGTCGCGGAACTGGGCCCGCCACGCACGCACCCGCGACACGGCCTCGCGGTGAGCGCCCCGGGGCGGGTGATCGTCGACCGGGAAACGGTGCGCCGGAACGCGGCCGGGCAGGGCCCGATCCGACGCCCGAACACCCTGCACCAGCGAACTGGGGATCCAGGAGGGTGCTCAGGTGCGCTCTGGAACAACGCCACGAACCCGAGCTGTCTTCGGACGGCGAGCGGTGAGGCGGAACGCACAGCCAGAGCGTGCCCGAGCGTCCTACTGGTGGGACTTGACGAGGGTGCCGAGGTAGAGCTCGATCACCTTCGGGTCGGTGAGCAACTCCTTGCCCGTGCCCGAATAGGCGTTGGTGCCCTGGTCGAGCACATAGCCCCGGTGACAGATCTGCAGGCAGCGGCTGGCGTTCTGTTCGACCATGACGATCGAGATGCCGGCCTTGTTGATCCGGTGACACCGGATGAACACCTCGTCCTGCAGTGCCGGCGACAGCCCGGCCGACGGCTCGTCGAGCAGCAGCACCGACGGATCCATCATCAGCGCCCGACCCATCGCGAGCATCTGACGCTCACCGCCCGACAGCGACCCGGCCCGCTGATCGCGTCGCTCGACCAGGCGCGGGAACATCTCGCCGACGCGCTCGAACCGTTCGCGGAACTTCTTCGGCTCGAGAAAGGTGCCCATCTCGAGGTTCTCGGCGATCGTGAGGGCCGGGAACACGTTGTTGTTCTGCGGGACGTACCCGACACCCCGGCTGACCAGCGAGTGCGCCTTGAGGTTCGTGATGTCCTCGCCCCGGAGCCGCACACTGCCCGCTCGCACGCTGACCAGCCCGAACATCGCCTTGACCAGCGTCGACTTGCCGGCGCCGTTCGGACCGATGATGCCGACCAATTCGCCTTCGGCGAGTTCGAGTGAACAATCGCTGAGGATGTCGACGCCGGGCAGGTACCCGGCGGTCAGATCATCGGCGATCAACAGTGGTTCGGCTGCGCTCGTCGGTTCGGAGTCGCTCATCGGTCAGTCCTCGTCCAGTAGCAGGGCGGCCCCGTGGGACGTGCCGAGATATGCGTCGACGACGGCCTGGTTCTCGCCGATCGTTCGTGGTGGGCCCTCGGCGATGATGCGTCCCTCGGCCATCACGATGACCCAGTCGCTGATCTCCTGCACCATGTCCATGTCGTGTTCGACGAAGAGGACGGTCATGCCCTCGTCGCGTAGGCCGGTGATGTGACCGAGCAACGACTGCGTGAGCGCCGGGTTCACACCCGCCATCGGTTCGTCGAGCATGACCATCTTCGGTTCGACCATCAGCGCCCGTGCCATCTCGAGCAGCTTGCGCTGTCCGCCGGAGAACGTACCGGCGAACTCGTCGCGCATGTGGTCCATCTTGAATCGTTCGAGCAGCGCGTCGGCACGGGCCTCGATCTCGGCCTCCTGGCTGCTCCAGAGGAACGGCAACAACGCCCGCCAGAGTGACTCACCCTTCTGCCCGGTGGCCCCCAGCTTCATGTTGTCGATGCAGCTCAGCTTCGAGAGTGCCTTGGTGAGCTGGAAGGTGCGCACCATGCCGTAGTTGGCGATCTTGTGGGCCGGTACCGAACCGATGTCGTTGCCGTCGAACACCCTGGTCCCACTGTCGGGGTCGTCGAAGTTGGTGAGGAGGTTGAACAGCGTGGTCTTGCCGGCGCCGTTCGGGCCGATCAGCGCGGTGATCACGCCGCGCTGGATCTCGACGTGGTCGACGGAGACGGCGGTGAGGCCGCCGAACGTGCGCACGACGTTGTCGGCGATCAGGATCGGGTCGGGCTTCGCAACACCCGGTTCGCGGGCGACGTCGGCGAGCGCAGCGCGGGCTGCCACCGGGTCGACGACATCGGACGTCGGGGTCGTGCGAGCGCGGGCGTCAGCGATCATCGAGGGCCATCTCTTCCTTGGAGCCGAAGATCCCCTGCGGTCTGAAGGCGGCGAGGAGCACCAGTCCCAGCCCGATCAGCATGAAGCGAACCTGACCGACCTGGGTTCCGGACATGATCGACTCGGGGATCACGTCGTTCTGGACGGCCTGGCGCAGGAACGAGTCGGTGAAGTTCAACACGCCGTACAGGAGCGCCGCACCGACCACCGGACCGAACACCTTGCCGGCGCCACCGAGGATCAACGCGACCCAGGCGAAGAAGGTCACGTCGGTGATGAAGTTCTGCGGCTGCGCCGAACCGGTGCCGATCGCCCGGAGCATGCCACCTGCCGCGCCGAGCATGCCGCCCAACGCCAGGGCCTGCATCTTGTACCAGTAGGCGTTCTTGCCGAGGCTGCGTGCGGCGTCCTCGTCTTCGCGGATGGCCTTGAGCACACGTCCCCAAGGGCTGCGGATGAGGAGCCACACGATGAGCACGGCGAGCGCCAAGGCGATCCAGCCGACGACGACCACCCACATCTGGTTGCCGAGCCAGAGCCCCAGGTAGCGCGTGTTGTTGCTGAACGGGCTGAGGTCGTAGAACGTGCGGGTGAAGCCGTTGAGGCCGTCGGATGCGTTGGTGTACTTCGCGATGCTCGGCGTCGGCGACCGGAAGATGATGCGGAACATCTCGGCCACCGCGATCGTGACGATCGCCAGGTAGTCGGCTCTGAGTCTGAGCGTCGGGATACCCATCAGTCCGGCGAGGATGAGTGGACACACGACGAGCCCCAGTGGCACACCGACCCAGAAGCTCCAACCCATCGACGTGACGGCGATCGCGAGCCCATACGCGCCGGCCGCCATGAACACCGCCTGGCCGAAGTTGAGGAGTCCTGTGTAGCCGAAGTGGATGTTCAACCCCATCGCTGCGAGCCCGAAGTAGATGAGGTTCTCGCCGATCAGGCCGCGGAACATGTTCTCGATGATCGCTCCCCAATCCATCAGCCGATCCTTTCCGCTCGTCCGAGCAGGCCTTGGGGTCTCACGAGCAGCACGACGACCAGCATCAGCAGTGCGCCGACGTTCTTCAGGTCACTCGGGATGACCAGCGTGGAGGTCTGGATGAACACGCCGATGATGAGGCTGCCGAACAGGGCGCCGTACGCCGTGCCGAGGCCACCGAGGGTGACGCCGGCGAACATCAGCAGCAGGATCCGGAAGCCCATCTCCCAGCCGATCGCCTCGGTCGTCGCGAACAGCACACCGCCGAGGCCCGCCAACGCACTACCGCCGACCCACACCCAGCTGATGACCTTCTCGACGTCGATGCCGGAGGACTCGGCGAGGTCACGGTTGTCGGCGACGGCACGCATCGCCTTGCCGGCCCGGGTCTTCTCGAGTCCGATGCCGACGCCGGTCAGTACCAGGATCGAGAAGACCATGATGAACGCATCTTTCGGAGCGAGCGTGAACCAGCCCAGATCCCACTTCTCCTGGATCCGGTAGTCACGGTAGAACCCGTCTCGACCGCCGAAGATGTAGAGCATCACGTAGCGGAGGAAGATCGAGAACCCGATCGACACGACGAGTGCCGAGATGAGGCTCGCACCCTTGTTGCGCAGCGGGCGCCACACGAATCCGTTGAACAGGCCGCCGGCGACGCCCGACAGGAGCACCGCCAGGATGCCCGCGACGATCAACGACGTCTCGAAGCCGAGCGCACCGCTGGCGTGGAACAGGTAGGCGGCCATGGCGCCGAACGTGACCATCTCGCCGTGGGCGAAGTTCACGAGCGCCGTGGTGCCGTAGATGAGCGACAGACCGATCGAGCACATGGCGATGATCAATCCGAGCTTGAGGCCGTCGACGAACAGCTGCAGTGCCTTGATCGTGTTGTCGGTCTTGGCGGCGGCCTCACCCATCGGGAACAGGTTCGGTCGGCTGTCACCCTCGTTGACCGAGAACGACAACGGGTTGTTGTCGGGGTTCCGCAGCGAGTTGCCCTCAGGGAGGGTCTCGACGACCAGGAGCGTCGAATACTCGCCGGCGCCGGGCAGACCGACACTCCAGTTGCCCTCGGCGTCGCTGACGCCACGACCGACCTCGTTGCCGTCGGCGTCTGACACGACGAACTCGACGCCTTCGAGGAAGACGTCCTCACCCTCGGCGTCGCGTGCCCGCAGGGTGCCCGTGACCTCGGTGCCGGTGTCGTCGACGGACTCGTCGGTCGTCTCGTCACCGCTGCCCTCCTGGGCCGTCGCGGGAGTCGAGACGCCGAACACGCCGAACACGATCACCAGGGCGACAACGAGCGCTCTCAGTGCTCGCCCGATCGAGCGTGGTCCTCCGGGCATGGGCGATCTGGCTCGCATCGTGCACGGACTCTAGTCGGCGGAAACGTGCACATTGAACTCATCTGTGACGTCCGACACCCCGACCGGCGACATCGGCGATGCCGGTACCGGGCGTGTCGTGTCGAGGACGACGATCGTCGTCGCCCACATCACCGCGGTCGCACCGGCGACGTGGATGCCGACGAGGAGTGCGGGCACGTCGTTGAAGTACTGGACGTAGCCGACGGCCGCCTGGAGCACGCCGACGAACAGCCACGTCGAGATCGGCGAGGCGAGCGATCCGTCACCGGCCCGACGCGCACGGATCCGCCACGCGATCAGCAGCGCGACCACGATCGTGGTCACGACCACGATCCCGTGGACCCGGGCCACCGTCGGGATGTCCAGGTCGAGCCGCTCGGCGTTCTCGTCGCCGGCGTGGGGGCCGGCACCCGTGACGAGGGTGCCGGTGAACAGCACGACCCAGGTCAGCGCGAAGAGCAACCAGGTCAACCGCTGTGTGGGTTCGGACACCACCCGGACCCGCTCGACGCCGTCGGGTTCGCCCGCCCGCCGGACCAGGACGGTGCCGACCACGATCAGCGCCATCGACAGCAGCAGGTGCCCCTGCACCGCGAGCGGGTGCAGATCGACCAGGACCGAGATGCCGCCGAGCACCGCATTGGCGACGACGCCACCGGCGACGAGGAGCGACAGGGTCGTGAGGTCACGGCGGCGTGGGACCCGGACGAGCGCGCCGAGCACCGCGGCGATGGCAGCGAACCCGACGACGCCGGTGAACAGCCGGTTGATCTGCTCGATCGCCGCGTGCTTCGAGGACACGTCGACGAACCGCTCGCTTGAGCAGTTCGGCCAGTCGTCGCAGCCCAGCCCGCTGTTGGTGAGCCGGACGGCGGCACCGGTGACGATGATGATCGCCAGCGCGACCAGCGCGACGACCGTGACCTGTCGGTAGCGATGCGGCGAGATCTGCATGCGTCCGTCAGGCTACGAGGCGAATCGCCCGACCGGATCGCCGGGAACCGACGAACTACGGACGGACCTCGTAGAACGCATTCATCGGGTGGGACACGTCGAGCGTCTCGAACCGCGAGAAGCCGGCCGCGTTCGCCATCGCTTCCGCCTTCGATGCCGGGAGCCCGAGCGTGCCGAGCCCCTCGCCATCCGGTTCGGACAGCGCCGACGACATGCAGGACAGCACGCTCACGCCGTACAGCAGCGGCGCCATCGGGTTGAGCTCGATGTTCTCGGCGAGCGTCTCGGCCGCACGGATGTCGACGAGGAGCCAGTACCCGTCGTCGCGGAGCGCACCACGGAGCGCGTCGACCACGGGTGTCGGGTGCGCCATGTCGTGGATGCAGTCGAACGTCGTGACCAGATCGAGCGAGCCGTCGACCGGGAGCGGCTCGTCACGCGGGTCGACGAACCGGGCGTTGGTCAGCCCGGCCGCGGCGAGGCGGGCCTCGGCCCGGTCGAGCGCGTGGCGTGAGATGTCGTAGCCGGTGAACGTGCTGTTCGGGAACGCCTCGGCCATCAGCAGCACCGCTCCCCCGGCGCCACACCCCACGTCGGCGACCGTGGCACCGTTGGTCAGGCGCTCGACGACCCCGTCCATCGCCGGCAGCACCTTGCGCAGCAGGTTGTGGTGGTTCCACGGCTCGAAGCTCCGCTCGATACCGACCGCGCCTTCGGGTCCGTGGCTGTCGTAGTCGTGACCCAGCCCGGTCCGGAAGCTCTCGGGCATCGCCTCGAGCGCCTGCATCGTCTGCGGGAGCCGATGGAACATCCCGATCCCGAACGCCGGATGGTTCGGCGACGCCAGCACCGCACGGGCCTCGCCCGACATGCCGAACCGGTCGCGGCCGTGGTCGTCGGTCAGCTCGAGCAACTGCGCCGCTGCCTGGTTGTGGAGCCACTCGCGCACCCAGCGCTCCTGCAATCCCGTGGCGTCGGCCAGCTCGTCACTGGTCACCGGCCCGTCGGCGGCGGCCAGTGCCTCGTACAGGCCCAGCCGGTCACCGAGGTGGATCATGCCGGCGGTGAACGCCCCCTCCAGCTTCGAGTAGACCTGGAAGGAGAACGCTCTGAGTCGATGCTGTGCGTCGTCGGACATGCCGTACGGTACCGAACCGCACGGGACGACTCGTCAGCGGCTGCGGCGCTCGGCGGGGATGTGCTCGGCGTTCGACAGTGCGGTCAGGCTGAACGTCCACCCGTCCTTGACCGGCAGCGCCTCGACCCGGCTGATCGAGGCGTGGCCGAGCACGAAGCGGTCCCACTCCCACGGCGTCGCGTCGAGGCCGAGCAGGTGACCGATCGTGATCGAGTTGGTGCCGGCGTGGGCGACGAGCGCGATGCGTTTGCCGTACTCGCCCGGCGACCAGATCGGCAGCTCGTGCTCGACCCGAACGATCGACCTGCTGCGCAGGAACTCGGTGGCACCGATATGGATGCGGTCGGTGAACTCACGGATCGACTCGCCGCCGTCGAGACCGTCCCACCGCTGATCGGCCGCGCGTCCCTTCAGCTCTGCGTACGCCTGCTGCGCTTTCTCGGCCGGCGTGCCGTGCCAGCCCGGGTCACGGATCTCCTCCAGCCACGGTTCGATCTGCTCGGGGCGGCCGAGGCGTTCGTACAGCGGTGCCGCGGTCTGCCGAGCTCGCTGCAGCGGTGAGACGAGCACCTCGTCGAACTCCTCGTCGGCCAGGAGCTCGGCCATTCGTGCCGCCTGCTCGTGGCCGAGATCGGTGAGCGGCGGGTCGACGACGTTGAGTCCGTCCTTCACCCATTCCGGTTGGCCATGACGAATCAGCACGATCTCCACGGCAGCGACGGTACTCTCACGCCGTGCCCGACCCGACCTCGACGCCGTCCGGCTGGTTCCCCGATCCGCTCGATCGGTACGACCATCGCTACTTCAACGGCACCTCCTGGACCTCCGACGTGAGCGCCGGGGGCCAGCGGTACGTCGACCCGCTCGGCACCGGCCCCGGGCATGCGGCAGGGGGCAAGGGCCCCACGAACGGCGCCGCGACCGCGGCGGTCGTGATGGGATCGGTCGGCGTCGCGATCGCCTGGATCCCGTTCATCGTCGTGTTCGGAGCGGTGCTCGCCGTGCTCGCCCTCGTCTTCGGCATCATCGGCATCAAACGCTCACGGGTGTCCGACGTCGGGCGAGGGGCCTCGATCGCCGGCATCGTCATGGGCAGCCTCGGCATCGCGGCGTCGGTCGTCGGCGTGCTCCTGTCGATCACCGTGCTCCGCGAGGTGATCCGCTTCGTCGAACCGGGCGAAGCGCGCACCGAGATCATCTCCTGCTCGATCGACGGGCGGCGGGCCGAGGTGAGCGGTTCCATCACGAACCTCGACGACGATGCCCGGGAGTACACCCTGTTCGTCGAGGTCGACGACCGCACCGAGTTCGTCACCATCGACGAACTCGATCCCGGAGAGACGGCCGAGTGGTCGACCGTCGTGACGGTGCGATCGGCCGGCGCCGACTGTGACCCGGGCATCACCGTGCAGGGCCCGTTCCCGTACGGCATCGAGGTCGACCCGGTCGACTGAGCCCCGGCATCGGCTCGGGCATCGGAACGACGTCCGGATGGGCCGCCCAGCTCGTAGCGTTGTCCCGGTGGACACCACGACGCCGCCGATGCCCGTCGATGACGACCTCGACGAGCGTCGCGCCCGCAAGCTCGGCGTCCGCGTCGGGTTGACCATCCTCGTCGCCCTGTTCGCCACCTTCTGGATCTGGGCGCTGTTCTTCGCCTCCAAAGAGGCCGTCAACCGCATCGAGGATCGGGCCTGGGCCGAGCGGGCCGAACAGATCTGTCAGGCCGCGACCGCCGAACGGCTCGAACTGGCCGACTTCCGCCTGATCACCGAGGGCGGTCCCGAACTCATCCGTGAGCGGGCCGAGATCGTCGAGCGGTCGACCGACATCATCGACGAGATGATCGACGACGTCGTCGCGGTCGTGCCGAGCGACCAGAAGGGCCGCGAGATCGTCCCCCTCTGGGAAGCCGACTACCGGACCTACATCGGCGATCGGTACCGCTACGCCGACCAGCTGCGCGAGACCGGCGAGAACCTGGCGTTCTACGAGACCGCCGACGGCATCCCGATCAGCGAGCGGATCGAGACCTTCGCCGGCGACAACGACATGCCCGCCTGCGCTCCCCCACGCGACCTCACTCGCTGACCCGTCTCACCACCCGCGCCGGCGCGCCCACCGCGACCGAATGGTCGGGGATCTCGCCCGACACGACGCTGTTCGCACCGATCACGACGTTGCGGCCGATCGTGGCACCCGGCAGGATCACCGATCCGTGCCCGATCCACGAGCCGTCGCCGATCCGGACCGGCCGCTCGGGTTGCATCTGCTGTGAGATCGGGCGGTTCGGGTCGGCGAAGCCGTGGTTCTGGTCGGTGATGTAGACGTGATGTCCCGTCCAGACGTCGTCGCCGATGTCGATCGACAGATGACCGACGATGCCGCTCCCCCGCCCGATCAGGCAACGATCGCCGATCGAGACGACGGTGTCGGTGATGCACTGCTGACCGGGAACCATGCCCGCCGACAGTGCGATCTGCGGCCCGATCATCGTCGACGAACCGATCCGGATGTACCGCACGTTCATCAGCGTGTTGGGCGGGTAGCAGATGATGCTGCCATCGCCGAACGCACCGAACTCCCGTGCCCGCGACGAGCGGGGGCCGATCGCCGCCCACCGGTACATGACCTCGTGCAAACGGTGGAAGCCGTCACCGACCCGCTGCTTCGCCCCGCCTGCCAGCCGGACCCAGGTCGTGTCCGGGGCAGGTTCTCGGCCGAGCACGTCGCGAACCATAGCGGCGGGTTCGGTACGGTCGCGGCGTGACGCTCGACCCTTTCGCCCACGGCTCGCTCACCGACGTCGACGGGATCCTCGTCGGGCACCACCAGCGCCGCGGGCGTGGCTGGCAGACGGGGACGACCGTGATCAGCGCGCCCGGTGGCGTGGTCACGGGCGTCGACGTGCGAGGCGGCGGGCCCGGCACCCGGGAGACCGACGCGCTCGACCCACGCAACCTGGTCGACCGCGTCCACGCGATCTGCCTGACCGGCGGCAGCGCGTACGGGCTGTCGGCCGCCGACGGCGTGATGGCCGAGCTCGAGCGACGCCGACTCGGCGTGCCGGTCGGGCCCGACCTCGAACACGTCGTGCCGGTCGTTCCGACCGCGGTCATCTTCGACCTCGGGCGCGGTGGCCGGTTCGGCAACCGACCGGGCCCCGACTTCGGAGCACGCGCGCTGCGCGCTGCGCGGCGGCCCACGCGGCGCGGATCGGTCGGAGCCGGCACCGGCGCCCGCGCGGGTGGTCTCCAGGGCGGCGTCGGCATGGCGAGCACCACGGTCGACTTCGACGACATCGTCATCACGGTCGCTGCGCTCGCCGTCGTCAACGCGAGCGGTGCCGTGATCGACCCGGCCACCGGCGCACCGTGGTCACCCGTCCGGTCGCTCCGACGACCGCCGGCCGCTCAACGAATCGCACTGCGCGACCACCTGGAAGCGGCGGCAGCGCCGCCACCGCTCAACACGACGATCGGCGTCGTCGCCACCGACGCCGTGCTGTCGCGCCCCGAGGCCGGTCGGCTCGCCCAGTCGGCCCACGACGGCCTCGCCCGGGCGATCCGCCCCGCTCACACCCTCGTCGACGGCGACACGATCTTCGGGCTGTCGACCGACCGGCATCCGGTCCCCGGCGACGATGTGATCGAGATCCGCTCCACCGGGTCGCGGGTGGTCCGGCTCAACCGTGTGTTCGCTGCCGCGGCCGACGTGTTCGAGCGAGCGTGTACCGACGCCGTCGTCACGGCGACATCGATCGGCTCGTCACCGGCGTACCGCGATCTGTGCCCGGGCGCCTGGCCCGGGTAGCTTCGGCCCCGATGGATCTCATCACCGCACCCGCGCACATGCGCGAGTGGACCCGAGCCCGCCGCCTCGACGGCGAACGCGTCGGGGTCGTGCCGACGATGGGGGCGCTCCACCGTGGCCACCTCGCACTGGTCGAAGCCGTGCGCGAACGGGCCGACCGGGTCGTCGTCACGATCTTCGTGAACCCGTTGCAGTTCAACCAGTCGACCGACTTCGACCATTACCCGCGACCGATCGACGCCGATCTCGACACGTGTCGTGGAGCAGGGGTCGACGCCGTGTATGCGCCGACGGCGGCCACGATGTACCCCTCGGGATTCCAGACCCACGTCGAACCCGGCGACCTCGCCGACCGCCTCGAAGGACCCATGCGACCCGGCCACTTCCGGGGGGTCACGACCGTGGTCACGAAGCTGCTCAACGCCACGCTGCCCGACGTCGCCGCCTTCGGCCAGAAAGACTTCCAGCAGCTCGCGATCGTCCGACGGATGGTCCGCGACCTCGACCTCGCCGTGGAGATCCTCGGCGTCCCGATCGTGCGCGAACACGACGGCATCGCGCTGTCGAGCCGCAACGTCCGCCTCGGCCCCGACGACCGGCAGGCGGCGCTCGTCATCTCCCGCTCGCTGCGCGCTGCCGCCGATGCGTTCGATGCCGGCGAACGCGACGCCGCCACGATCCGGTCGATCGTGCTCGACGGCATCGCCGCCGAGCCGCGGGCCGACGTCGAGTACGTCGAGGTGGTCGACGCGATGAACCTCGATCCGGTCGAGCGGGCGGAGCCGCCGGTGTGCGTGCTGACGGCGGCGTGGTTCGGCGACGTCCGGCTGATCGACAACGTCCTGCTCGACGCGTAGGACCCGACGACCCCGACCGGGCCGCGAGGATCAGCCGCCGGCGATGGTCGCGAACATGGCGATCAACGCGCCGAAGTCGGTCTCGACGTCGTCGAGCACTCCGCTGAGCACGATCACCATGACGACGCCGTTGAAGATCGCGTGGGCGATCACGGTCGGGCCGAGCCGTCTGGCCAGGTAGGCCGAGACGCCGAACGCGACACCGACCCCCGACAGTACGAACACGAGCCCGATGTTGCCGGCACCACGAACCGGATCGGCGTGGGCCACACCGAACAGGACACCTTGGGCGGCGATGGCGAACGTCGGCCGCATCCGGCTCAGGAGACCCCGGAGCACCAGACCGCGGAACACCAGCTCCTCGATGATCGGCGCCGCGATCACCGCCGTGACCAGCGTCGCGACCAGGTACGCCCGATCGGCGTCGAGATCGGAGGCCGAATCGACGTTGCTGCTGAGCGGGATGTCGAAGATCAACACGATCGACGCCAGCACGAGTTGCGTGCCGATCGCTCCGAGCCAGGTCAGCGGCCCCCAGCCGAGATCGGCCCAACGGAACCGCCATCCGAGCGACGTGAGCCGGCTCGAGCCCCAGCGCCGACGGACGTGGGCACCCCAGGCCAGCGACGGGCCGTAGCCGATGACCGCGAGGATCACCACGTAGACCATCACCGGCCAGTCGTACCGAGTGAGCCGATCGACGAGCACCTTGCCGGCGATCAGCGAGACGACGAGGACCAGGAGTGCCCCGAGCGCCGCGCTCAGCGGCAGGCTCGGATGCTCCTCGGGTTCGGCGAAACCCGGATGCTGCGCCACCCAGGCGCGTCCGTCGAAGTACCGCTGGCCGACGCCCGACGGATCGGGGTACCAGCCGGCTGGGGCGCTCGTGGGTGGAGGCAGTGAGACCATGGGGTGGGGTGGGGTCCGGCGCGTGTTCGAGTGCCGAGAGGACGATTCGCCGACCTAGCGTACGGGCGTGACCGAGCGAGCCGGACGTTCCCTGTGGGCCGACACCCTGCCGGACGACGAGATCGTCCGGCCACCTGCGTCCGACACGACGGTCGACGCCGACGTCGTCATCGTGGGCGCGGGCTACACCGGGCTGTGGACCGCCTGGTACCTGGCCTGTCACGATCCCGCCCTCCGGATCGTCGTCGTCGAGCGCCACCCCGTGGGTTTCGGGGCCAGCGGCCGCAACGGCGGGTGGTGTTCGGCGCTGCTCCCGATGGGCCTCGATCAGATCGCGGCTCGGAGTGGATCAGCAGCTGCGGCGAGGTTCCAGCGGGCGATGCACGCGACGGTCGACGAGATCGGTTCGTTCGTCGACGAACACGGGGCACCCGGCATCTTCCATCGCGGCGGCACCGTCGATCTGGCTCGGTCGGGCCCGCAGGAACGGCGCCTTCGTCGTCACCTCGACGAGTACCGCCGCCACGGATTCGGCGACGACGACTACCGCCGGCTCGACGCCGACGAAACGCGCGCGCACTGCGCGGCGACGTCGGCGGTCGGTGGGGTCTTCACACCGCACTGCGCGACCGTGCATCCCGCTCGGCTGGTCCACGCCCTCGCTCGTGCCGTGCTCGCGGCCGGGGTCGAGATACGCGAGGGCGTCGACGTGCGCTCGATCGAGCCCGGGCGACTCGACACGTCGCACGGCACGATGTCGGCCGAGATCGTGGTTCGTGCCACCGAGGGGTACACGGCGGAACTCGACGGCGAACGCCGCACCATGCTGCCCCTGTACTCGCTGATGATCGCGACCGAACCGCTCGGCCGTGACGTCTGGGCGCAGATCGGACTCGACGACCGACCGACATTCGCTGATGGCCGGCACATGATCATCTACGGCCAGCGGACGACGGACGATCGCTTCGCGTTCGGTGGTCGAGGCGCCCCGTACCACTTCGGCTCGGCGATCCGTCCCGAGTTCGACACCGACGACCGGATCGAGACGCTGCTGACCGCCTCGCTGCGCGAGCTGTTCCCGTCGATCGGAGATGCTGCCGTCACCCACCACTGGGGCGGCGTGCTGGGCGCACCGCGCGACTGGCGTTGCAGCGTCCGGTTCGATCGTCGGACCGGTCTCGCCGCCGCCGGCGGCTACGTGGGCGACGGCGTGTCGACGACCAACCTGGCCGGCCGCACCCTCGCCGCGTTGATCACCGAAAACGGCGACGACGACCTGACGACCCTGCCATGGGTCGGCCACCGCTCGCGGTCGTGGGAACCCGAACCGCTGCGATGGGTCGGCGTCAACGCCGGACGGGTCGCAGCGCGGCTGGCCGACAGCGTCGAGGCCCGGACCGGGACCGAGAGCCGGCTCTGGGGCGGTGTGCTCGACCGTCTCGTCGGGCGCTGATCAGGCAGGGCTCTCCGGGTCGGGGTACCGGTCGGGGCGTTGTTCGGCGGCCACCCACGTGTCGAAGAACCCCTTGAGGTCCCGACCCGAGACACGCTCGAAGGTCGCACGGAGGTCGGCTGTGGTCGCCGCCCCGTCGGCGTGCTCGGCGCTCCACGTCCGCAGACCCTCGAAGAAGGCCTCGTCGCCGAGCACCGATCGCATGGCATGCAGCACGATCGCACCGCCCTCGTAGGCCACGGCGCCGAACAGCTCGTCGGGCCGTCCGACCGGTCCGCCGGCGTCGGGAAGCGCTGCGAGTGCGTCGGCAGCGAACTCGTCGACGGTGCCGAATCCGGCTTCGTCCAGCCACAACCACTGCGCGTACGTCGCGAAGCCCTCGTTCAGCCAGATGTCGTCCCAGGTGGCCGGGGAGACGGCGTCGCCGAACCACTGATGGGCGAGTTCGTGAGCGAGCAGGAGGTGCTGGAGCGCACCGAGCGACCCGTCGAGGTCGCCCGAGCTGAACAGTGACAGCCCCTGGGTCTCCATGGCGAGCCCCGGCGTGGAGTCGGTGATCGCGAGGCCGTACCGGTCGAACGGGTACGGGCCGAACAGCGGCTCGAAGAACTCGAACTGTTCGAGCGTGACCTCGGTGTAGGCGTCGAGCGAGGACGTCGAGCCGTCGATGGCAGCGTGGTGGAGTTCGACCCCGCTCGCCGTCGTTCCGGCGTCGACCAGGTCGTAGTCGCCGACGAGCAGCAGCGTCAGGTACGACGCCATCGGTTCGGTCTGCTCCCAGGTCCAGGCCGTCGTCCCGGGTGACGCCGACTCCGAGCTCACCAGCTCCCCGTTCGCGATGGCCACGGCCGGGTCGGGCACCGTCAGCACGAACGTCCAGGTCGCCTTGTCGGTCGGGTGGTCGTTGGTCGGCATCCACGTGCTGGTGCCATCGGGTTCGTTGACCGACCAGAAGCCGCCCGCCGTCACGAACACGCCGGCATCGTCGGCGAACCGGCGGGTGGTGTCGAGTTCGGCCCGGTAGTCGATGTCGACGACCAGTTCGGTGCCCGCCGCGACCGCTGTCGGCAGCGTGATCAGCAGCTCACGATCCGCCGTCAGGAACGGCCGGGACGTGCCGTCGACGGCGACCGAGCCCACGTCGAGCGATTCGGCGTCGAACGCCAGCTGGTCGGTGGTCGTGGTCGTCGTCAAACTGACGGTCACCGTGCCGTCGAACACCCGGGCGACCGGGTCGTAGTCGAGCGCGACGTCGTAGTGGCCGACATCGAGATCGGCGGAGCCCAGGCCCGGGAAGCGCCGATCGCCGACCGACAGGCTGCGCGACACCTCCTCCCGGTCGCGGCCGCTCGACCCGGTGGTCGCCGGAGGTCCGCCGGACGACGGCGCCACGGTCACCGACGTCGACCCTTCGGTCGGTGGCGGGGCGGTGGGGATCACGGTCGGCCCGACCGGGTCGATGTCGACCACTCGCGGCGCCGACGATCCCGAGCAGCCGATCAGCGCCAGGTGGAGGCCCAACGAGACCCCGACCACGGCGACACGTCGCACCGGCCGGCCGTCTCGCTGCATCCCGCAACGGTACCGACACTCGGAACCGGCGTGATCGCGGCCTCCCCCGGCCGATTCGCGGGCGGCCAGCCCGGTCGGCGTGAAGCGTCAGCAAGATTCCTTCAAATTTGTGCGGGTTCGTCAAGGGCTCGTCCAGATCCACCGATGACCTTGCGTGACCGAAGCCTCCACACTCCCGACTCACGCGCGCCGTCGGCGGGGGCGCCACATCGTCGCCGCCACGATGTTCCTGGCAGTCGGTACCTTCGTCGCTTCCCTCCCCGGCACCGCAACAGCCGACGTCGCCGGCGACGACTGGATGTCGACCGTCAACACGTATCGCGCCATGTCCGGCCTCCAGCCGGTCAGCGAGAACACGACCTGGTCGGCCGAAGCCCGCGCCCACTCCTGCTACATGCTGCAGAACGGCATCTCCCACGACGAGATCGAGGGCCGCCCCGGATACACCCCTGGCGGCGACGTGGCCGGCAACCACGGCAACGTCGCGGTCAGCAGTTCGGTGACCGCCACCGCCCGCAACCATGTCGAACTCTGGATGACCGGGCCCTTCCACGCGATCGGCATCCTCCGCCACAACCTCCGCACCAGCGGCTTCGGGTTGTGCGCCGAGAGCGATACGCCGACCTCGTGGCACTCGGGTGGCACGCTCGATGTCATCCGGGGCATCGATGCCGGCGCACCTCGGCCCGCGACCCCGATCCTGTTCCCCGGCGACGGCGCGACGGTCCCCCTCCACAGCTTCATCACCGAGTTCCCCAACCCGCTGACGATGTGCGGATGGAGCGGTAGCGCCGGCCTCCCGCTGATCGCCATGCTGCCGAACGACGTCACGTCGGCCAACTCGTCCCTCACCGGCCCGAACGGCCCGATCGAGACCTGCACCCTCCACAAGGGCAACGTGTCCGACGGCACCGCCCGCTCGATCCTCGACGGCGACAACGCCGTGGTCGTGATGCCCCGAGAGGTGCTCGCCGACGGTGTCTACACCGCGACCGTCGACAGCAACGGCGGCAACGTGACCTGGTCGTTCACCGTCGACCGCGACGCTCCGCTGTCGGCCTCCCCGAAGAACGCCCCGTCCACCCCCGGCGGTGCGGTCGACACGTCGGTCGTCGGCGACGAGGTCCGCTTCGAACCGGTCGCCCCGTACCGCCTCGTCGACAGTCGCGTCAAGCAGGGCACCACCCGTCTCCAGGCCGGCAAGGTCGTCGAGATCGACGTGGCACCGGCCGACGTCATGGCCGTCAGCGCGAACTTCGTGGCCGTGAACCCAGACGGCTACGGGTTCATCACCGCCTACAACTGCACCACCGACCGTCCTGATGTCAGCACGCTCAACTTCCGGCCCGGCGAGTTCGTCGCCAATCAGGCGGTCGTGCCGCTCAAGGGCGGCAAGATGTGCCTCTACTCGCTGGTGTCGACCGACGTCGTGATCGACGTCAACGGCTTCTTCCACGACGACGCCGACAGCACCTTCACCCCCGAGACCCCGGAGCGACTCCTCGACACTCGTGCGGCCGGTCAACGGCGACTCCGCGCCGGCGAAGAGCGCGTGATCCGGGTCGCCGGCGCCGACCGCGCGGCACCCGCAGACGCCACCGGCGTCTCACTCAACGTCACGGTCGAACAGCCTTCGGGCGCCGGCTTCCTCAAGGTCTACCCGTGCGGTCTCCCCGCCGGCACCGAGATCTCGACGGTCAACTACGCGGCCGGCGAGATCCGCCCGAACAGCGTCGTCGTCCCGGTCGACGGATCCGGCAAGGTCTGCGTCCAGTCGCTGGTCGCCACCGACGTGATCGTCGACTACACCGGCTACTTCTCGGACGGCGACGGGCTCGACTTCCAGCCGCTCGACCCCATCCGCATGTTCGACAGCCGTTCGACCACCCGGGCCTTCAACGAGTCGACCAACGGTGGACGCGTCGGCGGCGGCCAGGTCGTCCGGCTCAAGATCGCCGGCTCCCGCGGCGTGCCAGAGGACGCCACGGCGGTGTCGCTCAACCTCACGGCCGCCGAACCGCTCGCCGCCTCCTTCCTGACCGCCTACCCCTGTGGGAAGCGTCCGGCGACCTCGACGGTGAACATCTTCCCGTCGCAGGGCGCAGCGGCGAACGGTGCGATGGTGAAGCTGTCGAGCGAGGGCGAGTTGTGCGTCTACACGTTGAACTCGACGCACATCATCGTCGACGTCAACGGCGTCTATCTCTGATCAGCGGTGGACGTCGGGGTCGCTGACCTCGGCGCGATAACGAACGGTGAACACGGAGTCACCCGAGAGGATCCCACCTCGACCGAGCATGCGGCCGCCCTCCCAATTCGAGAGCCCGAGTTCGGGTGCGTTCAGGGCGTATTGACCGTCGACCCACCGCGTGAAGCCGTCGCCGACGAACGGCGCATCGACCGTGGCGAAGAAGGCGTCGTGCGCCGCTGCTGACTCGCTGACCAGCGACGCGACGAAGTGCGGGCTGTACCGGTTGCAGAGGCCGACCGCTTCATCGACCGTGTCGACGACGTGCAGCGTCGCCTCGGGTGAGCCCTCCCACTCCCACTCGTGCCCCAGCGTCTCGACGCCGGTGCGGGACACGAACGGTTCGTCGTGGACACCGTCGGCGCGTTCGACCGCCGACCGTCGGTCCCAGGCCGCCTCGGGCACGAATGGCGCTGCGGCGTCGGTGACGTGGATGCGGGCATCGCTCCCCCGCTGTTCGCCGGCCGCCGACGCCGCGTCGAGGAACGCGGGCACGAGCTCGTCGGCCCGGTCGCGGACCACACAGCAGACGTTGAGCGTGTTGCAGACCTTGCGGTCGAGCGAGTGGGTCACCGCGAGCCGGAACCGGTCGCGATCGGCGTCGTCGGCGGCGACGACCCAGGCGCCACCGGTGCCGTGCAGGCTGACCGGTACCCCGGCCTGCCGTGCGACGGCACCAAGTTGGGCGACCGCCGGCCCCGAGCCGCGCGCCACGGCGAGCGACAGGCGCGTGTCGGAGAAGAGCGCCCACCCCGCCGCATGGGCCGCCGACTCGACCAGCGCGACGGTGCCGTCGGGCAGCCCCGCCGCTGCGAGCGCCGGGTCGAGGGCGTGCTCGACGATCGCCCGCGCCGTGCCGAGCGCATCGGACCCGATCCGGAACACCACGGTGTTGCCGGTCCGGACGACCCCGGCGGCGTCGGCGAACACGTTGGGACGGCCCTCGAACACGAACCCCACGACGCCCAACGGGGCACGCCGGGCTTCGAGCCGCCAGCCCTCGTGCTCGACCACTCGGTCGACGGCGTCACGCCCGGCCGACGACCCGGCCCAGCCGCGCAACCCGGCGATCATGTCGGAGCGCATCGCGTCGCCCAGGATCAGTCGGGTCGTCGATCGTCCGCGCTCGGTCGCTCGTTCGACGTCGCCCCGGTTGGCCGCCGCGATCGCGGCGAAGGTGGCGTCGTCGGCCAGACGATCGGCGAAGCCGGTGAAGAACGCGGTGATCTGATCGTCGCTGCAGCGCGCCAGCGCCGCGAACGCATCGCGGGCTCGGGTCACCGGTGCGGCGGCGTGCTCGAACTCGGCCTCCGGCACGTGCAACAGCTCGCCCGACAGCGGGTCGACGATCACCCGATCGCCTGGACGGAACACGGCGGCGAGCTCGGGCGACACATGGGCGACACGGTTGCCGCCGTACACGATCGGTTGCCCGACGGTCAGCGCGGCGAGATGATCAGGTGCGTCGGGCATGGGCCCGAAGCGTACGCTTGCCCCATGGCCGACCCCAAGGATCGTCTCTACTTCCGCCAACTGCTCTCCGGTCGCGACTTCGCCACGACCGACGACCTCGCCGCCCAGATGGTCAACTTCGTCTACGCGATCGGCGACCGGCAGACCGGCGAGTGCGTGCTCGTCGACCCGGCGTACGACCCCGCCGGACTCGTCGACACCGTCGAGGCCGACGGCATGACCGTCACCGGGGTACTCGCGACCCACTACCACCCAGATCACGTGGGTGGTTCGATGATGGGTCACGGCATCGCCGGTGTCGCCGACCTGCTCGAACGGGTGTCGTGCCCGATCCACGTGCAGCGCGACGAGGTGCCGTGGGTGACCCGCACGACCGGGCTCGAGGAGACCGACCTGGTCGCCCACCACTCGGCCGACGTGATCACCGTCGGCGAGATCGAGATCCAGCTGGTGCACACACCGGGCCACACCCCGGGCAGCCAGTGTTTCCTCGTCGACGGCAAGCTGGTGTCGGGCGACACGCTGTTCCTCGACGGCTGCGGCCGTACCGACCTGCCGGGCAGCGACCACGCTCTCATGATCGAGAGCCTCCAACGGCTGAGCAAGTTCGCCGACGACATCGTGCTGTACCCCGGGCACCGCTACTCGATGGCGTCGAGCGCCACGATGGGGTCGGTCAAGCAGTCGAACTACGTGTTCGACCAGGTGCTCGGCACCTGAGCCCGGCGGCGGGGATCGAAGAAACTCTCACATTTCTCGGATGCCCGGATCGAGGATGCTCGTCGACGACGCACGCACAACGTCCGCTCCAGAACTCGATCGACGCCGATGCGCACGCGCCGCGCCGCGGCCCTGATGCCGCGCTCGACAGTCGCGGCGTGGCGACGTGCTCACACCCGTCCGGGTTTGGCATTCTGCTCATCGGGATCAGCGCACATGTTGCACTCGACAATCGGGCCATCGGCTCTCCGACCGCGCCGCATCGTGGCCCGACTCGTGGCAATCGGGGAGCGCGGTGCCACGCCGCGATCGTCACCACAGACCCTCGCCAATCCGTTCTACAATACGTATACTGAATGGTATGACGACGCCGGTGCCGACACGCTTCACCGACGACGAACTGGCACTGATCGACCACCTCGTCGACAGCGGCATCGCCGACAGTCGCTCGGCCGTCATCCGGCGAGGAGTCCACTACCTCGCCGAGTCGGTACGCCGGGCTCAGGTCGGCGCATCCATTGCAGCGTCATACCGTGATCAGCCCCAAACGCCCGCAGACGACGAACTCGCGATGGCGAGCGCACTTGCGATGACCGAGGCAGAGCCGTGGTAGCCCAGGCCGAGATCTGGCTCATGGAAACACCGAATCGGAAACGCCGTCCCGTACTCATCGTCTCACGAGACGAAGTCATCCCCGTCCTCAACAACGTCGTCGTTGCACCGGTGACGAGCACACTGCGAGACATCCCGACCTGCATTCGCGTCGGGCCCGACGAAGGCATCGACCACGACAGCGTCGCCACCTTCGACAACCTCGCTGCAGTCCCGAAGTCAGTGCTCACGACGCGGCTCGGCCAACTCGGCAGTCGTGGGCGACGACAGATCTGCGATGCGCTCGACGCGATGGCCAACTGCTGACCCGCTCGACAACCGCGTTCACCATCAGGCACCGTCCGATCAGGCAAGCGCCGCACCGCGGCCCGCGCTGGTTCGGACTCGACCGAGATCGGCAGTCTCTGGCTCGGCAGCGGACGTCTCGGTTTCAGGGGCAACCGATGTCGTGGGCGGTGGCGCACGGGACACACATGCGTACGCGACCGGATCCCGTATCCCAGCCCTGGGTAGCCGACGAGCCGCAGGCGACGCAGGTCGCGGCCCAGGCTGCATCGTCGGGGGTCCAGTGCTGCCAGTCGAGATCCCACCAGAGGCGGCCGGCGTCGAGTTCGCGGCCGAGGCGAACGCCCAGTCGCCGGACGGCCACGGCCACGTCGACCGTGAAGCGGCCCTCGGTGACTCGGCGATCCAGCAGATCCCAGTCCTTCATCTCCCACGAACCGTCGGGCGCGACGACCAGATCGAGCTCGAGATCCTGGGTCTCGATCGCATCTGCGGTGCGTCGGAACGCGGTCTGGAGGTTGACGTACCAGCACGCGAACGTCCGCTCGGGCCCCGTCCAGAAGTGCCAGATCGCATGGTGGTCGCCCGGCCGCTGAACCATCAGGCAGCCGTGACCGTGCCAGCCGGATCGACCAGACCACGGGTGCCGGCCATCGGCCGGCCAGGGGCCGTCCGGAAACGTGAAGGGTGCACCCGACTCGACATGGACCACGAGCGCATCGTCGGAGTCCTCGACGACGCGAACCGGCATCTCCATCCACACACTGCCGACCCATGGCGCGCTGGCGTGGCCGTCGTCACCTGCGACCGGGTCGAGGCCGAGCACCTCGCGTCGCACGATCGTCGTACCCGGCTCCCACCGCCCGCTCGCGGATGCCGCTTCCACCACCTCGGTCACCACGTGTCGATGTTGGGCCGCGGCTGCACGCCCTCGGGACGGGGCGGCGCCGACTCGAGCAGGGTGGTGATCCAGCGGCGGCTCTCGGCCGGGTCGATCACGTCGTCGATCTCGAAGTACTCGGCGATGCTCAACGCCTTGCCGTGCTCGTACAGCTTGTCGACCAACTCCTGGAACAGCGCGTCGCGATCGTCGTCGGTCTCGCAGGCGTCGAGCTCTTTGCGATAGCCCAGGCGCACCGCTCCCTCCAGCCCCATGCCACCGAACTCGCCGGTCGGCCACGCCACGCACGCCAGCGGGGCCTTGGTCGAGCCACCCATCATCGCCTGGGCACCGAGGCCGTACGACTTGCGCAGCACCAGCGACACCATCGGCACGCTCAGATTGGCGCCGGTGACGAACAGGCGACTGCAATGGCGGACGAGCGCGGTGGCCTCGACGTCGGGCCCGACCATCATGCCGGGCGTGTCGACAAGCGTGACGATCGGCAAGCCGTGCGCATCGCAGAGCTGCATGAAGCGGGCCGCCTTGTCGGATCCGTCGCTGTCGATCGCTCCGGCGAGATGGGCCGGGTTGTTGGCGATGACGCCGACCGGTCGCCCCTCGACCCGGGCGAGCGCCGTGATCATCCCGATCCCGAACTCGCGGCGGAGTTCGAGCACCGAGTCGTCGTCGAACATCCGCTCGATCGCCTCGCGTACGTCATAGCTCCGCAGGCGGTCGACGGGCACGACGTCGCGCAGTTCGGTCTGGTCGACGCACGTCCAGTCGTCGACCCGGCCCTGCAAGTACGACAGGTACTGCTTGGCGAGCGCCGTGGCGTGCGCCTCGTCGGTGGCCACGAGATCGACGACCCCGCTCCTTCGCTGGACCGACATCGGACCGATCTCGCCGGGCTCGTACACGCCGAGACCGCCGCCCTCGATCATGGCGGGGCCACCCATGCCGATATTGGAGTCTTCGGTGGCGATCACGACGTCGCAGCACCCGAGGATCGCCGCGTTGCCCGCGAAGCAGTACCCGGCGTTCACCCCGACGAGCGGCACGGTGCCCGACAGTTGGGCGAACCACAGGAACGCCAGGCAGTCGAGACCGGTCACTCCCCCGGTGTCGGTGTCGCCAGGTCGGCCGCCACCACCCTCGGTGAAGAACACGATCGGCAGCCGCAGCTGCTCGGCCACCTCGAACAGGCGGTCCTTCTTGCGATGGTTGCGATGCCCCTGGGTGCCGGCCATCACCGTGTAGTCGTACGAGACGGCGATCGCCTTGGCCGCCCGCCCCGAGAACCGGTCGCCGTTGACGGTGCCGATGCCGCCGATCAGGCCGTCGGCGGGCGTGCGGGTGATCAGGTCGTCGTGGGTGCGCCGTTTGGCCTGCGCGGCGACGACCAGTGGGCCGTACTCCACGAACGAACCCTCGTCGACGAGATCGGCGACGTTCTCTCTCGCGGTTCGGCGACCGCGTGAGCGGCGTCGTTCGACGGCGTCGGGTCGAGCCGCGTCGGTGCCGAGCGCGCGGCGAGCCAGCACGTCGGAGAGGTCGTGGCGTTCGAGCCCCTTCGGGCCGACATCGACGGCCGCGTCCGATGCACGCGACGCATCACCACCCGGCCCGACACCGAACATGAGGTCACCGGGATGCACCGTCGAACCGATCTCGACCATGATCGACCGCACGACGCCGGAGACAGGGGCGACCACGTCGTGGTGCAGCTTCATCGATTCGACGAGCGCCAGCGTCGCGCCGGCGGCCACCGAACTGCCGACCTCCACCTCGATCGACACCACGGTGCCCTGGAGTTCGGAGTTGACGTCGGTCGTCTCGGCGGGGGTGTCGGCCATGCGACCGATCCTTGCAGTCAGTCGCTGCCGGGACGACGTTGGAACGCCGTGATCGACTGTTCGCCCATCACGAGTTCGGCCGCGACCGCTGCGAACAGCGCCGGCACCACGAAGTTCGGTTTGCCGGTCGTCTCCGCGACGAACATGACGGCGGCGAGCGGCACGCGGTAGCCCGCTCCGAGGAATGCGGCGATACCGAGCAGCGTGTACAGCGACGCCCGGTCGGGGTGGATCATTTCGGCGATGCCTCGGCCCACGATGCCTCCACCGACGACGAGCGGGATGAACACACCGCCGACACCGCCGCCCGCCGTCGTCATCGCCGACGCCAGGCAACGGATGAAGAAGACCGCGACGAGGATCTGGATCGAGAGGTTGTCCTCGACGAACAGCCAGTCGCGGAAGACCTCGTACCCGGAGCCGGCGCTCAGCGACAGCCCGGTCAGCTGGCGGGAGACCATGAACAGACCGACGAGGGCGACGGAGCTGACGAGCAACCGGACCGGGAGGGCACGCAGCGAGAATCCCTTGGCGATGCGCATCAGCTTGGCGAACGCCCGCGCGCCGACCGCGCAGGTGGCACCGACGAGCAGCGCCCCGAGCAGGTCGATCAGTTCGAACGCCGGGAGGTTGAACTGGGGCACGGCGAGCAGCGGCGTCGTGTCGCTGAGGGTCACGAACGTCAGATAGCCGGTGGCGCTGGCGACGAGCGCCGGCAGGAGCATGCGCCGTGCCATGTCGTCGCGGTACGGCACCTCGAGCGCGAAGATCGCGCCGGTCGCGGGCGCCTTGAAGATGGCTGCGACGCCCGCCGCCGCCCCGGCGACCAGCAGGGTCCGGTGGTCGGTCCCCCTGAACGGGCTCGGCAGACGCCGCTGGATCATCGTGCCGATCGCCGAACCACCGTAGAGCGATGGGCCTTCGAGACCGAGCGCACCGCCCGACCCGAGCGTGGCGATCGACGCTCCGATGCGGGCACCCAGATACTTCGGCCGCAGTCGGTACGCCGGATCGTGGAACGCGCGCAGGTACTCGTCGGACGTCGACGGCGATGCACCGCCACCGATCTTCAGGATCAGCGAGGCGACGATGAGACCGATCGGCGGTGAGATCGCCGCCAACCAGAGCGGCGCCTCGAGCACCTGGTGGTAGATCTCTTCGACGAGATACTCGAACCCGCGCACGGCGAGACCGGTGACGACACCCGTCAGCGCCGCGAGCAGCACCACCTCGCGCGAACGGCGGACGAGTTGCCGGAGTTCGTCTCGGCGCACCTCGAACGATTCCGGGCGAAGAGCCCTCATCATCCGTCGACGCCACACGTCGGGTCAGTGTACGACGCGCACGCGACATCGAACGATTGCGATGTTCCCGTGGGTCGCCCGTCTCGGCGTGTCACACCGCTACCGTCGAACCCCGTGGACATCCCTCGCGCCTCCGATGCCTGCTACGAACAGACCGGCAGCCTCTGCCGTCAGGTCTACGACTGGACCGACGGCAGCGAGACGGCGGCGAACCTCGCCAACTGGTTCGTCGACAAGCCGGTGGAGATCCTCGTCGTCGTCATCATCTCGTGGGTCCTCGTGCGGCTGGCGCGTCGGTGGGTCAGCCGCTTCGTCACCCGTGTGGTCGCGCCGGAGGTGACGTCGACACAACGACTCGAACAGTTCGGGATCGAACTGCCGCGTGCGCTGAGCGCGACCAGCGAGCCCGATCCGCGCCGGGCGGCCCGGGCGAACTCGATCTCGATCGTGTTGACGAGCACGACGGTCGTGGCGATCTGGGTGATCGCCGGGCTCACGGTGCTCGGCATCGTCGGCATCGAACTCGGCCCGCTGCTCGCCGGTGCAGGTATCGCCGGCGTCGCGCTCGGCTTCGGTGCGCAGAGCCTCGTCAAAGACTGCATCGCCGGCCTGTTCATGCTGATCGAGGATCAGTACGGCATCGGTGACGTCGTCGACCTCGGCGAGGCGATCGGCGTCGTCGAAGAGGTCTCGCTGCGCACGACGGTGCTGCGATCGCTCGACGGCACCGTGTGGCACGTACCCAACGGCGTCGTCCAACGTGTCGGCAACAAGAGCCAGCTCTGGTCGGTCGCCGTGATCGACGTCGACGTCGCCTACGACTCCGACCTCGATCAGGCCCGAAGCCTGCTCCAACAGGCCGCCGACGAGGTCTGCGAGACCGAACACTTCCGAGACCAGGTCCTGGAGCCGCCGCAGGTTCTCGGTGTCGAAGCGTTGGCGGCCGACGGCATCTCGATCCGACTGACCGTCAAGGTGACGCCCGGTGCCCAGTGGGAGCTGCAGCGTGCGATCCGCCAACACGTGAAGGATGTCTTCGACAGCGCGGGCGTCGAGATCCCGTTTCCCCAGCGCACGGTGTGGATGCGCGTCGACCGCGAGGCCGGGACCGACCCGGCCGGCGACGACGACTGATGCGCCGCGACGGCCCGAGCACCTGACATCATGACTCCATGCCCGGGGCCAATCTGACCACGCCGCACATCGCGGCGATCCTCGATCGGCCCACCACGGGCGCACTGACGGTCGCGATCCTGGTGGGCGCCATCGGCTGGGCGCTGCACGCGTACGCCTACTGGAGCAAGCGCCCGCGCCTCCTCGAACCCGTGGGGACCAAACGCCCCGACCCGCTCGACGACGGCACGCTCGAACCCCCAGCCGTCGTCGCGTTGCTGACCAACGGCTACGACGTTCCCCGCAGCGCGGTCACCGCGACGGCGCTCGACCTCGCCGCTCGTGGCTGGATCCGACTCACGACGTCCGACGGAGAACTGGTCGTCGTCACCCGCGGCGCCGCTCAGGCGGGCGACACGCTGCAGCCGTTCGAACAACAGGTCCTGAACCACCTGGCCGCCCGGGCGTTCAACGACGTCACGTCGGCCGGGACGTTGGCCGCATCGCATCACCGGCTCGACCGTCGATGGTGGCAGCGGTTCCGACGTTCGGTCGCCACGTGCGCCAACGACCTCGGACTGTCGCACCGTCGCTACTCGACGCTCGAACTCGCACCGCCGGCCGTCTGCGCCGCGATCGCGCTGATCGCGCTGTGGATGTCCGTCCGCGGCGGTACCGAGATCGCGATCTCCGACTCGTGGAAGTCGCGCGCCCTCTGGTTCGTCGTGCTGGGTGGCGTGGCGTTGCTCGCGTGGCAGACGCTCGAGCGACTGCTCGGCTCGTCCCAGACGCCCACCGATGCGGGGCTCCAACGCACGGCGCGGTGGATGGGACATCGACGACGGCTGCGCGAACGCATCCCCGAGCACGCCAGTGTGTTGGCATCGCCCGCCCAACAGGTGGCGCTGGCCCACGGTGCCGTGATGGGTGTCTCCGAGCAGGTGCTCGACCAGCTGCCCGCCGCACCGGAGGACCATCGTCGCGCCTGGTCCGAGGCGGGCGGCACGCCACATGTCGTCGCCGTCCGCTACCCGCTGCGGCCCGGCTACGGCCAGCATCCGCTGCGGGTCGGTCTCGCCGGCGTCGTCGTGTTCTTCCTCTTTCGTTGGATCCGGGGGTTCCTGGGCCGTGTCGCCGACGGCGAGGCGCTCGAGTCGTTGCTCGAACGTGTGCCCGGACAGATCGAGCTGATCGAGCGCATCGCCGAGGTGCTGGCCGTGCTCTGCTGGGTGCCGATCCTGTGGGGCGTGTGGGCCATGATCGCCGGCGCCGTCGACTCGATCGCGACGCGTGAGCGGGTCGGCGCGATCGTCCGGGCCCGCCGACCGGTGGAGGTCGTCCCCCCGCTCCTGTCGAGCGTCGTCAAGCCGTTCGCCGAACGGGACCGCTTCTCGACCTACCTCGCCGTCGACGACGGTCGACGGCCACTCGTGACCGCTTGGCTCGCCAACGAACGCAGCGCGGCACCGCAGGGCGCTCAGGCCCGGGTCCGAGCCACCCCGCTGCTCGGTTACGTGCGGTCGTCCGAGCCGATCGGCACCGCGACCCGAACCGACGACTGACGCCACCGGTGATCCCCCGCCATTCGTGGCGATGCCCTCCGTTCGGTCAAACTGTGCCGATGCCGACCGACCAGCGCCAGACCGTCGTCACGCTCGACATGGAGGGCGTGCTGGTCCCCGAGATCTGGATCGCGGTCGCGGAACGCACGGGGATCGACGCATTGCGTCGCACCACGCGCGACGAGCCGGACTACGACGTGCTCATGCGGTACCGACTCGACGTGCTGGCCGAACACGGTCTGACGATGTCGTTGATCGCCGACGTGATCGGCGGCCTCGAACCGCTCCCCGGCGCGCGGGCATTTCTCGACGAACTGCGTCGCCGCACCCAGGTGATCGTGCTGAGCGACACGTTCGAGCAGTTCGCGGCGCCGCTGATGCCACACCTCGGGATGCCGACGGTGTTCTGCCACCGACTCGTGATCGACGGTGACCGGATAATCGACTACCGGTTGCGCCAGCACGACCAGAAGCGACGCGCGGTCGAGGCGCTGCACGGCCTCAACTTCCGCGTGATCGCCGCCGGCGACTCGTACAACGACACGTCGATGCTCGGTGCGGCCGATCGTGGGTTCCTGTTCAAGTCGCCTGCCAACGTGCAGGCGGAGTATCCGCAGTTCTCCGCCGTCGACGAGTTCGACGAGTTGCTCCCGCTGCTCACCGCCGAACTCGGTTGATCTACCGTCGCGTCATGGACGCGACCCCGCTCGACAAGCAGTACGCCACCGTCAACGGGAAGCAGATGGCGTACCACGACTCCGGCACCGGCCCGACCGTGGTGTTCCTGCACGGCAATCCCACGTCGTCGTACCTGTGGCGCAACATCATTCGCGAGCTGAACGGCTCGTACCGATGCGTCGCTCCCGATCTGATCGGCATGGGCGACAGCGAGCCGACCGGCGACGAGGGGCCCGAGGCCTACCGGTTCGTCGATCACCGCGAGTACCTCGACAAACTGCTCGACCAACTCGATCTCGGTGACGCGATCACCCTCGTGATCCACGACTGGGGTTCCGCGCTCGGGTTCGACTGGGCCAACCGGCACCGTGACCGCGTCGCCGGCATCGCCTACATGGAGGCGATCGTCATGCCGGTCACGTGGGAGCAGTGGCCCGACGCCGCCCGTCCGATCTTCCAAGCCTTCCGCAGCCCGGCCGGCGAGGAGATGGTGCTCGAGAAGAACGTGTTCGTCGAACGGGTCCTGCCCGGTTCGATCCTCCGTGACCTGACCGACGAGGAGATGGCCGAGTACCGGCGCCCGTTCGCTGAAGGCGGTGAGCGCCGCCGCCCGACGCTCACGTGGCCGCGCGAGATCCCGATCGACGGGCATCCCGACGATGTCGTCGAGATCGTGCACTCGTACGCCGACTGGCTCTCGGGCGCCGATCTCCCGAAGCTGTTCGTCGACGCCGACCCCGGGGCGATCCTCATCGGCGAGCAACGGGAGTTCTGCCGGACGTGGCCGAACCAGACCGAGGTGACCGTGCGCGGCAACCACTTCCTGCAAGAGGACAGCCCGTCCGAGATCGCTGCCGCGATCGCCGACTGGCGTTCGGGGTTCTGACGCGACCGATCCCCCTCCGAACTGCGAGACTGGCGGCATGTCGCAGCATGCCGAAGGCACCCTCACGTCGTTCGACGGGCTCACGATCCACCACCAGTCGTGGTTGCCCGACGGCGACCCGAAAGCGGCCGTCATGCTCGTCCACGGGCTGGGCGAGCACTCGGGTCGCTACGGGCACGTCGCCGGCCGGTTGATCTCGGCCGGCTACGCCGTCCACGCGCTCGACCATCGGGGCCACGGCAAGAGCGAGGGCAAGCGCGTGTTCGTCAAATCGTACGACGAGTTCATGGCCGACCTGATCCAGTTCCGCGGGCACATCGAGGCCGAGCACCCCGGGCTGCCGCTGATCGTCCTCGGCCACAGCATGGGCGGCAACCTCGCCGTCGGTCACGTGCTCGACCACCAGAGCGGCGTCGCGGGCCTCGCCCTCAGCGGTCCTGCGCTCGCGGTCAGCGACGCGCTCTCCCCCCTCCAGATCAAGATCTTCAAGCTGATCGCCAAGGTCGCTCCCGGCGTCCGCCCGGAGGGACTCGACGCGAGCGCGATCAGTCGCGACCAGTCGGTGGTCGACGCCTACCTCGCCGACCCGCTCGTCTACACCGGCAAGATGTCGGCGGGCATCGGCGCCGCGCTGATCGATGCGATGGAGCGTTTCCCCGATCGGTACCCCTCGCTGCAACTGCCGCTTCTGATCATGCACGGCACCGACGACAAGTTGGCCGACATCAGCGGCTCGAAGGCGCTCGAAGCCGGTGCGGTGAACGCCGACCTGACCGTGCACTACTACGACGGTCTGTACCACGAGATCTTCAACGAGCCCGAGCAGGATCAGGTGCTCGACGACCTCGTCTCGTGGCTCGACCGGGTGGTCTCGTGAACGATCTCCAGCCGTTCCCCGACGATTGGCAGCGAGGGCTCGCGGTCGTCGCCCACCCCGACGACATGGAGTACGGCGCTGCGAGCGCCGTGGCGAAATGGACCTCCGAGGGCAAACAGATCGCGTACGTGCTGGCCACCCGGGGCGAGGCGGGCATCTCGACGATGCCGCCCGACGAGGTGAAGGCGCTCCGCGAGGTCGAGCAACGCAACAGCTGTGCGGCCGTGGGCGTCGACATCCTCGAGTACCTCGACCACCCCGACGGACTCGTCGTCGAGGGCATCGAACTGCGCCGCGACCTGACGGCGGCGATCCGACGCCACCGGCCCGACGTCATCTTGTCGATCAACCATCGCGACTCGTGGGGCGGGCCGTCATGGAACCACGCCGACCATCGTGCGGTCGGGCGCGCCCTGCTCGACGCGATGCGCGACGCCGGCAACCGGTGGTTGTTCCAAGACGTCGGTGAGCCGTGGGACGGCGTCCGGTTCGTCGCGTTCAACGCCTCGCCGAACAACACGCACGCCGTCGACGTCGGCGATCACATCGAGGCCGGCATCGCGTCGCTGCGGTGCCACGAACTGTACCTCGCCGCGCTCGGCGACCACGACGACCCCGATCCGTTCCTCCGCAATCCGGCCCGCAGCATCGGCGAACAGTTCGGCTGCGAGTACGCCACGGCGTTCGAGATCGCCGGCGGCGCCTGAGTGCGCGAGCCCTCGACCGCCTCTCCCGAGACCGGCGGCGACACGAACCTCGCGCTGCTCGGCATCTGCATCTCCGTCACGGCCTGGGGTGCCTCCGGCGCCGTCATCAAGTCGATCGACATGGGTGGCCTGTCCGTCGGCTTCTGGCGATTCCTGCTGTACGTCGTCGCGCTCACCGGCTGGATGCGATTCAGACGAGCGACGCTCGACCTGCGCGTGCTCCGGGCGTCGGCGGCCGGTGGTCTCAGCCTCGGCCTCGACGTGGTGTTCTTCTTCTCGGCGGTCAAGCTGACCAACGTCGTCAACGCCACCACCATCGGCGCGCTGCAGCCGGTGATCGTCGCGGTCGTCGCAGCCCGGTTCTTCGGTGAGCGGATCCGCTGGCGCGATGTCGTCGCCGCACTGATCGCGATCGTCGCGGTCATCGTCATCGTGATCGAGTCGAGCGACACGCCGGAGTGGAGCCCGAAGGGCGACCTGCTGGCCGTTGGCGCCGTGTTCTCGTGGAGTGGCTACTTCATCTTCTCGAAGCGCTCGAAGGGTGTGCTCACGTCGCAGCAGTACACGGCCGGCACCGCCTGTTGGACGACGCTGATCTGCCTGATGGCCGGGCTGGCCTTCGGCCAGGACATGTCACCGCCCACCGGCACCGACTGGTTCTTGGTGCTGGGTCTCACGATCGGCGCCGGCATCCTCGGGCATTCGATCATGAACTGGTCGCTCGTACGGATCCCGCTGTGGCTCGGTTCGGTCCTCACGCTGCTGATCCCGGTGGTCGGCGCGGTCGTCGCGTGGATCTTCCTCGGCGAGGCGCTGTCCGCGGTGCAGATCGCCGCGATCGTGGTGGTGATCGGTGCGCTCGCATCGATCGTGCTCAGCCAGGATCATCCGGAGCCCGTGCGGGCGCCACACGCTCCCACGAGCTGAATCGTCGGCCGGGTGGTGTGCCGGGCGTTCACGACCCGGTGAACGTCGTTTCGATCCCGCGTGGGTCTCGATCGTCGTCGAGCAGTACGACCGCCGGCGAGTAGCCCGCACGTTCGAGGTCGGAAGCGATCAGCCCCGCCTGGTCGGCTCCGAGTTCGAGCAGGAGCGAACCGCCGTGGCGGAGGTAGCGAGTGCCCTCGGCGACGACGCGGCGCAGGATGTCGACGCCGTCGTCACCGCCGTCGTACGACACTCCCGACTCGAACGCCAACGTGTCCCGCTGCAGCAACGACATGGCGGCACTCGGCACGTACGGCACCACACCGACCACGAGATCGACACGACCCCGCAGACCCGCCGGAACCGGTTCGAGCAGGTCGCCGACGAACGCCTCGACGCCGTTCGCTCTCGCGCACGCCACGGCCCGGGGGTCGATGTCGGACGCGACGACCGTGGCGTCGGGACGTGCGCGGCCGATGGCTCGGGCGATCGCACCCGTCCCGGTGCAGACGTCGACCGCCGTACCACCTCGCGGTAGGAGTTCGATCGCTCGGCGCACGAGCGACTCGGACTGTCGACGGGGGACGTACACCCCGGCCCGCACCGAAACCGTCGCCCCGAAGAACATCGTCTCACCGACGATCCAGGCGAGCGGCTCACCACCGAGGCGCCGTGCCAGCGCGGCGCCGAAAACGGCCCGGTCGCCTGACGCGTGGGCGAGCAACACCTCGGCCTCGCGTTCGGCGGCGACGAAGCCCGCTGACCGCAACACTGCGCCGAGGCCGACGACGTCCGGGATCGACGTGGTCACGTCGACGTCAGGCGTACGTCGGACACCAGGTCGCCGCCGCGATGCGGGCCACGAGGTCGTCGCCGGTACCGACATCCGGTGCGGCGACCCCCGCTCGCACGGCTGCTTCCGCGACCGCGAGCGCCACTGCTTCGGCACATCTTGCCGCCTCCTCGACCGGGGGGAGGAGCTGCTCCCCCGGGAGCGACACGGCCAGCTCGGCGACCGCTCCGGCAGCGGCCGTGATCATCGAATCGGTCACGGTGTCGGCACCCGAGGCGATCACGCCGAGTCCGACACCGGGGAAGATCGAGATGTTGTTGACCTGCGAGATCACGACATCGCGCCCGTGGACCGCCACCGGTGCGAACGGACTGCCGGTCCCGACGAAGGCTCGTCCGTCGGTCCAGGCGAGCACGTCGGCCGGGATCGCTTCGGCTCGCGGGGTCGGGTTCGACAGGGGCAGCACGATCGGACGGTCGACGCCGGCGGCCATCGACCGCACGACCTCCTCGGTGAACAGGCCCGGCTGACCCGACACGCCGATGAGTGCTTGCGGACGCACGGCCCGCACCACGTCGACCAGCGAGCCGTCGCCGGGTACGTCGCCGATCGGGTGTGCGTAGCGCCACTGGAAGTCGTGGAGACCGTCCATGCCGTCGTGGAGCAGACCATCTCGGTCGACGAGCCAACACCGCCCGACCGCCTCGGCTTCCGACATGCCGGCGCCGACGAGGAACCGGACGAGCTCGTCGGCGACACCCGTCCCCGCCGAGCCGGCGCCGACGATGACGACACGCATCTCGTCGGGCGAGACCCCGGTGCGATGCAGGCCAGAACGGACGGCGGCGGCCGTCACCGCGGCCGTGCCCTGGATGTCGTCGTTGAAGGAGCAGCAACGATCACGGTGCCGGTCGAGGAGCCGTCGGGCGTTCTGCTGGGCGAAATCCTCCCATTGCACGAGCGCCCGCGGCAACCGATCGGACACGGCGTCGACGAACGCATCGACGAGTTCGTCGTACGCGCCGCCGCGCACGCGGGCGTGGCGCCATCCGAGGTACAGCGGGTCGGAGAGCAATCCCTCGTTGTCGGTGCCGACGTCGAGCAGCACGGCCAGCGACCGGGAGGGGTCGATGCCGCCGACGGCGCTGTAGAGCGCGAGTTTTCCGATCGGGATCCCCATCCCGCCGGCTCCGAGGTCGCCGAGCCCGAGGATGCGTTCGCCGTCGGTGACGACGATGACGTCGACGTCGTCGTGGTCGCGCAGCACGTTGTCGAGCAGTTCCGGGATGCGGTGCCGTTCGGGCCACGACAGGTACAGACCGTGCTCCTGCCGGTAGATGCGCGACCACTCCTGGCACGCGAGGCCCACGGTCGGCGTGTACACGACCGGGAGCAGCTCGGCGAGGTGGCGCTGGAGGTACGAGTAGAACAGGACCGAATTCCGTTCCTGGAGGAGCCGGAGGAAGATGTGGCGCCCGAGGTCGGTGCCCTTGGTCCGGTACTCGGCGTCGACCCGCTCCAGCTGATGGCCGAGCGACTCGACCACCGGCGGCAGGAGCCCGTGCAGACCGAGACGGTCGCGTTCGTCGGCGGTGAACGCGGTCCCCTTGTTGAGGTAGCGGTTCCGGAGGAGTTGCCAACCGGTGGGTCCGTCGTCGGGCGAGCTCACCCCCCGAGCGTCGCGCAAACGGCTCTCCGGTGCGAACCGGTCGGGCGCTGCTCCGTCAGGCCGAGATCAGGTCGGCGTCTGCGTCCGTCGTGTCGCTGTCCAACTCGTGGCACGTCTGCGCCGCGTGCCAGGCCTGGTCGGCCTCACCGTCATCGGTCGAGCGCACGCCCCAGTCGGCAGCGAGCGCGACCATGGCGTCGACCGCTCTGGTGTCGAAGTGGGTCCCGGCGCCGGCCTCGATGTGTGCCAGCGCCTCGGCCGCAGGCCAACCCCTCCGATACGACCGGTCGGAGGTCAGTGCATCCCAGACGTCGGCCACGGCGACGACCCGCGCCTCGATCGGGATCTCCGCACCCGCGAGCCCATGGGGATACCCACCGCCGTCGACACGTTCGTGATGGTGCAGGATGACCGGGAGCGCCTCGGCCAACGACGTCGCCGGCGACGCCAGCTCGTAGCCGAGCTGGGGATGTGTCTCGATCACCGAGCGTTCCTCGTCGGTGAGTCGTCCGGCCTTGTTCAGGATCTCGTCCGGGATGCCGATCTTGCCGAGGTCATGCAGGTAGGCGCCACGGGCGATCACACGGAGTTGACGTTCGTCGAGCCGCATCCGCAGTCCGATCTCCACCGCGACACGCGCGGTCCGGGCGCTGTGACCATGGGTGTAGGCGTCCTTGATCTCGACTGCCCGGACGAGCGACCGGAGCGCCTCGGGGTATCCCTGCTCGATGTGCTCGAACGGATTGTCGGAGAAGGTGCGGCCCAGCACCTGGCTGATCGCCCGCTCACGGACGCCCGACTGGAACACCGCATACACCGCGGCGCCGAAACCCGCCAGCAGGTAGGCGTGGTAGTCCCACCACGACAGCTGCGTGAACCGTCCGTGCTGGAATGCCGTCACCGCGGCGATCGACATGCCGGCGGCGAGCACGATGGCGAGCTGCACGATGTCACGACCCAGGTGCCACCGACGTGAGTGGGTCACCATGACGATCAGCAGCAGGACGATCGTGACCACACTGACCACGTCGAACAGCGACTCCTCGTACCGTGGCGGAGTTCCGGCGCCGAGCGCTTGATCGTCGACGAGCGCCCACATGAGCAGTGCCACCATCGGAGCGACGAGCACCAGGGCGGAACCGAGCGGGAACCGCGCGACCACCCGGTTGGGACCCCAATCGGCTCGGCGCCCGGCGATGACGAGCGAGACGGCGAACACCACCATCGCGAGATGCGGGAACCTGGTGACCCACTGCGTGAACTCACGACCGTTCACGCCGGGGGTCATCAGTCCGTGGCCCATCATCAAGACGCCCACGCCGGCACAACCGACGCCGAGCCAGACCGGACCGGGATGCTCGGCGCGTCTCGCACCCGCCACTGCCACGGCAGCCGTCGCGAACGCGCACGTCGCGATCCCGACGATCACGACCAGATGGACGCCGGCGTCGAAGAACTGCACGTCGAGACGGGGCACCAGGCGGAGCATCAGCAGGACGGCGATCGGGCACGCGAGCAGGAGCCCCGGGACCAGGTAGCGGCGCGCCAGATTCATGACACTCCATCGGCAGACATCCTGGGCGAGTTGAACCATCCGACGCCGGAGCGCCCGCCCGACGGCGGCCCGACAAGGCGACGCGGCCCCGGACCATTGGAGCGAGCGAATGGTCGACCGGTACGATCGCCTTGTGACCGACTCGAAAATCATCTACACGCACACCGACGAAGCGCCGGCACTCGCCACGTACTCGCTGCTCCCGATCGTCGAGGCGTTCGCCGGGGCCGCCGGGGTTGCGCTCGAGAAGCGCGACATCTCGCTCGCCGGCCGGATCCTCTCGCAGTTCCCCGACTTCCTGCAGCCGGAACAGCGGCAGTCCGACGACCTCGCCGAGTTGGGCGAGCTCGCGACGACACCCGAGGCGAACATCATCAAGTTGCCGAACATCTCGGCATCGGTGCCGCAGCTCGAGGCGGCCATCTCCGAGTTGCAGTCGCAGGGCTACGCGCTCCCCGACTACCCCGACGACCCGCAGACCGACGCCGAGCGCGACATCCGGGCCCGCTACGACAAGGTCAAGGGTTCGGCCGTCAACCCGGTGCTGCGAGAAGGCAACTCCGATCGTCGTGCGCCCAAGGCCGTCAAGGAGTACGCCCGCAAGAACCCGCACTCGATGGGCGAGTGGTCGAGCGACTCGAAGACGCACGTCGCGACCATGGGCCACGACGACTTCAAGTCCAACGAGCAGTCGACGACCATGGAGTCGGCCGACGATCTGCGCATCGAGCACGTCGACGCCGACGGCAACGTCACGGTCCTCAAGGCCTCGGTACCGGTCCAGGCCGGCGAGGTCGTCGACGGCACGTTCATGTCGGTCGCGGCGCTCAAGCAGTTCCTCCACGAGCAGATCGCCGATGCCCGGCAGCAGGGCATCCTGTTCTCGCTCCACATGAAGGCCACGATGATGAAGGTGTCCGACCCGATCATCTTCGGTCACGCGGTCGAGGCGTTCTTCGCCCCGGTCTTCGAGCAGTACGGCGACGTGCTCGAGGCGGCCGGCGCCGAGCCGAACAACGGCTGGGCCGGCGTACTCGCAGCGATCGAGACGCTCCCCGCCGATCAACAGGCCGAGATCAACGCTGCGATCGAAGCCACGATGGCCGATCGACCCGATGTCGCCATGGTCGACTCCGATCGTGGCATCACCAACCTGCACGTGCCGAGCGACGTGATCGTCGACGCCTCGATGCCCGCGATGATCCGCACGTCGGGCCAGATGTGGAACAAGGCGGGCGAACTCCAAGACAGCAAGGCCGTCATCCCCGACTCCAGCTACGCCGGGGTGTACCAGGCCGTGATCGATGACTGTCAGGAGCACGGCGCCTACGACCCCGCCACGATGGGCACGGTGCCCAACGTCGGCCTGATGGCCCAGAAGGCCGAGGAGTACGGCAGCCACGACAAGACCTTCGAGGTGCCCGCCGCCGGCACCGTCCGGGTCGTCGACCGGGCCGGTGAGGCCCTCATGACGTTCGACGTCGGCGCGAACGACGTGTGGCGCATGTGCAACGTGCGCGACCTGCCGATCCAGGACTGGGTCAAGCTCGCGGTCAACCGGGCCCGGGCCACCGGCGCCCCCGCCGTCTTCTGGCTCGACGAGGAGCGCGCACACGACCGCCAGCTGATCGAGAAGGTCAACCGGTACCTCGGCGACCACGACACCGAGGGTCTCGACATCCGGATCATGTCGCCGGTCGAGGCGACCAAACTCTCTGTCGCCCGCATCCGCCAGGGCCTCGAGACGATCTCGGTCACGGGCAACGTGCTGCGCGACTACAACACCGACCTGTTCCCGATCCTCGAGGTCGGCACGAGCGCCAAGATGCTCTCGATCGTGCCCCTGATGAACGGTGGCGGTCTGTTCGAGACCGGTGCCGGTGGTTCGGCTCCCAAGCACGTGCAGCAGTTCGTCAAGGAGAACTATCTGCGGTGGGACTCGCTCGGTGAGTTCCTGGCGCTCGCCGTGTCGCTCGAGCACTTCAGCGACGTCACCGGCAATTCGCAGGCCAAGGTGCTCGGCGCCACGCTCGACGTCGCGACCGGCCGCGTGCTCGACGAGAACAAGTCGCCGGCACGTCGGCTCGGCCAGATCGACAATCGCGGCAGCCACGCCTGGCTCGCCGTGTACTGGGCGCAGGCGCTCGCCGAGCAGACGGACGACGCGACGCTCGCCGAACGCTTCGCCCCCGTGGCCGCTCAGCTCACCGAGCACGCCGACACGATCAACGACGAGCTGATCGCCGCCCAGGGCGACCCGGTCGACCTCGGCGGCTATTTCCAGCCCGACCCGGCCAAGGCGGCGGCAGCGATGCGGCCGAGCAAGACGCTCAACGACATTCTTGCCGCCATCTGACGCCGCGCCGGCCGCGGCGCCACGGGTGGTCTTCCCGGGCACATTGTTGCTCACGATGACCGCGTCGGCGTTCCAGGTCTTCGCGCTCGCGATCCTCGCGTCACCGATCATCGCCGAACTCGATCTGAGCCGAGCCCAACTCGGGCTGGTCGGTTCGGTCAACACGGCGATCGGAGCGGTCACCGCACCGATGACCGGTCGGTTGACCGACCGGATCGGTCCACGCCGTGCGGTCAGCTTCGTCCTGGGGTTCAGCGCGGCGGGTATGGCGCTCATGGCCTGGGCGCCCTCGATGTGGTGGCTGTTCCTGGCTGCCGCCGTCGGCGGGATCCCGCAGGGTTGGGGCAATCCGGCGACCAACAGCCTGATCGCCACGCGTGTGGCACCGGGCCGCCGAGGCGGGGTCACCGGCGTGAAGCAGTCGGGTGTCACGCTCGGCGTGTTCCTCTCCGGTCTCGCGCTCCCGGCGTTCGAGGCGCAGTGGGACTGGCGGGCGGCCAGCTTCGCCTTCGCCGTCGTCTTCACCGTCCTGGCGGTCGCCGTGCACTTCACCCTCGGACCCGACCCCGAAGCCGAGCCCGAGCCCACCACGTCGTCGGCGGGGAGCTCGGTCAGGGGCCGGCTCGATCCGTTCGTCGTCCGGTTGGCCGTGTTCGCCCTCCTGATGGGTACCGCGGGCGGCGCGGTCGGCCGCTTCTTCCCGCTCTACGCCGAGGAGTCGCTCGGATTCTCGCTCGGCACGGCCGGGTTGTTGACCGCGATCGGGGGGTTGCTCGGCATGATCGCCCGCGTGATCGTCGGACGCCTGGCGGAGAACCGGATCGCACCGACTCGGCTCCTCAGCGTGCTGGCGATGGTCGGCGTGTCCTACTGCGTGCTGCTCGCTGCCGTGAACGAGTCGACGCGGGGTCTGCTGTTCCTCGCTCCGCCGCTCAGTGCCGTCGGGATCGCCGCCTGGAATGCGGTTGCGATGCTCGCGATCATCATGTTCTTCTCGAAGGCTCAGTCGGGTCGGGCGTCCGGCGTGGTGATGCTCGGATTCCTCGGCGGCATGTCGATCTCGGCGCCGGTCGCCGGCTTCACCGTCGACCGGATCGGCGTGTACTGGCCGGTCTGGACGGTTGCGGCCTGCCTCGCTGCGATCGCGGCTGCGCTGATGTGGTTCGACACCACGGGGCGGACGCCGGCAGCGGCGGCCCCCGCCGGTTCGGTCGATCGGGCAGTATGAGGGTCACGATGCTGCGCCTGCCGACGCCCGATCCCGATTCCGACACCGTGGAGGCGTTGCAGGGGCTGACCGGGACCGATTGGCTCCAGGCCGGCGCCATCATGCTCGGTGCGATCGCCGTCGCGATCGCCGCCAACCGCATCGCCCGGTCGATCGTGTCCCGTTCGCTGGGCGCCGGGTTCGGGGCGATCATCACCGCCCGCATCATCGGGTACCTGATCTTCCTGATCGGCCTGGTGTACGCCCTCAACACGCTGGGAGTACGCGTCGGTCCCCTGCTCGGCGCCCTCGGGCTCAGCGGTCTCGTGCTGGCGTTGGCGCTCCAGAAGGTGGTCGAGAATTTCGTCGGGGCACTGATCTTGCAGACACGTCGGCCGTTCACGGTCGGCGACACGGTGCAGCTCGACGGCCACACCGGCGTCGTGACCGATGTCGATGCCCGCACGGTGGTGCTTCGAGGGCTCGACGGCTCGATGATCCGGCTCCCGAACATGGACGTCCTCAACTCGGCGATCGTCAATCTGACCCGCGACTCGGCCCGCCGCAGCGAGCTCCAGGTCGGCGTGGCGTACGACTCCGATCTCGAGCAGGCGACCCGCGTGCTCGGTGAGGCGGTCGCCAGGGTGCCTCGCATCCGCACCATGCCCAAGCCGCAGGTACTGCTGCGCCAGTTCGGCGAGTCGAGCATCGACTTCACGATCTTCTACTGGCACACCAGCGACGTGCCGTCCGAACTGGCGACGACCCACGATCTGATGCTCGCCGTACACCATGCGTTGGCCGACGAAGGCATCACCATCGCGTTCCCGCAGATGGTCGTGTGGCCCGGCCACGACGCCACCGACAATCCGTACGGCAGCGACCCGGCCGAGGTCTTCACCGGTCAACCGAGCGAGGCCCCGCCCCCGCAGCCAGCGGAACCGACGCCGCGCCGGTGGCCCTGGCAGCGCAACTGACCGACCCGTCGACCTGCACGCGGTCTACGGCACGTAGCCGTTGACGTCGGCGATGATGTCGGTCCCGGTCAACGTGTAGATACACACACGCCCACCATCACCCACCTTCGCCAACACCGCATTCGGCACCACATCACCCGGCCCATAGTTCACGTTCGACGCCAACGGCCGATCCACACCACACGGATACACCGTCAAGAACCCCAAACCATCCGGCAACACCGCCGCCACGTTCAACAACACCGCATCAGCATCGGCCGGAACACCACCACGACCCGTCACCTTCAACGCCGTCACCGACCCAGCCCCAGGACGCCCGATCCCCTCGAACTCGTGATCCACCGTCAACTCACCAGGACGCGACTCCAACAACCGAGCCGGCACCACCGACACCGGTGAACCACCAGCCGGCACGTACCCGTTGACGTCGGCGATGATGTCGGTCCCGGTCAACGTGTAGATACACACACGCCCACCATCACCCACCTTCGCCAACACCGCATTCGGCACCACATCACCCGGCCCATAGTTCACGTTCGACGCCAACGGCCGATCCACACCACACGGATACACCGTCAAGAACCCCAAACCATCCGGCAACACCGCCGCCACGTTCAACAACACCGCATCAGCATCGGCCGGAACACCACCACGACCCGTCACCTTCAACGCCGTCACCGACCCAGCCCCACGACGCCCGATCCCCTCGAACTCGTGATCCACCGTCAACTCACCAGGACGCGACTCCAACAACCGAGCCGGCACCACCGACACCGGTGAACCACCAGCCGGCACGTACCCGTTGACGTCGGCGATGATGTCGGTCCCGGTCAACGTGTAGATACACACACGCCCACCATCACCCACCTTCGCCAACACCGCATTCGGCACCACATCACCCGGCCCATAGTTCACGTTCGACGCCAACGGCCGATCCACACCACACGGATACACCGTCAAGAACCCCAAACCATCCGGCAACACCGCCGCCACGTTCAACAACACCGCATCAGCATCGGCCGGAACACCACCACGACCCGTCACCTTCAACGCCGTCACCGACCCAGCCCCACGACGCCCGATCCCCTCGAACTCGTGATCCACCGTCAACTCACCAGGACGCGACTCCAACAACCGAGCCGGCACCACCGACACCAGGTCGTCCGCGGCAGCAGGAGCGACGTCGAGCTCGTCGCTGCCGGTCGCACCGTCGTCGTCGGTCACCGTCAGGGTGACGGTGTACTCGCCGCCCGTGCCGTAGCTGTGCGACGGTGACGGACCGCTGCCGGTCTCGCCGTCACCGAAGTCCCAGAGATACGACACGATCGTGCCGTCGACATCGCTCGAACCCGTGCCGTCGAACTCACACACGTTGGCCGTGCAGCTGCCGGCGGCCGACGCGGTCGGCGCCGCGTTCGACGGATCCGTCGGATCGGCCACCGCATCGGTCGTACCGGTCGCACCCTCGTCGTCGGTCACCGTCAACGTGACCGTGTACGAACCGCCCGCCTCGTACGTGTGCGACGGCGAAGAACCCGTACCCGTCTCACCATCACCGAAGAACCAGAGGTACGACACGATCGTGCCGTCCACATCGCTCGAACCCGTACCGTCGAACTCACACACGTTGTCGACACAAATCGGCTCGCCGATCACCGCCGTCGGCGACGCGTTCGGCGGATCCGTCGGATCGGCCACCGCATCGGTCGTACCGGTCGCACCCTCGTCGTCGGTCACGATCAACGTGACCGTGTACGAACCGCCCGCCTCGTACGTGTGCGACGGCGAAGAACCCGTACCCGTCTCACCATCACCGAAGAACCAGAGGTACGACACGATCGTGCCGTCGGCATCGCTCGAACCCGTACCGTCGAACGTGCACAGGTTGTCGACACAACTCGGCTCGGCGGCCACTGCGGTCGGTGCCTCGTTCGGCGGAGCCGTCGGGTTGACGACGACGTCGGTGGTTCCGATCGCTCCGTCGTCGTCGGTGACCGTCAGGGTCACGGTGTACGCACCCGCAGCGCCGTACGTGTGCGACGTGCTCGCGCCGGTGCCGTCCAGACCACCGTCGCCGAAGTCCCACTGGTGCGACACGATCGTGCCGTCGACATCGCTCGAACCCGTGCCGTCGAACTCGCACACGTTGTCGTCGCAGGTCGGTGCGGCGATCACCGCCGTCGGCGCCTCGTTCACGTTGGGCGCAGTGGCAAGGAAGAGCGCCCGGGCGCGCCAGTCCGCGGTGTCGTCGGCGAGCGATGTCGGGCCCACCGGCGCACCGTCGGCCCAGGCCATGGAGAGCAGTTCGCCGGATGCGTCGTCGACGAGGTACAGACGACCGTCGGCCAGGAACATCCCGGCGACCCGTGTCGGATCGAGCGCGCCCACGTCACCGGCGGCCACGGTGGTCGCCTGGGCGTTCAACACACCCGATTCGGGCAGGAACGTCCTGGTGTACAGAGCGCCTTCTCCCTCGACGGTGTAGTAGACGCTCGCGGTGTCGGGGTCGAAGAAGATGCCGCTGATCGTCGGCATGTCGGCCATGATGTCGTTCGACCAGCCGTCGACGGAGCGACCAGGGCCGAAGTCGCTGCCGTCGAACGTGCGCTTCATGAGCGTGCCGTCGGCGTGGAAGGTGAACAGGTCGGCGTTGACCATGAACGCACCGCGCACCGTCCGCCACGGAACGGTGGTGTTCGGGATCGGCGTCGACACCGGCGCATCCGCGCCGTTCCACGTCAACGTCCGGACGTCGTCCTGGGTTCCGAGCGTGCCCGAAGCCGCGGTGCCGCGGTCGATGATCTCGATGCCGCTGACGAGCGGATTGTCCTCGGCACCGTGGATGAAGTCGATGTCGACCCCGTCGGCATCGGCGGTGATGTCGAACGAGCGGACGGTCCCGACATCGTGGCCCACGGTCTTGGACAGGTCGAGGTCGTCGACCCGCGTGACGCCGTCGATCTGGACGTCGAAGATCCGCTCGTTGCCACCGTTGGTACAGGTGCAGCGGTTCGCGAGGAAGATCCGAACGGTGAGGTCGGCCCCGGGGTCGACGGGGAAGTTCCACTGCATTTCCGTGCCGCCGCTGGGGTCCCACCGCTCGGTCGTCCAGAGATGCGCCGGTGGGCGATCCATGTCGCCATCAGGCACGGCCGAGTCGAGCTGGGGAACCGCCAGGCCGTCCGGCGCGGTGTAGGCGTTGCTGCCGCTGTTGCGGTAACTCGACAGGGTCGAGGTGTCGGCCTCCCAAGCGGGGCCGTCGTCGGCGGACGCGAGTGCCGGGCCGCCCGCATTGACGCGGTACAGCACGGTCTGATCGGGAGTGCCGGTGGTGCCCGCTTCGTTGCCGAGCTGGTAGATGTCGGCCGGCAGGTCGCCGATCTCGCTGCCCAGCACCGTCGTCCCACCGGTCCACGGGAAGAACGCGAGCTTCATCCGTAGCTCGTCGTTCCAGCGGTCGGTGTCGCTGCCGGCCCAGATGCCCTGTGCGGTGACGTGGTAGTCGAACAGCCCGATCCCCCGGGTGCGGGTCGGGTTCCACGAGAAGGGCAGCCCGGTGACGACGTCGAGCGCACCCATGCCCGCACGGGCGACGCCCCCGGCGCCGTGTCGATCGCCTGCGTACGGGTTGTTGAACCAGCGCATGTGACCGCCGACGTAGGCGACCCCGTCGTGGATCTCGACCGAGTAGCTGGTGTCGCCGCCGGTGTAGCTGACCCACGTCGGCGTCACTCCGGCCGACTCGTCGTCGAGCTCGAGTCGCGACACCGTGTCGCACGAGCGCCCGGCCCGGTAAGCGCCGGTCGTCACCACGATCGCGTAGGCGCCGTCGGCCGAGATGTCGAGGTCGCGCGTGTAGCTGTCGAAGGCCGATGCGCACTCGGCGGCGTACCAATCGGTCTGCCAGTCGCTGACCGTCGCCGGAGTCGTACTCAGGTCGATCAGCGCGACCTGGTCACGCTCGACACCTTCGATCGAGGTGAAGTTGCCGGTGATCAGCATCCGGCCGGCGTCGGGGGTGGTCTCGATCTTGATCACCTTGCCCACCCCGCCGCTGTGCAGGCCTGCGAAGTCGAGGTCGAGGTCGCCCGTGACGTCGCCGGAAGCGGCGTCGAACGATGCGAGATACTCGCGGTCGGCGCCGCCGACGACGGTGAACAGGCCGGCGGCGTACAACGTGGTGTCGACGAGGCGCAGGTCGCGGACCCGCCCGTTCATCCCGTTGATGTCGAACGCCTCGACCAGCGAACCGTCGGCCACGTTCAGCTTGGCGACCTTGCGGCGATTCTCACCGTCGACCGTGTTGAAGTCACCGCCGATGAACAACGTGTTGGCGTCGGTGCCGGGGATGACGACTTCGACGCCGTCGTTGAGCACCGGGTCGAACCCGGTGTCGACCACGCCCGTCGCCGCGTCGAAAGCTGCCACGTACGCCTGATCGTGGACCACTCCGCCGTTGATGTCCGAGTCGGCGACCTGCGTGAACGTACCGCCGATGACGACCTTGTTCCCGAACTGCCAGATCGAGTTGACCTGACCGTCCAACACGTTCGGGGTCCAGTTCGCCGGATTGTCGGTCGGCAACGATGCAACGGGCGGCCCGGCTGCCTGCGCGACGTTGGTCGGGACCGCGACCACTAGACCACCTGCCATCATCGCCACCACACCGAGCACCGCAGCGTGACGTTGGAACCTCTTCATGATGTGACTTCCCGCCTTCGAACTCCGCAGCGCACCGCTCCGCTTCCGGTCTCGCTCAGCGGTGACGAACGCATGGCGCCGAACCACTCGAGACAGGGCGTGACCAGTTGCTGCACTGGGAGCCAAACAGTAGCCGACGTGCGTTTCGTTACCACCGCGTCTGTCGGACTTCCTGCGTCACCGTCGAGGTCCTCCAGCCCTGCCCTGGGAACCCCGCCCCGAGAAGTCGTCGGCTCGTCAGCGGCGACCGGTCAACCGACCGGGGTCAGGGGCGCTCGGTCGGCGAGAACTTCGACGACATTCTTCGCGGCCAACTCGGCCATGGCCGAGCGGGTCTCGACCGTGGCGGAGCCGAGGTGGGGTACGAGGACGACGTTGTCGAGACCGATCAGGCCGGGGTGGACGTCGGGCTCGTTCTCGAACACGTCGAGTCCTGCGCCGGCGATGCGGCCCGCCCGCAGTGCATCGACGAGGGCCGCTTCGTCGACGATCGGGCCTCGCGCCGTGTTGATCAGGTACGCGTTCGGCCGCATCCGGTCGAGCGCGGCTTCGTCGATCAGGTGATGCGTCGCCTCGGTGTAGGGGCAGTTGAGCGACACCACGTCGCATGTCTCGAGCAACTCGTGCAGACCGACGAGTTCGGCGCCGAGCGCGGCTTCGGTCTCGGCGTCGACGGCCCGCCGGTTGTGGTAGACGACCGACATGCCGAACGCCGTCGCGCGACGGGCGAACGCTTCGCCGATCGCGCCCATCCCGACGATGCCGAGCCGGCGTCCCTGCAAGCCCGAACCGAGCATCATGAACATGCCCCACTTCCACGGTTCCTGCGACCGGATCAAGCGCTCCCCTTCTCCGAGGCGGCGGGTGATCATCAGGGTCAGCCCCATCGCGAGGTCGGCGGTGGCGTCGGTCAAGACGTCAGGGGTGTTGGTCACGACGACGCCACGAGCCGCACACGCGTCGACGTCGACGTTGTTGTAGCCGACGGCGACGTTGGCGACGATCCGCAGGTTCGGAGCGGCGTCCAGGAAGGCGTCGTCGACGCGGTCGGTGAGCAGTGTGACCGCCGCGTCGGCTGTCGCCAGTTGCTCATCGCGAACATCGTTCGGGACCGGTCCGTCACCGTCCCATGCCCACACGTCGGCGGCTCCGCGGAGCACCTCGAGCCCGGGCTCCGGAATCCTTCCGGTCACGACCACGCGGCTCACGTTGCGCCCACCCAGGCGGCGAGCTCGCCGAGACCCTCCTCGATCGCCTCGACCGAGATGCCCGAATACGCGAGCCGGATGTAGTGCTCGGTCTCGTCGGGTTGCGCAGAACCGAAGTGGTGACGGGTGCAGAACGACACACCCGTCTGGTGGAGCGCGGCGGTCGCGAACTCGGTCACCGTCGACAGCCCCAGCCGTTCGACGGCCGCAGTGACGTTGGGGAACAGGTAGAACGTCGACTCCGGAGTCGCACAGGAGACCCCGGGTACAGCCGCGAGACCCGCCACGGCGGCATCGCGGCGGCGCTCGAGTTCGGCGAGCAGCCTCGCCGCGCCCGACGGATCACGCAGTGCCTCGACGCCGGCGGCCTGCACGAAGTGGGCGGTGCAGCTCTCGTCGTTGGTGTTGATCTTCGCGATCTGGTCGGCGACCGGCACCGGTGCGACCGCACACCCCAGCCGCCACCCCGTCATGGCGAACTTCTTCGAGAACGTGTACAGGATCACCGTCCGCTCGGCCATACCCGGCAGGGACGCGATCGACGTCGACGTCCCCGAGTAGCGCATCTCGAAGTACGCCTCGTCGGACAGCACCATCAGGTCGTGTTCGATCGCGATGCGGGCGATCTCGGCCATCTCCTCCGGCGTGCTCTCACAGCCGAGGGGGTTCTGCAGGTTGTTGTAGATCAGCACCCGGGCCAGGGGAGCGAGCTCCCGGAGTTGTTCGAGGTCGATCCCGAAGCCCGTCGCCGTCTCGTGGTAGCGGTACGGCAGCGCCCGGCCGCCGTAGTAGTCGATCTGACTCTCGTAGATCGGGTATCCCGGGTTCGGGTAGAGCACACCGTCGCCCGGATTCATCAGGGTCTGGACGAACTTGGTGATCACCGGCTTGCCGCCCGGCTGCACGACGATGTTGGCACCCGAGAGCTCCATGCCTCTCCCCCGGCCGATGTCGTCGGCGAGCGCCTCACGAAGCGCCGGGATGCCGGCGGCCGGGCAGTAGCCGGTTTTGCCGTCGGCGATCGCCGCGTTCATCGCCTCGACGATGTTGCCCGGCGTCGGCAGGTCGATGTCGCCGAGGTGGAACGGGTAGACCCGATTGCCGCCCGCCGCCCAGTCGCTCGCTGCCTGCGAGACGGCGAAGGCGGTCTCGGTGCCGAGTCGATCCAGACGTTCAGCGAGTTGCATCGGTACTCCTTGGGCTCGTCGGCCGCACCTCGTCGTGCGACGAACACGCCACTGTAGACGGGGCTCGAAACCAGGTCGCCTTCCACATCGTGGACGCGTGCCACACTCGTCGCGTGCAGCACCTCCGAATCGGCATCATCGGCGTCGGCGGTATGGGGACGTTCCATGCGAACACGCTCGGCGATCTCGCCGACGTCTCGATCGCCGCGGTCTCGGACCCACATCTTCCCAACGCCGAGGCGGTCAGCGACCGGCACGGTGCCGCCATCGTCGACGATCCGTTCGAGCTGATCCGCAGCGATGAGATCGACGCGTTGGTGATCGCGTCGCCCGACGACACGCACGCCGGACTCGCCTTGGCAGCGCTCGAGCGGGGGCTCCCCACCCTGTGCGAGAAACCGTTGGCGACGACGGTCGAAGATGCCCGATCGGTCGTCGAGGCCGAAGTCGCACTCGGTCGACGCCTGATCCAACTCGGATTCATGCGCGAGTACGACCCGGCACACCGGCAACTCGTCGCGGCGCTCGCCGAACTGGGCCGGATCGACCACGTACGCGCCTTCCACCGCAACGCCAACACCACCCGGCGCACACTCGAGGCGATCATCGTGCAGTCGATGGTGCACGACGTCCACTCGGTCCGGTTCCTGACCGGCGCCGAGATCACCTCGGTGCACGTGTCTGGAGCGGGCGCCGACGACGGCTCGTTCCGACACATCGGTGCGCTGTGTCGCCTCTCCGACGGTGCTCACGCGTTCGTCGAGTTCGACGACGGCGGATTCGCGTACGAGGTCGGCGTCGAGGTCCTCACCCGGACCGGCGATGCGCTCACCAGCCCACCGACGCGGGCGATCCGGCGGCACGACGGGTCGGTCGACGTCCATCTCGGTACCGATTGGTTCGGCTGGTTCGCCGACGCCTATCGCAACCAGGATCAGGCGTGGGTCACCTCGATCCGCGCCGGCGAACCGACGGGGCCGAGCACCTGGGACGGCTATCGGTCCCAACAGGTCGTCGGTGCGATCCGGCGGTCGCTCGACGAGCAGATCACGGTGCCGATCGAGATCGAAGAACCGCCGCCGCTCTACCGATGACGTCCGGCGGGCAGCCCCTCAGCGCAGTGGCGCCAGTCGGACCCGACGCCTGGTCGTGACGAGCGCCGCGTCGATGTCGGACCGCAGATTCGCCCAGGCGATGTCGGACGTGGACCCCGTCGCGCTGGCGACGACGACCTCGCCGTCGAAGCGCTCGGCTTCCGCGGTCCAGACCGGCTCGACCCGGAGCAGTCGTCCATCGAGTCCGCGGACGTGGTTCTCGCGGTAGTCGAGCGTCGTACGCCACCCGGCGCGCTCCAGTTCGCGGCGCGAGTTCGGTTGCAGCACGGCACCGTGCTGACGAGCTCGCTGCCCGGAATGAAGGATGCTCGACGACATGACGCCATCATGAACCAAACACCCTGTGGAACGTCACCCCCGAAAACGTGTGAATTACCGTGGGGACGACGCTGTGGACAGCTTGGGGACAACCCGTCGGCGTATCAGTCGGCGCGCTCGGCGACGAGCACCGGGATCGTACGATCGGTCTTCGCCCGGTATTCCTCGTAGGTCGGGAACACCGCGACCGAACGCTCCCACCACGCGGCCCGCTCGTCACCGTCGACCTCGCGGACCGTGTAGTCGTGCTTGTCGGGGCCGTCCTGGATCTCGACGTTCGGGTCGGCGACGAGATTGGCGTACCACGCCGGATTGTTGGGTGCCCCACCCATCGAGGCGACCAGCGCGTAGGCGCCGTCGTGCTCGACCCGCATCAGGGCGATCTTGCGGACGTTACCCGTCTGATGACCCCGCATCGTCACGACGATCACCGGGATGCCGGTCTCGCGCAACGTCGTGGCACGGGTGCCACCGGACGCCTCGTACTCCTCGATCTGCTCCCTGACCCAGTCGCTCGCGCTGGGGACGTACGTTCCTTCGATCGGCATGGTGCCAGTGTGCCAGACCGACCCGGCCGCCTCGCTACGGTGGCGCCATGTTGATCATCGCCGGTGAGTTCAGGATGCAGCCAGGAACCCGTGACCAGTTCTTCGAGTCGGTCGCACCGATGGTCGAGGCCACACTGACCGAGCCCGGCTGCCGGGCCTACGCCTTCACACCCGACCCGAACGACGCCGATCTGGTCCGACTGTGGGAACTCTGGGACGACGAGGACGCCCTCGCCGGCCACTTCGCGTCCGAGCACATGGCGGCCTGGCGGGAACGGTCCGCCTCGCTGCCGGTGGTGTCGCGGGTCGTGAACAAGTACACCGTCAGCGACGTCACCTCGCTCGGCTGATCAGCGGACCGCGTCGGCGAGCGGCCCGAGCCGCGCCGGGGTGATCGCACCCCGCATCGACCACACGACGACGTCGACGCCGACCTCGAAGAAGCCGTCGGCCTGATCGGCGAGTGCAGCCGGGTCGTCGCTCTCGGCGAACCCGAGGTGGACCGACCGGGTGATCTCCGACTGGTCGCGACCGACGTCGTCACAGTGACCGCGCAGCGCCTCGTCGAGCTCCTGCCAGTGCGACGGGGCATCGGGGAACGTCATGTCCCACTGGTCGGCGAATCGAGCGGCGGTCTTCAGCGTGCGCTTCTTGCCCTTGCCGCCGATCACCAGCGGCACCTTCGTCTGCACCGGCTTGGGCTCGCACCACGCATCGGTGACCGTGAAGTATTCGCCGGCGAAGTTGGTGACGGTGTTGTCGAGCAGCGATCGGATGATCTCGATGCCCTCGTCGAACCGGTCGAGTCGCTGTGTGACCGTGCCCAACTCGATGCCGTAGGCCTTGGACTCCATCTCGTTCCAGCCGGCCCCCATTCCGAGTTCGAACCTGCCACCGGAGATGATGTCGACCGTCGCCGCCGTGTTGGCGGTGACCGCCGGGTGGCGGTGGTGCATGCCGTTGACCATCGCACCGAGCCGGAGCCGGGTGGTCGCCTGGGCCAGGGCGGCGAGCATCGTCCAGCCCTCCAGGTTCGGTCCGTCGTAGGGCGGCGCCAGCGGGTAGAAGTGGTCCCAGCTCCAGGCCGACTCGAACGTCTCGATGCCGTCCGCTTCGACCCAGGTGTCGAGGAAGTCCTGCCAGGTGGCGTGGTGTGGGGGTGTCTTGATCGCGTGGCGTCCCATGCCGCGGACGGTACCCGACGGTTGGTGCAGGGCACCAACCGTCGGGTTAGGTTCGGGAGGGTGCTGCGGACCTTCGTGACCCACAATCCCGAGGACCTCGACGTGTACTTCGGGCGTGCCCTCCCCGAGCTGCGCGACGTGTGCGAGGTGGTGCTGAACCCGCTCGATCGGGACCTCACGACCGACGAACTGATCCAACACTCGGCGGGATGTCAGATCGTGGTCGCACATCGGGCGACGCCCGGCGAGGCCGAACTGTTCGAGCGGAACAGCGATCTCGTCGCTTTCCTCCGCACCGCGGTCGACATCTCGACCGTCGATGTCGCCGCAGCGTCACGCAACGGCGTGCTCGTCGCCCACGCCGACAAGGCGTTCGTGCCGTCCACCGCCGAGATCGCCCTGGCCTTGCTGCTCGACGTGACCCGGAACGTGAGCGAGTCGGTGGTCGACTACCGCAACGGTGTCGCTCCGGCCCAGCGTCCCGGTTTCCAGCTGCGCGGCAAGGTGGCGGGCATCATCGGGTACGGCTCGATCGCCCGCTACCTCGCACCCGCGCTCGCCGGCCTCGGCGTCCACGTGCTGATCGCCGACCCGTACGCCAATGCTGCCGCCGACGGGTTCGAACAGGTCGATGTGCCGACGCTGCTCGGCCGGAGCGATTACGTGCTGCCGCTCGCCGTCTCCACCCCGGAGACCGAGAACCTGATCGACGGAGCGGCCCTCGCCCGGATGAAGCAGGGGGCGATACTCGTCAACGTGTCGCGCGGCGAGCTGCTCGACGAGGCTGCGGTGGCGGCCGCGCTCGACAGCGGCCACCTCGGCGGGCTGGCCATGGACGTCGGCCGGGCGCCCGACCAGCGACCATCACCCGAACTCGCGGCGCGACCCGGCGTCGTGGCCACGCCACACCTCGGTGGCCTGACGCCCGAGAACGCCGACGCCCAGGCGATGCACTCCGTCGAGCAGGTGCGTTCGATCGCGGCGCACGAACTGCCCGAACGGTCCGTGAACCCCGGCGACGCGCACCGACTGCGAGCCTGGTGGTCGCAGTGACCCGCCTGCCCGGTGCGTGCGACACGCACGTCCACGTGTACGACCAGCGGTACCCGCTCAGTGCCACGACCGTGCTCACCCCACCCGATGCCTCGGTCGACGACTACCGCGCCGTACAGGCCGAGCTCGGACTGGAACGGGTGGTGTTCGTGCAGCCCACCACCTACGGGCTCGACAACCGGTGCCAGCTCGACGCCGTCGCCGAAGTCGGATCGCGCGCCCGCGCCGTCGTGGTCGTCGACGACCGAGCCGACGCCGACACGATCGCCCGACTCGCCCAGCAGGGCGCTGTCGGCGTGCGGTTCCACATGCTGCCCGGTGGCGCCGTGCCGTGGGAGATGCTCTCCCCCGTCGCCCGCACGATCGCCGACCACGGCTGGCACGTGCAGCTCCAGCTGAACGGCCGTGAGCTACCCGAGCGACTCGACGCGCTGCTCGACCTGCCGACACCGCTGGTGATCGACCACGTGGGGCGGTTCACGCCGCCGGTGCGGGTCGACGAGCCGGCGTTCGGCGCCCTGCTGACGCTGATCGAGACCGGCCGATGCTGGGTGAAGCTGTCGGCCCCGTACGAATCGACCACCGAGGGTGCGCCCGACTACCCCGCCGTCGCGACGCTCGCGCACCGCTTGATCGAGGTCGCCCCCGAACGCATGCTGTGGGCGTCGAACTGGCCGCACCCCAGCCAGACCGCGCCCGTGCCGAACGAACACGTCAACAGGTTGCTCGACGCGTGGCTCCCCACCGCCGAACTGCAGCAACAGGTCTTGGTCGACAACCCGGCCGAGGTCTACGGATTCCCATCGATCACCAAGGAGACATCATGACCGACCAGCACAGCGCCATCGAGAACTACGCCCGCTACCCGTCGCTCGTCGACCGGACGGTGTTCGTCACCGGCGGCGCCGACGGCATCGGGAGCGCCGCAGTGCAGCACTTCGCCCGCCAGGGCAGCAAGGTCGCCTTCGTCGACATCAACGCCGATTACGCACGGCGCACGATCGAACGGTGCGTCGACGCCGGTGCCGTCCACACGCCGATCTTCTACGAGGTGGACCTGCGCGACATCGACGCGCTCCAGGCGGCCTGCGCCCAGGCGATCGACGACCTGGGCGGAGTAACGGTGCTCGTCAACAACGCCGCCAACGACGACCGCCACAGCTGGGAGGACATGACCGTCGACTACTGGAACGACCGGCTCAACGTGAACCTGCGGCACTACTTCTTCGCGATCCAGGCGATGGCACCGCAGATGCTCGAGGCCGAACTCGGCTCGATCGTCAACGTCGGGTCGAGCAGCTACATGATGCAGGAGGACTTCTTTCCCGGCTACGCGATCGGCAAGTCGGGCGTCGAGGGCATCACCCGAACGATGGCCCGCACCTTCGGGCCGAAGAACGTGCGCGTCAACACGGTGCTGCCCGGCTGGGTGCCGACCGAGCGTCAGCTGGAGAAGTGGTGGTCACCCGAGGGTGAGGAAGGCACCCTGAACGACCAGGCGCTCAAGAAGCGGATCGTGCCCGACGAGTTCGTGCAGATGATCCTGTTCCTCGCTGCCGACGACAGCGGCGGCTGCACCGCCCAGCAGTTCATGGTCGACGGCGGCCGCTTCTGACCTGCTGCCCGAACGGAGCGAACCAGGTTCGCTCCGTTCGTTCCGAGACACGTCGAGCTCAGCTGAAGATGATCGGCTCGTCCGATGTGTCGAAGGTGAAGTGGCGACCCTCGGTGTCGTCCGGGTAGTGCCAGTAATCGACGACCATCCAACGGGGCTCGTCCGGCGGCAGCGTGAAGGTGCCCTCGAACACCGCTCCGGTGCCGCTGGTCGCGGTCAGTGTGTGCTCGCCCGGTTCCAGGCCGTCGATCAGGAAGCTGAACCAGTTGTGCTGACCGCCGACCTCGAACGAGTCGTCGACGATCTGCACACCGTCGATCTCGATCGTGACGGCGACGGGGTCGTCCTCGAAGCTCTGGTTCGAGACCCACAGCTTCACCTGGCCGGCAACCGGCTCGACCTGCGGAGTCCCGAGGTCGGAACCACCGACCACCTCGATGACCTCCACCTCGGCAACCGATTCGCCTCGGAGGAACTGGTCGGCACGCTCGGCCAGAGCGCCGATCAGGTCGTCGTCGAACGGGGCGCCCTCGATCTCCAACACGATCGACCGGGCCCCCTCCCCCACGATCGCCACGAGGGCGAAGTCCGGGCCGGCTCGGAACCAGGTCGCCCGGATCGACGACATCGCCCCGGTCTCGACGGCGATGCCCTGCGTGTCGGCGATGCAGTCGCCGATCGCTGCCACGAACTCGGCAAGCGCCTGGCCACGCTCGATCGATCCGACATCGACGATCTGGATGTCGAGGTCCAACCCGTCGCCGTCGGGCGGCGTGAGCATGTCGTGCACCTGGTCGGCGCCGTCGATCCCCTCGACCACGGCCGCGACGCCGCACGGCAGCTCACCGGCCGCGAACGACTCGGTGTCCCGCTGCACGAGCGTCCAGCCGTCCCGCTCCAGTCCCAGCGGATCGTCACCGACCGGATCGGCCGGTGAAGCCGTAGCGCCACCGGCGATGAAGGCCGCAGCGCGGTCGGCGAGCGCCTCGACGCGATCGCTCTCGCCGGTCACGGTTGCCACCAGCGGGAGCGCGCCGGCGCCCCGCGGAGCGACGAGCACCGACGTGAGATCACGCTCGCTCCGCCGCCAGCGGCCCGCTTCGGCATCGGACTCGACCGCGACGCTCGCGCCGAGGTCGGGCTGGGACGACGCCGGACACTCGCTCTCGGCGACGAACGCGCTCCCGAGTGCAGCTCGAGCGGCAGGATCGTCAACCCGGAGGAACCGGACCCAGGTTCCTTCTTCGGACGGGGACACGAACACGGCGTCGAGCACGGATACGCCGGCCAGCGCGTCCACCGCGTCGGGCGGTCCGCACACGGGCCAGGTCTGGGGCTCGAACGGTGTCAGCCCATAGGACACCTCCGTCCAACCGTCGGCCATCAGGCCGATCGGATCATCGCCGACCATCGCCGCGAGGTCATCGAGGCCGGTCACGGTGCCGTCGGGCGGGACCGAGTCGAGCCGGCCACCGAGGAGCACGGCGGATCGCTCGGCGAGCAGCTGGAGCGTGGCAGCGCTGTCGTCGTTGCCGACACGGGCGAGCACCGTCCCGCCGTCGCCGCCGATGAACGCGACCTCGGCCGAACCGTGCTGTCGATACCCCATCGCCGTGACGTCGGGGCCGGCGTCGAGATCGATCTGCTCGTAACCGTCCAGGTCGGCATCCGGACAGTTCCGAAGGTCGGTGAAGGGTCCGACCCGGTCCACCGCCGTCGCCAGGTCCGGGTAGCTGACATGGGTGACCCTCATCCACGCAGCGCCGGTCGAGCCCTGATACTCCTCGACCACCACTTCATGTCCCGACAGCGCCGCGAGTTCGCGTGTCTCGCCGCACGACATCGCGTCGATGACCGTGAAGGCCGACCGGCTGTGTCGCGTCAGGATCCAACCCTCATCGTCGAGGCGCAATCCGTCGACGGGCACCGCCGGCGCCGGCACCAACACGGCCGGATTCACCGGCTGGACGGCGGGCGCCTCGGCGTCGCGACCGGTCAATGCGACCAGGCCGACCACGATCGCGAGCAGGCACGCCGCAGCGCCGGCGATCGACCACCAGCGGCGGGTCGCCCGTGTCGTTGCGTTCTCGGGCGAGCCGCTCGCGATCGGTTCACCGGTGTGCGATTCGAGGGTGGCGCCGAACGCCTTCAGTTGGGATTCCAGGTCATCGGGCATCGACGGTCACCTCCAAGGCGGTGCGCAGCTTGACCATCGCTCTTGCGATGTGCGTACGCAGGGTGGATATGTCGACATCGAGGAGTTGGGCGGCTTCGCGCTGGGTCCAGCCGAGCGCATGCACGAGCACGACACCGACGCGCTGCGACTCGGTCAGCGCCTCCATCGCCGGGGCGAGGCCCGGCTCGAAGTCGGGGAAACCCGGTGCGGGAGCGAGCGGCAGGTAGCCCGTCGGTCGGAAGTGCTTGCGAGCCTCGCTCTGCCCGACCCGGTACAGGTAGCCCGCGGGGTTGTCCATGCCGCCCACCCGGTCCCAGTGCTCGAACCCGTACGCCAGCGCTTCGGCTGCTGCATCGGCACCGACGTCGGGCCCGTAGGCCGCGACGAGCCCGGCCCGAAGCCGGACGCCATCACGTCGAACGAACTCCTCGTACGTCACACCCACCTAGACCCTCCAGCCCACCAGAAGTGTGACACGGACCGTCGGGGTCGTGCGGGTTTCGCGGTCCTACTGCGCCGCCGGGCGGAGCCGGTCCGTCACGGATACGGTGGGTGCATGTCGGATGTGTTCCACCTCGGCCTGACCCGCAGTGACCTCCAGGGGGCGACGATCGCCATCCTGCCCGGCGATCCCGGGCGCGTCGCCAAGATCGCCGACCGGTTCGATCGCTCGGTCGCCCTCGCCTCCAAACGCGAGTTCACCAGTGCGCTCGGGTTCGCCGACGGCACCCCGATCGTCGTGTGTTCGACCGGCATCGGCGGGCCGTCCACGTCGATCGCCGTCGAAGAACTCGCTCAGCTCGGCGTGCGTACCTTCCTGCGGGTCGGTACCACCGGGGCGATCCAGGACGACATCGCCGTCGCCGACGTGATCGTCACCACCGGCGCCGTTCGGCTCGACGGTGCGAGCCAGCACTTCGCTCCGCTGGAGTACCCGGCGGTCGCCCACTACGACTGCGTGAACGCGCTCGTCACCGCCGCCGACGACCTCGGGATCACCCGCCACGTCGGTGTCACCGCCTCGTCCGACACGTTCTACCCCGGACAGGAGCGGTACGACACGGTCTCCGGCTACGTCAATCGGCGCTTCGCCGGCAGCCGCGACGAGTGGCACGCCCTCCACGTCCTCAACTACGAGATGGAAGGCGCCACGCTGTTCACGATGTGCGCCGCCAACGGATGGCGAGCCGGCATGGTCGCCGGCGTGCTCGTGAACCGCTCGGCCCAGGAGATCCCCGACGCGAGTGTGCACGACGCCGTCGAGGAAGCCGCGGTGCACGTCGTCACGACCGCAGCCCGCTCGCTCGCGAACGGCTGAGCGCCGCCGGCCGGCTCAGGGTGTGACGCCGGCGTCGAGCAGGAACTCGAGCGTCCGGCCGAGCGCGATCGCGGCCGACAGCGGATGGTACGAACCCCGCGCGTCGCAGCTGAACCCGTGCTGGGCACCCGCGTACACGTGGACGGGCACCTCGGGATGTGCGTCGGCGACCTGCTCCACACCGTCGAGGGGGATCGCGTGGTCGAGTTCGCCGAAGTGCAGCATCGTCGGCACCTTCGGCTGCCGGTCGATCAGGCCCGCGATCTGGCCTCCGTAGTAGCCGACCGCGGCCTGCACCGGCAGTTCGTCGGCAGCGAGCCAGGCGACGCTCCCGCCGAAGCAGTAGCCGATCACCGCCACCGGACCGGTCGCCGCCACGGCCTCGACCGCGGCGGCGACATCACGCATCGCCGGTTCGAAGGCGGTCTGCCCGGCGATCTCACGACCGCGTGTGATGCCCTGCTCGTCGTAGCCGAGCTCGACCCCGGCCTCGACCCGGTCGAACAGGGCGGGAGCGACCGCCCGGTACCCGAACGACGCGTACCGGTCGACCACCGAGCGGATGTGGGCGTTGACCCCGAAGATCTCCTGCACGATCACCACCGAGGCGGCGGCCCCGTCGGGGTGCACCTCGTAGGCGTCGAACTCGTGGTCGTCGGCTGCGGTCAGACGCATGGATCCTCCTGGGTCGGGCTCGGGATGCCGGCGGGATGACCGGGTCGTGGCCAGCTTGGCACACGCCCGGATCACGCTTCCCGGTCAGGCCCCTCGGGTCAGCTCTCCCAGGAGATGATGTCGTCGAGGTTGCGTGGGATCTCCATCCAGGTCCGACCTGGTTGCAGCGACAACTCGTTCAGATCGTCGAAGTTGTCGTAGAACTCGAACGGATCCTCCGGCATGAAACGCAGCCACTCGCCCTCTTGCACGAGGCCGTTGGTGAACACGTAGACCGGGTTGGAGCCGAGCACCTGGGCGTCGGGGTTGCCGTCGAACTGGTTGCGTCCGTAGTCGGCCAGCATGACGACGACGTTCTTGGCCCACACCGGCTCCACCCCGTCGGCGGTCTCGGTGTTGTGCTCGCGTCCGTTCTGCATGCGGTAGTACCCGTCGGTCTCCTCGTCGTACTCCCAGACGACCGTCAGGCTGTCCATGATGATCTCGATGCGCGCCGCCGGCGCACCGGAGATCTCCTCTCCCTCGGACACGTACGGATACACCGGATTCGGCCGCCCGGCCTCGTCGGTGGTCTGGGCCCAGAGCGCCTCCGAGCTCGAGAACAACGTGTTCGCGTCGGAGCGCCCCGACCGCCGGTAGTAGCCCGACGAGCCGTTGACGGCACTCAGATCGATCAGATCGGAGTCGCGGATCGCGCGGGTCACCGCCGGGTTGCCGCCGCTCCAGGCGAAGAGCGGTCGTTGGAGCGACAGGAGCAGGTTGATGTCCTGCGCACGCCCCGAGCGGATGGGGCCGACCGGATCGACGTCTTGCGAGTGGTAGACCGCGGCGAGCCGGGTGGCCTGATCGTTGATGACCTCCTCGAACACGATGTCGGCGCTGTTCAGACCGGCCTGTGGCATCACGTTGAGCGGTGCGTTCGAGATCTTCACCACGAGCGCCGGACGATCCGGGATCTCGGACTCATCGTCGATCGGCTCGCCGGTCAGCGGCATCCGGAGCACGTCGGGCACCGTGGTCGAGGTGGTCGTCGTGCGAGCCACGGTCGTCGAGGTGCTCGACGTCGTGGTCGTCGGTTCGGTGTCGGGCACGGTCGACTCGATCGTCGGGGCCGGCGTGGTCTCGGAGGCGTCGTCGTCGCCACCCGAGCAGGATGCGGCGACGAAGCCGACGGTCACGAGCAGGGCAAGGGCAGTTCTGTTCACAGTTCTCTCAGCAGGGCAATGCGCTCTTCGAGCGGCGGATGGGTGTCGAACATCTTGTGAGCGCCACCCAGGCGACCTGCGTCACCCACCCCGCTCATCGGCTGTTCGATCCACAAGTGTGCCGTAGCCGTCGACGCAGAATGTGTCACCGTCGTGTCGTCCTGCAGCTTTTCGAGCGCCGAGATCAGACCTGGCGGATACCGGGTCATCTGGCACGCGCTCACGTCGGCCAACGTCTCGCGCTGGCGCGAGATCGCTGCCTGCATCGCCTTGGCGGCGAGCGGTGCCAGGATCAGCAGGACGAAGCCGACGATCGCCAGCGGGTTGCCGCTGTCGTTGCGGTCACCGGCGCGGCGGACACGCCCTCCGTTCCACCACATGGTGCGGATCGCGACATCGCTCAGCAAGGCGACCGCGCCGACCATGGTGACCGCCAGGGTGGACACGAGGATGTCGTAGTTGCGGATGTGGCTCAGCTCGTGAGCGACCACACCTTCGAGCTCGACGCGGTTCAGTTTCTCGAGCAGTCCGGTCGTGACGGCGATCGAGGCATGCTTCGGATCGCGCCCGGTGGCGAAAGCGTTGGGTGCAGGGTCGTCGACGATGTACACCCCGGGCTTCGGGAGGCCGCTCGCGATGCAGAGCCCTTCGACGATGTTGTGCAGTCGCGCATACTCCTGGGTGTCGGCCTCGTAGGCGCGGCTCACCCGAAGTGCGATCTTGTCGGCCTTCCAGTAGCTGAGGAAGGCGATGCCACCGGCGACGACCAGGGCGATCACGGTGGCGACCAGGCCGCCGCCGATCAGCAGGCCGAAGCCGCCGCCGACGATGGCGACGACGATGACGAAGCCGGTGACCAGCAGCGCGCTGCGGCGCTTGTTCGAACGAATCAGTTCATGCATGTCGGGGGGACGGTCGGATCAGAACTCGATGGTCGGCGCCGTGCGCGCCGCCTCGTCCGCCTCGAAGTACTCGCGGCGCTCGAACTTGAGCATCTTCGCGAAGTACATCGTCGGGAACTGCTGCAGCTTGTTGTTGTACGCCAGGACGCTGTCGTTGTAGAACTGGCGCGAATAGGCGACCCGGCCCTCGGTGGCGGTCAGTTCCTCCTGGAGCGCCAGGAAGTTCTGGTTGGCCTTGAGGTCGGGATAGGCCTCGCTCAGTGCGAACAACCGACTCAGGGTGCCCTCGAGCATGTTCTCGGCATTGGCCTGCTCGTGCGGGGTCGAGGCGGCGACCGACGCGTTGCGCGCTTGGATCACGGCGTCGAGTGTCTCCTTCTCGTGGGCGGCGTAGCCCTTGACCGTCTCGACGAGGTTGGGGATCAGATCGAGGCGACGCTTGAGCTGCACGTCGATCTGTGACCAGGCGTTCTCGATCTGGTTGCGCCGGCGAATCAGACCGTTGTAGGCGCTGATCAGGTAGGCGACGAGCGCCACCACCACGATCAGCAGGATGATGAAATAGACCATGGGCGTCAGTCTACGCCGCCCGCCCTCAGGCGTTCGTAGATGCCCACATAGGCCGCAGCCAGGCTCGACATGGCGAAGTCCTCCGCCCGATGCTCACCGTTCGCCACGAGTCGGGCCGCGAGATCGTCGTCGGCCAGCACCTGCTCGATCGCCCGCGCGAGGGCTTCGGGGTCGCCCGGAGGCACGAGCAGCGAGTCGACGCCGTGCGTGGCGACGTTGCGGTAGCCGTCGAGCGAACTCGCGACGACGGGGGTCCCGGCCGCCATCGCCTCGATCAGCACGACGCCGAACGACTCACCGTGCAACGACGGCGCGCAGAACAGTGACGCACCGCGCAAGCGGGCGATCTTGTCGGCATCGGAGATCCGACCCAGCCACTCGATCCGCGTGTCGGCCGCGTACTCTGAGCGGAGGGCGGCCGAGTCGGGGCCGTCTCCCGCCACCCAGCAGGTGATGTCGGCGTCGGTGAGACGCAGCGCCGCCAGCAGCACGCCGAGGCCCTTGCGCTCTTCGTGGCGGCCGACGAAGAAGATCGAGCGACGCTCCGGCCGGGCGGGTTCGACACTGCGGATCTCCGTGGTCTCCACCCCGTTGAACAGCATCTCGAACTCGCCACCCAGGTAGCCCTGCACCAGCGCGAGCGCATCTTTCGACACCACGACCTTGTGATCGAGGCGACCGAGGATCCGCCGCAATCCCCCGGCCATGAACCGATAGCTCGAGGATCGACCCGCGGCGTGGAACGTGCCGACCGTCGGAGCGGTGTGCAGCACCACCGACGTGATCGGAGGGCCCGGGGCGAGCGGCTCGTGGATGTGGACCACGTCGAACGCCTCGTCGCGCAGCACCCGGATCGTCCGCAGGGTTGCCGACGGGTCGGGAGCGAGCGGCGCGACCGACCCGTTGGCCGAGGCCGGCAGACTGTCGCCCAAGGGTGTCACGAACGGCTCGGGCGGTGGCCCGTCACACGGCCCGAGCACCCTGACCTCGTGTCCCTGTCGACGAAGCTCGCGGGCGAGGCCGAGCACCTGCGCCTGGACACCACCCGGAATCGACAGGCTGTACGGGCACACCATGCCCACCCGCAACGGTCGGGCCGGGGCCGATGGGCCACGCGACGCAGAATCGGAGCGCACGCCGTGGGGGGTCACCGACAGCACGGTACCCGAACGGCGGCCGGTGGTCAGTAGGCGCCGACGGCGTCGGCCTGACGGAACCGCTGTGCGAGTTCGTTCGCCTCGAGCGGTTTCGAGAGCAAGTACCCCTGACCGAGGTCACACCCGTACCGGCGGAGCTCGCGCAGCTGGCTCGACGTCTCGATGCCCTCCGCGACGGTCTGGAGCGCCAGCGACTCCGCCATCTGCAGGATCGTGCGGGCCAACGTGTTGCCGCGCGGGTCGTTGCCGAACTCCTCGATCGAGGCGCGGTCGATCTTCAGGAGATCGACCGGATGCCGCTGGAGGTGGCTCAGCGAGCAGTAGTCGGCGCCGTAGTCGTCGACGGCGAACCGGAACCCCTCCTCGCGGAGCCGCCGGATCGTCTCGGTCGCGCGGTCGCCCTCGTCGACGAGGACGGTCTCGGTGATCTCGAACACGACGGAGCTCGGATCGACGTGATGGCGATCGACGGCCTCGATGACCCGCTCGGCGAAGTCGGTCTGGCGGATCTGCACGCCCGACACGTTGACGCTGAGGTACAGCCCCGGTCGCCACGCCGCTGCCTGAGCGAGCGCCTCGTCGAGGATCCAGTACCCCATCGGCACGATCAGACCCGAACGCTCGGCGATCGGGATGAAGTCGCTGGCCGGCACGTCGCCGTGGGTGGGATGGTGCCAGCGCACGAGCGCCTCGGCGCCGGTGACCTGACCGCTGCGCAGGTCGACGAACGGCATGTACACGAGCCGGAGTTGGTCGTGCTCGAGTGCGGCGGCGAGCTCGCTGCGGTACTCGAGGTGCTTCGTGGCGACCAGGCGCATGGCCGGATCGAAGATGCGGATCTGGCCCTTGCCGGCCCGCTTGGCTTCGTACATCGCCACGTCGGCATCGCGGAGCAGGCTGGTCGTGTTCATGCCCGGAGCGGCGACGGCCACGCCGACGCTGGCCAGGACGGCGACGTCGTACCCGGCGATCGTGACCGGGTCACGGAGCGCATCGAGCAACGTCTCGGCGACGTCGATCGCCCGATCGATGCCACCGCGGTCCTCGAGCAGGATGGCGAACTCGTCGCCGCCGAGCCGGGCTGCGGTGTCGCCGCTGCCGGCGGCGTTGCGGATGCGGTCGGCAACGGTCTTGAGGAGTTGGTCGCCAACGGCGTGCCCGAGCACGTCGTTGACCGACTTGAAGTCGTCGAGGTCGACGAAGAGCACGACGACCGGATCGCTCTGCGGACGCGTGACCCGGAGCGCGTGATCCATGCGGTCGAGGAACAGCGCACGGTTCGCCAGACCGGTGAGTTCGTCGTGGAACGCCCGGTGGCTCAGCTGTCGCTCGAGGTTGCGCTGCTCGGTGACGTCACGGAACGTGGCGACGATCCCGTCGACCGCGGCACCGCCGACCAGGTTGGCGACGACGACGTTGGCTTTCCGATGCTGGCCGTCGACGTGCAGCAGGCCGGTCTCGAACTCGACCGTGCCACCGTGTCCGTACTCGACGAGTCGCTCGAACTGGCGCAGCGCGTCGTCGCGCTCCTCTTCGACCACGACGTCGAGCAGATGGCGTCCCGACCAGCTCTCGGGGTCGTACCCGAGGGTCGCCCGAAGCCCCGGGCTGGCATAGTTCACCCGGCCCTGGTCGTCGGCGAGCATCACGACGTCGCTGGAGTGCTCGACCATCGCGGCGAGACGAGCGTGGCCACGCTGCTCGGTGAGCAGTCGGACCTGGTCGACCAGCCGCCACATGCGGGCCAGCGCGAGGACGATCACACTCACGGTCGCGAGCGACACGACCACGAACGACGACGTCGACGAGAGTCCGGCCGCGAGCATCAGGATCATCGCTCCGAGCGGGACGAGCGCGGCGAGGAGCAGTCCGAAAATCTGTGCCCAGTGGACACGGAAGGGTTCACCGGTTCCTGCTACCACTGGCCGCAATGATGGCATCGTCGCGGCCAGTCCGAGCAAGATCGGCCCGACCATGGCCGACGCGGCGACCATGGAGCCCAGCTGGAGCCCGCCCTCGTACGCCTCCCAGCCGGTCAGCACGTGGGCCCCGCCGAGGACGAGGAACCCCAGCGTCATCGTCTGGAAGGCGCGGTGGCCCGGTTCCGAGCGGTCGCTCCGACGCAGCGAGAGCAGTGCCAGCAGGCCGTCGAGCAGAGGAAACACCCAGATCCACGCCTCGGCGGTCAACGGCATCGTGCCGTCTTCGAGGTACGGCCCGGTGACGGCCAGCCAGATCAACGCCGTGACGGCGATGGCGTAGATGATCGGTTCGGAGCCGGCGAGCAGATCGCGAGCGTGACGCCGACCGGATGAGATCCCGATCGTGGCGACGAAGAGCGAGGGGTACGCCAGGATCGTGAACGCCTCGTACCCGGCCGGGAACATGACGCCGGTCGAGCCGTACCATTCGTCGGCCCGCACGAGTGTGGCGACGCCGAGCATCGTGATCCCGACGGCGTACAGGAGCCACGGAACGGGGCGGACCGGGCGGAACGTCACGATGGCGATCACCACGGCGATCGCGGCGAACGCCGGTGCACCGGCGGCGGCGTATTCGGTGTTCTTCGATGCCGTCGGCAACAGGTACGCGAGAAGAGCACCGAGACCGAACAGCCCGAGGCCGATGGGCGCGAAGAGCGACCGATTCATCAACGGGTCATCGGCACGGGCATCACCCGAGTTGAGGGTCAGCCCGCCGCGTACCCGGGATCGCTCGGCCAGTTGGGCTGGAAGAGGTGCCACTGGTGCGGCGCCCGTCGGATCAGGTGCTCGAGTTCGTCGGCGAGCGCCTGGGTCACCCTGGCGACATCGGCCCGCAGACCGTCGTCGGATCGGCTGATGTCGACCGGCGGCCTGACCACGCCGAGGTGGCCGTCGGTGCGATCGGTGAAGTACACCGCCGTCGGCAACAACGGTGCGCCGGTGCGCAGCGAGAGCGTGGCCGGCCCGGCCGGCAGCGTGGTGACTTCACCGAAGAACTCGACCTCGACACCGGTGCGCTGGATGTCTCGATCGCTGAGCAGACACACCACCTCGTTGCGTTTCAGGGCGGCGAGCACCTCGCGCCCGGCTGAGGGCCCCAGCGCGACCACGTTCATGCCCAGCTTCTGACGCAGATCGACGAACCAATCGAACAGTTCGGGTGGTTCGATCTGCTCGACCACCACGGTGATGCCGTGACCACGCTCGACCAGCCAGCGTCCGGCCCATTCCCAGCCACCCAGGTGGGGCAATGCGAGGATCACTCCGTTGCCGGCGTCGAGCGCCTCCACGACGTGCTCGTAGCCCTGCACGCGCATCCCTCGCTCGACGGCGCGCCCGTTCAGGTGCGGCAGCCGAAAACTCTCGAGCCAGTAGCGGGTGTACGAGTCGAACGCTTCCTGCACCGAGCGCCTGAGTCGGACGCCGCCGATCGTCGGGTCGGCTCGGCGGAGATGCCGCTCGATCATCGAGCGGCGTTCGAGGCTGGCGAAGCTGGCACCGAACCCGAGCGCCGGAGCGAGGCCCTGCGCTGCGAACCCGGGCAGCCCGCGAGCTGCGAGCGCCGCCAACCGGTACCCGCCGAGTGCTGCGGCGTCGCTGAGGGTGGGACGCGACCGGCTCACCGACCGATCAGTCCTGTCGACGGGGCACCCGCTCACGCAGGGGCACCCGAGTGCTCCGGCGTCGGGTTCGTGCATCGCGACGGGCCATCCGCTGCTCGCGGCGCATGTCGATGCGGGCCTGCGTGACCGGAGCGACCGCCGCCTGCTTCCACACCTTGACGAACCGCTGCACGGCCGTGATCGAGATCAGCACGAGCATGCCCCACAGGATCCACACCAGTGCGCCGTCGACCCACGGCTCGATGAAGAGGCCGATGCACAGCACGACGATCCGCTCGGCGCGTTCCATCAGGCCGCCCTTGGCATCGAGCCCGAGCGATTCGGCCTTGGCCCGCTGGTACGAGATGACCGACGAGACCGCCGAGACCGCGAACGGCAGGACGGCCAGGCGGGGATCCTGAGTCTCGGCGAAGTAGTAGGCGATACCGCCGAGCAGGAGCGCATCGGTGACGCGATCGACCGTCGAGTCGAAGAACGCACCCCGCTGACTCGACGTGTTGGACGCCTTGGCGAGCGCGCCGTCGAGCAGGTCGGGCAGGGCCGCCAGGATGACGAGCACGAGCCCCCAACGCAGATGACCGGAACCGACCGCGACCGCCGATGCCGCACCGACGACCAGCCCGACCACGGTCAGGTGGTCGGGGGTCAGCTTGGTCTTCCGGAGCGCGGCGCCCATCGGCTTGACCGCGGCGTCGACCGGAGCGCGGAACTTGCCGTCGAACATCAGTCGAGGCCGATCATGCGTCGGACGGCGACGGCCGCCACTGCTCGGGGTTGTCTTCGACGAGGTGCTGGATCACGCGGCCGTCGACCGCGTCGACCAGCACCAGACCGCGACGTTCGGGTGGTTCTTCGGTCGAGTAGCAGAGCACGCGCCACGTCGGGCGGCTGCGCAGCCCGTGCCAGACCTGTTGGGCCGACGCGTGTCCGACCGGGAAGCCGATCGCCTGCTGGGCCTCGACCAACGCTTCTTTCTCGTCGATCTTCATCCGCCACCCGGAGGTGATGCTGACGACCCCGGCGACACCCAGGATCACCGCCGCCCAGCCCAGACCACCGTTGACGATCGGCGACGAGTCGCGGCCGGTGAGATAGGCGACCAGGCAGACCACGGCGAGCGCCAGGTACAGGTAGCCGGGAATCCGGCGGCGCGAGTTGTCGGGGAATCGGTACGCCCCGACGAAATCGGCGGCGTTGATGTCGTCCGGGAGTTCGTCGCGCAGGTCGTCGACGGAATCGGGGGAACTCATGATCGACTCAGCCTACTGGCCAAGCCGACCGGAGCTTGCGTGCGGTGTCAGCCAGCGGTTCGGGGAGTGTGCGCGTGTTGGCGACCGCCGTCATGAAGTTCGCATCGCCCGTCCAGCGCGGCACGACGTGGACGTGCAGGTGCTCGCTGACCGATCCGCCCGCCGGGCGTCCGAGGTTGAGACCGACGTTCACACCGTCGGGACGGTAGGCCGTCTTGACCGCGCGCACGGTGTCGGTCGCGGTTGCCCACAGCTCGGTCGTCTCGTCGACGGTGAGTGCTTCGAGGTCGGCCACCTCACGGTACGGCAGGATCAGTGTGTGCCCCGTCCCGTACGGGTACGCGTTGAGGATCACGAACACGTGCTCCCCGCGGTGGACGATGTTGGCCTCCTCGTCGCTCATCCCGGAAGCGAGGATGCGCGTGAAGATGCTGCCCTCCCCCGCCGGCACCTCGGAGGTGCCGACCGACTGGACGTACGTGGCCCGCCAGCCGTTCCAGAGTCGTTCGAGCGGAGTCATGTCCTGTTGTCTACCACCGGCGCGTCGGACGGAGTCGCTGCGCGAACATGGTGGTCCGACAACGAGGAGGTGGGCCGTGACCGAAGTCCATGGCTATCCACAGATGCCGGCGATGACCGAGGCCGAACTCGACGAGTTCCTCGCCGAACCGCATCTGGCGCGTCTGAGCACGATCGATCCCGACGGCACACCGCACACGCTGCCGATCTGGTACGAGTGGCGGGACGGTGAAGTTCGCGTCAGCACACAATCGGTGCAGCGCAAGGTCAAGAACGTCGAACGCGATCCCAGGGTCACCATCCTGATCGACAGCGCATCGATGCCGTACCGGGGCGTGATGATCTCCGGGGAGGCCACGGTCGACCCGACCGACGCGGCGGAGCGCCGGGTGAGCATCTTCGAGCGCTACATCGGCGATCACGACGCCGCTGCCGCGTACGCCGCCGGCATGGCCGACAAGTGGGATCCGGTCCTGATCCGAATTCGTCCGACCCGGATCATCTCGTTCGACTACAGCAAGGCGTCGTTCGTGCCGGAGTCGTGACGCCTCGGGTCAGGCGCTGAGCGCCTGATGCGTGGCATCGGACACCTCGTCGGCCACGCGCTGCACGAACTCGCCGAGGTCGACATCGCGCTCGACCTCTCCCCCGCGGGGGTTCACACCGACGGTCGTCGCGGCGACGTCGTCGTCGCCGACGACGAGGATGTACGGGATCTTCTCCATCTTCGACGAGCGGATCCGCTTGCCGAGTGCGTCGTTGGCACCGATCACGTCGACCCGGACGTCGGCGTCGGCGAGGCGGCTGCGCACCGTCTCGGCGTACTCCTCGTGCGCGGTCGAGACCGGCAGCACCCGGACCTGCAGCGGTGCGAGCCAGGTCGGGAAGTTGCCCGCGTAGTGCTCGATCAGCACACCCATGAAGCGCTCGATCGACCCGAGCAGGGCGCGGTGCAACATGATCGGGCGGTGGCGCTCGTTGTCGGCACCGACGTACTCGAGGTCGAACCGCTCGGGCAACTGGAAGTCGGCCTGAATGGTCGACAGCTGCCAGGAGCGTCCGATCGCATCACGCACGTCGATGTCGATCTTCGGGCCGTAGAACGCGGCGTCGCCTTCCTTGATCGCGTACTCGAGCCCGTGGGAGTCGAGCGCCTGGCGCAGCGCCTCGGTCGCCTCGTCCCAGATCTCGTCGGAACCGACGTACTTCTCGGGGTCCTTGGTCGAGAGGTTGAACGTGAAGTCCTCGAACCCGAAGGCCCGCAGCACCGACAGCACGAAGTCGAGCAGCGACGCGATCTCGTCGGCGAGCTGCTCCTTGGTGCAGTAGATGTGACTGTCGTCCTGCGTGAACCCGCGGATCCGGAGCAGACCGTGCAGCGTGCCGGCCCGCTCGTAGCGGTAGACGTTGCCGAGCTCGAACAGCCGGAGCGGGAGCTCCCGGTACGACCGCTGCCTGCTCTTGAAGATCAGACAGTGCATCGGGCAGTTCATCGGCTTCATGTAGTACGTGCCGTTGTCCATCTCCATCGGCGGGTACATGCCGTCCTCGTACCACTGGAGGTGGCCGGAGGTCTCGAACAACTTGGCGTTGGCGAGGTGCGGCGTGAACACGAACTCGTAGCCGCCGTGCTCGTGACGCTCGCGGCTGTAGTCCTCCATGATCTTGCGGATGATGGCGCCCTTGGGGTGCCAGACCGCCAGACCGCCGCCGAGTTCCGACGGGAAGCTGAGCAGATCCATCTCGGTGGCCAACTTGCGGTGATCGCGCTTGGCCGCCTCTTCGAGGCGGTGCAGATGCTCGGCCAGCGCCTGCTTCGACTCCCACGCCGTGCCGTAGATGCGCTGGAGCATGATGCCCTCTTCGTTGCCACGCCAGTGGGCGCCCGACACCCGTTGCAGCTTGAAGAACCCGAGTTTGCCGGTGGACGGCACGTGCGGGCCGACACACATGTCGACGAACTCGTCGGTGTTGCGGTAGGCGCTGATGATGCCGTCGCTCGAGACCTCGCCCGCGTCGAGTTGGTCGCCGGCGGCCGACTCGACCCGCTCGATGATCTCGACCTTGTACGGCTGATCGGCGAAGAGCTCCTTGGCTTCGGACATCGACATCTCGCTGCGCTCGAACGGCTGATTCGCCTTGACGATCTCGCGCATCTCACGCTCGATCGCCTCGAGGTCGTCGTCGTTGAAGGTCTTGCCGTCGGGCAGGTCGAAGTCGTAATAGAAGCCGTTCTCGATGGCCGGACCGATCGAGAACTTGGCGCCGGGGAACAGCCGGGTGACGGCCTGGGCCAGCACGTGTGCCGTCGAGTGGCGCAACACATGGCGGCCCTCGTCGGTGTCGTTGGTGATGATGCCGACCGTGCTGCCGTCGGGCAGCGGCCGGGTCAGGTCGGTCTCGGTGCCGTCGACGGTCGCTGCGACCGCCGACTTCTTGAGTCGATTGCCGATCGAGGCCGCCAGGTCGAGCGCCGTGGCGCCCTCCGGCAACTCTCGCTCGGATCCGTCCGGCAGGGAGATGGTGATGTTCGACATGACGTCGAAAAGTCTAGGCAGCGACCGGTGAGGTCGGTCGGCTCCGTTTCGAGGTGGCGCAGGAAACCCGACGCCACAGCGGTCGATCAGCCGGCGGAGACGAGTTCGCGGTCGGCAACCGGACCGTCGGTCACCGTGCCGACCCGACCGGGCTCGCGATCGGCCGCTTCACGCTCGCCCGAGTACACGTTGTGGTACGTCTGACCCGTCATGTCACGGATCTCGAACATGACCTCGTCCATCATCGAACGCCAGGACAGGTGTTCGGCACCCCGACCGGCGTACCGCTCGGGGCGAACCGGGCGCCCGATCTGGATGCGACACGACTTGCCGAGCTTCGGCATGTTCGAGCCGATCGGCTGGATCACGTCGGTCCCGGTGATGCCGACCGGGAAGATCGGGCAACCGATGCTCATCGCCAGGCGGGCGGCACCGGTGCGGGCCTTGTACAGGTCGCCGTCACGGCTGCGGGTGCCTTCCGGGTAGATCCCGAAGAGTTCGCCGCGGCGCAGCACTTCGGCGGCGGTGTCGAGCGCGGCCTGGCTCTTGCTGCCGCCCGACCGGTCGATCGGGATCATGCCCATCGCCGGGAACACGTACTTCGTCTTCCAGTCGTCCATGTACTCGGCCTTGCCGACGAAGCTGATGTTGCGCGGCATCGTCAGCATCAGCACCGCGGAGTCGAGGAAGCTGATGTGGTTCGGGCACAGGATCGCCGGGCCGACCGCCGGCAGACGCTCGTAGCCCACCGTTTCGATGTTCCACGCTCGCTTCGCGAGGGGGCGGAGGACCGTGCGCGTACGGGCCTGCAGCTTGCTCGCCCCCGGCTGGTCACCCATGCCCGCACTGTAGAACACCCGGGTGTCGCCGGGTGGCCCGGCAGGTTGATTCTCCGTGAAGCTGCGGCGCGGTCAGAACTCGACACCGAGCAGCGTCGCGGCGGCACGCGTCGATTCGCCACGCGCGGCGGCCGCGTCGACCGCCGCCACGGCTCCGGGCGAGTCGAGGTCGTCGTCGAGTCGCTCGCGCACCTCGTCGAGCACGTCGCCGGGCGTGCCGTCGGCGGCAGCGCGCCACGTGTCGAGGCGACGCTGGTTGCGCGGCATCAGCCCGTCGTCCCATTCCCACTCGACGCGGTAGTGGTGCTCGATCAGGCCGAGGCGGATCGCCATCGGGTCGTACTCCTCCCGGAGGCCGTCGACGAACACGAGGTTGCCGAGGCTCTTCGACATCTTCTGACCGTCCATGCTGATGAGGGCCGTGTGCATCCAGTGCTTCACGAACGGTTCGCCCGTCGCCGCCTCGGACTGCGCCCGCTCGCTCTCGTGGTGCGGGAAGATCAGGTCGGCGCCGCCTCCGTGCAGGTCGATCGTCGTGCCGAGCTCGCGCAACGCCAGAGCGCTGCACTCGATGTGCCAGCCCGGCCGCCCCGAGCCCCACATCGTGTCCCATGCCGGTTCGTCGTCGGCCGACGGATGCCACAGGACGAAGTCGAGCGCATGCCGCTTGTTCGGGTCGTCGACCTGCCCGCCGCGCTGCTTCGCGTACTCCAGCATCTCTGCTTCGGTGTAGTTGCTCAGCGAACCGAACGAGTCGAACTTCGTCACATCGAAGTAGACCGAACCGCCCGCCTCGTAGGCGAAACCCCGATCGAGCACCATGCCGATGAAACCTCGGATGTCCGGGATCGCCGACGAGGCGCGAGGCGTCGATGCGACCGGCAATGCGTTGAGCGCCACCATGTCGCGCTCGAACCGAGCCTCCTCGGCGGCGGCCAGATCGAGGTAGTGCACACCCAGTTGGCGAGCCTTCTCGAACAGCGGGTCGTCGACATCGGTCACGTTGCGGACGCACTTGACCGTGTGACCCTTGTCGATCAGGTGCCGTTGCAGCACGTCATAGGAGATGAACGTCGCTGCGTGGCCGAGGTGTGTGGCGTCGTACGGCGTGATCCCGCACGTGTACATCAGCACCTGTTCACCGGGTTCGAAGGGCACGACGGCGCGCCGCGCCGTGTCGTAGAGCTGGAGGGTGGACATGCTCAGGCCTTCAACGTGCGCGGGTCTGCTTTGATTCCCGTCAGCTTCGGGGCGACCCGGGTCTTGTACCGCACGTTCAGCTGCAGCAGCACGGCCGTGAACGCTTCGATCGCGGTCGCGTTGGAGAGTTCGCCGGCGTCGAGCGGCCGGCAGCCCGGGATCTTCGCGACCATCTCGCTTATCGTGGTGACCGCGGACGCATCGTCGCCGCAGATCAGCACATCGCTCTCGATCGGATCGCCGATGTGACCGAGTTCGGTCGCCGGGAGATGGTGGAACGCCGCGACGACGCGGCTCTCGGGCACCGCCGCCTGCACGTGCGCGGCGACGCTCCCGCGGGGTGGGACGAGCGGCTGGAACTCCTTCCCCACACGGATCAGCGCATTCGCCATGCTGACGACGATCTTGCCGCGGAGGTAGGCAGCGTGATCCTGCGCCATCGTCGCGGCCGAGTCCCACGGGGTGGCGATCACGACGATCTCACAATCGGCCGCTGTTGCGTTGTCGCCGTAACCGAGCAACTCCTCGAGGTCGGGGAACCGCTCGACGAACGAGTCCCTGCTCTCCATCGCCCGATACTTCGAGCGGGAGCCGATCACCGATTCGTACCCAACGCTGGCCAGACGGGCCGCCAGGCTGCTGCCGGCCGGTCCGCTGCCACCGATCACACCGATTCGCATGCACCGAGCCTGGCACACGTAACCGGTCGACCACCTGATCGCGGCGGCGGCAAACGTTCTGGCCCAGGGTGCCGGGCCGACTACGTTCCGATGCATGGGAATCCTCGACGGCAAGAAGCTCGTGATCACCGGCGTCCTCACCGACGCCTCCTTGGCCTTCGGCGTCGCCAAGATCGCCCTCGAGGAAGGTGCCGAGATCGTGCTCACCGGCGCCGGCCGCGCCCTCAGCCTGACCAGGCGAACGGCACGCAAGCTCGGTGACGACATCGACGTGTTCGAACTCGACGTCACCGTTCCCGAGCACGTCGACGCCGTCCGCGATGCGGTCGCCGCCAAGTGGGGTCGCGTCGACGGTGTGCTCCACGCCATCGGCTTCGCTCCGGAGTCGTGCCTCGGCGACGACTTCTTCGGTGCACCGTGGGACGATGTCGCCGTGGCGATGCACGTCTCGACGTACTCGCTGAAGACCCTCGCCGACGCCTTCGTCCCGCTGATGGACCAGGGCGGCTCGATCGTCGGACTCGACTTCGACAACCAGCAGGCATGGCCCGCGTACAACTGGATGGGCGTCGCGAAGTCCGCGCTGCAGAGCGTGTCCCGGTACCTCGCACGCGAACTCGGACCACAGCAGATTCGCTGCAATCTGGTCGCGGCCGGCCCCATCAAGACGATCGCAGCGAAGTCGATCCCCGGATTCAAGCTCTTCGAGGACACGTGGGACGGCCGTGCGCCACTCGGATGGGACGTCCAGAATTCCGAACCCGTCGCACGTGCGTGCGTCGCGCTGATGTCCGACTGGTTCCCCGCCACGACCGGCGAGATCATCCACGTCGACGGCGGCTACCACGCCGTCGGCGCCTGAGCACCCGGTCGGTCGACCACCGCTCGTGGTTCGCCCGTGAGCCCGGTGTCAGGCCGCTCCCTCGAGACCCCGCAACCACGTCCTGATCGCCGCAGCCGTGGCTCGGGGGACGGGTGCCGTCACCGCGTCGAACGCATGCTGGGCGCCGACGACTGGCACGAAGTCGACCGGACGACCGGCTGAACGCAGCGCCTCGACGAACTGCTCCGCCTCACCGATCGGCACCAGGGTGTCGCGGGTGCCGTGCACGATCAGCATCGGTGGCGCAGCCGACAACCTCTGGACGAGCGGCGACACCGCGTCGTACCGCTGCGGTGCCTCGGCGACGCTTGCCCGCATCACGTCACGCCGGATCATGTCCCAGTGCGCACGCTGCCCGTGCCGGTTCGCCATGTCGTAGATGCCGTACAGCCCGACGATGCCGGCGACCCGTTGGGTGTCGTCGGCCGGGGTGAGGGCGGCCATCGTCGCCAGGTGCGCGCCGGCGGATCCTCCGGCCAGGACCACCATCGTCGGCACGACACCGTGATCGGGGCCGTGCGTGCGGGCCCACGTGACGGCGTCACGGACGGCGGCGATCTGGTCGAGCACCGTCACCTGCGGCGTGAACGGGTACCTGATCGCCAACGTGGCCCAGCCGTCGAGCGCGAGTGTGTGGTACATGTCGCGGCCCTGTCGTTGCGGGCCTCCCCCGGTCCATCCACCGCCGTGCACGTACACGACGACGGGCAGCTCGCGCCGATCGTCGTCCGGCCGGATCAGGTCGAGGGTGAGACCGTGCCGCCACTCGAGGCCGGCGATCTCCCGAACGCCCAGCGGTGTGCGCACCGGCCGACCGACCAGGCGGGCGACGCCCGACGGTCGGTGGACTGGGCCGTCGACCAGCCGGCGGAGACGCCGCACGGCGAGCAGCGTTCGCATCATGATCCAGCCGAGCAGGATCATCGATGCGGCGAGCAGGCCGACGCCGATTCGGCCACCCCAGTTCTCCCAGCCGCCCAGAGCGAGCCCGCCGACGAGCACACCGAGGTGCACGAGCACCCAGAACGGCGCCAACTCCGTGACGACCATCGCCGGAAGCCACGACGGCGAATATCGGCGTGTCGGATCGATCAAGGGCCTCGCGGCATTCCACGACGACAAGAGCCCCACGAGCCCGACGAACAGCAGGAGGACGGCGGCGACGACGGACACGGCGCCAGGATGGCACGAGAACCGCCCGACCGGTCGCGCATCGGCAGGGTGATCGGTCGACGACGCCCGGCTCGGGACGCGGCGACGACGGGACTCGTCGTCGGTAGGGTCGCCACGTGAACCGCCTCGCCGACGAGAGCTCGCCTTACCTCCGCCAACACGTCGACAACCCCGTCGACTGGTACCCCTGGGGCGACGAAGCCTTCGCCGCCGCACGCGAGCGCGACGTTCCGATCATCCTGTCGATCGGGTACTCCGCATGCCACTGGTGCCACGTCATGGCGCACGAGTGCTTCGAGGACGACGAGGTCGCCACCGTGATGAACGAGCGGTTCGTCAACATCAAGGTCGACCGCGAGGAACGGCCCGACGTCGACGCGCTGTACATGGCCGCGGTCCAGGCCATCACCGGGCGCGGCGGCTGGCCGATGACGGTGGCGCTCGACCCGACGGGACGCCCCTTCTGGGGCGGGACGTACCTCCCCAAGCCGCAGTTCATGGAACTGCTGAACGCCCTGGGTCAGGCCTGGACCGAGCGCCGAGACGAACTCGATCAGAGCGCGAACTCGATCATCGCCGCCATCGGCAAGGCCACGCAGCCGAAAGCGTCCATCCCGGCGCTCGATGTCATCAACGACACGTTGAAGAAGATCGCCGGGGCGTTCGACCAGGAGTGGGGCGGGTTCGGCACCGCACCGAAGTTCCCGTCGCCGCACCATCTCCAACTCGTGCTCCGGGCGTTCATGACCTCCGGTGGCGACGGGGCGAAGCAGGTCGTGACGACCACCCTCGATGCGATGGCGTCCGGGGGCGTGTACGACCACATCGGTGGCGGGTTCGCCCGCTACTCGACCGACCGCGAGTGGCTCGTGCCGCACTTCGAGAAGATGCTCACCGACCAGGCGATGCTCGTTCGCGTCTATCGCGAGGCGTACTCGGTGCTCGGCCGGCCGGCCGACCGCCAGATCGTCGAGGAGACGATCGAGTACGTCCTGCGCGACCTCCGCCACCCCGACGGCGGCTTCTACGCCGCCGAGGACGCCGACTCCCCCGACGCGGATGGTCACGGCGTCGAGGGCCTGTTCGCCACCTGGACCCCGACCGAGGTCCGTGAAGCGCTCGCCGACATGGACGCCGACGGCGTCGAGCGTGTCCTCGACTGGTGGAACATCACCGACGAGGGCAACTTCGAAGGTCGCTCGATCCCGAACCGGATGCACGCGCGTGGCCAACTCACGCGACCGGCCGACATCGACGGGGCACACGGCCGGCTCCTCGACGCACGATCCTCGCGCCGACGACCGGGGCTCGACGACAAGGTCATCACCGAGTGGAACGCATGGTTCCTCGCCGCACTCGCCGATGCGGCCGCTGCGCTGCAGCGCCCCGATTGGAAGGCCGCAGCGGTCGCGAACGGGGAGTTCCTGCTCGCCGAACTGCGCGATGCGTCGGGTCGTTGGTACCGGTCGTGGCACGCCGACGGCGGGCCACGACACCGTGCGCTCGCAGCGGATCACGCGGCGCTCGTCGAGGCCTTCATCCGGCTCGGGGAACTCACCGGTGAGGCGCGCTGGATCGACGCCGCTCGCGAGACCGCCGACACGATGCTCGACTGGTTCTGGGACCCCGTCGACGGCGGTCTGTTCACGACGCCCGAGGACGGCGACGACCTCGTGGTCCGCCAGAAGGACCTGCACGACAACGCCACGCCGTCGGCGAACTCCTCCGCGACGCATGGGCTGCTCCGGCTGGCGGCGCTCACCGGCGACCTCCGATACCGGAACCACGCCGATCGGATCCTGCAGCTCCTCGCGTCGGTCATCGATGCCGCGCCGGGCGCGGTGTCGAACGCCCTGCTGGCGATCGAGCTCCGTCACCGCGGGCTGGTCGAGATCGTCATCGTCGGCGACGAACCGACGATGGTGCGGGTCGCTCAGACCGTCTGGCGTCCCGACGCCGTACTGGCGTGGGGTGAACCGTTCGACTCGCCGCTGTGGGACGACCGCGACGCCGGCCATGCGTACGTCTGCCGCAACGCGGTGTGTGACCTTCCGGCGAGCTCGCCGGAAGCGCTCTACGAGCGGATCACCGGCCGTCCGCTGCCGGAGGGTGCGACCATCGTCCCCGGTGGATGATCTCGTCGGGCCGACGCCTCGCCCGCCCCGAGCTGCGGCCGGCGCCGTCGTGGTCTCCTGCCGGGTACCCGAGCGCGACGGCCCCCAGCAGTTGGAGACGCGCCGGCACCCCGATCGCTGCTCGCAGCTGTTCTTCGCCGCGGAACACACCGAAGAACAGCGCGCCGAGCCCCGCGTCCTCGGCGGCCAGGAGCAGGTTCATGACCGCCATCGACGTGTCGATGGTCCAGTACGGCACGGGCCAGGCGTCCGTGCCCGATCCCAGTCCGGTACGAGCCTTGTCCGGTTCGGCGTATCGGTCGACGTATGCCTGCGGATCGGCGAACGGCAGCAGGATCACCGGGGCGTCGGGCAGACGCTGCCACCGGAACGTCGATCGTCGGGGCTCTGGCAGCGTGATGTCCCAGAACGTCGACGTCTGATCACCCTCGAGCGCCACGGCGTGCCAGCCCTGCGTCTTGCCGGCGCTGGGCGCCCGGCTCGCCAGGTCGATCAGCTCGTCGAGCATCCCGGCGGGCAGCGGATCGGTCCGGAACGCCCGGGTCATCCGCCGTCCACGAACCACCTCCTCGAACGACCGACCCCCGAACGAACTCATCCCCCATCATCCCCCATCGCCCCTCGAACCCCACCGATGGCCGCCCCAGCCGTTTGACGCGAGTCCAGGACCCCGGCCCCACAAACGACATACCCGCTCGGGCCATCGCCCTCCGGGCTGTGAGCGGTGAGGCGGAACGCAGTGATCGGCGGCGTGCCCCGAGCCCAGGAGCGTGCACCCGCCCCACCGACGCAGTGGCGCATGACCTGCGCATCAGATCTTCTGAGACGGGATCGAGTGTGGGGAGCGCAAGGCGCGACGAACCCGAACAGCCTTCGGGCTGTGAGCGGTGAGGCGCAACGCAGCGATCGCCGCACTCGGCCCGTTCTCAGCGTTTGCCGAGTTTGACGAGGTCTTCGGCCATGGTCCAGCCGTACGCGATCATCACGTCGGACGACTTCGGCTTGAGCTTCGAGAACATCTCGACGACATCCGGGTCGAGCTTCTCGGGTTTGGACGATTCGAAGTCGAGGAAGCCCGACTGACCGTTCGAGGCGATGAACGTCTTGGCGTCGTACTTGCTGTCGACGCCGAACCGCTTGGCGAGCCGACGACCCCATGCCCGCTCTTCGCCGACCGCTTGCGAATCGGGAGCCGGGGTGACCTCGTCGAGCTTGTCGAACGCTTCGAGTCCGTCGGCGCCGACGAACCGCGATCCGACCACCACGTCCTCGTCGGGGAACGCCATGAGCGCCCGGTGGTATGCCTCGCCCATCAATCCGCGCATCACGGTGTCGCGCTTGGAGTGACGCCGCACGCTGAACATGCCGATCAGCACACAGGGCGTGCCGCCGATGCGCTCGAGGGTCGAGAACATGAAGCCGTGCAGCTTGTCGTCGACCCGGGCGACCGTGGCGAGGACCCAATCCTCCTTGGCCTTGGAGATGGCCCCGATGTCGAAGGCACCTTCGATCGAGCCCATCTCGTCGAGATCGGCATCGGTCAGTGAACTGGCGTCATTCGTCGTGACTTCGAGCGGCATCTGGTCCTCAGCTCCCGGAACTTCTGGAGCCTCTATTGTGCCACTGATTCGCGGGGGATTCACAAACGGCGACGAATCGCCGAGATGACACGCCAGATCACGATGCTGGTGACCAGGCGTTTCATCCGGTTGATCACAACATCACCGCGTCGTGACCGAACGCCATGCGGAGTTCGCCGACCGCTCGATCGATGTCGACCCGGAACTCGTCGGCGAGGCGGAGCAGCTTGCCCTGGCCGATGTCGATCTGCACGACCGAATCGCCGGGGTGATCGCGGAGGATCCGCTTGAGCCGTTGGATCTTGAGTTCGTCGAGGCTGGTGCTCGGCAACAGCAGGCGCAGTGGCGGGGCAGGACCGTCGGTCAACCCCGAGAGCACGTCGATCTGCTGTGCGATCAGACCGAACCGTGACTCGTCGCGCTTGTCGAGCCGACCCTTCACGGTGACGATCACGTCGTCCTCGAGCTTGTGGCCCTGTTCGAGCAGTGTGCGCGGGAAGACCGTGACCTCGATCGACGCCTCGAGATCCTCGATCACGAAGACGGCCATCTGGTCACCCTTCTTCGTGAACTTCCGGGCGAGATTGGTGATGACACCGCCGACCTTGACCGCCGCGCCGTCCTCCATCTCCGGCAGGTCGAGCAACGCGTGTTCGACCTTACGTTTGAGCGCCGCCTCGACGCCGAACAGCGGGTGGTCCGACACGTACAGGCCGAGCATGTCCTTTTCGGCCTTCAGCTTGTCGCCCTTGTCGAACTCGATGTCGGGGATCGGGATCCGTTCGCTGAAGCCGCCGTCGTCGCCGGCCTCGTCGTCGCCCATGTCGCCGAACAGGCTCATGATGCCCTTGTCGCGCTCACGCCGACGATCGATCGTCGTGTCGAGGATCTGTTCGAACGAGGCCAGCAGCCCACGCCGCGGCAGACCGAGGCGATCGAACGCACCGGCCTTGATCAACGACTCGACGGTGCGCTTGTTCAGCACCTGCTCGGGCACGCGCTCGGCGAAGTCGTAGAACGATTCGAACTCGCCGTTCTCGTCGCGCTCCGCGAGGAGGAGCTCCACGAGCCCCTCCCCCACGTTGCGGACTGCCGACAGTCCGAACGTGATCGCCCCGGGGCTGCCGACGGCGAGGGACACGTCGTCGGGGACCCGACCGGCTTCGATCGCGTCGAAGTTCATCACCGACCGGTTGATGTCGGGTGTGAGCACCTTGATCCCGGCCGACCGACAATCGCTGAGGTACACCGCTGCCTTGTCGAGGTTGCTCTTGACGCTCGTCAGCAGGCAGGCGAAGTACTCGACCGGGTAGTGCGCCTTGAGGTAGGCGGTCTGGTACGTGACGAGGCCGTACCCGAACGTGTGGCTCTTGTTGAACGCGTAGTCGGCGAACTTCTCGATGATGTCGAACAGGTCTTTGCCGAGCGACTCGTCGTACCCCGTGTTGACGACACCGCGCTCGAAGCCGTCGCGCGCCGCGGCCATGACCTCGCGGACCTTCTTGCCCATCGCCTTGCGGAGGTTGTCGGCTTCGGCGAGCGAGTAGCCGGCGAACTTCTGCGCCACCCGCATCACGCTCTCCTGATAGATCATCAGGCCGAACGTGTCTTCGAGCACCTCGGCGGCGTCGGGGTGGATGTACTCGACCGGTTTCCGACCGTTCTTGCGGTCGGCGTAGTCGTAGTGCATGTTGACGCTCATCGGCCCGGGCCGATAGAGCGCGAGCACAGCGGAGACATCCTCGAAGCTGTTGGGCGCCATCGCCTTGAGCAGTTGACGCATGGGCGGCGATTCGAGCTGGAACACACCGATCGTGTCGCCGCGCGACAGCAGGTCGAAGGTCGGCTGGTCGTCGAGCGGGACCGTGTCGATGTCGAAGTCGGGGTCGCGGTGGGCCCGGATCATGGCCTGCGCGTCGGTGATGACGTCGAGGTTGCGCAGCCCGAGGAAGTCCATCTTGAGCAGACCGAGTTCCTCGACGCCGTGCATCTCGTACTGCGTGACGACCGGTGCGTCTTCCGGGTTCTGCCCCGACTCGGGCTTGCGCTGGATCGGCAGGTAGTGCGTGACCGGTTCTTTGGTGATGACCACCGCTGCGGCATGGATGCCGTCGGAGCGCTTCAGCCCCTCGAGTCCCTTGGCGACGTCGACGACCTTCTTGATGTCGGGGTCGGTGTCGTACATGGCCCGCAGGTCTTGCGCCGCCTTGTACCCGTCGGCGTACTTGTCGCTCTGCTCGAAGCAGTACTTCAGCGGCGTGTCACGACCCATCACCAGGGGCGGCATCGCCTTGGCCACCTTGTCGCCGACGCCGTACGGGTAGCCGAGCACGCGGGCCGCGTCGCGGACTGCGTTGCGGGCCTTGATCGTGCCGAAGGTGATGATCTGCGCCACGTGGTCGCGGCCGTACGTGTCGGCCGCGTACCGGATCATCTGGTCGCGGTAGCGGGAGTCGAAGTCCATGTCGATGTCGGGCATCGACACGCGGCTCGGGTTGAGGAACCGCTCGAACAGCAGGTCGTACTTGATCGGGTCGAGGTCGGTGATCCAGAGGCAGTACGCGACGGCGCAACCGGCGGCCGAACCGCGGCCCGGCCCGACGCGGATACCTGCATCGCGTGCGTACTTGATGAGGTCCCACGTGATCAGGAAGTACGACGCGAAGCCCATGTCGTTGATGACCTTGAGCTCGTACGACACCCGTTCGACGACGCTGTTGGGCAGGTTGTCGCCCCACCGCCGCTTGGCCCCCTCCCACGTGAGGTGCTCGAGGTACTCGGCGTCGGAGGAGAAGCCGGCGGGCAGGGGGAAGTTCGGGAGCAGCGCATCGCCGAACTCGATCTCGAGGTCGGCCCGCTCGGCGATCCAGAGGCTGTTGTCGCACGCTTCGGGGAGTTCACGGAACAGGTAGCGCATCTCCTGCGCGGTCTTGAGATAGTGCTCGTGCCCTTCGAACTTGAACCGCTTGGGGTCGGAGATCAGGGCCCCGGTCTGCACGCACAGGAGGGCGTCGTGCGCCTCGTGGTCTTCGCGATGCGTGTAGTGGCTGTCGTTGGTGGCGAGCAGCGGTGCGCCGATCTTCTTGGCGATCTCGACGAGCTTGGGGTTGGTCTCGATCTGCGCCGCGATGCCGTGGTCCTGCAGTTCGACGAACAGGTTGTCCTTGCCGAAGATGTCCTGCAGCCGGGCGGCCTTCTCGAGCGCACCCTTGTCGTCGCCGTTGAGCATCGACTGCAGCACCTGACCGCCGAGGCAGCCGGTGGTCGCGATCAGGCCCTTGGAGTATCGCTCGATCAGCTCCCAGTCGATCCGGGGCTTGTAGTAGTAGCCCTCCAGGAACGCGAGGCTCGACAGCTGGATCAGGTTGCGGTAGCCGACCTCGTTCTCGGCGAGCAGCGTGAGGTGGTAGTAGAGCTTCTTGCCGCCCTCGGTGTCGCCACCGGAGTCGTCGACGCGACCACGCCGGGTCGGGCGCTCGGACCGGTGATCGTGGGCCATGTAGGCCTCGGTGCCGATGATCGGCTTGATGCCCTGCTTGCGGCACTCCTTGTAGAACTCCAAGGTGCCGTACATGTTGCCGTGATCGGTCATGCCGATCGCCGGCTGACCGTCGGCCACCGCCTTGGCGACCATCTCGTCGAGGCGCGCCGCGCCGTCGAGCATCGAGAATTCGGTATGGACGTGGAGGTGGGTGAAGGAGTCGGAAGACACTGGTTCAGGCGGTGGGAATCACAAAGACGTGATTCGCGAACCTACCACGCGCGATCTGCCCCCGCTCCGGCGCGATCAGCCGCTCAACGTGCCGACGAGATCGGCGGTCGACCGCACGTCGCCGAAGCTGCGATAGATCGTATGCAGCGTCGCGTTCAGGTCGGCGTCGCGGTTGGCCGCATTGGCGTCGGCGACCATCACGACCCGGTAGCCGTGCTCGAGCGCATCACGGGCCGACGAGGCACAGCAGACATCGGCGACGGTCCCGGCGATGAGCACCGTGTCGATGCTTCGGCGACGCAATTCGTCGTGCAACTCGCAGGATCCTGGGAAGAACGCACTCGCACCGTCCTTCTCCAGGCCCAGGTCGCCCTCGCGCTGGGCGAGGTCCGGGTCCAGTCGGTCGAACACCTCGCCGTCTCCTCCGGAGCGCCGGTACCGGTCGGCGACATCACTGCCGTACAGCGCCCGACGGGCGGCGTTCGGCTCGGTGGCGGACGGCACGATCCAAGCGACCACACCGCCACCGGAGCGCACAGAGCGAGCCAGCGCGTTCACGTTCGGGATGACACCGGCGGCGTACGGGTTCGACTGCGTGAAGAACGGCACGAGATCGACGACGACCAATGCGGTACGAGACGCCACGATCTCGGCGAACGCATGCTCGGACCCCCGTCGAGCGAGGTGACGTTCGATCTCGCGTCGCTCGATGTGCCACTCGTGGAGCATCGGCTGATCCTCGCACACCAGACTGGTCGGATGACCCGGCCGGACGCCGACCACGGCACGAACCAGACGTTGCGGGTGGGGTGCGCGATGTGGGCGCACCCGCCGTGGGTGGGGCGGTACCTCTCCCCTGGTCGCAAGGGCGATGAACTCGCCGAGTACGCCACGTGGTGCAACGCGGTGGAGGGCAACACGACGTTCTACGCCGAACCCGCCGCGTCGACCGTGGTCCGCTGGGCGGCGCAGGCGCCGCCGGACTTCCGGTTCGCCTTCAAGGTGCCTCGAACGGTCACCCACGACCGCAGGCTCAGGCCGGAGTCACATGGGGACGTAGCCTCGTTCCTGCGAACCGTCGCACCGCTCGGCGACCGGGTCGGCCCCGTACAGCTGCAGCTGCCGCCGTCGTTCGGTCCGGAATCGATCGATGTGCTCGCCCGGTTCGTGGTCGGACTCCCCACGACGCACCGGTGGGTGGTCGAACTCCGTCACGGGCGATTCTTCGACGGCGGCCCGGCGCACCGGCAGGTCGACGAGATCCTGCGCAGCGCCGGCGTCGGTCGGGTCGTCCTCGACACCCGTCCGCTGTACGCGGAGCCGGCGGCCACCGAGGCCGCGGTCGAGGAGCGACGGACGAAGCCACGCCTGCCCGTCGTGACCGGCCTGATGGGCGACGATCCCGTGGTACGTGTCATCGGCGGCGACGACGTCGAATCGAACTTCGCCGGGCTCGCAGCGTGGAAGACCGACGTGGTGCGGTGGCTCGACGAGGGGCGACGACCGTTCGTCTTCGCCCATCAGCCTCAGAACCTGTTCTCACCGGCACTCGCGCGCCGGTTCCACGCCGCGGTGCGTGAACTCCGTCCGGACGTGGAACCACTCGCCGAACCGATCACCGTCGCCGAAGCCGGTGAGGTCACCGGTCAGGCACCGCTGTTCTGACGGTTCCGCGACGGCGGGCTCGGCAGGTGGTCGCTCAGAGGTAGGTGCCAGGGCGCTCGCCACCGGCCGGAGGTTGCCCGGGCATGCCCGGCACCTGGGCCCCTGGCGGGAGTTGCCGCATCTGCTCGAGCTGCTGTCGTGCGGCCAACTGCTGCGCGAACAGCGTGGCCTGGATGCCGTGGAACAAGCCTTCGAGCCAGCCGACGAGTTGTGCCTGGGCAACGCGCAGTTCACTCTCGCTCGGAACTTCGCCGTCCTCGAACGGCAGCGTCAGCATCTTGAGTTCCTGCTGCAGATCGGGCGACAGCGCCTCGGACAACTCGACGACCGATCGCTCGTACACCTCGGCCAACCGCTCCCGGCTCGCCTCGTCGAGCGGGGCCTGCCGGACCTCCTCGAGCAACTGCTTGACCATCGACCCGATCCGCATCACCTTGGCGGGCTCGGTCACCGAGTTCGTCTCGGGCTCGTCGGACTGGTCGTCCGTATCGGACTCGACCAACTCACCGTGCTCCACGACGGAGTTCGGATCGTCGGTACGGTCGGCGTCTGGTGTCTCCGCGTCGGTCTCGGTCATCAGGTCGGGGGTGTCGGTCATGGTTCTCCTCGGTCGATTACAACCAGTTCGTCAACGAGGCATTCCCGCCAACAGCGGAACGTACACCTCGGCCGACGTCATCGACCCGTGCCGGCACACCAGCTCGAACGGCCCACCGTCGTCGGGATCGTGGTAACTGACGTCGTCGCGTGCCACGAGTGCCACGTCACCGAGCCGCTGGGCCACCTGGGGCGCCACGGTGGGTCCGAACCACCCGTCGGCGATCAACTGCTCACGTGAACGCACCCAGCCCGTGTCACCGAACTCCTCGGTCGCCGCGTCGAGCAGGTCGTCGGTCGCACCACGATGCGCGTGCAACCATCGGAACCGACCCTCACCCGACTGCATCGCGACGTGCGAGAGCAGATCGTCGGTCGGCTTGACGATGTTGTCGGCGACCTGGACCTGGCCGTGGTCGGCGGTGATCAGCAGCGCGGCACCAGGCGGGAGTGCGTCGAGGATGTCGCCGACCAGCCGATCGGCGGTGCGGAGTTCGGCGTCGTAGTACGGCCCGAACCCGCGCTCGTGGGCGATCTTGTCGACGCCGGCGTAATACGCGTACACGAATCGTTCACCGGCGGCCAGCTGCTCGGCGACCGAGACGCAGATCGACGACGGGGCCCGGTAGCCGACCGAGCGGCCTCCTCGCAGGTGGGCCTCGGTGAATGCCGAGTCGGCCAGTTCGGTCGGGCTGATGATCGGCACGGTCTCACCGAGGAACGCCGGGAAACGCTGGATGTCGCGTGGCACGTTGGATCGACGGCGGTTGTCGCCGTCGACCGCCCAGCGCAGGACGTTCATCACCTCGCCGCCGAGCACGATCCGATAGCCGATCAGCCCGTGCTCGCCCGGTGTGAGCCCGGTGGCGATCGAGCTGAGCGCGGTCGCCGTGGTAGTCGGCGCGACCGTCGTGATCCGCTCACCGCCGAGCGACGACAGCGTCGGTGCGACGTCGGGTCGCTCCCGGAGTTGATCCCAGCCGAGTCCGTCGAGGACGAGCATCACCACCTGGTTCGCGTGGGAGACCACCTCGGGCATCCAGCTCGGCAGCGACGTGCTCCACGACTGCGGCCCGAGCAGCGCCGGCACGATGCCGCGCACGTTCGCGCCGCCGTAGTCGGGCACGATGGGCTGGTCGTCGATCTCGGTCACGCACGCCCAGTCCACCACCTTCGGAGGGCCGAGGCCAAGCGCGAGCCGCTCGAAGCCCTACGCTGGGCTCGTGCGAGTGTCCACCCGAGGCGATTACGCGTGTCGAGCCCTGTTGTCGTTGGCGCTCCGAGAGAGCGAGAGTGGGCCCACGTCGGTGCGCGACATCGCCGAGCGCACCGGCCTCCCACAGCCGTACCTCGAGCAGATCCTGCTGGCGCTCAAGGGCGCCGGGCTCGTCCGGTCGAAGCGCGGTGTCGGCGGTGGCTACGTGCTGGCACGCCAGCCCGAGGAGATCCTGCTGTCCGAGATCCTCTCGGCGGTCGACGGCCCGATCACGCTCGGCGACTTCGGCCAACCCCACCAGGACGGGTCGTGCGACCACGAGGGCCAGTGCGTCCTCCTGGCGATCTGGAACCAGGCGGGCGAGGTCATGCGTCGCCACCTCGTCGGATTCACCCTGGCGTCGATCGCCGACGTCGCGCGCGGCGACGCGCCGTGGCCGACCGTGCCCGTCGAGCCCTGAGCGCGGTCAGGCGTCGGGATCGACGCGACGAAGGGTGCTGAGCCGTTCCGACAGGTCGGCGGCGAGTTCGCTCCGGTACGTCACCTGTTCGCCGGTCGCCGGGTGCACGAACGACAGCTCCGCAGCGTGCAGGAACGGTCGCTCGACCTGGAGTTTCGGCCGCCGTTGGCCGTACGTCGGATCGCCGACGAGGGGGTGGTTGATCGAGCTGAGGTGCACCCTGATCTGATGGGTCCGCCCGGTCTCGAGCCGACATTCGAGCAAGGCGAGCTCGGCCGGGCTGTCGAACCGTTCGAGGACCTGGTACTCGGTGCGGGCCCAGCGACCGTCGGCGACGACCGCCATCCGCAGCGGGTCGCGCCGCGAACGACCGATCGGCGCGTCGATCACCCCGTGGGGTGACGCCGGGTGCCCCCAGACGAGCGCGAGGTAGGCCCGGGTGGCCGAGTGGTCGGCGAACTGTTCGATCAGCGCGTCGGCGGCGTCCTGGGTACGGGCGACGACGAGCAGACCGGAGCTGCCGGCATCGAGACGGTGCACGATGCCGGGTCGGATCCGTTCGCCGACGTCGACGACCTCCGGGTACCGGGCCAGCAGGCCGTTGGCGAGCGTACCGGTGTCGTTGCCGGCCCCGGGATGGACGACCAGACCGGCCGGCTTGTCGATGACGACGATCGAGTCGTCTTCGTGGATGACGCCGAACTCGACGGAGTCGTCGGCCTGCGGCGGTTGGTCGACGGGCACGGCGTCGGGGTCGACCGTGACCACCTGCCCCTCGGCGAGGCGGATCTTGCCCGACGGGGCGGTCTCACCGTCGACGGTGGCTCCGCCGGCGTCGATCACCGTCGACGCGATCGATCGACTCACGTCGAGCAGCAGCGCGACGATCCGGTCGAGTCGTTCGCCGTCGAGTGCCGACGGCACCGCTTCGACGATCTCGCTACTCATGGGCATCCACCGTTCTGTCGGGTTCGCTCGCATCGGCACGGCCGACCATCCAGGATGCCAGCACGAGCAGCGCTCCCCCGACGGTGACCCCGATGTCGGCGATGTTGAAGATCGGGAACCATTGGAAGTCGATGAAGTCGACCACGCCGCCGCGGAGCCATGCTTCCTGGCGGAACAGCCGGTCGATGACGTTGCCGATCGCACCACCGACGATCATCCCGACGGCGACGTCGGTGAGTCGACCGGGCTGGCGTTTGATGCTGAGCAGGAGTACCACGACGACCACGAGCGCCACGACGCCGATGATCGGCCCCATGTTCTGTCCGCGGCTGAACGCCATACCGGTGTTGTACGACAGGTTGAACCGGAGGGTCCAGAACACGTCGATGTCGCGATCGACGAGTTCGTTGACGGCCCAGTGCTTCGTCAGCTGGTCGGCGACGATCACGAACAGGGCGACCGGTGCCCAGGCGAGGCGCGCGCCTTCGAAGCGGTTCATGTCGGAACCATCATGGCGCGCCGGGGTCGCGAAGATCGATCAGCGGCCGATGCCGCCGACCTTCTCTTCGACCAGCTCGGTGGACCACGGGATGGCCTCGAGCCGCTCTTTCGGGATCGGACGGCCGGAGACCGTCGAGTAGCCGTAGGTGCCGGCCATGATGCGGAGCAACGCTGCGTCGATCTCCTGGACGGCCTCACGCGCCTGCGCGCTGAGCGCGAGGTCACGCTCCCGCTCGACGACCATGGTGTCGCCTTCGCCGCCTTCGTCGTCGAACTGCACGTCGCCCATCTCGGCTTCTTCGACGAGTTGGTGCGCTTCGTCTTCGAGTCGCTTCGCCTGACCGGTCAGGCGAACCCGCTCGGCCTGCAGTGCATCGTGCATCTCCTTGACGAACGTGAGGTCGAAGTCCTTGGTGTAGCCGAAGCCGTCCTTGTTGAAGCGAGGCTTGGGAAGTTCGGTCTGGGAACCGTTGTGGGCGCTGGTGGTCGACATGGTGGGGGTGTCAGGTGCCTTCCGTGCGGATGATCGAGGGGTGGATGCGGCCGGTTTCTTGCGGGCTCTGCCCGAGGTGCCCGACCGGGCTGGAGTCGTCGTCGTGGACGTCGCTGATGTGGCGTTCGTGGTCTTCTTGGTGCTGGTCTTCTTGGCCGTCGTCTTCTTGGCGGTCGTCTTCTTGGCCGGTGCCTTCGTGGCGGCGGTCGTTTTCTTCACCGGCGCCTTCTTGGCCGTGGTCTTCTTGGCCGTGGTCTTCTTGGCCGTGGTCTTCTTGGCGGTCGTCTTCTTGGCGGTCGTCTTCTTGGCCGGTGCCTTCTTCGCCGTGGTCTTCTTCGCCGTGGTCTTCTTGGCCTTGGCGGCGGTCGTCTTCTTCGCAGCCGCCTTCTTGGCGGTCGTCTTCTTCGTCGGAGCCGATTTCTTGGCGGACGACGTCTTCTTGGTCGTCTTCTGCTTCGCGGCCGCTTGCTTCGCGGACGACTTCTTCTTCGCTACAGCCACGATCGGTGCACCTCCTGGCGAATGTGAACGCCGGACTCTACCCGTTTCATTCCCCGATGTGGGGGTCTACGTGCGACGACGCTTCGATGCGACGCGGATTCAGTCGCTCGACGAGCGCTGTGAGACCATCCTGATCGAGGCCGTCGACCTCGAACCGTTTGGTGCGCGACCCCGCGCCGCCGATCAGGCGGACGGCCCGACGCCGCAGACCGAGCGCGGCGGCCAGCGCCCGCTCGATCGCCTCGTTGGCCGCACCGTCGACGGGTGCCGCCCTCACCGAGAACCTCGGGAGGTCACCGAACCAACCGCTGAAGCCGTCGCGCCGGGCATTCGGCTGGGCGCGAACGACGAGCCGGGCCATCAGCCGGTGCTGCGAGCGACCCGCACCGAGGCGTCGCCCGTCTCGGCCGATGCCGACACCGCGAGCGTCTCGCTCATGACGAGTTCTCGATGGGCCTCGAATGCCTCGACCACCTCGGCCGGACCCGTCACGGTGAGGTCGATGCGATCGCTCACGTCGAGCCCCTCCTCACGCCGCGCCTGCTGGATCTGGCGGATGAGGTCGCGTGCGGTCCCCTCTCGCTCGAGTTCGGGCGTGACGGCGGTGTCGAGCACGACGAGCCCGGCGGCGTTCTTCAACGTCGCCACCGCTCCCCCGTCGTCACCCGAGACCAGACGGAAGTCGAACTCGCCCGGCTGCAGTTCGACCCCGCCGACGGTCGCGACATCGCCCTCGACCGTCCAATCACCGGACTTGTGCGCCTTCACGACCTGCTGCATCTGCCCGCCGAGCCGTGGCCCGAGCGCCTTCGGGTTGAGCATCAGTTCCTTTCGGCCGAACCGGTCGACGTCGACCGTGAGCTCGACGTCCTTCACATTCAGTTCGTCGCGCAGGATGTCGACGTGCGGGGCGATCAGGTCGACGTCGGGAGTCGCGACGACCGCCTTGGCCAGCGGCAACCGAACGCGCAACCCTTCCGCCTTGCGGAGTGACAGCAGGGTCGAGCACGCATCGCGGACCTGCGCCATGCCGGCGTGCAGATCGCTGTCGCGGGGGAACTGGTCGGCGGCCGGCCAGTCGGTCAGGTGGACGCTGCCCGCCCCGCCGGTCAGACCGTCGTGCACGTGCTCGGACACCAGCGGGAGCAGCGGTGCTCCCACCTGGCACAGCGTGACGAGCGCGGTGTGGAGTGTGTCGATCGCGTCCTGGTCACCGGCCCAGAACCGGTCACGGCTCCGGCGGATGTACCAGTTCGTGAGCGTGTCGAGGAACGTCGCGACGTTCTCGCACGCGCCGAACAGGTCGTAGACGTCCATCGTCTCCGTGACACCCTCGACCAGCCCGCGGAGCTCACCGAGGAGGTAGCGGTCGAGAACGTCGGTCTGATCGGTCCGGAACGTTCCCGTCGTCCCGGCCGCGTTCGAGTACAGCGTCAGGAAGTAGTACGCGTTCCAGAACGGCAGGATCACATGGCGGACGGTGTCGCGCAGCCCCGTCTCGGTGACGGAGAAGTCGGCCCCCCGCAGGATCGGCGACGACAGCAGGTACCACCGCATCGCGTCGGCCCCGTGGACGTCGAACATCTCGTTCGGATCCGGGTAATTGCTGAGCGACTTCGACATCTTGCGACCGTCGTCGCCGAGCACGATGCCGTGGCTGAGGCAACTGGAGAACGCCGGCCGGTCGAACAGCGCCGTGGCCAGCACGTGCATCGTGTAGAACCAGCCGCGCGTCTGACCGATGTACTCGACGATGAAGTCACCGGGATAGTGGTTCTCGAACCACTCGGCGTTCTCGAACGGGTAGTGCACCTGGGCGAACGGCATCGAGCCCGACTCGAACCAGCAGTCGAGCACCTCGGGAACGCGTCGCATGGTCGACCGTCCGGTGGGGTCGTCGGGGTTCGGGCGCGTCAGGTCGTCGATCGCCGGCCGGTGCAGGTCGGTGACCGTCGTGCCGAAATCGCGTTGCAGGTCGTCGATCGAGCCGTACACGTCGATCCGGGGATAGGTCGGGTCGTCGCTCTTCCAGACCGGGATCGGTGAACCCCAGAACCGGTTGCGGCTGATCGCCCAGTCGCGGGCGTTCTCGATCCACTTGCCGAAGCTGCCCTCCTTGATGTGTTCGGGCACCCAGGTGATGTCCTGGTTCAACTCGACCATACGATCGCGGAACTCGGTGACCTTGACGAACCACGACGAGATCGCCCGGTACACCAGCGGCTGGGCGCAGCGCCAGCAGTGCGGATACGAGTGGTCGTAGCTGTCGTGGCGCACGACGACGCCCTCGTCCTTGAGCCGGCGGATGATCGCCGGGTTGGCGTCGAACACGTGCTGGCCGACGTAGTCGACGACCTCGGCGGTGTACTGGCCGTGCTCGTCCATCGGGCAGATGGTCGGGATACCGACCGCGTTCGCGGTGATCTGGTCGTCCTCGCCGAAGCCGGGAGCCATGTGGACGATGCCGGTGCCGTCCTCGGTCGAGACGAACTCGGCACCGAGCACCTGGAAGGCGTTGGGCGTGTCGGCGAAGTACGAGAACATCGGCGCGTAGGTGCGGCCGACGAGCTCGGAACCCGAGATCTCGCCGACGCGGGTGGCATGTTCCAGCTCACGCTCATAGGCGGCGAGGCGCGACTCGGCGAGCACGTACCGCTGTCCGTCCTCCTCCATGACGGCGTACGTGATGTCGGGTCCCACGGCGAGCGCGAGGTTCGACGGCAGCGTCCATGGCGTCGTCGTCCAGGCGAGGATCGAGGTCGGTACGTCCTCTCCACCCGGCAACCCCTCGGTGAGCCGGAACCGCACCGTGAGCGCCGGGTCCTGCCGATCGCGGTACACGTCGTCCATCCGGGTCTCGGTGTTGCTGAGCGGCGTCTCACAGCGCCAGCAGTACGCGAGCACCCGGAACCCCTCGGTGATCAGGTCCTTGTCCCACAGCGACTTGAACGCCCACATGACCGACTCCATGTAGTCGGTGTCGAGCGTCTTGTAGTCGTTGTCGAAGTCGACCCAGCGGGCCTGGCGGGTCACGTACTCCTCCCATTCGGAGGTGTACCGCAGCACGCTCGTACGACAGGCATCGTTGAACTTGTCGATGCCGAACTCGGTGATCTCGGGATGGCCGGCGATGCCCAGCTCCTTCTCGGCCTGGACCTCGGCGGGCAGTCCGTGGCAGTCCCATCCGAATCGACGCTCGACGCGACGACCGCGCATCGTCTGGTAGCGGGGCACGGCGTCCTTGACGTATCCCGTGAGGAGATGGCCGTAGTGCGGCAGTCCGTTCGCGAACGGGGGGCCGTCGTAGAACACGAACTCGTTGTCACCGTCGTCGCCCGCGGGGCGCTGTTCGACCGATGCGCGGAACGTCTGCTCACGCTTCCAGCGGTCGAGGACGGCGCGTTCGAGCTCGGGCAGGTTCGGCTGTGACGTCACGGCGGGGTATGCGGGCTGGTTCACGTTGGCTCCTGGCGGTGTCGGTTCTGCCAGGGACGAGCCGGAGCCCGCGGTACCACCCTGCTTGCCGCTTCCCGCAGGAGACGGCCGCTCGCATTCGCCAGCGGTGACGGGCTGGACCCGTCCGGTTCTACTGAGCTCCTGTCGACCAGGAGCCGTTCTTCCGGAGGCTCGGAGGTGATGGCTCGTCGATGCCGTTGGAGGCATGCTAGCGAGCGGTCGGGTCGATTTCGCCGTCGGTTCGGCTCGACGAATCGTCGTCCTGGTCGTCGTCGGGTGACGGCCGCTGCATCTCTTCGGTCGGGTCGCCCTGCTCGTGGTCGTCGGACGCCGACAACGCCGGCGGCCGCACCGAGCCCAGGCCCTCGGGCACACGCTCGCAGAGCGCTTCGATCTGGCGTGCGGCACCGCGGAGGCGGTCGCGCTGGTCGATCAGGAACCGCTCGAGTTGGTCGACGTCGCCGACGAGGAACTCGCGGCGGGCGACCAGCGCCTCGACCTCGTTCGCGGCGGCGACGCGTTCGGCTTCGGATGCGCTCCTCGCCTCGGCACGAGCCTCTTCGATCATCTGCGCGGACATCTCGCGCGTGGAGTCGATGGTCGCTTCGGCCTCGGAGGTGGCCTCGCCGAGGATCCGTTCGGCCTCGCTCCGCGCCTCGGCGACCGTGGAGTCGGCGGTCCGTTGCGCCAGGAACAGGGTTCGGGAGATCGCCTCGGACTCGGCAGCCGGGAGCTGCACGGTCGGCGCCTCGACCGGTTCGGGCGGCGGCGCCGGGGCAGGTTCGGGCGGCGCGGGTGCGGGCTCGGCCGCAGCGGCGGCGGTGACCTCTTGCAGGCGGGCGACTGCGGCACGAGCGCGTGCCTCCATCGCGGTCGCCTGCTGCCGGGAGGATTCGAGTGCCTTGGCGACCTCGGCGAGGAACGCATCGACTTCGTCGGGGTCGTACCCCTTGCGGATGGTACGGAACGACGCCTCGGTGATCTGGGCGGGTGAGAGCTCCATTGCCGGGCTCAGTCGTCGTACTCGTCGTACCGAGGCGTGCGTGCTGAGATCGGCTTGAGGAGATAGACGCCGTTGGCGACCTTCTCCATCGAGCCGTCGAGGCCGTAGCACAGGCCACTGGCGAAGTCGATCAGACGGCGGGCCACTTCGCGATCGGAGCCTTCGAGGTTCATGATCACCGGGTTGCCCTCTTTGAACTTGTCGGCGACTTCCTGGGCTTGGTCGAATCGGCGCGGTTTGACCGTGGCCGGTTCGCTGTTGCCGGACGCCTGGCGGCCGTTGCCCTTCGGTCGCGGCTGCACACCGGAGTCGTCGCGTTCGTTCGAGCGACGCGCCTGCGACGGGTCGAAGTCACGGGATGGGAACGTGGGACGGCTGGGCAACGTGCGAACGACTCCTTCGCCACCGGTCTCGTCGCGTTGGCGCGGAGCGCGCGCCTCTACGTCTTGCCGACGGCCTCGAGGGGCTGGTTCGTACTCTTCTTCGACGTCGTAGTCGTCGTATGCGTCGTCAGGACCCAGACCCAGATAGTCCATCGTTCGCTTCCAGAAAGACATGTGCTGACTTCCTCCTTGCCGCGGAGCCTATCGCCCCTGCTCACGCCAGATGGGGACAGGTCGAGAACCGAACAGAGCGGTTCCGACGCGTACCTGCGTCGACCCGCACTCGACCGCGACCTCGAGGTCGCCGGACATGCCCATCGAGCACATCGCGAGGCCGAGCCGATCGGTCGCCGAACGAACCGCATCGAAGCCGATCCTCGCCGCAGCGGGGCCACCCTCGGTCGGGCCGACGGTCATCAGGCCCCGGAGGTCGAGGTCGACCTCACCGACCGATTCGACGAGCGCACTTAGCTCGGCGATCGGGCATCCGCCCTTGCCATCGGCTTCGTCACCGGTCAACGCGGACGTGTCGACCTGGAGCAGGACGGCGGCGCCCGGCGCTCGTTTGGCGACCTCACGAGCGAGCTTGGCCCGGTCGATCGTCTCGTAGAGCGTCACCAGACCGGCGATCTGACGCACCTTGTTGGTCTGCAACTGGCCGATGAAGTGCACGCCGAGGCCAGGATGAGCGCCGATCGCGGATTGCTTCGCGAGGAGTTCCTGCGCGTAGTTCTCGCCGATCGAGCGGCATCCGGCGGCGACGGCGACGGCGACGACCTCGGGATCGAACGCCTTGGTCACCGCGAGGATGTCGACCTCCGGTCCCCCGCCGGCGGCGGTGATCCGGGCTCGCGTCTCGGCGAGCCGCGACGCCACGGTCGCTGCGTCGTTCATGCGCCGTTCCTCCAGGCCGCCACGACGTGGCGTTCGGCGTCGCGGCGGACACGGTGTGAGAAGCCGTCGAAGGTGCAGCCGGTGCACCCGGCGAGCACGTCGGCCGACAGCTCGTGGACCGCCAGCGCTGACCGGACGGCAGCCTCGACGTCGAGCGCCGGTGCGCCGGAGGTCGTGCGCCCTCGGATCGCTTCGGGATCGGCGTGAGTGCCGGCGGCGACGGCGACCAGGTCGTGATCGCCGAACTCGTAGCAGCATGCCCCGATGGTCGGGCCGAGCACGGCGCCGACGACGGGTTCGTCGAACGCCGCCACGGCGGCGTCGACGACACCTGACGCCAGACCACGCCAGCCGGCGTGGACGACCGCGAACTGGCGGTCGGCGCCGATCAGGACGATCGGGGCGCAGTCGCCGACCCAGCAGCCCAGCACGACGTCGTCGAGGCCGGTGATGGCGATGTCGCCGGTGGCACCGTCGCCATCGCCGGGCGCCGTCACCCGCACGACGTCACGGCCGTGCCGCTGGTCGGTCATCGTCCACGGCAGGTCGACGAAGGCACGACGGGTGCGCTCGAGGACGGGCCGCGGTTGTCGGGTCAGGTGGAAGTCGCCGTCACGGCGCGTGGAGCACGCGATCGTGACGCTGCGGCCGCTACTTGAGGAACGACGGGACGTCGAAGTCGTCGTCGTCATCGTCGATCGGCTCGGCCGCTTCCGGCTCGGCGAACAACTCGGTGATCCGGGTGGACCCGCCACCGTTGCCGAGCGACAGCCCGCCGGACGACGACGCACTGTCGAGTCGGTCGAAGCCGGCGGCGATGACCGTGACCTTGACCTCGTCGCCCATCTCGTCGTCGATGACGGTGCCGAAGATGATGTTCGCATCCTGGTGGGCGACGCCGTGGATGATCTCGGCGGCGGCGTTCATCTCGAACAGGCCCATGCTGGACGGGCCGGTGATGTTGAGCAGCACGCCGCGGGCGCCGTCGATCGCCGACTCGAGCAGCGGGCTGGAGATCGCCTGCTTGGCAGCCGAGACCGCTCGCTCGTCGCCGCTGGACTGTCCGATACCCATCAGCGCCGACCCGGCGTTCGAGAGCACCATCTTGACGTCGGCGAAGTCGGTGTTGATCAGGCCGGGGGTGGTGATCAGGTTGGTGATGCCGGACACGCCCTGCAGGAGGACCTCGTCGGCCATCTTGAACGCATTGAGCACGCTGGTCTTGTCGTTCGCGACCGAGAGCAGTCGGTCGTTCGGGATGACGATGAGCGTGTCGACCTTTTCCTTGAGGCGCTGCACGCCGTTGTCGGCCTGCACCGACCGGCGGCGGCCCTCGAACCCGAACGGCCGGGTGACGACGCCGATCGTGAGTGCGCCGGCGGCCCGGGCCACCTCGGCGATCACGGGCGCGGCACCGGTGCCGGTGCCACCGCCCTCACCGGCGGTGATGAACACCATGTCGGCACCCTTGACCATCTCGTCGATCTCGTCGTTGTGCGACTCCGCAGCGGTGCGTCCGACCTCGGGATCGCTGCCGGCACCGAGCCCGCGCGTCAGGTCACGGCCGATGTCGAGCTTGACGTCGGCGTCGCTCATGAGCAGCGCCTGCGCATCGGTGTTGACCGCGATGAACTCGACGCCCTTCAGACCGGCGTCGATCATCCGGTTGACAGCGTTGACGCCGCCGCCGCCGACACCGACGACCTTGATCACAGCGAGATAGTTGGTGGGTGCGGCGGCCATCAGTGATTCCTCCGTCGGAACAGGTGGATCGAGGTAGAGCGGGTCAGTGAAGTCATGGTTCTGCAGTCTGCGATCGACGTCTCAACGCGACATCCTGGCACGTAGAAGCCCACAGCTGCGGTGATGCTAGCCCGCCGAGTGGCCGACCCCTTCCCCAACCGTCGATCGGAGCCGACGCCTCCACCTCGATCAGAGGGTCACCTCGCTGGTCGAGACGTCGATCACGCCGGGTTCACGTTCGGGATTGTTCGCCAGCGTGGTCTCGAGCCGGAGCAGCTTGTTGAAGAGATCACGTGCGGCCCCGAAACGCACCTCGGTGCCGTCGTCGAGGAAGATGCTGAGCCTCGAACCGTCGGAGGTCACCGAGACGAACGACACCTGCCCCCGGATCGAGCCGGTCAGGTTCTTCGCCAACTCCGATGCCGCGGCGTAGCCCTGGGGGGCGAAGTCGCCGGGTTCGAGGTCGACCGGGTCGGGGCCGGCGAGCAGCAGGTAGGCGATCGGATACCCGTCGAGCACGGCGAGGACGCGCCCCTCGCGATCGAGCACCCGGTAGCGCTGATCGGGCCCCTGGTAGGTCGTCCAGGCCTCACGTTCACGGATCTCGATCGTGGCACTGTTCGGGAACGACACCCGGACGCGAGCCTCGTCGACCCAGGGGATCCGCTCGAGCGCGACTTCGGCCGCCTGGCTGTCGGCCCGCAACGTCGGTGTTCCGACCAGATCGTCCACGACCGCCTGCACCTGTTCTTCGTCGGCGTAAACGGCTCCGAACACCCGCACGTTCTCGGCCTTGACCGCGAACAGCCCCGATCCCAGCACCGCCAGACCGCCGACGGCGACGACGACCACCACGAGCACCAGCAGGATCCAGCGCAGCCGCTTGCGGCCGATCGCCCGTCTGACCGCAGCGCGACGTTCGCGCATGCGCGGCTCGATCCCGCGGCGGACGTCTCGTTCGGCGTCGGGCGCGATCGTGTCGCCGGTGTCGTCGTCCTCGATGAACACGATCGACCGGTTACCGGACCGTTCGAGGTTCCCGGCGACGTACACGGCGTCGGGAAGGTCTTCGTCCTCGATCGCGATGACGACGGGCGCCTCGTCGTCGCCGCTCGGCGGTGGTGCGACGTCGCTCACCGGCGGTGCCTGCTCGTCGCCGGCGACGTCGACCACCGTCGATCCGCTGTAGTCGTCGATGCGGATGACCGTGGGCGGCGTCGGCGTCGGGTCGACCGGTGCCTCCATCGGTTCCTGTTCGACGATCAGCAACTCGGCCGGCTCGCCGTCGGCATCATCGAACGCGAGACCGTCGGACGCGTCGATGTCGACGAACGCGTCGTGGTCGGAGCGATCGTCCTCATCAGCACCCGGCTCGTCCGTCTCGTCCGGGACGGTGTCGGGATCGGGTCCCCGGCCGAAGGCGCGCATCAGCTCGTCGAGCGCCGCCTGGTCGGGTTCGTGCTCGTGGGACTCAGGCATCGGTCCCGCCTGCTTCGTCGAACGACAGCGGGTCGGTGTCGTCGAACCCGACGAGCCGCACTTCGCTGCGCAGTCGGTATCCGGTCTCGCTGGCGACCGCGTCGCGGACGTGTTCGATCACGGCCCGCACGTCGGCGGCACGGCCGCCGTCGCTCGCCTGGATGAAGTTGGCGTGTTTGTCGGACACGAACGCCGTGCCGATCGAGAAGCCACGGAGCCCCAACCCGTCGATCAGACCACCCGCCGTGACCTCGCCCGGAACCGGGTTGACGAACACCGACCCGCAGTTCTGACCGCCCGGTTGGTGCTCGCGACGCCACTTGACGACGGCGCTGATCTCGTCGTCCGCCTCGGCACGATCGCCCGACTCCAGCTGCAGTCGCACCTCGTGGACGATGTGCGCCGGCGCCAGGTCGGAGGCGCGGAAGCGCAGCCCGAGCCGCTCGGCCGGCAGCGTCTGCAGACCTGACTCCGGGGCGTTCATGTCGAAGACGCTGACGTCGATCAGGTGGGCGGCCATGTCGGAACCGTGTCCGCCGGCATTCATCCGTACCGCACCGCCGACCGAGCCGGGCACACCGACGGCCCACTCGAAACCACGGATGCCGGCCGTCGCCGTCCGGCGGGCCAGCACCGGGAGCGAGACACCACCGCCGGCGGCGACGACGAGCGGGTACCCCGGTTCGTTCTGCGCCGCGATCATCGGGTCGGGCAGGTCGATGTGGTCGGCGAAACCGGCGATCGACAACGCGACGCCGGCGAACCCCGAGTCGGCGACGAGCATGTTCGAACCACGGCCGACGACCAGCACCGGCACGCCGGTCCGCGCTCGCACGTCGGCCACCGCCATCAGGTCGTCGAGCGACGCGACGTCGACGAACATCGCTGCCGAACCACCCACCCGATAGGTGGTCATCGGTGCCAGCGGCACGTCGCGCCGGAGGCGGTCGCCGAGGTGCGCTCCGAGCAGGTCGGATGCCTCGTCGACGACGGAGACCGTCACACCGCACCCCGAGCGGCGAGGACCTCGTCGGGCAGCGAGGCGATGTCGCCGCACCCCATCGAGATGCACACGTCGCCGTCGCCGACGTGCGAGGCGAGGAACGACACGAGGTCGTCGCGACGCGGCAGCCACACGACTCGGGCATCGGGGTGGTCGTCGAGCACGGCGTTGACGACGAGTTTGCCCGTGACGCCGGGGATCGGCTGCGTACCCGACGGGTAGATGTCGGTCAGCACGATCAGATCGGCCGCGGTGAACGCATCGCCGTAGTCGCGCCACATCTCGGCCATCCGGTTGTACCGATTGGGTTGGAACACGGCGACCAGCCGTCGCCAGTCGTCGCCGCTGTCGCGGGCGGCTCGCAGCACGGCGTCGATCTCGGTCGGCAGGTGGGCGTAGTCGTCGACGAACGTGGCTCCCCCGTCGTATCCGCGCACGTCGAAGCGGCGCGCCACGCCACCGAACCGCGACAGCGCGTCGGCCGCCACCGCGGGGTCGACGCCGATCGCCACCGCCAGCGCGAGGGCACCAGTGGCGTTGACGACGTTGTGTTCGCCGCGCAGCGGCAGGTGGACCGACGTGAGCAGTTCGCCGTCGCGCTCGACGTCGAAACGGAACGAGCCGTGGTCGGGCCGGAGGTTCACGGCGCGGAACTGCGCAGCGGCGTCGAGACCGTAGGTGATGCTGTCGGGGTGCCGGGCGGCGACGCTTGCCGCCCGTTCACCGTCGACGCACACGACCTTCGGGCCCGGGATCTGCGACAGATACCGGTCGAACGAGTGCTCGATCTCGTCGATCGAGCCGTAGTGGTCGAGGTGATCGACGTCGATGTTGGTGAGGATCGTGCCGTACAGCGGTAGTTCGAGGTGCGTGCCGTCGCTCTCGTCGGCTTCGACGACGAACCATTCGCCACCGGTCCAGTGGGCCCCGGTGCCCATGTCACGGACGTCGCCGCCGATCACGAAGCTCGGCCGGAGGTCGGCTTCGCTCAGGATCAGCATCAACATCGAGGTCGTGGTCGTCTTGCCGTGTGTGCCGGCGACCGCCAGCGACTTGGCCTGTGCGCAGATCGACGCGAGCATGCCCGCTCGGCTCAGCACGGTGACGCCGAGCTTGCGGGCTTCGTCGAGCTCGTTGAGATCGGCGGGGATCGCGGTCGACGCGGTGACGGCATCGCACCCCACCACGTGCGATCGCGAGTGCCCGATGTGGACGATGACGCCCGCCGCACGCAGGCGGTCGAGGATCTGCCTCTCGCGCAGGTCGACCCCCGACACGTTGTGCCCCATCTGGGCCAATGCGATCGCGATCGCGCTCATGCCGGGCCCGGCCGCGCCGATCACGTGCAGGCGACGGGGCGTCGACAGGTCGAGTGGGGCGACGGGGGTGGTTACGACGGTGCTCACAGCACCGCTCAGGCTAGGAGACCGCCACCCGCGACGGGCGCCATGCCGCCGACGGGGACGGGCGGGTTCGGACGACCGCAGCCGTCGACCGTCGACGGTGGTCGAATCATCGTGCGGCGACCTCGTCGATCAGTTCGGCCAGGGCGCCGCGGCGATGTGTCTCGCCCAACTCGGCGGCTCGTGCCGACAGTGTCGACCGCCGCTCGTGATCGACCTGCAGCTCGTGGAGCACGACGCCGAGCTCGCCGATGCGGTCTTCGGTCAGGAGCACCGCCGCGCCGGCGTCGGACAGCCAGCGCACGTTCAGCGTCTGGTGGTCTTCCGCCGAGTTCGCCCAGGGCACCAGGACGGCCGGGATGCCGGTCACGGCGACTTCGTGGACCGTGCTGGCCCCGCCGCGCCCGACCAGGACGTCGGCGGCGGCGTACACGAGCGGCATCTCGGTCTCGTAGCCGATCGGTTGGTACAGGATGCCGGACGTGCCGTCGGCTGCCGGTGCCGCCTCGTCCAGGAACCGCTCACCGACCGCGTGTCGGATCGCGATCGATGCGTCGTCGCGGCGCTCGTCGACGAGTCGCGCGATCGCCTCGTTCAGCAGTCCGGACCCCTGGGATCCGCCCATGACGGCGATGACGAAACGGTCGGACGGCAGCCCGAGGCGATGCCGGGCGACCGCTCGATCACGTCCGCGCCGGACGTCGAGGATCGACTGGCGGACCGGGGCACCGGTGAGCGTGGCACGCGGCAGCGGCGAGTCGGGGAACGCGACCGCGGATGCCGCGGCCCGCTTGGCGGCGAGCGTGCTCGCCCGGCCGGGCAGCAGGTCGTAGCTGACCACGACGACGGGGATGTCGAGGGCTCGAGCCGCGAACACGGCCGGCATGCTGGCGTATCCGCCGACGCTGACGACGACGCTCGGTCGCAGCGATCGCAGGAGCCGGATCGCCTGCTGCCGGGCTCGGACCATCTTCGGCACGAACGCGATGTTGCGGCGACTGAAGCTGCGCTGGAACCCCACGACGTCGAAGAACGTGTGCGCGAACGGCGTCTCGGGCAGCAAGCGCGTCTCGATACCGCGCACGGCACCGATGTAGTGGATCGTCGACGGATCGTGTCCTCGAGCGACGAGCGCCTCGGCGACGGCGATGGCGGGCAGGACGTGACCCGAGGTACCGCCGCCCGTGACGACGGCGAACGTCTCCGTCACCGCACCAGAGCCGGCGACCGGCGGGCCGACCGGGACGGGGTCGACGTGGGCGCAGCGCGTCGGCGAGGGGCGGTCACGGCCCGTCGGGCCACGTTGAGCAGGAGCCCGGCGGCGACCATCGAGGTGAACAGAGATGTTCCGCCGGCGGAGAAGAACGGGAGCGTGAGCCCGGTCACGGGCATCAGGCCCACGACGCCGCCGAGGTTGACGATCGCCTGCACCCCGAACCAGGCGGAGATCCCCCCGGCGAGGATGAGGCCGAACTGGTCGGGCGCGGCCAGCGCGGTCTGGATCCCGAACCACACCAGGAGACCGAACCCCCCGATGACGGCGACCGAACCGATGAAGCCGAGCTCGTCGGCGATCACCGCGAAGATGAAGTCGCTGTGGGCGAGCGGCAGGTACCCGAGCTTGGAGTTGCTGCCGCCGATGCCCGAACCGGTCATGCCGCCGTTGGCGATGCTGAGCAGCCCCTGCCACGACTGCCAGGCGAGATGCTCCTTGTTGCCCTCGATGTCGCGGAAGGCGGCGAGTCGATTGAAGCGCCGAGGGTCCGACACGACGGCGATGGTCGCGCCGAGGGCTCCGATCAACCCGATCGACGAGACGTGGATCATCGGTACCCCGGCGATCAACCCGACGGCGAGCACGACCGCGGCGAGCACGATGGCCGATCCGAGGTCGCCCTGCAGGAAGCTGATGCCGGCGCTCCCGAACGCCACGACTCCGAGCGGGATCAAACCGCGGCGCGGCTCGTGGAGTTCGTCGCGGTGACGGGCGAACGTGTCGGCGAGGAACGCGATCGCGGCCAGTTTCAGGAACTCGGACGGCTGGAACCCGAACGAACCGAACCGCACCCAGGAGTTGGCGTCGTTGATCGTCGCGCCGAGACCCGGGACGAACGGCAGCATCATGCTGCCGGCAGCGAGGATCGAGCCGACCACGACGAACGACCGCCAGCGCTGGTACGGCACCTTGTAGGCGACGATCATCGCGACGAACCCCAGGCTGGCCCACAGGAGCTGGCGGTTGAAGATCGAGTACGGCGATTCGTCGCCGCCGACCTGGTTGGCCGACGTGGCCGAGAGCACCATGACGAGCCCGAGCATCACGAACACGGCGACGATCACCATGATCGCGTAGAACACGCCGGGCGTCGGTCCGAGCTGCTCGGTGACGCGTGGTTCCTTCATCTGCACGGCTCGACGTGACGGCTTCGCCCGGCGTGCCTTGGTCGAGTAGTCGGCGCCTCCGTGGAGACGATCGAGCGCGGCGGCCCGGCGTGCGCGCACGTCGGACGTCGCCGACCACGGATTCATCGCGGAGGTCATCGGTATCGACCTGCTTTCTGGAAGGAGGCGACGGTCATGCCGTGGCCTCGAGGGTCGGCGAAACGGTGTCTCCGGGCAGCGCGAGTCGCTCCCGGACCAGACGGCGGAAGTCGTCGCCCCGGGCGTGGTAGCCCACGTACCAGTCGAAGCTGGCACATCCGGGCGACAGCACGACGGCGTCGCCGGGCTCGGCACGCTCGCCGGCCAGAGCGACGGCGTCGGCCATGGAGTCGGCGACGGTCACATCGGTCGAGTCGGCGAACACGGCGCTGACGTCGGGCGCAGCCTCTCCGATCGCCACGACCGCCCGCACGCGCGACCCCGTCGTCGCCATCGGCGAGAGGTCGACGCCCTTGCGGCTCCCACCGGCGATCAGCACCAGCGAGTCGAATGCTCGGATCGCGGTCGCCGCTGCGTGAGGCGTCGTCGCCTTCGAGTCGTTGTACCAGGTGACTCCGCCGGCACGCCCGATCTCTTCCAACCGGTGCGGCTGCGCGGCGAACGTGGCGAGCGCCGTGGCGATGGCATCGGCGTCGGCGAGACCCGTCTCGAGCACCAGTGCCGACGCGGCGAGCGCGTTGGTGATGTCGTGCGGCAGGCTGCGCGCCATGGCCGCGGTGTCGGCGATCGGACCCAGCGGGCCGACGAGCGTGGTCCCGTCGAGCCGATAGTCGCCGTGTTCCAGACCGAACGAGCATCGGCGTCCCGGAGCGTCGGCGAGGTGCCGCATCACGGTGAGGTCGTCGGCGAATCCGACGGCGACATCGGTGGCGGACTGCAGCGAGAAGATCCGGGCCTTGGTCGCCTCGTAGCTCTCGAGCGAGCGATGCCAGTTCAGGTGGTCGGGGGCGAAGTTGAGCCACACGGCGGCGTCGGCCCGGAACTGTTCGGTCCACGCCAACCGGAAGCTGCTGCACTCGATCACGAACACGTCGAGATCGGTGTCGATCGCGTCGACGAACGGCACATCGGTGTTGCCGACCGCCTCGGCGCGTCGACCGGCGGCGCGGAGCATGGCGACGGTCATGTCGGTGGTGGTCGTCTTGCCGTCGGTCCCGGTGACGGCGAGGATCGGGCGTGGCCCGCCGGGGCGTTCCTGCTCCCAGCGGTAGCCGAGTTCGATCTCCGACACCAGCGGGACCCCCGCACGCTGGGCCGAGACGACGATCGGGTGCGTCTCGGGCACGCCGGGAGCCGGCACGATCACGTCGAATTGGCAGGCGAACGCGCCGGGGTCGAGGGGTGTGTGCAGCAGCTCGACCCCGAGCGCGTCCGCCAGATCTCGTTTGGTGTCGTCGATGCGGTCGTCGACGACCACGACCTCGTGGCCGTGGCGGAGCAACGCGCGCACGGTCGACTCGCCGGCGATCGCGAAGCCGTACACGAGCGCGCGCATGATCAGCCGATCACCCGCGTGTAGTCGGCGATGAAGATCGCGAGGGCCGATGCGACGCAGATCGCCGAGATCAGCCAGAACCTGATGATGACCGTGGTCTCCGGCCAACCGCCCAGCTCGAAATGGTGGTGGATCGGTGACATGCGGAACAGGCGACGGGTCCGACCGGACGCCTTGAACACGCCCATCTGGACCGCGACCGAACCAGCCTCGATGACGTTGATGCCGCAGATCAGGATCAAGAGCAGGTGCGTGTTCAGCGTGAGCGCCAGGAAGGCCAACGCCGATCCGATACCCAACGCGCCGACGTCGCCCATGAAGATGCGCGCGGGTGCCGCGTTCCACCACAGGAAACCGAGACAGGCACCGGCGAAGCCGGCGGCGAGCACCCCCATGTCGAGCGGGTTGACGATCTCGCTGTACACGTCGGGATTTCGGAAACCCCAGTAGGCGATGATCATGAACGCACCGAATCCCATCAGCGCCGAGCCGCCCGCCAGCCCGTCGAGCCCGTCGGTCACGTTGACGGCGTTGGTCGTCGCCCACACGATGCCGCCGGCCCAGATGATCCAGAGGATCGTCGGCACCTCGAACCCGAGGTCGCCGGCGCGCACCAGCGTCACCGACTCGTCGATGCCGGTCGTCGTCGCGAGCCAGGCTGCGAATCCGAAGGCCATCGCCATCGTGATGTAGTTCTTCTGCTTCCAGAAGATGCCTCGGTTGTGGCGTTTGCGGACCTTGATCCAGTCGTCGAGGAACCCCATGAACGACATCGACAGGATGCCGACCCACACGATCATCGCCTGGTCGGAGAACGCGATGTCGCGCACGTGCGCGACCGCCCAGCCGACGAAGGCGGCGACGACGATCGCGATGCCACCCATCGTGGGCGTGCCCTGCTTGACCATGTGGTGTTCCGGGCCGTGGTCCTCCTTGCCGAGGATCGGCTGCCCTTGCCCGCGGGTGCGGAAGAACACGATGAGGTAGCGGGTCCCGAACAGCGAGATCAGGGTCGAGACCGCGCCGGCGATCAGAACGGCAATCACGAGGCGTCTCCAGTCATGTCGATGGTGGCCAGCTCGTCGAGGAGCTCACGAGCCACCACTCTGTCATCGAACGGACGCTGTTCATCACCGATCGTCTGGGTCGCCTCGTGTCCCTTGCCGGCGATCACGACGATGTCGTCGGGTCCGGCGAGGCGGATCGCGTCGGCCATCGCAGCTCGGCGGTCGACCTCGGAACGCACCTTCGAACGTGCCGACGCGGCCACGCCGGCGACGACCTGGTCGACGATCGCCTGCGGGTCCTCGCTCCGGGGATTGTCGGACGTCACGATCGCGACGTCGGCCAGGTCTCCCCCGACCGCACCCATCGGTGCCCGCTTCTCGACGTCACGGTCGCCCGCGCAGCCGAACACGGCGATCACACGACCCCCGGCGACCAGTCGGCGCGCCGATCGCAGGACTTCCTGCAGCCCGTCGGGCGTGTGTGCGTAGTCGACGACCACGGCGGCACGATGCCGGCGGGGGTCGCTGACCGTCTCGAATCGTCCGGGCACCGGCGCGAGGTGGCCGAGACCGGACGCGGCATCGGCCGGGTCGAGGCCGAGCAGTGACGCTGCCGTGAGCGCTGCGAGCGAATTGAGCACGTTGAACCCACCGCCGATCGGCACATGGACCCGATGGCCGCGCCAGGTGAACGAGTGCTCGGCGACGCCGACCTCGACGTCGGCGGCATCGGCGAGACCGAACGGTGTCACCTCGATCGACGCCGCATCGACGAGGAGTCGTCCGTGCAGATCGTCGACGTTGGACGCGCCGACCGCGGCGAACGCAGGGTCGAACAGCGACGCCTTGGCGCGGAAGTACGACTCCATCGACTCGTGCAGGTCGAGATGGTCGCGACCCAGGTTCGTGAACACGACCACGTCGAACTCCGCCCCGACGACGCGGTGGTACACCATCGCGTGCGACGACACCTCCATCACGACGCTCTCGACGCCGTCGCGGACGAACTCGGCGAGCCGACGCTGGAGGTCGGTGGCCTCGGGTGTCGTGCGGGCGCCCGACAGCGTGCCGAGCGTGCGCTGCGAGCGACCGCTCGCCGTGAGGATCGCTCCCAGCATCTGCGCCGTCGTCGTCTTGCCGTTGGTGCCGGTGATGCCGACGAGTTCGAGGGCCCGCGACGGGAAGCCGTGCACCGCGGCGGCGGCGTACCCCATCGCACGCCGCACATCCGTGACGAGGATCTGGGCGACGTCGAGTGGGAGCCGACGCGAGGCGATCAGCATCGTCGCTCCGTCCTCGACCGCCTGCGCTGCGAAGTCGTGTCCATCCGAGCGGTCACCGACGACGCAGGCGAAACCGACGCCGGGCCGAACATCTCGCGAGTCGTGGGTCAGATCGACGATGTCGGTCGCCGCACCGATCACCTCGAGCACGATCGAGGGCGGGATCGCTGCGGCCACCGTCTCGGCCGACACGGTGCGCTCGTTCACGGCGCGCAGGGGGTGATGTCGGCGGGCGGCTGCAGGTTCGTCTCGTGGGCGATCGTCGGGACCAACTCGCGGAACACCGGCGCCGAGGCGGTACCGCCGAAGCGGTTGATGTCACCGGCGGGCGGCTCGTCGATCGACACGAGCACCGTGATCTGCGGGTCTTCGGCCGGGAAGAACCCGACGAAGCTGGCGTAGTAGACGCGGTCACCCGCCTCGTTGAGGTACGTACCGTTCGGTTGCGCCTTCAGTCCGGTGCCGGTCTTGCCGGCCACGCTGAAGGTGGTGAGCCCCTCCTGGGCACGCTTGCCGGTACCGGCCGGGTCACAGACGACGGCCCGCATCATCTGCTGCACCTGCTCGGCGATCTCGGGGCGGACCACCTCGTGGGTCGCCGACGGCTCGGCGGGGATGACCTCGCCGTCGGGCCCGACCGTGCCGGCGACGAGCCGGGGGGCGACGTAGGTGCCGTCGTTCGCGATCGCGTTGACGGCCGAGACCATCTGGATCGACGATGCGGCGAACCCCTGGCCGTACGAAACGGTGACGCGTTCGGAGCCCCACAGATCGGTCCAGTGCTTCAGGATGCCCTTCGACTCGTCGGGGAAGTCCAGCGCGGTCTTCTCACCGAACCCGAAGCTGCGCAGGTACTCCCAGTGCGTGCGGCGGGCCATCTCCCAGTCGTCGCCGCCGAGCGCCTGCTGGACCATGATCGTGCCGATGTTCGACGACTCGACGAGGATGTCCTCGACGGTCATCAGTTCGTCGGGGTGCTGGTGGGAATCGGTGAGCAGGTCGTCCGCGTACTCCTTGCGCCATGGAACGACGAACGTGCTGTGCGGCTCGACGACCGCCTGGTTGAGGCTCGCCGCGATGGTGACGACCTTGGCGACCGAGCCGGGTTCGTACGCGGCGACGGCGGCGTAGTTGCCGCTGGTGATCTCGACGACGTCCTCGTCGTTGCGCTGCACCGACGCCATCCCGTAGACGTCACCGGTGTCGGTGTCCATGATGATGATCGTGCCGGACTTGGCGTCGAGTTCGCCGACGCGCTCGAGCAGCGCCTCTTCCGCCGCGAACTGGATCGAGCGGTCGATCGTCAGGATGATGTCGTTGCCCGGGACCGGGGTCGAGATGATCTGCTCGCTGCCGGGGATCGACCGCCCACCGGGCGCGATCTCCTTGCGCAGCGAGCCGGGGGTGCCGGTGAGCAGCGCGTCGTACTGTTCCTCGAGGCCCGCCGTGCCGACGCCGTCGATGTCGGTCCGACCGATGACGCTCCGGCCGGTGTCGCCACCGGGCAGCACGCGCTTGTCCTCGGCGTCGACGTTGACACCGGTGAGACGCAGGTTGGCGATCTGCTCGCCGGTGGCGACGTCGACCTCGCGCTGCACGTACTTGAACCCGGTCTCCTTGGCGACCATCGCCTCGTACAGTTCCTGGGCCTCGACGTCGTCGAGGCCGAGCATGCTCTGGAGCACGCGGGCCGTCCCGGCCTCGTCGACGACGAGTTTCGGGTTGATGCTGATCGAGTAGGCGGGCACCGACATGGCCAGTTCCTCACCGTTGCGGTCGAAGATCGTGCCGCGATCCGAGGCGAGCGGACGGACTCGCTCCCACTGTTCGGCGCCGGCGATGCGGAAGGACTCCCCGCCGGCGCTCTGGATCTTCGCCACCTTGAACAGGACGGTCCCGAGCACCGCGAGGAGCATCACCAGCAGCAGACGGAGTCGCGTCGAGGGCGTCCCGACACCGAGCCTGGCGCTCGGACGTCGAGCGGCGTGCTTCGGCGCCACGACACGGCGCTTCACCGACCGCCGGATGCCCGAGTGACGGCGACTCGCCGAGCTGGGCTGCTCCCGACGCGTCACCTCGCGCCGGGCGCGCTGCGGCGGAGCGGAGCGCCGGGCCGACGCGGAACGAGCCGATGTCCGCGAGTGTGCCGAGCCCGAACGCGACGATGCGCTCGAACGCGACGAGTTCCCCGAGCGCGATGCGGACGCGGGCGAGCGACGGGTCGACGAACCGGTCGACCTCGTGCGGGTCGCCGTCGCCGAGGAACTCCCCCGGCGCGGCGGCGTGGCGGTGCGGCGGACCTGGGGTGCCTTGCGTCGGACGGGCCGGGGCGGCGGGGTACGACGGCTCATGGGGCTTCGGCGCTGACTTCCTTGACCAGTCGGAACTGATCGAGCGGCTCCAATTGTTGATCGGATCCGACGAGGATCTGGTCGTCGACCGGCACCTGGCCGGTCCGGGCGATCGTGATCGCGAGGGTCATCGGGTCGACGGCGACGAACTCGCTCTCGGAACCGACGACCATCCCGAGCTCGCTCGCCTTGGCGGAGATCCGCGTCGGCGATCGCAGCTCCGCACGCTGCGACCGCAGGACGTCGAAGTCTTCCTGGGCGCTGCGCACCCCGCGTTCGAGTTCGTCGATCTCGAGTTGGCGTTCGGCGATCCGCGTGTGGAGGCCGACGGCCGCCATCATCACGGCAGACACCAGCACCGTCAGCGTGACCGCGAACCAGGCGACGCGCCGCCGTGCGGGCACGACCGACAGCGCCGGCTTCTTGCCGGTCGAGTTGGCCCGTTTGGGCAGGCCGGGCTGGAGCAGGGGGAACGCCATCAGACGACGCTCTCGCTGCTCGTGTCGAGCTTCTCCGCGACCCGCAGGCGGGCGGAGCTGGCTCGACGATTCCGGCTCTGTTCCTCGGCGCCGGGCCGCTTCGGGACCCCGCGCACGATCCGTACGGTCTTGACGGCTCCGCACACGCACGGCAGCTCCGGCGGGCACTCGCATCCGCCGGTCTCCGCGGCACGGATCCGCTCCTTGGCGATCCGGTCCTCGCCGGAGTGGTACGAGAGCACGGCGAGCCGTCCACCGGGCACGAGGGCCTCGATCGCCTGGTCGAGAGCGTCGGGCAACGCGTCGAGTTCGCCGTTGACTTCGATCCGGATGGCTTGGAACGTGCGCTTGGCGGGGTGGCCACCCGTACGTCGCGCCGGTGCCGGGATCGCGCTGGTGATCACCTCGGCGAGTCGGGTCGTCGACTCGATCGGACGCGCGGCGACGATCGCCGCGGCGATGCGCCGTGCGAACCGCTCGTCGCCGTAGCGGTGGATGACGCGGGACAGATCGGCTTCGGCGTAGCCGTTCACGACGTCGTCGGCCGACCAGGGCGCGTCGCCGTCCATGCGCATGTCGAGCGGGCCGTCGTGCCGATACGAGAACCCGCGCTCGGGCCGGTCGAGCTGCGGTGACGACACGCCGAGGTCGAACAGCGCACCGGTGATCCCGTCGACGTCGTGTGCGTCCAACGCCTCGCGCAGCTGGTCGAAGCGGCACCGGTGGGTCATCACGCGCTCGCCGAACGGTTCCAGCCGTCGGGTCGCGAAGTCGAGCGCGTCCTGGTCGCGGTCGAGACCGAGGATCCGGACGTCGTCGCGAGCCTCGAGGAACGCCTCGCTGTGGCCCCCACCCCCGAGGGTCGCGTCGACCATGACGCCGGGTGGCGTCGGAGCGAGAGCGTCGACGATCTCCTGGCGCATCACGGGGACGTGGTCGAAGTCGCTCATGCGTCCTCCTCGTCGGGCCAGACCCGTGACGGCTCGACGACCGCGTCCTCGCCGCGGATCGTGGCGTACCGGGACGGGCGCCAGACCTCGAGCTTGCTGATCGCACCGGCGAGCATGGCCTGCGAACCCGGCTGGATCCCGGCGTGCCTGCGGCTCGGTTCGTCGAGCGTGATCCGGCCCTGCTTGTCGATGGCAGCGATCGACGAGTTCACACCGAAGTTGCGCAGTGTCGATTCTGGGCGGATGCCGTTGCGGACCTCGTCGAGCAGCTTGGCGGCGTCCTCTTCGAAGTTGGCCACGGTCGTGATGGCGACGAAGCCACCCGGGTCGATGGTCACGTAACAGCGATCACCGAGCAGGTCCCGAAAGGTCGACGGCAGAGCCAGACGGCCGTTGCCGTCAACACTGCGGTCGTATTCGCCGACGAACACGGTTCGTGCCAGACCTTCCAACGATCAGAGCCCATGGACCTGCTGCCTCACCCGAGAGCCATGAGCACCTCCCGTGGCGGCAAGTATGACGCTGCGCGGTCACCAAAGTCAACCTAATCGACCCAATTACCCCCTATTTGCCCCGTACTCGCTGCTCACTGACCGGTCCGGGGTCCGGGGACCGGATCGCAGTACTGCGCGCGCTGCGCGCGAATTACACGGGCGTGATTCGATCGGCGAGTTCGGCGGCGACACGGGCACCGTCGAGTCCGGCGTGCCACGCCTGGCCGGCCGGTGGTTCGGAGGGCAGCGCGCCACGCAGCACGTGCGGGTACTCCCCTGCCACCGAGGCGCCGTAGACCAGGCCCTGGATCCGGATGCCGCGTCGGGTCCGTCGCTGACTCAGCCCGACCAGCTTGTCCGACCCGAGCAGCACCTCGCCGGGGCCCACCCCGGAGAAGCACACCAGGTCGGACCACACCGAGCACTCCATGCCACCCTGATGCACCGCGAGCGGCGCGCCGACGATCGGCGTCAGGACATCACGCCAATGTCCACCGATCCACTCCATCGAACCCCGAACGTCGTCGGGCGCGAATCCGGCGGGGAGCACGACGTCGATCCACAGGGTCGTCGAACGACGCATGACGACCGCTCCCCCGCCCGACCGGCGATGCACGACCGCCAGCCCGGCCCGACGACAGGCTGCCTCGTCGACGAGGTCGTCGCGTTGACGTGACCCGAGCACGATCGCGTCGTCGGTCGGCCGACACCACCACACCGCCGGGTCGACCGGTTCGTCACCGGCGAAGGGATCGAGTCCGTGCAGTTCACCGACGGTTCCGACCTGCTCCAGCACGCTGACCACCCGATCAACGCTAGCGACGCCGATCAGCCGGCCAGCGCGAGGTACGGCTTCCAGGTCTCGGGGATGCCGGCGACGCCGACGATCGTCCACGTCGACGACCGAGGCGCCCGACAGGGACGCAGCAGCCGCATCCCCGCCTCCGCCGGCGTTCGGTTGCGTTTGCTCGAATTGCAGGCCCGACACGCCGCGGCCAGGTTGTCCCACTCGTCGGAGCCGCCGCGCGATCGTGGCACGACGTGGTCGATCGAGTCGGCGCTGTCACCGCAGTACTGACAGCGGTACTCGTCGCGGACGAACACCGCCCGCCTCGACACCGACGCGACCCGCCGCCGCGGCGCCCTGACCATGTAGCAGAGCCGGATCACGGCCGGGCTGGGCAGCGTGAGACGTTCGGAGCGCAACACGAACTCGTCGGCCTCGAGCAGTTCGGCCTTCTCGGCGAGCAGCAGACAGACGGCGCGCCGGGACGACACGACGCTCAGCGGCTCGAAACTCGCATTGAGCACGAGCGAACGCTGCATCACCCCCGGGCTCCCCGACGCAACATGTGGGCAAGTTACAACCCCCCGGCCGGGCTGGGTGCGTCAGGTTTCTCCGGGGTGCCCGACGGCGATCACGACACCGTGTCGACGGCGCTGGTCAGCGGTGGAGCGACCGGTCCCAGTCGCGGCACCATTCGAGGTACGCGAGCGCGTCGTCGGCGTCGGGTTGACGGTCGGCGTCGCCGTATTGGGTCACCATCCGGAACCGGAGGTAGTCACCCGACGGCACCGGCAGGAAGGGAGCTCGCTTCCACCACCCGCGTGTCGCCGTTCGGCGCGCCACACGCGCTGCGGTGGGCCACAGCGACGGTCGGCGCAGCACGGCGACCGCGACGCGGATCACTGGGGCCGAGGCTCCTTGGGCAGTCCGAGCACCATCTCGCCGATGATGTTCCGCTGCACCTCGGACGACCCGGCGTAGATCGTGCCGGCACGGGCGTTGAGGAACGTGTTGACCCAGGACCCGGTCGAGTTCTCGACACCGGCATCGTCGGAACCGAACGCCGACGAGGGCTCCCGACCTTCGACGACCATGCCGTCGGCGCCGTAGATCGAGACCGCCAGCTCGGTGACCTTGCGGTGGTACTCGCTCCAGAACAGCTTGCCGATCGCCGCATCGGGGCCCGGGTGGTGGCCGGCGAGGAACTGGGTGAGTACCCGCATGCCGTTGTAGCGCATGATCTGGACCTGTGAGTATGCCCACGCCAGCTGCTGCCGGATGACCGGGTCGTCGGCGACGCCGCGCTCCTTGGCGAGCAGGAACAGGCGGTCGACCTCGGCCTGGAAGTGGATCGGCTGCGTGGCCGCTGCCTCGCCCCGCTCGTAACCGAGCAGTGCCATCGCGACGCTCCACCCGTTGTTGACGCCGCCGACGATGTTGTCCTTCGGGACCGTGGCGTCGGTGTAGAAGACCTCGTTGAACTCGCTCTCGCCCGAGATCATCTTGATCGGACGCACTTCGATGCCCGGCTGACGCATGTCGACGAGCATGAACGAGATGCCCTTGTGCTTCGGGGCGTCGGGGTCGGTGCGGGCGAGGGTGAAGATGTGGTCGGCGAGGTGGCCGGCCGAGGTCCAGATCTTCTGACCATTGAGGACCCACACGTCACCGTCGAGCACGGCCTTGAGGCCGACGTTGCCGAGGTCGGAACCGGCGTTGGGCTCGCTGTACCCCTGGCACCAGGTGTCCTCACCGGAGAGGATGCGTGGCAGGTAGTACGCCTTCTGCTCGTCGGATCCGACCTGGAGCAGCGTGTTCCCGAGCATCTGGATGCTGAAGGCGTCGTTGGGTCCACCCATCGGCACCCCGGCCTTGGCGAACTCCTCGGCCAGGATCACCTGTTCGAGGGCCGACAGACCGGCACCGCCGTACTCGACGGGCCATCCCGGGGCCAGGTACCCGGCCTCGTAGAGCGTGTGGCGCCAGTCGGTGACGAAGGTGGTGAGCGCATCGCCTTCGAGTTGACCCATTCCGGTCCAGTTCGAGGGGAGCTTCTCGGCGAGGAACGCCTGCACCTTCTGGCGGTACGCCTCGGCGTCGGCGGAGTAAGTCGGCTGCATGGCGTCGACCTTATCGCCGGGGTTACTCCTCGGTAGAACGCAGCGTCACCGCACCGACACCGCCGGTCGGTGGCGCGTCGACGACGGGCAGCACGAGCGGCGCCGGGCGGGTCTCCGGCGGTGTCTCGTCGACCCGCGTGAGCTGCGCATGCCGCGCCACCGCCGCGGCCGCGACCAGCGGACCGACCTTGGCGCTCCCGACCCCACGGACCCGCAGTTCGCCCAGATGAGCGAGCCCGGACCGCTGATCGAGTTCTTTCGCGAGCGCGTCGAAGAACGGGGTACCGAACACCGAGGGCACGACCCCGCCGACGACGATGTCGGCAACGTCGAGCATCGCCGCGATCGACGCGCACGCACGTGCCGTCATGATGCCGGTGCGTTCGACGATGGCCGCGGGGGTTCGTCGGAGATCACGGTTGATGCTCGACTCGATCCCGCGGACGCTGGCGTAGGGAGTCAGACAACCGATGGCACCGCAGTCGCACGGCATGCCCTCGGGTTCGACGATCAGGTGTCCGAACTGCCCGAGGTTGCCGGTGAGCCCTTCGGCGAGACGACCGTTCACGACGAGCGCACCGTCGGTGACGTCGCCGAGCACGAGGGTGGCGAACTGCTGCTCGGCCGGTGGCAGGAGCGATGCCTCGCCCTGCCAGAGTTCGGCCAGCGCCAGGCCACGACCTGCGGTCTCGACGTCGACCGGGAGGCCGGTGATCGTGCTGAGCTCGCGGCGCAGCGGGAAGTCGTGCCAGGTCGGCATCCCGACCGGCTTCATCGCCCCCGTGCCCCGATCGATCGGACCCGGGCACGTGACGCCGACCCAGATCGGGCTCGTGTCGGTCGGGTTGGCGGCGAGCACCCGCTTGACGAGTTGGGTGAGCGCGGGCCAGACGTTGCGGGCCGGCGTGGCCAGGCGGTCGCGCACGACGACCTCGCCATCGAGGTCGACGATGCCGGCGGCCAGCCGACTCGGGCCCAGGTCGATCGCGACGAAGCCATCACTCACGGTGGGCACCGTACCGTGGCGCGGCGCACGACGTCGCGCCAGCGTCTACCCTTCCGGATCGTGACGGGTACAGCAGAAGCGACGACCACGTTCTCGACGCTGTTCGACAGCATCGCGAACAACATCGCCACGATCGTGCAGGGCAAACGAGAAGCGATCGAGTTCGCGCTGATCGGTCTCCTCTCCGAGGGCCATGTGCTGATCGAGGACGTCCCGGGGGTCGGCAAGACCTCGTTGGCCAAGGCGCTCGCGGCGTCGGTCGACTGCAGCTGGAAGCGGGTGCAGTTCACGCCCGACCTGCTGCCGACCGACCTCGTCGGCGTCAGCATCTACGAGCGCTCGACCGAACAGTTCCGGTTCCAGCGCGGCCCACTGTTCGCCAACATCGTGCTGGCCGACGAGATCAACCGTGCGTCACCCAAGACGCAGTCGGCGCTGCTCGAGGCGATGGAGGAACGCCAGGTCAGCGTCGACGGCACCAGCCACCAGCTGTCCCCGCCGTTCATGGTGATCGCCACGCAGAACCCGGTCGAGCAGGAGGGCACCTACCGACTGCCCGAGAGCCAGCTCGACCGGTTCCTGCTCCGGATCGCGATCGGCTATCCGGGCCGCACGGCCGAGATCGCGATCCTCGACGGCGAGAACAGCGGCGATCTGCTCCGCGAGTTGCAGCCGGTCGTGACCGCCGCCGAGGTCCTGAACATGATCGCCACGGTGCGCACGGTGTACCTCGCCAGCGCGCTCAAGTCGTACATGGTCGACATCGCCGAGGCGAGTCGTCGCCACAGCGCGATCGAGTTGGGGTTGTCGCCGCGCGCGACGCTCCAGTTGGCCGCTGCCACCCGCGGGTTCGCCGCGGCCCAGGGCCGTGACTACGGGACCCCCGACGACGTCAAGGCCGTCGCCACCGCCGTGCTCGCCCACCGTCTCGTGCTCAAGGCCGGGAGCAACGCACGGTCGACCTCCGAGGACGCAGTGCGCGAACTGCTGGCCGACGTTCCCGTCCCCGTCGCACGTTGAACATGGCTGCCACCGGGAAGCTCCGAGCCGACGGGAGGGTTCTCGACTGATGCCGACCCGCCAGGGGTGGACCATTGCGATGGGCGCAATCGCCGCGCTGGTCATCGGCCGCGTGTTCGGCATCATCGAGTTGTTCGTCATCGGTGCCGGGCTCGGGCTCACGGTCATCGTCGCGGTGCTGATCGTCCGGCTCCATCAGCCCGAGCTCGCGATCACCCGATGGGCCCACCCCTCGGTGCTGACCGTCGGCGACACCGGCCGCGTCGACCTCCTGATCGAGAACCGGGCCGGCCTCAGGTCACCGCGCGTCGACCTGACCGAACCGGTCGGCACCAGCAACACCGCCCACATGACGGTCGCGCCGCTCCGCTCGGGTGACCAGGTCACCGCCGGCTACCGAGTGCCGGCCAGCCGACGTGGCGTGCTCGAGGTCGGGCCGGCGGTGCTCGAGCGACGCGACCTGCTCGGGCTGGCGACGTTCGACCGGATCGCCGTCGGGGCCACCGAGTTGACCGTCGCCCCGCAGACGTTCGAGCTACCGATGCCGGCGCTCGGCCACGGCGTGCTCGGTCGGCACCTGCTCGCGCTGTCGCAGCGGGTCGGACCCGGCGAGTTCCACAGCCTCCGCGACTACGTGGTCGGCGACGAACCCCGTTCGATCCACTGGAAGGCGTCGGCCCGATCCGAGGAGCTCAAGGTCCGACAGCACGAAGCCCAGGGCGTGCGCCGTTGCATCATCGTGCTCGACCGCGACGGCGACGCGTACCCGGCACCGGTCAACGATGCCGACGCCGACGTCTTCGAGCGGGCGATCACGATCGCCGGCAGCCTGGCGATCAGTGCCGACCGGGTGGGTCTCACGACGAGGTTCGTCACCGGCGGTGGCATCGACCTCCGTGGCCCCGAGGTGGCAGCGCACACGTTGCAGCTGCTCGCTCCGATCGAGATCGGACCGGCGCTCGGCGAACTCGAACGCGACCCGGGAGAGGGTCTCGGTCTCGTCATCGTGGTCACGTCGTCACCGGCGACCGACGCCTGGCGCCGCACCGCGCGACTGGTCGACCCCACCCTCACCCGGATCGGCGTGTTCACCGCCGGACGGCTCCCCGGCCAGCGCGGCGGACGGCTCACCGTCGACGCGTCGACGCTCGTCCGGTTCCGCGACGAATGGGCCCGTCTCGCCGGCACCAGCACCTTGCACCGGATCACCCACGACGAGCCGCTCGACGAGGTGCCGGCATGACCGCGGCGAACGAACATCGCGCTTCGATCGACCGCGACCTCGCCGCGACCGCGGCGATCACGCTCTACTCCCTCGCCGTCGCCGTCGGTTTCGCCCGGGTCTTCTCCGGCTGGGAGTTCATGGTCGAGCTCGGACTGCTCGTCGTGCTCGGCCACGGTGTGTCGTTCGTGATGCGACGGGCCCGCGTGCCCGGCTGGCTGGCGATCCCCGTGATGATCCTGCTGCTGCTCTGGGTGCTGCTCGCGCTCCGCTACGGCGGGTCGCTCGACTTCGGCCTGCCCGGCGAGGCGGCACGCGCCCGCATCGATCTCGACATCGACCTGGTCAGAGAACAGTTCCAGACCGCCATCGCCCCGGTGGGCTACGACGTCGGGTGGGCGACGCTCGCCGGGTTCGCCATCGTCATCACCGTCGTGATGGCCGACTCGTTCGCATTCCGCGCCGAGGCCCGAGGCGAGGCCCTCGTGCCGGGCGGTGTGCTGTTCGTGTTCATCGCCGCCCTCGGTAGTCCTCGCCTCCGGATCGTCGCGACTGCGCTCCTGATCGCGGCAGGGATCATCGCGGTCGCGGCGCTGCGCTCGATGCACGACCGCTCGCGCCGGATCGAACTCACCAGCCGGCGGGCCCCGTCGCTCGCCGTGCCGGCCGCGGTCGCCTCCGCTGCCGCGATCGCGCTCCTCGCCGGCGTCGTCGGTCCGCGCATCCCCGGCGCCCAGGCAGAGCCGCTCTACGAGACGCGGGGGCGTGGCGGCGGCGACACGACCCTCATCAGCCCGCTCGTCGACATCCGTTCACGGCTCACCAACCGCGACAACGTCGAACTGTTCCGGGTGAACGCCGATGCCGCGTCGTACTGGCGTGTGACCACGCTGCCCGAGTTTGACGGCCGGCGGTTCCGGTTGCCACGGCGCAGCCTCGAACGCGTCGACGGCAGCTTCGGATCGGGCGACGGCGAGCGGATCCGCCAGCAGATCCAGGTGCTGTCGCTGGGGGGCCAGCTGGTGCCCGCCGCACCCGATCCGTTCCAGGCCAGCGGGTTCTCCGGCGGGTCCGAGCTGAGCCTCAACCTGAACCGTGACACCAGCACGCTGCTGGCCCCAGACGACATGCAGGCCGGCGATCTGTTCACCGTCGTGTCATCCTCGCCGGTCCTCGACAAGGACCTGCTGCGCTCCACGTCGGTCAACAATCCTCCCGACCCCATCTTCACCGAACTGCCGGACGACCTACCCGAGATCGTCGAGGAACTCGCTCGCGCCGTCACCGCCGACGCCCAGACACCGTACGACCAGGCGTTCGCACTGCAGCAGTGGTTCCGCTCCCAGTTCGAGTACAGCCTCGAGGTGCAGGCCGGTCACGGTTCGAATGCGATCGAGAGCTTCCTGCAGCAGCGCGTCGGCTACTGCGAACAGTTCTCCGCCACGTTCGCAGCCATGGCCCGAACCCTCGGGATCCCGTCCCGTGTCGCCGTCGGGTTCACGCCGGGCGTGATCAACGACGAGGGCTGGTACAGCGTGCTCGGCAAGAACGCCCACGCGTGGCCCGAGCTGTGGTTCGACGGCATCGGTTGGGTGCTGTTCGAGCCGACACCGGGTCGCGGCGCCCCCGGCGCCGAGAGCTACACCGACGTCGGTCCCGATCAGGACACGTCGGGACAGGGCACCGGCGGCGACGACGAGGTCGGCACGGGCGATCCCCTGCCCACCACGCCCTCGACGGTCGTCGCACCACCGACGACGGTCGGTGACGGCACCACAGCGACCACCCTGCCACCGCTCGACGGTGAGATCCCACGGTTGCCCGACGGTGGCGGCACGTTCGGCGGCGAGGTCACCGACGGAGCGGGATCAGCGGCCGACGACGGCATCGCGGTCCCCTGGACGACGTTGTTGATCCTCACCGCGCTCGGCCTCGCGCTCGCGATGCCGGCGATCGCTCGTCGGTGGAACCGTCGCGCCACCCGTTCGCTCGCGCCGGCCCAGCGGGTCAGTGCCGCGTGGTTCCGGGCGCAGCAGGCCGCTCAACTGGCCGGCGTCGGTGGATCACCGGCGTGGACCGCACGCGAGTGGGCCGAAGCGACGGCGACGTACCTCCCGGTGGCCGCACGCCCGATGGCGTCGCTGGCAGCAATCGTCGATCAGGTCGGGTACGCCCCGCCGGGCTCGATCGATCTGGAGCACCCGGGCGCATACGGGTCGACGCTGCGACACGACTGCGAACTGTGGTCGAACCAGGTCGACCGCATCGCCGGTGACACCATGACGTTCCCGCAGCGCGTCAAGCACTACTTCGTCGACTGGCGCTGAACGCTCGACGGGTCAGTCGGAGGGGCGCTGGCGGCCGGCACCGGCGAGCCAGGCGTTGATCGGCAGGTTGCCGAGCTTCTCGCGACCGACCACCCGGACCTCGGCTTCGAGCTTGACCGCCATGACCAGCACGGCGACGAAGCCGATGAAGGCGAGCCAGAAGCTGATCGCCAGCCCGGCGACCGTCAGCACCAACCCGGCGGCGAGGCCCGCGGCGAGCATGACGAGCCGTCGACGGGACACCCGATAGCCGCGCTCGGAGAAGGTCGGGTCGGATTCGAGCTCCTGCTCGATCTGACGGAGAATCCGTTGTTCGTCTTCAGACAGCGGCATGCACCAGAAATCATCGCACGTCCGGCGCCGTTCCTCAACGCGCTCGACGGTTTTCCTCCGGGTTCCCCGATTTCGAGGGTTGCTGATCGGGCCCCCATTGCTGCGCACCTTTGCGCACGACACGGATTCCTCGACCGCTGATCGAGCTGGCCGGGCCGATCGCGGTCGAGCCGAACCGGTCGCGGATCTCGTCGATCGTGCCGGCGGTCCTGCTGGGTTCCGGGGCGTCGTCGAGGAGGCTCATCTGCTGGGACGGCGGCGCGAAGTTGCTCGCCGACACCCCGAGCAGCCGGACGCCCGGCGACAGGTCGAGCGCCCGGAGCAACGGTTTCAGGGCGGCGACGATCTCGGGGCCGGTGTCGACCGACGAGTCGAGCGTGAGCGATCTCGTCACCGTTCGGAACCCGGCGAACCGGACCTTCAACGTGAGGGTTCTCGCCCCGGAGCCGTGCCGACGGAGCCGGCCCGACACGGCGTCGGACAGGCGGACGAGTTCACGCTCGAGGTCCTCGACGCCGTGGATGTCGTGCGGATAGGTCTCTTCGTGGCCGATCGACTTCGGGTCGCGGTCGACCTCGACGGGGCGCTCGTCGAACCCGTTCGACAGTGCGAGCAGGTGCGTTCCGCTCGCTCGGCCGAGCGCGTTGACCACCGTTCGTTCGTCGAGCCGCGCGAGGTCACCGACGGTTCTGATACCCAGCCGCTCGAGCTTCTCCAGGGTCACGGGGCCGACGCCCCAGAGCCGTTTGACCGGCAGCGGGTGCAGGAAGTCGAGTTCGGCGCCAGGTCTGACCTCGACGACTCCCCTGCCCGGATCGATGCGGTCGGGCAGGGCTCGCGGCTTGGCCTCGACCGATGCGAGCTTGGCGAGAAACTTGTTCGGTGCGACACCGACCGAGCATCCGAGGTCGAGTTCGTTGCGGACGTCGGCCCGGATCCGCTGGGCGATCTGCACCCCCTCGCCGAACAGTCGGGTGGCGCCGCTGACGTCGAGGAACGCCTCGTCGAGCGACAGCGGTTCGATCAGCGGCGTGTAGCGCCCGAAGATCTCGTGCACCTGCCTGCTGACCTCGGAGTACAGCTCGTGGTTGCCGGGCAGGAACACCGCGTGCGGGCAACGCCGCCGGGCGACGGCCGACGGCAACGCCGAGTGCACGTCGTAGCGGCGGGCCTCGTACGACGCCGCGGCGACGACGCCCCGGTTGCCGGTGCCGCCCACGACGACCGGCTGCCCCACGAGGTCGGGCCGCTCGCGCAGCTCCACCGACACGAAGAACGCATCCATGTCGACGTGCAGGATCGTCCTGGTGCGCCCGTCTGTCGTCACGGCCTCCACCGTACGCCGTCGTCCACGACGCTCCGTGGCGGTCGCGCCTGCCCGTCCTTCGGCACCGTGTCACCGACCGGACGATGCCACGATGGCCGGATGCAACTCGACGGGAAGTACGTGGTGGTCACCGGTGGCGCGAGCGGGATCGGCAAGGCGATGTGCGAGCGGTTCCACGCCGAGGGAGCGGCCGGGATCATGGTCGTCGACCGGAACGCCGCTGCCGCCGCAACCGTCGCCGCGTCGGTCGGCGGGATCGCCCACGCCTGCGACCTGGGCGTCGCCGACGAGGTCACGGCGATGGTGCGAGCGGCAGAGGCCCAGTTCGGTCGCATCGACGTGCTGTGCAACAACGCCGGGATCGCGAACGACGAGGACTTCCTCGAGGGGCCGATCGACCCGTGGGACCTCCAGTGGCGGGTCAACGTCATGGCCCACGTGCACGCGGTGCGCGCCGCGCTCCCGGCGATGCTCGAGCGCGGCGAGGGCTACATCCAGCACACGGCGTCGATGGCCGGCATCCTGACCACCCACGGCGCGGCGACGTACGCATCGACCAAACACGCCGTCGTCGGGCTCGCCGAGTGGTTGTCGATCACGTATCACGACCGCGGCGTGCAGTTCTTCCTCCTCGCGCCGCTCGGCGTCGACACGCCGATGCTCGACACCTCGTCGGACTTCGCCAAGAACGCCGCCGGGCCCCTCAAGACCGCCGACGAGGTTGCGGGCTACGTGGTCGACGCGTTCGACGAGGAGCGGTTCCTGATCCTGACCGACCCGATCGCCCAGGAGTGGATGCACCGCAAGGACGAGGATCTCGAAAGATGGCTGGGTGGGATGCGACGGCTTCAGCGCAAGATCGGCGGCGGCGGCGACCCGTCGGGCTGAGCGCTCGGTCGGTCAGCCGCCCTGGCGGCGACGCTCGCGACGGCCGCGCAGGTCGCCGAGCCACAGCCGCATCACCAGACCGAGCGCCTCGCCGATGATCCCCTTGTCGAGCTTCGACTCCCCCGCCACCCGCTCGCTGAACGTGATCGGGAACTCGACGATCCGGCCACCTGCGCCGACGAGGCGGTGGGTCATCTCCACCTGGAAGCCGTAGCCGTCGGCGGTCACCGTTTCGAAGTCCATCGCACGGAGAGCCTCTGCCGAGTACGCCCGGAATCCGGAGGTGGTGTCGTTGACCGCCAACCCGAGGACGCCGGCCGCGTATCGGTTTCCCCAGCGCGACAGCGCCCGCCGCTGCCACGGCCAATCGATCGTCAGCCCTCCGGGTACGTAGCGGCTCCCGATCGCGAGGTCGGCACCGTGTTCGACATTGGCGACGAGTGCCGGCAGCACCGCCGGATCGTGCGACAGGTCGGCGTCGAGCTGCACGCAGACGTCGGCACCGGTGGCCAGCGCCGTCCGGAATCCGGCTCGGTACGCGGCGCCCAACCCGCCCTTGCCCGGTTGGTCGACGACCTCGATCCGACCGAGCTCGAGCGCCAGTGTCCGCGCCGCCGCCGCGGTCCCGTCGGGGCTGCCGTCGTCGACGATCAGCACGTCGGCATCGGGCAGGGCCGCGCGCAGGCGACGACACAGCGGGTCGATGTTGTCGACCTCGTTGTACGTCGGAACGACGACCACCACGTGCACGGCGCCGACTCTATGGCCTGGATGACCTGCCCGGCCGCGACGCCCCGCTCGTAGGCTGGGAACGTGTCCGACCAACGCCCACTCTCGGCGATCCCACCCGTCGCCGCCCGCGTCATCGCCTTCGTCGTGATCCTCCTCGGCGGTCTCGCCGGCGGCCTGATCGGGTACGCGCTGGTCGATCTCCAGTGCGACGGCGACTGCGGCGTGGCCAAGGGCATCGGCCTCCTGATCGGCGCCGTCGTGTGCGCCGGCGGCATGGCGATCGTCGGCGTGCTCGCACTGCGAGCCATGGGCGAATGGCGCGAGTTCTCCGATCGCGAACAGGCCGGCCATGCGCCACGCTGACGCCGACGAACTCATCGAACTCCGGGCGCTGTGCGCCGAACTCGCACGAGGCGCCGGCGACATCGCCCTCGCGGGTCGTGACCGTCGGATCGGTGCGGCGCAACTGCCGGGGACCACCAAGTCGTCGACGACCGACATCGCCACCGAGTTCGACCGAGCCGCCGAAGCGTTCGTCGTCGAGCGGATCCGCGAGGCGCGTCCCGACGACGCGATCGTCGGCGAGGAAGGCACCGCCGACCCGGGCACCAGCGGGTACTCCTGGTTCATCGACCCGATCGACGGCACGACCAACTACGTCTACGACCAACCGGCATGGTCCAACTCGGTCGCCGTGGCGCTCGACGGCGAGATGATCGCCGGTGCCGTGTTCGTGCCGCCCCTCGACGAACTGTTCAGCGCAGCACTCGGCCACGGGGCGACCCTCAACGGTCGGTCGATCGGGGCGAGCACCGAGACCGACCTCTCGCTCGCCCTCGTCGGCACCGGGTTCGGTTACCAGCCAGAGCAGCGTCGACAGCAGGCCGAACGCTTGGCGACCCTCATCGCGCAGGTCCGCGACATGCGGCGCCTGGGCTCCGCCGCCTTCGACCTGTGCATGGTCGCGTGCGGCCGCCTCGACGTCTACTACGAGCTCCAACTGAACTCGTGGGATGCCGCCGCCGGTGAGCTGATCGCCCGCGAAGCCGGCGCGATCACGAGCGACTTCTCGGGTGGCCCTGCACGACACGACGAGATGCTGGTCGCCGCGCCGGGTGTGCATCGAGCGTTCTTGAACGCTTTGCAAACGTCCTGACCAGCGCATTGATCGCACTTCGCGGTCCGGATGCGGCATCATGGGGGGCGTGGGTACCCGCATCCTGGCCGTGGAAGACGACGAGCGCATCCGCTCCGCGGTGAAACTCGCCCTCGAAGACGAGGGTTGGACGGTCGACGAGGCCGGGAGCGGCGAGCAGGCGATCGGTCTGTTCAACGCTGCCACGCCCGACGTCGTGTTGATCGACATCATGCTGCCGGGCATCGACGGCTTCGAGCTGTGCCGCACGATCCGCCGGACCAGCGACGTGCCGGTCGTGATGGTCACGGCCCGCAACGACACCCACGACATCGTCGCCGGCCTCGAAGCCGGTGCCGACGACTACCTGACCAAGCCGTTCGCCGCCAAAGAACTCTCGGCCCGTATCCGGGCGCTGCTGCGCCGGATCCGTCCGACCTCCCCCAGCCACGAACGACTCGTGTTCGGCGATCTCGAACTGATCCCCGAAGAAGGCAAGGTGCTGCGCGGCGGCGAAGAGGTGCATCTCACCAAGACCGAGTTCCGCCTGCTGTGCGAACTCGCCGAGAATCCCGGCAAGGTCTTCAGTCGAGAGGCGCTGCTCGACAAGGTGTGGGGCTACGACTACTTCGGTGACGGCCGGCTCGTCGACGTCCACGTGCGGCGACTCCGCACCAAGGTCGAGGCGGACGCGGCCAACCCGCGTCACGTCGTCACCGTGCGTGGCCTGGGCTACCGGCTCCAGACGTGACCAGCACGACCGCAGATATCCCGGCGGTCGTTCCCGACACCCGCACGTTCCGCGATCCGCTGCCGCGCCGCAAGTGGGGGTTGCGTCGACGCATCCTGCTGATCTTCACGCTGGGTGCTCTCATGCTCTCGATGGTCCTCGCCTTCGTGACGTACGGCCTCGCCCGGTCGAGCGTCGTCCAGCAGCAGGACGAAGCGGCACGCGAGGTCGCGCGCCGCAACGCCACCAACGCGGCCGAGCTGCTCCGCTCCAACCCCGACACCGCCCAGGCGACGATCGACCGACTCGTCGACGGGTTCGGGGTCGAGCGCCCGCTCGTGCTGTACAACGGCGCGTGGACCCCCGGTCGCACGTCGTTCGACGAGACCCAGCTCCCCGACGAGTTCCGTGACCGGGTCGTCACCGACGGCGTGCCCTCTCGGATGATCGTCGAGATCGACGGCGGGCTGTACCTGGCCGTCGGATACCGCCTCCCTCCGTCGTCGGCCTACTTCGAGTACTTCAGTCTCGAAGACGTCAACGCGACGCTGCAGTCGGTACGGCTGTCGCTGATCCTCGGCACGATCATCACCACCGCGCTCGGGGTGGTCGCCGGGTCGTTCGCCGCCCGGCGTGCGGTCAGACCCGTCGGCGTCGCCGCGCAAGCCGCCAAGGCGATCGCCGGCGGCCGGCTCGACACCCGGCTCGAACTGACCGAAGATCCCGACCTGAGCGTGCTCGCGAACTCGTTCAACGACATGGCGACCGCGCTCGAGAACCGGATCGACCGCGACGCCAGATTCGCGTCCGACGTCAGCCACGAGCTGAGGTCGCCGTTGATGACGCTGTCGGCGTCGGTCGAGGTCATGGACGCCCGACGCGACGAGATGCCCGAGCGGGCACAGGCGGCGCTCGACCTGCTCAAGAGCGACGTGGTGCGCTTCCAGGGCCTCGTCGAGGATCTCCTCGAGATCAGCCGCTTCGACGCCGGCGCCGTCCGCCTCCACCTCGAGGAGTTGCTGGTCGCCGAGTTCGTGCGCCAGGCGGTGCGGATCAGCAGCGTGCCCGACGCGCCGGTCGACGTGTCCGAGCGGGCCGAGATGGTCTTGATCAACGGCGACCGACGGCGCCTCGCCCGGGTGATCGCCAACCTGATCGACAACACCCGCGTGCACGGCGACGGCAAGCCGGAGGTCTCGATCCGGCTCGTCGACGCCGACGACCAGCCGGTCACCAAGGTCCGCATCGCGGTCGAGGACCACGGCGCCGGCGTGCCCGAGTCCGAGCGGGCCCTCGTCTTCGAACGGTTCGCCCGCGGCGGCGTCGCCGGCCGTCGGGCCGGCAACGACGGGGCCGGTCTCGGCCTCTCGCTGGTCGACGAACACGTCCGGATGCACGGCGGCAAGGTGTGGGTCGAGGATCGCCTCGACGGAGAGCCGGGGGCACGCTTCGTGATCGAACTCGATGCCGAGGAGCTCGACGAATGAGCCGCCGGATCATCGCCCTGCTCGCGTCGGCGCTCGCCATCGCCGGCTGTGGTCTCAGCCCCGACGCCGCGCCCCGCGACCTGCCGGCCGACGAGCGCACGCTGGTGCCCGCCCAGGCGGCCACCGGGAGCCAGGCCGAGGGCCCCGACCGGATCTACCTCGGAGCTCCCGGCGAGGAGCGCCTGTTGCGTTCGGTGCCCCGCGACGCCGTGTCACGCCAGGACCTCATCGAGATCTTGTTCGCCGGCCCCAACGAAGACGAACTCGACCAGCAGTACACCACCTTCCTGCCGGCCAACCTCGAACTGCTCGACACGTTCAAGCAGGGCACGATCCTGTTCCTCGACGTCAGCGACGAACTGACCGAACTCACCGGCCAGCCGCTCTCGCGGGCGCTCGCGCAGATCGTCTACACCGCGGCCGAACTCGACGGCGTCGAACGCGTGCAGATCACCGTCGACGGCAATCCGGTCTCGTGGCCACGTCCAGTCGGCGGCAACACGGCCAGCACGCTCAGCATCTACGACTACCCGAACTTCGCACAGTCGTCGCAACCGGCGTTCCCGGGCCTGCCGTCGGGCGCCTGATCAGCAGGGCCCGCGACTCAGGCGAAGAAGATCTGGGCGACGTCTTCGAACAGCGAGATGTCGACGGGCCGAGTTCGGCCGACGACCTCGGACAGCGGTGTATCGGTGATGCGGTCGGCCTGCAGGGCCACCATGTTGCCCCAAGCCTGACGATGGACGGCGTCGATCGCGGCGACACCGAACCGGGTGGACAGCACTCGGTCGTATGCGGTCGGGGTGCCGCCGCGTTGGACGTGACCGAGCAGCACGGGGCGGGTCTCGAACCCGGTCCGCTCGCCGATCTCCTGGGCGACCATCTGACCGATGCCGCCGAGCCGAATGTGACCGAACCGATCGATCTCGCCCTCGGCCATCTCGAGCGTGCCGGCCCGCGGCGTTGCGCCTTCGGCGACGACGACGATCGACGCGAACCGACCGCGCTGGTGCCGACGGGTGATGCGGTCGCAGACCTCTTCGATGTCGAACGGCCGCTCGGGGATCAAGACGACGGTCGCGCCGCCGGCGATCCCGGCGTGCGTCGCGATCCAGCCGGAGTGACGACCCATCACCTCGACCACCATGACGCGGTCATGGGACTCGGCGGTGGTGTGCAGCCGGTCGATCGCATCGGTCGCGATCTGTACGGCGGTGTTGAACCCGAAGGTCGCCTCGGTGCCCTCGATGTCGTTGTCGATCGTCTTGGGGACACCGATGATCGGCAGACCACGCTCGGTGTGGAGTTTGCAGGCGACGCTGAGCGACCCGTTGCCGCCGACCACGATCAGCGCATCGATGCCCATGTCGGACATCGTCGCTTCGACGAGGTCGACGCCGTTGGCGTGATCGAACGGGCTCCCCCGGCGGGTGCCGAGCACGGTGCCACCACGCGGCAGCATGCCGCGCATCGACTCGACCGTGAGCGGCATCGTGCGCCGCTCCATCACGCCGTCCCAGGCGTCGCAGAACCCGACGATCTCGTCGCCGAACACTCGCTCGCCCTTCCGAACGATGGCGCGCAGCACCGCATTGAGGCCCGGGCAGTCGCCCCCACCGGTCAGCACTCCGACACGCACAGGTTTCGATCCTAATGGGGATCGATCGTCCGAAGCCGTGTGATCGGTCAGGATGGTTCCGAGCCGCCGGTCGGTCAGCACTTTTGGAGCCAGAGCCTCGAGCTCTACGCCTAGATCGTGCGCCGGTCGGTTGGTGAGGTCGACTCGTGATGGCTGGTGGGATGACGTGCTGCGAGCACTGAACCATTAGGGAGCTGCTGGTCGCCTCGGGCTCGAACGATAACCGATTGAACAAGGAGGTGACCGATGAGGCAGGTGTTCGTCGGCCTGGACTGGGCTGAGGACCATCACGACGTGTTCGTCGAGGACGACAACGGCCAACGGCTCGGCGGCGGCCGGCTGCCCGAAGGTGTGGAGGGTGTCGCCCGGTTCCACGAGTTGGTGGCCGGTCGCGTCGACGACCCGGCCGATGTGATCGTCGCGACCGAAACCGACAGGGGGTTGTTCATCGGCGCCCTGGTGGCTGCCGGGTACACGGTGCTGGCGGTGAATCCGATGTCGACGTCGCGCTATCGCGAACGGCACTCGACGTCGGGCGCCAAGTCCGACCCCGGTGACGCCAAGGTGCTCGCCGACCTGGCCCGCACCGACGCTCACAATCACCGGCCGGTGGCCGGCGACAGCGAACTGGCCGAAGCCGTCAAAGTGCTCGCCCGGGCGCATCAGACGATGATCTGGAGCCGGCAACGCCACACCAACCAGCTGCGTTCCACGTTGCGCGAGTTCTACCCGGCAGCTCTGGAAGCATTCGATGAACTGGCCGGACGCGATGCTCTCGCGGTGTTGACGATCGCGCCGACCCCGATGACCGGCAAGCTGCTGTCACGCTCGAAGATCGCCGCTGCTTTGCGTCGCGGTGGTCGGCAACGGCGCATCGACGAACGCAGCGTCGAGATCCAGACCGCGCTCCGCACTGAGCAGCTCGAAGCACCCGCTCTGGTCACTGACGCGATGGGCGCCAGCGTTGCCGCTCTCGTGGCGGTGATCGTCGAGATGCAGATCCAGGTCGACCGCCTCGAGGCCGAGCTGGCCGACCGTTTTGAACAACACCCGGACGCCAAGGTCATCCGTTCCCTGCCAGGATTGGGGATGACGCTCGGCGCCCGGGTGCTCGCCGAGTTCGGGGACGACCCGAACCGCTATGCAGACGCCAAGTCTCGCAAGAACTACTCCGGCATGTCACCCATCACCCGCGCCTCGGGCAAACATCACGTCGTGCTCGCCCGCTACGCCCGCAACCGGCGCCTCGCCGACGCTTGCTACCAGTGGGCCTTCGCAACACTCACCGCCAGCCCCGGAGCCCGCTTGTTCTACGACGCCCGCCGAGCCGCCGGCGACACCCACCACCGAGCACTACGCGCCCTCGCCAACCGCCTCGTCGGCATTCTCCACGGCTGCCTCCGCCACCACACCATCTACGACGAACACACCGCCTGGGCCCACCGGCTCAACCTCGCCGCTTGACACCTACCGCCCGTGGGATGTCTAGGCGGCCGACCTCCGACCGCAAACGCTTTCAACGGCTCCGTCCGGGGAACGCACCGTCACTTCATCGAGCGGACGCAGAGATGGTAGGAATGGGCGTGGCCTGGGATGCGAACCGACCCGTTCCGTGGCAGCGACTCGTTCGCGAGTGGTTGCTGTACGTCGGCATCATGGCCGTCCTCTTCGTGCTGTTCTTCCGCGACGGCGGGCTGGTCGGCATCATCGGCGGTCTGCTGGCGTCGGGCCCGCTCTATCTGGCGTTCGGCTACGTACTCGCCAAGCTCGGCTACCAGCGCAAGTCACTCAAGGAACTCCGCGCCGAACCGCGTCCACCACGACGCGACCGCAACGACGCCGATGCCGCCGGCAGCACCGCTCCGGTGGCGCGAGCGCGGCCGGCTCCGACGAAGCGCACGGGCGGTGGCGGGTCGGGTCGCCCCGGCGGTGGCGGACGCAAGCGTCGCTGAGGTCCTCGGGTACGGTGTGGCCGTGAGCAGCGAGTTCTCCTCAGACACCTGTGTCATCGCGATCGACGCCGGGACCACCGGCGTGCGGAGTCGGGCCGTCTTCGTCGACGAACGCGACACCGTGGCCTCGTACCGCGAGTTCGAGCAGCACTACCCGGAGCCCGGCTGGGTCGAGCACGACGCGACCGAGATCTGGCAGGCGGTCGTCGCCACCCTGAACGACGTGATCGAGCAGGTCGGTCGCGAGCACGTCGCCGCGATCGGCATCACCAACCAGCGCGAGACCGTCCTGGCCTGGGACCGCACGACCGGCGAACCGTACGGCACGGCGATCGTGTGGCAAGACCGACGCACAGCGGCCCGATGTGACGAGCTCGAAGCCGCCGGTCACCTCGATCTCGTCCGACGCACGACCGGGCTCGTGCTCGACCCGTACTTCAGCGGCACGAAGTTCGAGTGGCTCCTGCGCGAACGCGAGATCCCGACCGGGCCCGACCTGGCCCTCGGCACGATCGACACCTGGCTGATCTGGAACCTGACCGGCGGCGACGCCTTCGTCACCGACGTGACCAACGCCAGCCGCACCATGCTGTTCGACATCGGCGTGCGGGAGTGGAGCCCGGAGATGTGCGACCTGCTCGGGGTGCCGCTCGAGGCCCTCCCCGAGGTCCGACCGTCGAGCGGACGGTTCGGTGTCACCTCCGATCGATGCGGTGCACCGGCCGGCATCCCGGTGAGCGGTGTCGCCGGCGACCAGCAGGCGGCCCTGTTCGGTCAGGCCTGCTTCGAACCCGGCATGGCGAAGAACACGTACGGCACCGGCAGCTTCGTCCTCCTCAACGTCGGCGACTCGTGTCCGCCGCCGACCGAGGGCATGTTGACCACCATCGCGTGGGAACTCGCCGACGGCACGGTCGCGTACGCACTCGAAGGGGCGATCTTCGTCACCGGCGCCGCGATCCAGTGGCTGCGCGACGGCCTCGACGTCATCGACGACGCCGCGGAGACCGGCCCGCTCGCCGAGAGCGTGCCCGACTCGGGCGGCGTCGTGATCGTGCCCGCATTCACCGGGCTGGGCTCACCGTGGTGGGACCCGTACGCGCGCGGCACGATCGTCGGGATCACCCGTGGCACCACCCGCGCCCATCTCGTGCGAGCCGTCGTCGAGTCGATGACGTACCAGACCCGCGACGTGGTCGACGCGATGACCGCTGCGAGCGGTACGCCGCTCGCCGAACTGCGCGTCGACGGCGGGGCATCGGTCATGGACTTCATGCTGCAGATGCAGTCCGACCAGCTCGGTGTGACCGTGCGCCGCCCGTCCGACCAGGAGACGACCGCGCTGGGCGCGGCCTACCTCGCCGGCCTCGCCGAAGGTGTGTGGCCGAATCTGGAGGCGATCCAAGACGCGTGGCAACTCGACGCCACGTTCGAGCCCGAGCCCGACCGCACGTTCACCGACCTGGCGTACGCCCAGTGGCTCCGAGCCGTCGAACGCAGTCGCGGCTGGGTCGAGCACTGAGCGTCGCGAGCTCCCTGCGGGCCGATCAGTGGTTGCCGCGACAGGCCTGACCGGGACTCGGCACCACGCCCTTCAGCCCCTGACTCACGTACTGTCCGTAGCTCTGCGCGCCGCGGATCGCGATGGCGTCGTCGTCGAAGCCCGGCGGGTTGCCCTCGACCGCATCGTCGATGTCGCGACCCGAGTACGAACACTCGGATCGCCCGTTGACCCCGCCCGGCACCGGCTCGCCCTTGCCGTTGTATTCGCCTGCGGACACGGCTCCGCCGAATCCGATCGTGATCGTGGCCGCGAGCGCGGCACAGATGGTGGCCTTCTTCATCTCAAACCCCCGTATGAGTGTGTGGTCGTGCGGCAACGCCGCATCTCGCAACGTACTCCTGCGCGAGTGCTGTGGCAATGGGTCGTTTCGCTCCGGCGCGGTCAGCGAACCGGGACACCGATCATCAACGAATCCGCGACCCGGGCGAACAGGTCGAGGCGAACCCGTTCGCGATCGTGGACCGTTCGCCCCTCGCGTCCGGCCGCGACCCACATGCGCGACCGCGGCAGATCGCTCCAGAACATGTCGCTCGACGTGGCGTGCGGGTCGCCGAGGTGGCTGCTGCCGGCCAGGAGCGATGTGACCCACTCGGCCGTCGGCACGTCGTCGCCGCGGGAGGCGACCACCTCACCGTCGTGCGCCACCATCATCCACGTCGGCTCGGTGAGCCGGCCGACGCCGTCGAGGAAACGCTCCACCCGGTCTTCGGGATCGCTCTCGGCCAGCTCGGCCGCAGCCGACAGCGACAGGACGCTGGCGTCGACGTGGCCGTCGCTCGTCTCGCGGACGTGTTCGACCGACACGCCGTCGATCGCATGCACCTCGTTCATCATCAGATCGACGAGCGATGCGTCGGGCAGCGCGACGACGAGTTCGTCGATGACGCGGCCCCCGCCGACCTCGAGGATCTCGATCGCGAGGACGTCACCCCGGACGGAGCCGATGCGGCTGGCGACCTGCCCGAGGGCACCGGGGCGGTCGGGCAGCCAGACGCGGACGACGACGGTGTGCACGGGATCGAGCGTAGACATGGCGTGTGACGGGAGCGTGACGAGCCGGTGACGGCTTGGGAGAACTCGCCTCAGCCCAGCTTGGTCAGCCCGCGGCGCAGGTTGCGGACGGCCTGCTGGATGCGCTGCTCGTTCTCGATCAGCGCGAATCGGGCGTAGCCCTCACCACCGGGGCCGAAACCGACACCCGGCGACAGCGCGACGTCGCATTCGTTGACGACCATCGAGCAGAACTCGACCGAGTCCATCTCGGCGTACGCCTCGGGGATCGGCGCCCACACGAACATGGTGCCGCCCGGCTTCGGGACGTCCCACCCGATCCGGCCGAGGCCGTCGATCAGCGCGTCGCAGCGACTCTCGTAGGTGGCGCAGATCTCCTTGGGGTAGTCGGCCGCCTCGTTGAGCGTCACGGTCGATGCGATCTGGACCGGCTGGAACATGCCGTAGTCGAGATAGCTCTTGAGCTTGACGAGCGCCTGGACGACCTCGGCGTTGCCGAGCAGGAAGGCGCTCCGCCACCCCGCCATCGAGAAGCTCTTGGTCATCGAGTACAGCTCGACCGCCACGTCTTTGGCACCCTCGGCCTGGAGGATGCTGGGCGGCTGGACGCCGTCGAAGCCCACATCGGCGTAGGCGAAGTCGTGCACGACGATCATGTCGCGCTCGCGACAGAAATCGACCACCCGCTGCATGAACGGCAGGTCGACGCAGGCACCGGTCGGGTTGTGCGGGAACGAGATGACGAGCACCCGGGGCTTCGGCCAGCCGACGTCGTACGCCGTGTGCAGGCTCTCGAAGAAATTCTCGGTGAAGTCGTCGCGTTCGTCGGGATGCGTCAGGCCGCGGATCGGCACCTGGCGCAGGTCGGCACCGGCGAACAGCGGGCCGTACATGTGGATCGGGTAGCTCGGCGTCGGCACGATCGCGGCGTCGCCGCGGTCGAGGAGCACCCACATCAGGTGGCTGAAGCCCTCCTTCGAGCCGATCGTGTTGGTGATCTCGAGCTCGGGATCGATGTCGACGTCCCACGTGTTCTTGTAGTAGTTCGCCATCGCCTCGCGCAGCTTCGGCAGGCCGCGGCTGATCGAGTAGCGGTGGTTCCTCGGGTTGCGTGCCGCTTCGGCGAGCTTTTCGACCGCGATGTCGGGTGACGGGATGTCGGGGTTGCCGAACCCGAGGTCGATCACATCGTTACCGGCCCGGCGTGCCTCGATCTTCAGACTGTTGATGATCGTGAAGACGTACGGGGGCAAGTTCTCGATGCGCCGAAACTCCATACTGCGCACGCTACCCGGGGTGTGGAATGATGCCGCGATGGGTAAGGAACCGTCCCCAGATTGCATCTTCGTGGTGATCGAGATCCCGCGCGGGAGTCGGAACAAGTACGAGATCGACCACCACGACGGGCGGGTGTACCTCGATCGTCGGCTGTTCACCGCCACCACGTACCCGGCCGACTACGGGTTTCTTCCCGACACGTTGGCGGGCGACGGCGACCCGCTCGACGCCCTCGTGCTGCTCGAGGACCCGGTGTATCCCGGCGTGTGGGTCGAGGCTCGCCCCGTCGGCGTGCTCTACATGACCGACGAGGCCGGCGAGGACGCCAAGCTGATCTGCGTGCCGCCCAAGGAGCCTCGCTGGGCCAACGTCAACGACATCGACGACCTCACGCCGCAGCTGCGAGCTGAGATCCGCCACTTCTTCGAGGTCTACAAGGCGCTCGAACCGAACAAGTACGCATCGGCCGAAGGCATGGCCGGACGCGATGCCGCCTGGGAAGAGATCAAGCAGGCGAGGGCGAACTACGTCGCCGACTCGTGAACCGAGTACAGCAGACCGGCGCCCACGGCGCCGGCTCGCTCGTTCCAGCGGGCGAACGCGACCTCGGGCATCGGCCGCAGCTCGGGCTGGTAGATCAACTCGCGGAACCACTTGCGGATCGGGTCGAGGTACAGGTCGGCGCCGGCGGCGAGGCCGCCACCGAGCACGAACCGTTCGGGGTCGAGCACGTTGGTGAGGTTGACGAGGCCGAGCGCGACCCACCGACCGAAGTCGTCGATCACCGCGAGGGCGTCGGCGTCACCCTCGCGGGCTGCCTGCTGCACCATCTCGCCCCGCACGGCCTCGGGGTCGCCATCGGCGATCTCGAGCACGCGGCTGACCCGGCGGCCGATCGCCGCTTCGCGCGCCAGGCGGGCGAGACCGGAGCCGGAGGCATAGCGCTCCCAGCAGCCTCGGCGGCCGCACGGGCACGGTGGTCCGTCGGGGTCGACGACCATGTGGCCGAACTCACCGGCGAATCCGTGGTTGCCGCGCTGGAGTCTGCCGCCGGCGACGAGTCCGCCGCCGATGCCGGTGCCCAACGTGACGAGCACCATGTCGGTCGCACCCTCGCCCGCGCCGTACATCCATTCGGACACCGCGGCGCAGGTGGCGTCGTTGTCGACGAACACGTGGTGACCGACCCGCTCGCCGAGCAAGCCGGCGACGTCGAAGTCGGCGACACCGTCGAGGTTGGGAGCGGCGCGTAGGACACCCTGGTGGGTCACGAGGCCCGGCACGCCGACGCCGAGCTGGTCGTACGGGCCGAGGGCGCCGGCGAGTTCGGCCAACGTGTCGATCAGTTTGGGGAGGCTCCCGCCGCCGCGGGGTGTCGGCCGCCGGTCTTCCGCGATGATCTCGCCGTTGCCGTCGAGGGCGACGCCGAGGCACTTGGTGCCGCCGACATCGATGCCGACGGTCCGACCGTTCACGCCTCGGCGAACGCTTTGAGCTCTTTGATCGCGTTGAGGATCCGGCGCTCGGCCCGACGCTTGACGAAGCCGGGCAACGGCACGACGAGTTCGATCGCGAGGTCGTACTGCACCTCGGTGCCGCCGTCGTCGGTCGGCGTGAACCGGTAGGCGCCTTCGATCGAGCGTTGGATGTCGCCTTTGACCATGGTCCACGCGAGCGCACCGGGCGCCTGGGAGTAGTCGTATTCGAGGGTGTAGTGGGTGCTCCGTCCGAGTGCCGACGTGCGGAACTCGACCTGGTGTGGCCGACCGTCGTCGTCGCGGCTGGTGATGACGACGTCTTTCACATCGTGCGCCCATTCGGGGTATCGCTCGAGATCGGTGGCGATCTCCCACACCTGCTCGTGGGGCGCCGCAATGGTGATCTTCTCGGTCGCGGTCTCAGCCATGGTCTGCATTCTGCCTGATTTCTTTCTGCGAAGGGGGGAGGTTCGTGCGCGTGGCGAAGTTGCCGTGCGACGCGGCCCACAGACCGTTGAGGCCGAAGCCGAGCATGGGCACCAGGAATCCGACCGCGAGCGACGAACCGGGGTTGCCGTCGGGTCCGTCGGGACGTGCCAGCGTGGTCGAGATCGCCACGGCGACCTGGACGAGCAGTGTGAGGTTCATCGTGCGGCGCACGGGTGCCGGGATCGCGTCGCCCATCAGCAGATAGAGCTGGGTGACCGAGATCTCGTCGGTCCGGCTCCGCTGGACGGCGTTCCAGTACGACCAGATGAACGCGAACACACCGATCGCGAACAGCACCATCGCCGTGACGGCACCGACCCATTGGCTCGGTGTGGAGAACACGGCCGCCGCGTACGCAGCGGTGGCGGTGAAGATCGCGGTCAGGACCAGGTTCGCCCGGATGATCGCGTCGTTGATCTCCACGTGCCCCAGGTTACGGGTTCACACCCAGAGCTGCGCCCAGCCGGGCCGACAACACGTCGTACGAGAAGTGTTCGACCGCACGTTCGCGGGCGACGGCGCCCATCCGACGGCGGAGCGCGTCGTCGGCCAGCAGTCGGGTGAACGCATCGACGGTGTCGTCGACCGCCCGGTCTCCACCGGGGTCGTCGACGATGATGCCGGTGTGGTCGTGCTCGACCGCCTCGGCCGCTCCCCCGCTGTTGCCGGCGACCTGTGGCACGCCGCACGCGGCTGCCTCGACGAACACGATGCCGAACCCCTCCTGTTCGAGCCCGCCCCACCGGTTGCGGCAGAGCATCGTGAAGATGTCGGCGCAGCCGAACACGAGTGGGAGGTCGTCGTGGGCGACGCGGCCGAGGAACGTGACCGGTGCCTCGAGCTCCTCGGCGAGTTGCTGCAATCGGGATTCGTCGCGACCGGTGCCGGCGATCGCGAGCACGAGGTCGGGGTGCGTGCTGCGCATGCGGGCGGCGGCCCGGATCGCGGTGTCGAACCCCTTGCGCGGCACGAGTCGGGACACGCCGGCGATGATCTGGGCGTCGATCGGCAGGCCGAGATGGCGGCGAGCGTCGGCACGTTGCGACTCGGTGAGCACGCGGAACCGCTCGACGTCGACGCCGGGCGGGACGACGGTGGCCGGGAGATCGCGGCCGGCGGCGAGGTTGGCCTCGTCGAGCGAGTACCGACCGGCAGCGATGACATGGCGGGCGTTGCGCAGCACGTGACCGAGCGCCTGTTTGGCACCGGGCAGACGTCCGGGCACGGTGACCTCGGCGCCGTGGAGCACCACGTCGTAGGGCAGGTCGAGCGACGGACCGATCAGCCCCAGCGGGACGGCCGGGTCGAGCACGATCAGCTCGGCGCCGAAGTCGGCCGCGAGTTCGTCGACCCGCTTGACCATCAGCGGATGCGGCAGCAGCAAGGGCTCGCGGACACGTTCGATGCGGTAGGCCTGCTCGGCGTCGAACTCGGCCGCACCGGCGTACGGGCTGGTGAGCACCGCGAACTGTTCGGGCGGCAGTCGACGCCACCACTCCCACAGCAGGTTCTGGATGCCGCCGATCTTGGGTGGGTAGTCGTTGGTGACGAGCAGGTGTTTCACACGGCCGCCCGGGCCGAGAGCTGGGTCGTGGCCCACTCGGCGTGCTCGCGCAGCATCTCGTCGTCGGAGCCGCGGTACCGGGCGAGGGTTCGCTGCGTGCGCCGGTCGTCGGGGTCGCCGACGTTGCCGAGCACGACCAGGGCGTTGCGTCGCCACCAGACCGGGTTGCGTTCGGCCAGGTACCAGCGGCCGTAGCGGTCGATCAGTTCGTCGTCGGTGGCGTCGAGCAGGTCGAGCACGTCGACCCACGCCTGCACCGGCTCGCCGGCCGAGGCGGTGAGGTCGACGCGGTGCTTCTCGCCGAGGCGGACCGACGGCGGACAGACCTCCTGGCAGTCGTCGCAGCCGTACAGGCGGTCGCCGAGCGCTTCGCGGAACTCGATCGGGAACGTGCCGGGCCGCTGGGCGAGCCACGCGAGGCACTTGTTCGCGTCGACGACGCCCGGGGCGACGATCGCCCCGGTCGGGCACCCGTCGAGGCAGCGACGGCAGGTGCCGCATCCGTCGGCGACCGGCTCGCTCACCGGATACTCGGCGGTGGTGATGACCGAGCCGAGCACGAAGAAGCTGCCGGCGCCCGGAATCAGGATGTTGGCGTTCTTGCCGAACCAGCCGAGCCCGCCGAGGTAGGCGACCTCGCGGTCGACGACCGAGTTGTCGTCGGCGAACGCGACGGCCCGGTGGTCGGCCCGGCGGATCCGGGTGACGATCGCTCGCAGTCCTGTCCGGAGCGGCGCGTAGTGGTCGACCCACGCGTAGCGACCGACTCGGGCCTGCGCGCCGGCCGGACGGTCGGGTTCGTCGACCGCTCGGTACGGCCGGGCGGCGACGATGATGCTGCGGGCGTGCTCGACCGCCCGTCGCGGTTCGGTGGACCGCTCCGGGTTCCGGTAGGTGAACCCCATGTCGGCGTGGAGCCCGGCGTCTTTCCGGTCGAGCAGGGCGGCCCGGGCCCGCTCGAGCACGTCGGCAGGAGCGACACCGAGATGCGCGATGCCGTGTTCGGCTGCGATCTCGGTGATCTCCTCCCACGTCGGGAGCGGTTGGGGCCGGCGCACCCACCCCAGGCTACGGGCCGATCAGCCGGCCTCTTGGAACTTCAGATCGGGGATCAAACCGGCTCGACTGAACATCCGCACCACGCGGGCCTGTTCGAGGTCGAGGATCAACGGCTCGTGCTCGGCCGGGGTCGTGTCTCCCATGACGAAGGTGACGACGCAGTCGTCACATGCCGACGTGCACTGCATCGAGCAGTCGTCGCAGGAGATCGTGAGGCGCTGCTCGTTCATCTCGTTCATGCGTCCCATGGTGCACGAGGGGTGTTACACACTTTCCGGGCGCGGCGCATCTCGGTCCGATCCCGTGACACACTCGGGTATGCCCGATCGCCAGTACGACCTCGTCATCTTCGGTGCGACCAGCTTCGTCGGGCAGATCCTGACCCGGCATCTCGTCGACCGGATCGGCAACGACGGCGGCGTCCGGTGGGCGATCGCCGGGCGCAGCGCCGAGAAGCTCGGCCACGTCGCGGCCGAGACCGATGCCCTGTGCGACCGGATCGTCGCCGATGCCGCCGATGCCGACGCCATGCGCTCGCTCGCCGAGTCGACCCGGGTGATCGTGTCCACCGTGGGCCCGTACGCCCTGTACGGCTCTCCCCTCGTGGCCGCCGTCGCCGCGGCCGGCACCGACTACTGCGACCTCACCGGCGAGCCGCACTGGATGCGGGCGATGATCGACGCCCACCAGGCCGATGCCGAGGTCAGTGGCGCCCGCATCGTGCACGCCTGCGGGTTCGACTCGATCCCGTCCGACCTGGGTGTGTGGTTCACCCAGCAGCAGGCCCTCGCCGAGTTCGGGGCGCCGTGCACCTCGGTCGCGCTGCGGGTGAAGGCGATGAAGGGCGGCGCCAGCGGCGGCACGATCGCCAGCGGTCTCAACATGATCGAGGAGGCCCGCAACGACCCGGCGCTCCGCAAGATCCTCGGCAATCCGTACGCGTTGGCCCCGGAAGGCATGCGGGAAGGCCCGAAGCAGCCGAACGTGACCGTGCCGCAGCGCGACGAGGCGTCGGGCCAGTGGGCGGCGCCGTTCATCATGGCGGCGACCAACACCAGGGTCGTCCAGCGCACACATGCGCTGTTGGGGCGCCCGTGGGGCGACGGGTTCGAGTACGACGAGGCGATGCTGGTCGGCGGCGGACCGGTCGGCGCGATGAAGGCGGCCGCCGTCACGGGCGGCATGGGTGCGTTCGCCGGCATGGCGGCGTTCGGCCCCGGCCGCAAGCTGCTCGGCATGGTGCTGCCCGAGCCGGGTGAGGGCCCGAGCCCCGAGGCGCAGGAGGCCGGCTTCTTCGACGTCCGGCTGTACGGCACGACGGCCGACGGGCGCACGATCGTCACCAAGGTGACCGGCGACCGCGACCCCGGCTACGGATCGACCGCGAAGATGCTCGCCGAAGCGGCGCTGGCGTTTCTCGATGTTCGTCGCACGACCACACCGGGCGGGTTCTGGACACCGGCGACCGCGTTCGGCGACATGCTGATCGAGCGGCTCGTCGAGCACGCGGGCCTCACCTTCGACGTCGTCGAGACGTCCTGAATCCGGCCGTTCAGGCCTCGCGCCGCAGCGGTTCGATCGCGGTGACGTAGTCGGCGAGTCGTGCCGCTACCTCGATCGCCGCGTCGACGTCGTCGGGGTCGGGCACCTCCCACGTCTCCGAGATCCGCCGCCACCGATCGGCACCGAGGAACGGACCGGCCTCGGGTTCGTCGCCCAGGTCGCGCCGCCAGGTCGCCTCCTCGTCGAGCAGACGGGCGAGCACGACCTCGTTCTGGCCGACCTTCGGGTACTCGACGTGGAAGCCGACCTCGAGCGCTGCCTCACCGTCGAGTCGGATCAGCTGCGCCTCGTAGTGCTCGCGGGTCGCGTCGTCGTACCAGACCTTGATGCCCCGTTGGTGGGCGGTCGCGTGCAGTGCTCCCGGGACGTCGGAGACGAACCCCTCGAACACGTCCTGCACCTGATGGAAGAACGACCGCTCCACCCGCTGCACGCTATTCGCCGAGCCTGATGTCGAACGCCGTCGCAGCGAGCACCCGACCGGCGACCTGGAGTTCCACGCGGTGGGTGCCGGCCCGATAGGTCCGGGTCGATGCCTGCCGGATCAACCGGCGCTTGCCCAACGAGCGACGCTCCCCCGCCCCGAGTTCGACGGTCGTCCACTTGAACACCTTGGGCGACGTCGCGCCCGAGGCGTTGACGTGGTGGATCACGAAGTCGACGACGAGCCGTTGCGGCCCTGCGGACGTCGACCTCAGGTCGGCGGCGAGGGTGATGCGCGCGCCCATCTCGATCGCGGCCGGGGTCACGTCGAACCGTTCGACCTCGACCTCCGGCTCGGTGGTGAAGCCCAACACCGACAGCGCGCCCGGGTCGCCGCGTTTGACCAGCGTGCGGAGGCCGTGAGCGACCATCCGACGGTCGGTCTCGGGCTCCCCCATCCAGTCGGCGACCGTCTCGACGACGAGTTCGGGCCGATCCTTGGCGACGTCGTTGAGGTGGTTGGCGACCGAGCGACGCACCGTCTCCGACGGGTCGTGGCGGAGCCGGTGCAGCAGTGCGAGGCCGGGCCGAGGGTCGTCGACGAGCCGCTGGACCTTCATGCCCCACGGGAGCCGCGGCCGTGTGCCTTCCGACGGGAGTCGGCGGACCCGCTCGTCGGGGTGGTCGGTGAACTCGGCCAGTGTGCGGTACGTCTCGTCGTAGTGGTCGCGCAGGAACGGGCGCACGGCGAACTCGCAGCTCATCCGCTGGGTCACGTGTTCCATCGCGGCGAGCGCTTCGCTCGGACACGCCGGTCCGAACAGCTCGACCACGGTCGCCAGGGGCCAGGCGGCCCATCCTTCGACGTGCGGTTCGGCCCGCGCCACGTCGACCAGCACCGACAGCGACTCGGCCGGGTCACGGTCGCCGAGCGAGCGCCACAGCTCGCGGGCGATCAGCTCGACCCGGGCCTTGAGTTCCAGGCCGTCCAGGTGCGGGGTGGTGCGCTCGCAGAATCCGTCCGCATCGAATCCGCTGTCGGCCGCCGAGAAGCGACGGGCCAAGTCGTCGACGACGCCGGCATCGACGTGGTCCTTGAGTGCGTCGGCCATGGCGCGTGACGGTAGCGGCGGCTCGCCTATTCGTCGGTGAAGACGCGGAGGCTGCCGGCGTAGTTGGCCACCCAGATCTGGCGGGTGTCGGCGTCGTAGGTGATGCCGACGGGGTGCACACCCGAGTACACGGTCTGCAGGATCTCCATGTCGCTCGTGCGGACCTTGCTGACCGTGCCGTCCTGGTAGTTGACGACGTACAGGCTCTCGCCGTCGTCGGACAGCGCCATCGTGCGGGTCTCGGTGCCGGTGCTCGCCGTGCCGACGACGGAGTTCGCCTGGAGGTCGATCTTGCGGACCGAGTTCATCCTGTGGTTCGAGACGTACAGGTACCGGTCGTCGTCGGACAGAACGAGGTGGCGCGGCGTCGAGCCGGCGGCGTCCTCGATCGAGCGGATCACGGTGAGCGACTGGAGCCCGATCACGTCGATGCGGGCCTCGCCCATCACGGTGACGTACGCGACCTCGCTGTCGCTGTCGATCGCGATGCCGCGCGGGTGGCGTCCGACGTCGACGCGGCCGAGCTCGGTGTCGGACGCCGTGTCGATGATCGACACGTCGAAGCCGCACCAGTTGGACACGACGAGCTTGGTGCCGTCGGGCGTCACCTGGAGGAACTTCGGGACGGCGCCCGTCGGCACGATCGCGACGATCTCCAGCGTGGCGACGTCGATCTTGTAGACGTAGCTGTCGTCCCAACTCCCCCGGTCGCAGCTGTCGTCGGCGACCGGGTTGTAGCCACTCCCGAACATCTTGTAGTTCGACACGTAGACGTACCGGCCGTCGGGCGTGAAGGCCGCCTCGACCGGTGATCCCTGCAATTGGGCCGACGAATCGAGCCCGAAGTCGGCGGGGACGACGTCGTCGGGGATCGCGCCGACCTTGGCTCCCGAACGGTCGTAGACCGCGACGTTGTGGCGGTACATCATGTTCTGCGCGAAGAACAGCCCGTCGCCCGACGCGACGATCGACTTCGGTTGCAGGTCGTCGTCCTGCACGGTGAACGCGTCGACCAGAGTGCGTTCGCTCGACGTCTTGCCGTCGTCGGGCGCCAGGGTGACCGGCACGGTGGACGTCGTCGAGGTGGTCGTGGTGGAGCCGATGGCCGGTGCGGCGGTCTCGCCGGGGGCCGTCGACGGCAACGGGCCACCCGGTGGCACGCTCGCCGAAGCGGTCGCCGCGAGGAGTTCTGCGGTCGGGGCCGGGTCGACGATGCGCTTCGACTCGGTGTCACGGGTCGATGCGAGCACGACGAGCCCGAGGGCCAAGGCTGCCAAAGGCCCGAGGACGACGAGTCGGCGATCGATGGGCGCGATCGTAGTGCGGCTACCCGGGGCTACTGCGGTGCGGGCGGTTCGGGCGGCGATCCACGGGGTAGACACGTGGCATCGACACCACCCGGCCTTCCTCACCAGCCGACGTCGCAGGTGACGTGTTCGCCTCCGGTGTCGCGAGCGGCGACGTCGACGCTACCTCGGTCGTGTTGTGGACCCGGGCGCACAGTGTCGGCGCCGGGCCTGCCGTGGTCGATTGGGAGCTCGCCTCGTCCGACGGCGTCGTGGTCCGGTCCGGCCGCGTCGACGCGACCTCGTCGGCCGACCACACCGTCCGCGTCATCGTCGACGAACTCGAACCAGCGACCGACTACGAGTTCGCGTTCACCTGCGGCGATGCGACGATCAGCGGCCGGACCCGCACCCTCCCCGAGAACGCCGACCGGTTCCGGTTCGCCGTCGCCTGCTGCTCGCGTTGGGGGTGGCCCGGCTTCGAGCTGTTCGATGCGATCGCGGACGAGACGCCCGATCTGCTCCTCCACCTCGGCGACTCGATCTACGAGATCGGCGAGATGCCAACCGAGGGCGTCGCCACCGACCCTCCTTGGGACTGCCGCTCGCTCGACGACTATCGGCGGCGCTACCGGCAGCACCGGTCGAACCCGTCGTTGCGACGCCTGCTCGCCGACGTCCCGATGAACGTCGTGTGGGACGACCACGAGGTGGTCGACAATGCGCCCGATCCGGGTGAGACCGAACGGCGGCGAGCCGGTCAGCAGGCGTGGATGGAGTGGATGCCGACCCGCCGGATGAGCGACACCGACGGGCTGCATCGACGCTGGCTCATCCGGGGACTGGTCGACCTGCTGCTGGTCGACAGCCGACTCGCCGGACGTCGCCCCAACGAGGTCGACGGGCCGGGCCCCGAGGACGGTGCCCCGGGTTCGCTGCTCGACGAGGAGCAGTGGCGATCGATCGACGGCGCGGCGGCGACTTCGGCCGCTCCCTGGTTCGTCGTCGCGAATCAGGTCCAGGTGGGCCCGATGACGCTCGCCGCCCGGCCGGCACTGCGGTGGGCGCCCTGGCGACGTGTCGTCAACCCCGACCAGTGGGATGGCTACGAGGCCGACCGTGAACGGCTGTACGGGAAGCTCCGGGCCGCAGCCGGACGCTCGGTCGTCCTGTCCGGCGACCTGCATTCGGGCTGGTCACGGACACTGTCGGACGGCGACGGTGCCGTCGCGCACGAGTTCACGTCACCATCGATCAGCGGCACCACCTATGCCGAGGCCGTGCGCGACGCCCTGCGACTTCCGGTGCCGTCGGGTCTCGTGCGACGCTGGTTGCAGCGGCTGAACCCGGGCATCGACCATCTCGATCTCGATCGCCACGGCTATCTGGTGTGCGACGTCACGCCGAACCAGTTCGTGACCACGTTCGTCACCGCCGACGGCGAGCGGCACACGATCACCCTCCACCGCGACGGCTGACGCCCGGTACGCTTTCGCCCGAATCACGGGATGTGGCGCAGCCTGGTAGCGCACCTGCTTTGGGAGCAGGGGGTCGGGAGTTCGAATCTCCCCATCCCGACTGGATCTAGCTGGTGTCTTCCACCGGCGATCGAGTCGCCGGGTTGACGATGTATCAGCGATGTATCAGACTCTGAGGCACGACGAGTGCTCGGAGACGACATGGGGTGGAAGGCAACGGGGCAGCCGACGGTCCGCAAACAGCGCGACAAGTGGGTCGTGCGCGTCGACGGCATCGACACGGTGACCGGCAAGCACCGGCCTCGTCAGGTCGGGACGTACCCGTCGCAACGCTCCGCGACGACCGCTGCCCGGTCGATGAAGGCAGACGACCGCTCGACCGAACGAGGCACCGTGAGTTGGTTGGTTCGCCGCTACGTCGCCGGCCGGACCGACATCACCGAGAAGGCGCAGCAGCAGTACGAGTGGGCGATCCCCCACATCGAGAACGGGTTGGGTGCGATCCCGCTTGCGACGCTGGATCGAGCGGACGTCGCACGGTGGATCGACGCGCTCGCCGCCGGTGGCCGTTTGTCGAAGCGCAGTGTGCAGATCTGTCGCACAGTGCTGCGGGCGGCGTTGTCCGAGGCGGTCGACGAGGGTTTGATCCCGCGCTCCCCTGCTGCTCGAGTTGGTCTGCCTCGTGTGGTGGCGAAGCCGGTGAAGGAGAAGGAGACCGTGGCGTGGACCGCCGAACAGGTCGACCGCTTCCTCGCCGTGACCGCCGACCATCGCTGGGCGATCGCCTTCCGCATCGGCGTGCTCTACGGGCTGCGTCGCAGCGAGGTGCTCGCGTTGCGATGGGACGACGTCGACACGAAGGCGAGCACGTTACGGATCGACGAGAGCCTGGTCGCGACGAACACCGGTGCTGCGTGGGGAAACGCCAAGAACGAACGATCGAGGCGCACGATCCCGATCGACGACGACACGATGCGCGTGTTCGCCAAGCGCCGAGCCGAACAGGCAGCCGAGCGGCTCGCGGCCGGCAGCGAGTGGGAGGACAACAACCTCATCATCACGACGCGGCAGGGCGGGTTGGTGCTCCCCCGCTCCTACGACCGCGCGCTGGCGAGGATCGTCGACAACATCGGCTTGCCTCGGCTGACGTCCCACGGCCTCCGCCACACGGCGGCGTCTCACATGGTTCAAGGTGCCAGCGACCTCGGCGAATTGAGGGCTATCGCCGACCTGCTCGGCCACAGTCCCGAAATGCTGATGAACACCTACGCCCATGCCCTGCCGAACAGCCAGGCGGCCGTCGTCGAACGACTCAGGCGACCCTGAATGGCGTGATTATGCAGCGCCCCCTTCTCCCGCCGACCTCCAACACTTCGGCTCCTCTCTGTCAAGAGGTGGGTTCGGGGTGGGCATATGAGGACGTCTGTTGGCGTGTGCCGTCCGCGTGATCAGCTCGCACCTCGAGGCTGATTCTTCGTTGCGGCCACACCCCGAACCCGACGCCGAGGTTAGACCGGGGTCGGTCGTGGTTGCATCGGCTTGCCGTTCATCCGCAGTGTCGCTGGTGACCGATACGACGGTTCACCTTGTCGTGTCGATGGCCGGCGTGGCCAGGTGTCGTCTTGGGTTTGGTCGTCTTGCCGGTCGACTTGGAGTTGGCGCCACACGGCGTCGGTCACACGTCGTTTCAGACAGCGGAGTGCTTCGAGGCGGCTCTTGCCTTCGGCGATCTTGCGGCGGTAGTAGTCCCGTCCGGGGGTGTCGAATCTGATCTGGGTGACCGCAGCCATGTGGATGGCTCGGTTGAGTTGACGGTTCCCGGAACGTGACAGTCGATGCCGGTTCACATCACCGGATGACACTGCGATCGGGGCGGTCCCGCAGTAGCTCGCGAAGTGATCACGGGTGGCGAAACGGGAGACGTCTTCGACCTCACCGAGAATCAACGCAGCGTTGATCGGCCCGACCCCATACACCCGCGTCAACGTGGTGCCCGACGCCTTCACGGTGGCGTTGATGCGCTTGGTGATCTCATCGATCTTCAGATCCAGCCGGGCGATGTCGTCGATCAACTCCATCGCGAGCTCAACCCGCATCTGATCGGCGACGTTGTCGACCTCAAGTGCTGTGAGCAGGTCAAACGCATGCTCAGCTGACAGTGACAGTCGCGCCCCACCCGAGATCAGTTCGCGCAAGAACCTGTGCAGCCGGCACACCGCGGAGGTGCGTGACCGCACGAGTTCGGTGCGTCGATCCGACAACAGTTTCAACGCCACGTTCGGACCGTCAGGCTGCACCCGACGCAGATGCTTGGAGTGGATCGCAGCACGAGCGATCGCGACCGCGTCGGTGTGATCGGTCTTGGTGCCGTGCCCGGTCGAATACACCCTCACCCGAGTCGACAACTTCGCCGGCACATCGATCACCGTCTCACCCGCGGCGACAAGCCGTTGGGCGATGTTGCGGCCCATCCCATTCGCACCCTCGACCGCCCAGACCCGCTTCGGGAACTCGGCCACCGCCGCGAACATCGCGGCCAGGCCGTCGTCGTCATGGACAAATCGGCGTCTCGTTAACAACGTCTCGTCGCGTTCCAACACGACGATCGTGTTCGACACCTTGTGCGGATCGAGACCGATCACGACTTCGTTCAACATCACAGATTCCCTTCTCTCGTTGCAGGTTGTGCGACGGAGCAGGGCAACGCCTCTTTGAGCTGTGCAGACCTCTCTTCAGCCACGACCCCGTCTCGAGGTTCAGGCCGCAAGCCGAAAGCAGAGCCACGCCGCGCTACAACGCGTCGGGCAGCCGGAATACCGAGCGAACCATCCAGAACCCCGACCCAAAGGCTGGCCGAGCCCCCGGATCACCGTCAACTATGACAAGAGGCCGGATATCCCTCGCTTGGGTGAGGTTCTCGGCTCGGGATTATCGCGTGGGTGCGAGCGACCGATCGGTGTGCCGGATCTGAGCCGATGCAGACTACGTCCGTACTGCGAGTAGTCCCCGGCAGCCCCGGCATCATCGCGAGCTCTGACGGATACCGTGACAGCTATGCGTAGAGGCTGCAGCCTTCTCTTCGCAGCATGCTCGACGCTTGTACTCGTCGGATGCGCCGGAGGGTACGAAGACGAGAACCGCGCGATCCTCGACGAACTGCCGAACCTCGACGGCGTCGACGTGATCAGCGAAGAACACGGGAGCTACTGCAGCGGTGATACGTGCCTGTTCGGCGACGACCGCAGCAGTGCTCGAATCGTCGCGTCGGTCGATACCGACCTCTACACTCCAGATTCGCTGATCGAGGCGTATCACGACCAGCTTTCCGGATGGAGTGAGGCGACGATCGACAGGGGCTGCCTCGACGACTCATCGCCGTGCGACGACATCTTGGCGGCGATGTTTACGAGAGATCGTGAGCGGATCAGTCTCGGCCTGGACAACTGGTCCGTTGCGCAGATCGAGATCGGGGTAGATGCGAGAGGTATCGACGAGTAGGCCGGCACCCACCCTGGCCGACCTCAGCCGACCGGCCAGGTGATACTCACAGCGCATATCGACAGTGGTGGGTGACGACGACCCGACCCGATGGTCCTGCGGTCGTTCGGGAACAACGGCGTATCGTCGGACGTCAGATGTTTATGCGGCGCTCACGTCTCCTGATCGGCTCCCTGCTCGCGGCGACCCTCGGGCTCACGGCATGCGGCGGCGACGGCGGCGACGGCGACGACGGCGGTGCGCTCGGATCGTCCAGTGGCGCCGCCGCGGACTGTGCTGGCGGACTCGTGGTCGACGGTGTTTGGTATCGGCCTGACTGGAACAGCCCGGCACCCGAGGAGAGTGAGCTCGGCGAGGTCGTCGGGACGGTCGACGGGCCGTGGGACTGCTACGTCGCTGCGGAGCAGCTCGGCGATGGGGTGTTCGCGACCGGCATCCCCGACGGGAGCGAGGTCCGCCGGTTCGGCACGCGGCGCGTCGACGAGGCACTTGCCACCGTGTCCCGCGGCAAGGTCGCGGTGTTCCGATCCCCTGACTCGCTCTCGCTGACCAATGCGCTCGACGACGAAGTGGTCGCGATCGGTATCAACAGCGAGTACGACGGCACGACACGCTTCGCGACGATCGACGACCCGGAGGTGATCGCACGCCTCGTGGACGCTGCCCGTGCTGTCGATCAGGAGACCTCGTTCGACGGACTGAGCGAGGGCACGCGCTACTTCGTCGAGTTCGTCCACGCCGACGGCTTGTCGACCTCGTTCCCATACGGCGTCGAGCGCGCACAACTGTCCGACCGCGTCGTCGGCGAGGTGTGGGCGGATGCGATCGAAACTGCGATGGCGCAGTCCGGCGGGACCCCGGCCGTCGAGGGCCTGACCGTGTCGGCGGCCGGTGTGGACGCGCCGACACACCCGCTGGGCTCGTGCCGGCTCGATCGGGCCGACTTGTCGGCAACCCCGGGTGAGATCGTCACGGTCGGAGGCGAGGCAGTGGCCGACGACGTGATCGAGCCCTGGTGGTGGATCAACCCACCCGGCGGCACCGGCGACATGGTGCCCGCGGCGTCACAGACCGGACAGGGCCTGCTCGTCCCGAACGTCGACGGAGTGATGATCGTCGAGATCTACCTCCGCACCGATGCGACCGCCGACGTCCCGCTCCTCGAGGCGTGCTTCACGCTCGCCACCACCGGCGCAAACGCCCTCGCAGAAGGCTCGGTTCCGACCGATTCGCTCGACTGCACGAGCCAGTCGAGCGAGCCAAGCGTTGAGCAGTACGACGACGGTGCCACCTTCCCCAGCATCGCCGAGGCGGTCACGGATTGGTTCACACGAGCGGCTGGTGAGCGCAGCGACATCGCCGAACTCCAGCTCGTCGCCACCCCCTTCGACCCGATCGCCAACCTCGTTGACGCGGAGGGCCGCTCCCAGGCGGTGATCAAGCTCACCGGCGACGGCGGTACGACCTGGCGAGTCAGCGAAGCCATCATCTGCCCGGAACCGTGAATCCCAGACGGTGCCCCTCGACCCTTGTCAGTCGCCGGGTCCGGTCGGCTCCTCGCTCTCGTAGCCATTGCTGTAACGGACTGTGAAGTCGCCACGCTGGGGGTCGGCGTTCGGTTTCGGAGGCTCTGGGAAATCGATGCTGGCCACGCAACCGTCGGCCAGATTCACGACAGCGGCAAACGTGATGCCGATCTCGATCACATATGGGTAGACCCGTGCGACACGCTGTTCTCCGCCGTCGTATTGGAACGAGCAATCGGGCCGGTTCGGACGTGGGAGACCGATGTTGTACACGGGAACGTCAGCGGCGACATGATTCGGCAACCAGCCCTCGAACGAGATTTCTGGGTCAACCCGGAACGTGATCAGAGCGATCTGATCGTCGACTTGGTGGAACAACACTTTGGCGTCCTCGGGCGCGCCCATCTCGTCCCACACCCAGGATTCCCGCAGCACGTCGAGCGCGGCCAACGCTGTGGCGGACGTGTCGGGCGGTCCGTCCGGCAAGGTTGGCCACGGCTCGTCCTCCTCGTTCGTTCCTGTGGGTGGATCCGGCGATATGTCCGAGTCGGGCCGATCCGTTCCGTCCCCACAGCCGATGAGCATCAGGGTCAACGCCACTCCGACGGCCACTCTCACCGAATCCACGCTACGCATCTGATCGAAGGCATGCGGATCATCGCCCAGGAGGACCGCAGCAACCCGCTCGGGATCCGGCACACGCGCGCAACAACAGTTCGGGTAGCGACGCACATAGCGCGAGCGCCGTAGCCCGCCGGTCGGGCTCTCGCTACCCGCACGCTTCGGCCCGAGCAGCGCACCCGGTAATCACTCGGCCGCGTCGCCGATTCGTCCCGCGAGGAGAAGCGCACATGGGCAGTTCGGAAGCGCTCACAGGAACGCGAGGTCGACGTCGCCTTCCATCGTGAATGCAGCAACCCACGAGCGGTCCGCCGCGACGAAGTAGTGGTGCTCAGGAATCGCGAGCAGAGCCTGGACAACGCTGGCGAGCTCCGCACCTTCGATGCGTACGTCGAACGGCGACAACGCATCTCCACCGTGGTCGACGTGGTCCCCGGCGGGCAGAGCCGCAAGGAATTCGTCCAGCACTGCCCGTAGTTCGTCGGCCGACGACACAAACCAATGACGACGAGAATCTGCGAAACGGGTCCAGTCGATCTTCGACCCGACACGGTGCATCTCGCGATTGAGCCAGGCGAACACGGCGTCGTCTGGCAGCCGTTCCAAACGATCGAGCGGTGGTTCGGCGTAGACCGTCAGCCAGTAGTTGTTTGGGTCCGGCACCCGAGCAGATTGCCCGATCTTGGCGCGCTCCGCAAGCATTGGACCATCGTCCAAACCGCTCGGTATCGCCGCCCGACAATCCGTCGTCGGTTCCGGGATGACCCGCACGCTTCGGCCCAACTGTGGTGCCCGGAAATCACGCTCGCCTCGCCGAACTGGCGGCAGCCGTTGGCCTTGTAGCCGGGGGAACTTGAGTGTTCCTGAGCGGATGTGCCGGGACTCCGATTCTCCAGGCTGTGCGCGGCGATCATGATTTGGTGTCACGATCGGGGGCTGTGCGGTGTCTTGAGTAGTGATGCAGGGCTTGACGCGGAGTGCAGAACGGGAGCGGCTGTTGGCCGTGTACCCGTCGCTGCGCCGATTCGCGGCGGTTGTGGGTTCGCCCGACATGTCGCCGGACGATCTGGTCCACGATGTGATCGTCACTGCGTTGAGCGGTGACCGCTTCGCTCAGGTCGATGACGTCGAGGCGTACCTGCGTCGATCGATCGTGAACCGGGCAGCGAACGAGCGTCGTCGCCTCGGTCGTCGGCGCTTGGCACTCGTTCGAGTGCGGGCTGAAATCGACGCACAGAGCGCTCGCGATGCGTATCCGTCGGATCTTTCCCATCTCACGAAGCTTGATCCGCGGTCCAGGGCCGTGTTGTTCATGCACTACGTCGAGGGTCGCAGTTTCGAGCAGATCGCCGCACTGCTCGATCTTCGTTCGCCTGCGGTACGGCAGATCGCTGCTCGTGCCCGCCGGGAACTTCGTCTTCACGAGGGGGTCACGCCATGATCGTTGATGAGCTGGAACGTCTCGCACAGCGAGGACCGTTTCGCGATCCTGAGTCGGTGGTCGACGACGCGATGGCCGCTGCCGGGGAAGACCTGTCGCGGAGGCGGCGGGTTCGTGTCGGACTGGTGGCCGCAGTGACCGTGGCGCTGATTGGAGGGCTCGTGGTTGTGCTCGCGGTCGTTGCACGCGACGGCGAATCCGCTCCGGCGGGCCCACCATCGACGACGGTTACAGCGACAACGTCGCCGGTTGAGTTGTTGCCGTTGGGGTCGATCGTTGAGGGACAGAACGTTGTCGCGACCGACGTGCCTGACGGTTGGGTCATTGACGCGACCGAGGTCACTGATGGCAACTTGAGTCAACGGTTTCGGGATCCAAGTGTTGGTGCTGATGGTGGCGTGGTCGTCGGTTTCGGCAACGTCGATCAGATGGATCCTGCGGGTGAACTCCGGGTCATGGGCGGGGTCGAATGGTTCGTGGAGATCACTGACGACCAGGCTCGGTACACGTCTGTGTTCGATGATGCGTTCGCGATGGTGGTCGCTACCGGATTCGATCGCGATGAACTCGACCGATTCGTCGCATCACTCCGAGCGGGACCTGGCCGCGGAGACGAGGCGGATTCAGACCCTCGATCAACACCAGACGCTGTAGATGTTGAGTTGATGTCGGGAATGATCCTGCATCTCCCCGACGGCCCGGACGGGGCCACGATCGGCGATGACAGTCACTGCGGTGGCGGGCTGGGCACCGAGGGCGACAGCGACGCGTTTCTCGATCTCGTTGTGGAAGCCGGCGGGGCGATCGAGAGCTGCTTCATCCAACTCGAGGCGCCCGAGACGTTCGTCAACAGCTTGGTCTTGTCGTTCCCCTCCGAGGAACTCGCTGTCCGGGCTCTGACGGCCGACGGGTTTGCCGGTGTGATCCGCTACTACGGGCTCGACTGCTGCAACGCGGACCCGATCGGCACGCTTGCAGAAGCGGTCGGTCCCGGTGCCGAGGCAATAGGTGCAGCGTCCGCAACCGACACATCCGCGGTGCACGGCTGGCGTGCCGGGACGTTGGTCGGCGCCGTCTCGGTGCTGCAATTCGACAGCTCATCGGGCGCAGCGGTCGAGGCCGCTCGCTTGGCCGGCGTCCAGCACGAGCGGATGCTTCGCCCGGTCGCTGTTCCAGACGGCATCGACGAAGACCGTTTGGTCGGTCTCGAACAAGCAACGTTCATCCCGTGGTGGGTCGGTGGGGCGTTCATGCCGCCCGGGTTCCCGCCGATGGAGCTGTATAGGTCGTACACCCAAGACGGGATGGTCGATCTCGACTACGACGGCGCCCGGATCCAAGTGTTTGATCTCTCCGCGGTGCCATCTGGAAGTGAACCCGACCAGATGCTCGCCGTGACCGCCGAGCTGTTTGACTCCCCGTGCACCGTGACCGAACCCATCGAAGGCCCCGGCACGTCGCTGCTGCTCGGTCGACACATCCCCGACGAGTTCTTCAGCCCACCCGCCGACGGAATGCGTGATGGGTGGGGCGAACTCACGTCCGGAGAGTGCCCCGCTGGCGAGCCGAACGTGTGGATGGCGACCGTCGAGGTCGATGACCTCTACATCAGGGTGAACCCTGCCTTCTGCTACAACTGCCTCAGCCCGCCGACACCCGAGCTTCCCTACCGCAGCCCGGATGGCCTACGAACCATCGTTGCGGCACTCGAGCCGTTCGAGCGCTAACCACCGGCTGGCTGATCGCGTCCCAACGGACCCACGCGCGCACCCCTCACGCTCCGGCCAGCCACACAACTTGGACACTCAATCACCCGGCCGAGCAGGCGAAGGGTGACCGAGTTCGGCCCGACCGGGACACGAGATGATCCCGGCGCGATGCACACCTGGCCCGCAGCGGAAGTCGTCCAGTCACCCCGGCAACTCAATCTCTGGAGCCTTTGCCAGACGATGCTGATGCGCACGTTCGACTGGACTGCCTGGGGCTGAGTCTGGAGCCACAGGTTCAGTTCTTCTCCGAGACTTGCGAGGAGGCTGTCGCGCTCACTGCGAAGCACTTCAAGCGTTGCGACGACTTGGTCGAGTGCGAGATCGTCGCCGGCTGCCCAGTGCTGCCAGGTATCGAGTGCTTCAACGGTCCGCCGTGAGCGGTCGATGCGCCCGTCATGGTCGGCCCACTGGTGCAGGATGTCGCCCGTGCGGTCGTACTCGTCTTTGATCGTTTGACGAAGGGCGTTCACTCGTTCTCGAGTTGGCCGGGCCCGTTCTTCCGCACTCGCAACGGCTTGCTCGGCCCGGTCGAGGCGCAGTTTGGCGTCGGCCAGCGCTGCCCGATCTCTCCTTCTGTGGAGCGGGCCCGCCGCGCCCGCGACTTGCGTCGCCGCCTCGACATCGCGCCATGCGTCGTAGCGGTCGTCGCTTGCGGCACGAGCGGCCGCTTCGAACGGGCCGGCATCCGCGGCTGCGGCCGGAAGCAGGTCGCGGGCCTCGTCGGCTGCCTCTCGACGAAGTGCTCGATCGGCATTGCGGGCTTCGATCGCGCGAATCGAGTCGTTCATCTCGTCGACGAGGCGTTGTCGAACGTCGTTGAACCACGGCGGGATCTCACACCTCGGCTGGATGGTTGACGGTGATGTCGCAGGAACCGCCTGCGCGAGCTCTCGGCGCTGGGCGAGCGCTGGGAGGTCCACTCGGTCGTTGGCCAGGATTCCGCGCAGGACCGACCTCGCTTCCTCACGGTCGCTGGTTTCGGTGACGACGTGGATCATGTTGAGCGTTCGACCTCGCGTGGCGCCGACGTAGAGGCCGCGTCGGCTGGTGGCTGGGGTGGCGAGTTCGATGCCGATGGTGACGGTGTCGCCTTGGTTGCCGTGTTCGGTGGCGGCGTAGCCGAGTTGAACGTGCTGATGTACGTACTCGACCGGCAGTGTGACCGTTCCTGCATCCAGCTGAGAGTCAACGGTCATCGATCCGTCGGGGTGAATTGCCGACACGGTCCAGTGGTCGCGGTTGCGGACCGGTTCACCGGTCGTGGTGGTGAGTGTCCGGTCGTTCCGTCGTGTGACGACACGGTCGCCTACGTGGGCGATGGCGCCGTCGGCGATGACGGCCGTGTCGGCTGGGTCGATTCGGTGGCCGGCGAACCGGCGACGCTGGATGGCTTGGTTGATTCGGTCGACGTGCTCGTTCGTCGATGCTGTGATCGCGACTGAGTCGCCGTTGCCGTCGAAGAACATCCAGGCGCCGGCGATGGCGTCGATGTGCTCGTCGAAGGGGCCGGCACAGATGCGGCCTTGGTCGATGTAGGTGTCGATCGCGTCGGGATCGCCGTGTCGCAGTTGGAGGGACGCGGCGGCCTCCCAAGCGTTCGTGAACCGGTGGATCTTCTGGAGTTCGAGCGTGCGGCCGGTCGCGCAGAGTTCGTGGAACATGCCGCCGCGTCCGACCGCTTGGAGCTGGTGTGGGTCGCCGATCAGCACGACTCGCCACCGGTGCTGCTCGGCCAGCGCTGCGAGCTGGGCGAGGCTGGCGGTTCCGAGCATGCCGGCTTCGTCGACGATGACGGTCGCTCCGGGTGGGAGTTGGTAGCGGGCGTTCGGCGGCCGCTCGGTTTGGAGATGTTCGTACAGGAGCTTGTGGACGGTGTCCGAGGGGATGCCGGTCTCGCGTTCGAGTACGCGAGCTGCTTTGGCAGATGGTGCGAGGCCGAACACGATGCGGTCGGCTCGCCAGATGTCGTTGGCGGCGGCTCGCAGGGTGGTGGTCTTGCCGGTCCCTGCCGGCCCGACGGCGAGGACGAGCCGGTCGTGGCCGGCGACTGCTGCTGCGACGTCGGCTTGGAGTACGTCGAGCCCGGTCGTGTCGACGGTGTCCGATGGTTGCGGCTGGTTAATCTCGGCGTCGAGCGCCCACGCGAATACGCGGGCTTCCTCGTCGAGGATCATGTCGGACGTCAGATTCGCTGCGATCGGTTCGAGCCACTCCGATCGACCGTCGGACGCTCGTTGACGGTTCATGACCTCCGGGTCGAGTTGAGCGCACTCGTCGATGATCCGGTCACTCGCTCGTTCGAGTGCGGCGAGCCATCGGTCGGCTGACATGTTCGGCACAGCCGGTTGGAGATCACAGATCGTGCGCATGACGTCGGCTCGCGCCCACGTCGACCCGCGAGCGGAGAGCTGATCGACGACACCGGCGACGGTGACAGCCGGTGCATGTGCTTCATCGAGGCTCGGCTTCGACACGAGGCGATCGACATCTTCGGCGGACCACCCGAGACGGTTGGCCTCGCGTTGCCACCGTGTCTGCAGATCCGGGACACCGTGACCCGTCTTGCGGCTGCGGGTGTCGACGGCGGCTTGGCGTGTGAGTGCTGCTCGTTCGATGCTGGTCGGGTCGCGTCCCTCCCGTTGGCGGAAGTCGTCGAGCTTGTCGTCGAGCGCGTGCTCGACCTCGACGGTGCGCTTCGAGAACTGCTCCAACAGTTGTGCTGGCATGCCGGCGATCTCGGCCTGCCCGTTCTCGATCGGCTGCCACGCGACCCCGAAGCGGTTGGCGAGTTCCGATCGCAACACCGACTGATAGAGGCCACCGAGCATCCGCTGGTGCTTCTTGAGGAACCGGGCGTCGAGTGCGAGCCATCGGCCCTCAGCGGTTTGGACCTTTGCTGAGATGACGGCGTGGGTGTGGAGTTGTGGGTCGTCGGCCCGTGACGTCGACTGACGGAATGTCGCCATGATCAAGCCCTGCGAGTCAGGGTGCAGCCGGCGACCGTTCGATCGGATCCTGGTGGTCGATCCGAACCGTTCCAGGTAACCGAGCGCTGCGGTCACCGCGGCGTCGTGCGCTTCGAGGTAGCCGGCGTCACAGGTGAGCGCCCACAGCACACTCACCGACTTCGGCGCCGAGAACGTCGCATCGAACCCAGCGACGGCGCGCACCGTGCCGCCATCTTTTGTCACCCGGTCGACGAGCGACATCCCGAGCGGTGTCCCAGAAACTGGGTCACGGCCCTCGAGTAGCGCCTGCAGCTGTTCGCCGTTCACCGGGCCGCCGAGCCCGAGCAGGTCGGCCTGCCTGCCGCACCAGATGCCGGGCTGCTCGCCGGGCGCGTCGGTCAGGTACTGCGTGTAGTAGCCGGCCGACGCCGCAGCCGATGATGCGTAGAGCGTCGTCACCCGCAGCACGGCGCCCCTCCCCCGCCCGCGGGCACTTGTCTGTTCTTGAAGTGTGATGGTTGACGTGAGGTGTCGTGCATGGGAGGCCTCAGACCTGGCGGAGTCGGCGAGGTGCGGCGCGACGGGCGGCCGTCGGTCCGGTCAGCGTTGGCCGGGCTGTCGGGTCGGGATCGTCAGCGAACGCGTCGACGATGACCGGAGGCCATGTCAGTGGTCCGCCGACGATCTCCTCGATCGCGAGCCGTGGGAATCGGATCTGTCCACCGACGAAGGCCGACCGAATGCCAGAGTGACCGTCGGTCGTCCGCCACTCAGCGGCGAGTTCGTAGACCTTCGTCCGGCTGATCCGCAGGACGACGACGACCTCGGCGACGGTGAGCAGATCCGGCGCGAGGCCGGCGCTCCCACAACGGTCACATCGAGCAGAGTCCATCACGACGTGAAAGCACCACGACCGCCGCTTTCGTTGCATGACAATCCTGCGAACGCCTCGCAGCACGTGACATCATCTTTGATGTCAACCGGTCCGTTGAACTTTCGACCCGATCGAGGAGGACTTCTGATGAAGCAAACAACGATTGATGACGTGAAGCGACGACACCTCGCCGCTCTGACCGCCGACGAGCGAGCCGAGTTCGATCAGACCTACGACGCCACGCGACTCGCCATCGAGGTCGGCGACCAAGTGCGCACCGCCCGAGAAGCGGCCGGCCTCACTCAACGCGAGCTGGCAGCACGGATGGGGACGAGCCAAGCCGCCGTCGCTCGACTCGAAGCCGGGGGAACCGGCGCGACGCTCACGAGCCTCCAGAAGGTCGCCGGAGCGTTGGATCTGAAGGTCACCGTGGCGTTCTCGCGGTCAAGTTGACGGACGCACGCTTCTTCCAGGGACCGGAGTTCACCGTCCGCCCAGTGCCTGGTCCAACCCGTTCTTCAGGGAACCACGGCCGGGTCGGTGACGCGACCGATGAAGAGGATCGTTCCTGCGCCTCGGTCACGGATCAGGTACAGGAAGGGGCGGTTGACCTCGATCGTGGGTCCGTGCGAGTCCGCCATCTCACCTCCGGTCGCGGCGGCGGCGCGTGTGCCTTGCTCGTCGACCTCGACGACCGCTTCGTGTTCGACCTGGTCGAGGAAGAGTCCGCCACCCTCCGTCATGCCGGAGAAGTCAGCGCCGCCACCGAACGCTGCCGGCATACCCAACCCGGTCAGAACGTCGTTGAGTTGTACGTGGGTGCGAGCGGTCCACTTCGGCAATGACAGATGGATACCGCCGTCGGTGATGCCATCGATCACCGCAGCGAGTGACTCGGTCGTCAACTCGGATTCGAATGCAGCGAGGTCGTTCGGGACGATGACCACCATCGACAGTGCACCACCTCCATAGGGCACCTCCACCGCCAGGGCGTCCTCCGTCCACGCCGACGGCAGGAACTCGTCGTAGTGCATCATCGGTACGTTCACCGTCGAGCCGTCGGCGCGCGTGAACGGCTCCGTGCGCGTCGCTGCCGGATCGAACGGAAACTCCCATGGCGCATCCAGCGCAACGGCATTGACCAACACCATCTGCGTCGACCCGTCGAACGACGCAGGCGGGAACAGCTCTGGGATCAGGTCGTTCGTTCGTTCCTCGACCCAGCCGTTGACCAGATTGCGCATCGCCTCTGGGTCGGCACCGAAGTCAGCCTCCGCCAGAGGCGAGCCGTACGCGCCGGTCAGCACGTCCAGGTAGTCGTCGAGCAACGCGAGACCCGGCTTCGTCCACACTTTGTTGGCAGCGGTCCACACCGTGGGGCTTCCGACCGTGCGTGCATCCAACGTGAGGTCGTACGCGTTGATGCCTTCGTGCCACGCTTCCGGTTCCAGGTCGCCAACGTGGAGGACGTCAGCCATCTCCGTTGCGGTCTGCCCTCGGGCGCCCGCGTAGATCATCCCGAGCGCGAAGGTGACGCTGTACGGGCTCACCACCGTGTTTCCAGCTTCGTCGGCGGCCACGACGCGATAGAGGTCGACGGCGAACTCGTTCATCCCTGCGATGGCTGCCGTCGCGTTCCGACCATCCGCTCCACCATCGACCGACCGCTCTGACAACGCACCGAACCGCAGCGGCAACGCTTCGTCAGATATGTCTTCAGAGGGCTCGGTCGTTACGACCGTGGACTGCTCATCAGCCGGCCCGTCCGGGTGCGAATCGGCAACCGACTCAGGCGTTCGATCCGCGACGTCGTCGCCTCCACAGGCTGCGACGAGCACCATGGCAGCGAGCACTCCGATTCCCATACGTCTGCGCATCACGATTTTGACGTTAGTCGTGGCCTTCCAGTTCCCGGGTTCGGAAAGCTCGACCGAGAACTGACCGGTCGACCCTTCAGCCCCGCAACGACCCGGCGGTTGTGTGATCTGATAACATCCCATCATGGGCGTGGCAGCAGAGCTGATTCGGGAGGCCAGGCAAGCCGCTGGCCTGACGATGGCCGAGCTCGCTGAGCGCGCGGGCAGCTCGAAGCCGACCATCTCGAGGTACGAGAACGGGTTGGTCGACCCTGGCGTTGAGACGTTGAACCGACTGCTCCACGCGTGCGGCCGAGAACTCCGGGCCCAGCCGGTTGGACTGCCCGCGTCGCGAGAAGCGATCGGCCACCGGTTCGAAGCCCAAGAAGGCCCAACGGCCGACGATGTCACGCGGACGAACGACGGCCGGGAGTTGCGAACCGCTGCCGACCTCGAAGCGTTCGCAGCTGAACTCCGCGATGAGGGCCTCCTGGCGACGTGACCGAACCGGCCGACGAGTACGGCGAGCTCGACGAGACGAAGATCTTCCAGGCGCTCGACGATCACGGCGTCGAGTACGTCGTCGTCGGCGGCAGCGCGGCGATTCTGTGGGGTGCCCAACGTGCGACCCGAGATGTTGATTGCGTGGCCCACCAGACAGTCGAGAATCACCGACGGGTCTGCGACGCACTCAGACAGATGGGCAACCCGCGCCTGCGAATCGAAGGTGTCGACGACGCGGCAGCAGTCGAACTGTCCCAGCAACTGTTGCATCCGGACTTCTTCGCTCGGACCGCTGCCTCGACCTGGCGAACTGACAGCGGCAGCGTCGACTTCCTGAGCGGCATCCCCGATGCGGCCGGCGAATCAGTCTCATACGACACGCTTCGAGCGCGTGCCACGTTCGCCCCGACGGGCGAGTTGCGCATTCCCGTCGCCTCGCTCGACGACATCATCGAATCGAAGATCAGCGCCGACAGAGCGAAGGACCGCGAGGCTCTCCCCGAACTCAACGAACTCCGCCGAGGGCTTCATCGACCCGACAGCTGAGCCGAGTCGATTGGTAGGTCAGCCCGACTGGTCGACTCGGCGAACCCGCCATCTGACAGGCGGTCGCGCCGACGGATCTGATACATCGATGCAATCTGATACATCGCGAGCCGCGAGGCCGCGTCCCGATCTGGCCGTGCAGGGGGTCGCAGACGTCGCTGACGACGAAATCGATGTATCAGAGATGTATCAATCCAGGGTGCGCCAGGCTGTTTCAACCGGTCCGGACGGTGTCAGCCCGTCCGCGCATCACCCCAGTTCATTGACACATTTCGGCATCGATTGATACATCTCGAAACTGGCTGATGTTGGTCATTTTCGGCTTTGGGAGCAGGGGGTCGGGAGTTCGAATCTCCCCATCCCGACGACTCGACGCCGCCGAACGGAGCGAACCCGGTTCGCTCCGTTCGCCCCGGCAACACCGAGGCGTGCCGTGGTGTGAATGCGGGTATGGGTCGGCGTCGTATGGGCGCCTATCCGCTATTGCTCGCCGTGTTGGGGATCGCCGTGCTCGGTGCGGCCGTGCTGCCGAACGCAATCGCGCGGCTACCCGTCTCGCTCCCGATCGTGATCGTCGGGATCGGCATGCTGATCTTCTCGCTGCCCCTGTCGCTCGACGGGCCACGCCCGTATGCCGACGATGTGGCCGCCGAGCGCCTCACCGAGTTCGTCGTGATCGTGTCGCTCATGGGTGCGGGTCTGAAACTGCGCCGCTCCCCCGGGTGGCGGTCCTGGGCCACGACGTGGCGGCTCCTGGCAGTGACGATGCCGCTCACGGTCGTGGCGATCGCCGTACTGGCCGGCAGCGTGATCGGCCTGCCGGTCGCCACGGCGATCCTGCTCGGCGCGGTGCTCGCCCCCACCGACCCGGTGCTCGCGTCCGAGGTCCAACTGGCTGGACCCGGCGCCGACGGCGATGCCGACGACGCCGACGACGAGGTCCGCTTCGCGCTCACCTCGGAGGCCGGATTGAACGATGGCCTCGCGTTCCCGATCACGAACCTCGCGATCGCGATCGCCGCCGGCGGCAGCTGGTTCGTGGGGTGGGTCATCGACGATGTCGTCGTCAAACTGTCGGTCGGCCTGCTGACCGGCGTGGTGCTCGGCCGGTTGATCGGTTGGGCGATGTTCAACCGCCGGTCGCAGTACGCGCTCGCCCGCACGCAACAGGGTTTCGTCGCGCTCGGGGCGACACTCGCCGTGTACGGCATCTGTGAGTTGGTGCACGGCTACGGATTCCTGGCGGTGTTCGTCGCTGCCGTCGTGATCCGCCGTTCCGAACTCGACCACGACTACCACGAACGTCTCCACGAGTTCGCTGAGACCCTCGAGCAGCTGGCGTCCATCCTGTTCCTGCTCCTCCTCGGCGGTGCTGCGGTCGACGGTGCGCTGAGGTCGCTGACGCCGGCCGGATTCGCCCTCGCGGTCGCGATCGTGATCGTCGTTCGCCCGCTGGCCGGCTGGATCGGACTCATCGGAAGCCCGCACGGCGCCGCCGCCCGGAGCGCCATCGCGTTCTTCGGCATCCGCGGCATGGGCACGATCTACTACCTCGCCCACGCGGTCAACGAGGAGCGATTCCCGGCTGCGAGCGTCGTGTGGGCGATCGCGGTGATGACCATCCTTGTCTCGATCGTCGTGCACGGCGTCGCTGCCACCCCGGTTCTCGCTCGCCTCGACGCACGACGCCACCCGGACACCGCCCTCGAATCCGCCGTCTGATCACCGAACGCAGTGGGCCCGGTCGCTCCGTTCGGTCGTCCACCTGGGCTTGGTCGGTTCGGTGCCATGCATGCACATCTGAGACAGTTGGGACCAGCAATGGCGGCTCGACCCGGCGAGGAGCAGGATGAAACTCGGTAAGTTCAGCGCGTGTGCGCTACTGGTGATGGCGGGATGCGGCGGCGGTGACGACCCGGCCGGCGACGGCACCGGGCTGGAGCTGCCGCTCTCGATCGAGGAGCGCTGCGAGACCGACGATTTCGACCGGGTCGGCTGCGCGTTGGGGGCGCCCATCCCGACCGGAACCACCCTGGTCGACGATGCGATGACCGTTCGATACGTCGGGTCCACGATCGATCGTCCCGAGACGGGCGATCCGGTCAACACGAGCGGCATCGAGGCGACCCTGTACCTCGAGGTCGAGAACCACCGCGAGTACAACCAGACGATCTGGGCCACGCGTCTGGATGACCGTTTCGACGGCACGTTCGAGCGAGCGGGCAGCGATCTGGTGGACTGCGGGACCGTGCCGCGCCGTGGCGAGATCGAGCCCAGCCAGACGGTCACGATCCGGTTCTGCGGGTACCTCGCCACCGTCGGTGAAATCGCCGTCGACGAGCTGCGATTCGACTTCGCGGCGCCGTGCTCGTTCTGCGGCGGCCTGTTCGAGGTCGACGAACAGCTCGTCGATTCAACGGTGATCGCCGCCGTGGCCGACACGGTCGACGACTTCGCTGCCGCCGGTTTCGGGACCCCAGAGGAGTTGGGCATCGGCGACCTCGACGTCGGCGACGAGACCTCCCCGACCACCAGCGAGCCGGCAACCGAGGATCAAGCCGACGCGACCGACACGATCGCCCCGCCTCCCCCGCCGCCGCCTCCCTCGTCCACGACCGCGACCACCGAACCGCCCGACACCACCGCGCCGGCCACGGCCGCGCCGACCACGGCCGCGCCGATCGACGATGGCCTGGTGCTCGCAGCCGACGGGCTCGGACTGGTGGCATTCGACGCCCCGATGGGCGAGACCGTGGCGATCCTCACCGATGTGCTCGGCCCGCCCGACTTCGTCAGCGACCCGACCTTCCAACCGGGCCTCGGCACGCTCGCAACGGCGCAGTGGGGCGAACTCCGCGTCGACTTCCAGGGTGGCAACGAACTCTTCTTCGCCTCGTACGAGCTGGCCCGCCCGTTCGACATCGAGACCGGCGACGACGACGAAGCCCGGTTCGTCCTCCCCGAGTGGACGCCGACCGGAGCACCCGCGACCGCGACCACCCCCGACGGATTGAGGATCGGGATGACGGCCGCCGACGCCGCCGAACTGCACGCGACGGTGTACGCACCACGCTGCGACGATCCGATGGAGGAGATGTCGCTCACCGACGAGCACGACACCATCGACCAACTCTTCATCGAGTCCGACGAACTGGGGTTGTTCTTCCGGGCGCCGATCGACGGACAGATCTGGTCGATCGGCGCACAGGTGCGACCGAACCCGATGCTCTGTGACGGTGGACTCCCCTGAGCCTTCTGCCCGACCGGGCGGTCAGGTCGTCTGCTACGTGCCGGTTCCGGTGGCGATGACCTGGCACCGCTGGTCGTCGACACAGTCGACGGGATCGAGCTGTTCGGCCCTGCTCGTCAACTGCGCGATCTGGTCGCGTGTCGCCTGCAGCCGCATGATCTGGGCATCGAGGTCGGCGAGATGGCGTTGGAGGAGGTCGCGCGTGTGCTCGCAGGTCGATTCCCCGGCGCTCTTGAGTTCGATGACCGATGTGATCTCGGCCAACGTGAGGCCGCTCGCCTGGGCGTCCCGGATGAAGCCGAGCCGGTCGACGGCCTCCTCCGTGTAGTCGCGATAGCCCGACGGGGTCCGCTCCGGCTCGTCGAGCAGGCCGATCGACTCGTAGTAGCGAATCGTCTTCGTACTGACCCCCGCCTGCGATGCGAGTTCACCGATCCGCATGATCGCCTCCGTTCCGCAGTGTCGCCGGACGCAGGTCCAGCCGCCTGAGCAGCTGGGCGTTCGCAGCCACGATGATCGTCGAGAGGCTCATCGCCACGGCCGCCGCAGCGGGTGGCATCGTGATGCCGGCGAACTCGAACACGCCGGCGGCGACCGGGATCGCCAGCAGGTTGTAGGCGGTCGCCCAGACGAGGTTCTGCCGCATCTTGCGGTAGCTGGCCCGCGAGAGATCGATCACACCGGTGACCGATCGCGGGTCGCTGGATGCGAGCACCACACCGGCGGACTCGATGGCCACGTCGGTGCCGGCGCCGATCGCGATGCCGACGTTGGCACGGGCAAGGGCCGGTGCGTCGTTCACGCCATCGCCGACCATCGCGACAGCGAGGCCGCGGTCGTGCAGTTCGGCGACCTTGGCGTCCTTGTCCTCGGGGAGCACCTGGGCGAACACCTCGTCGATGCCCAACTCGCGGGCCACCGCGTCGGCGACCTGTCGTGCGTCGCCCGTGATCATCGCGACCCGCACCCCCCGATCGTGGAGGTCGTCCACCGCGAGACGTGATTCGGGTCGGATCTCGTCGGCTTCGGTGAGCGCTCCGATGACGTCGCCGTCGGCGACGACGTACAGCACGGAGCCGCCACCGTCGCTCCACCGGTCGGTCGTGTCGGCGAGTTCGTCCGGTTCGGCCAGGTCGAGGTGTTCGAGCAGCGCCGGGCCGCCGACCGACACGCTCGTACCGTTCACGGTCGCCGTCACGCCACGCCCGGTGATCGCCGCGAAGTCGGCGGCGGCAGCGACGGCGAGGCCACGTTCTTCGGCGGCAGCGACGATTGCCCGGGCGACCGGGTGCTCGCTGTCGGACTCGGCCGCAGCCGCGAGCGCCAGCATCTCGTCGGCGTCGACCCCGGCGACGGCCACGTGATCGACGACGGCATGGTTGCCTCGGGTCAGCGTGCCGGTCTTGTCGAACAGCACCACGTCGACGGTCCGCATGCGCTCGAGCGCCAAGCGGTTCTTCACGAGGATGCCGGCGTTCGCCGCGCTCGCCGTCGAGATCGAGATCACGAGCGGGATCGCCAGGCCGAGCGCGTGGGGGCAGGCGATCACGAGCACGGTGACGGTGCGGATCACGCCGTCGGACGGCTCCCCCAGTAACGACCACACGAGCATCGTGACGATCGCCGAACCTGCGGCGAGGTAGAACAGCGCTGCCGCCGCTCGGTCGGCCAGCGCCTGCGTCCGCGACTGCGACGACTGCGCATCGCTCACCAGCCGCTGGATGCCCGCCAGCGCCGTGTCGTCACCGACGGCGTCGATCCGCACCCGCACCGACGAGTCGGTCGAGACGGTGCCGGCGACGACCCGCTCGCCGTCGCCACGGTGCACCGAACGGCTCTCACCGGTGATCATCGACTCGTCGAAGTGCGCCTCGCCGTCGACGATCACGCCGTCGGCGGGCACCCGGCCGCCCGGCCGCACGAGCACGACGTCATCGACGGCGAGGGCCGCGATCGCGACGTCCTCGACGCCGACGTCGGTGACTCGTTCGGCGGTGTCGGGCAGTAGCTCCGCCAAGGCGGCGAGCGCACCTTGTGCCTGCCCGATCGCCTTCATCTCCTGCCAGTGCCCGAGCAGCATGACGACAATCAGCGCGGCGAGTTCCCACCAGAAGTTCAGGTCGCCCCAACCGAGCGAGCTCGCGAGCGACGACACGTAGGCGACCGTGATCGCCAAGGCGATCAGCAGCATCATGCCGGGCTGTCGGTCGCGGACCTCCGACACCGCCCCCTTCAGGAAGGGTTGACCGCCCCACACGAAGATGACCGTGCCGATCAGTGGCGCGGGCCACGCCGCCCAATCCCCGTCGATCGAGTACCCGAACCACTCCTGGATCTGCTTCGAGAACACCAGGACGGGGATCGCGAGGACGACGTTCCACCAGAAGAGTCGCCGGAACATCTCCGGGTCGTGGCCGGCGTGCTTGTCGTGGCCGTCGTGGTGGTCGTGGTGGTCGTGGTGGTGGTCGTGCCCCGCGTGCTGGTCGTGGCCGGCATGTCGGTCGTGGCCGTGCACGCTGTGTTCCGTCGGGTGATCGCCGGGTTCGGAACCCGGACGATGAGTGTCTTGCATCGTCATGCTCCCGTTGTACACCTTCCAGTCGACTGGAAGGTCAAGTGGCAGATCCGACCAGCACGGCGGTCAGCAGGATCACCCCGAGCAACGCCGCCGACTCGATCGACAGCGAGATCCGGAGGTGCCTGACCACCGCCGGGTCCGCGGGCCGCTGCTCGAGCGCCGGCCGCAACGAAAAGTGGTTGTAGCCACCCATGCCCGCGGCCACGGCGACGACCGCGACCTTGGCGATCAGGACCTGCCCCCAGTCGGTCGACCACAGGTCGGAGGGTCCGTCGATGACCAGCCAGGTCATCACCGCGCCGGCCACGGCGAGCGCGCCGAGCGACACTGCTGCGATGCCGGAGAACCTGACGACCATCGCAGCGAGACCGGTCGGTTCGGTGCGTCGACGTCGCAGGAGCACGAGCGCCGTCATGGCGAACACGCCGCCGACCCAGACCGCCGCCGCGCCGACGTGCACCAGGTTCACGAGCGCATGCACGAGCCACGGGCCACGGCTGACGGTGTGTCCGTCGAACCAGTAGGACGCGAGCGCCAGCGCCAGCCCGGCGAGCCCGATCGTTGCGGTCGAGTCCGGTGTCCAGTTGGCGTCGGCGTGATGCTCGGCTCGGGTCGACATGTCGGTGCGCCCATCGAGCTCGACGGCTGCTGCCGACGACAGATCGCGAGGCGCGCCGACGACCTTCCCCGCTCGATCGCCGAACCCGACGAAGATGAGCACCCCGGCGACGAGCTTGAGGAGTGTGGCCGTTCCCGGTTTGGTACCGAGCACATCGACCACTCCCGCCGATTGTGTCTCGTCGAGCGCTGCGAACTCGGTGACGGCACCAGCGACGATCACGAGCCCAGCGAGCCGCACCCAACCGATGAGGGTGCGCAGTTCGTCGCGTCGGCCGCGCACGAAGGCGACGAGCGCGGCGATGACGCCGGCGGCGAAGATCGTCCCGGCCGTCGACATCGTGCGCCCGACCCGGCCGACGACGGAACCGGTGTCGTTCCCGACCTCCAGGAACTCGTCGAGCGACGCCGGTTCGGCCGAGCCGCTGCCCTCGCCGACCGCTGTGGACGTCGTGGGTGTCGTCGCGGGTGTTGCGGCGTCCTCCGCCGTGGGGTCGGGCACGGCCTCCTCCGAGGTGGTCGGTACCACGACGGTGAACTGGAACGACCCCTGAATCGGGTGTGCATCGCCGGCCTGCACATCCCACCGGAACCCGTACTCGCCCGCGTCGAGGGGCGGGTCGAACGTCGCGACGAACGTCGTGCCGTCGGTCGGGTCGAGCGAGATCGGTTCGCGCATCACTCCGTCGGGGCCGAGCAGCTCGAAGCCCTCGCCCGATTCGACGGCGGGGTTGGTGAAGTTGACCGTCACGGTCGTGAGCGGGCCCTCGACCGTGCTGCCGTCGGCGGGCATCGACGAGTCGAAGTCGGTGTGCGCCGACGCAGTTCCGGGCACGGCGAACACCGCGACGAACAGCACCATCGCGCCGGCGAGCGCCAAGCGCAGCCGCGCAAGGATCGGACGGTCTGTCATGAAACCGACACACTAACGACAGCGACCAGCGACTGCTACAGATCGTCGTAGTTCGGTCCCCACTTCCCCGGCTCGACGGAAGGTCGCTGCGTAGGCTGCAATCGTCGCCGATCACAGGAGGTCATTGATGGCGCGACGTGCAGACGGGGCGTTGGAGCGAGAAGTCTTGGCCGTGCTGTGGGACGGTGACGGCGCGGCCATGACCCCGACCGACGTCCTCGGGCAGATCGACGGCGAGCTCGCGTACACCACGGTGATGACGGTGCTGAGTCGACTGCACGACAAGGGCCTCACCCACCGGGAGCGACGTGGCCGTGCGTTCGCCTACACCGCCACGGTCACCGAGTCAGAACTGGTCGCGTCGCGCATGCGCACCGAACTCGCGTCGTCGAGAGACCGCACCGAGGCACTGAGTGGCTTTGTCAGTCGACTCGACCGACGCGATCGCGCAGCGCTGCGTCGGCTGCTCGGGCCGGAGTCTCCGTGAGTCTCGGCCGGCTGGCACCGCTCGGGATCGCGGTGGTCGTCGGCGTCCTCGCGTCGGGCGCACACCGACGAATCCGGCCGGCGGCGTCGGCGACGCTCCTCGCCGCGGTCATGGGCATCACGCTCGTCGCCGCAGTCCCGTCGGCGCTCGTCGCCGCAGCGGGTTTCGTGGCCCACCCACCGGCGTTCGGCGGCAGCATGGCGTGGTGTCACGAGATGTTCGGTGTGCATCCCTACATCGATCCGTGGCTCGGAGCCGCTGCAACCCTGTGGAGCACGATCGCCGTCTGGCGCGTGATCCGAGTGGTGCGTTCGACTCGGCGTCTGCGACGCGACGACGTCGGCGAGATGGAGGTCGTCGACGACGAGGTGCCGTACGCGTTCACGATGCCGGGGGCCGGCGGGCGAGTTCTCGTGTCGACCGGCCTCATCTCCGCGCTGGATCCCACCCAGTTCGCCGTCGTCGTCGCCCACGAACGGGCACATGCACGGCACCGACACGACCGGTACGCCCTCCTGGGCGACCTCGCGGCGGCGATCGTTCCACCGCTGGCGCCAGTTCGACGACGGCTCCGGTTCGAACTCGAACGCTGGGCAGACGAGGCGGCGGTTCGCGAGACCGATGGCGACCGACGAATTGTCGCCGAGACCCTCGCCCACGTGGCGCTCCTGGCCGACGAACGGGCGGCATTTCCGCTCGGGTTCAACGGGCTCGGTGTGGCGGCCCGGGTCGAGGCCCTGCTCCGACCGCCGGACCTCGATCACCACGCAGCCTGGCGCGCCACGTTCTCGTCGGCGACGGTAATCGTGGCCGTGGCAGCGGCCGTGCAACTTCACCACAGTCTCGGCCTCCTCCACATCGTCTGTCCGGGATGACCCGCGCCCCTGACGGCCCCGGTGCACCGGTATCGTCGCCGCGATGATCCGATATGTCGCCCGCGACGAGGGGCGCAGACGGCGGCGCGCGAGCGTTGTCGCCGCGACAGCGATCGTCGGCGGCCTCCTGATCGGCGCGCTGACATGCTCCGGCTTCACGGGCTCAGGTCACGCTCACGCGAGCGCTGATGTATCGATGAGCACCGCGCACGTCCGGCCGGCAGATCATGTCGGACACGACGGAGGATCCGACGTGGTGGTCCCCCACCACGCGAGCATGGCCTGTCTGATCGACATCACGCTTCGGGTGGCGGATCTCGAGGTCATGCTCGTGTCCGAACCCAACGCCGAGCCGGAGACGATTTCGGTTCCCTTGATCATCTCCGGGCCTGAGCCTCCCGTCCCTCGCACTCACTCCTGAACCGTTCCATCATCAACCGTTCTCAAGGAGTCAACATGAAGACCTTCAATCTGCTCGTCGGCGCGCTCGCCGTCGGCACCACCGCATGTGCATCGGGCCCGACGACGTCGACCCCCACCGATGACACGGTCATCGAGGTCGTGATGACCGACATGGCCTTCACGCCGTCGTCCATCGACGTCGCCGCCGGCGACACCGTCACGTTGCGGTTCCGCAACGATGGCACCGTCCGCCACGAGGCAGTGTTCGGTGATCTCACCGAACAACTCACCCACCATGAGGAGATGTCGGGCGGATCGGCCGCCGACCACGACATGTCCGACATGGAAGCCGGTGACGACCCGACGGACGACCACGGCGAACTCCATGCCGTCGCGCTCGAACCGGGCTCGGCCATCGAGGTCACACACACTTTCGGCGCGAGCGGCGTCTCGATGATCGGTTGCCACGAGCCCGGCCACTGGGAGGCCGGCATGCAACTCGATGTCAATGTGACGTGAGCGGCGACCGCCGGGTGGGCTGTTCGTCCACCCGGCGGTCACCGAGTCCCCGGTGTCTCGGGGTGCGGTCAGTCGTCGTAGTCCGCCGGTGTGAACTCGGGGACCGGCCGGGCGGCGGCATCGGCTTCGGTGTCGGCGACGCCGTTCTCGTCGATGTCGTCGATCAACCAGTTCATCTCTTCGATCTCACGCTTCTGTGCCTCGATGATCGCATCGGCGAGTTCGCGCACGCGGACGTCGTCGATGTCGGCTCGTGAGCTCGTCAGGATCGCGATCGAGTGGTGCGGGATCATCGCCCGCATGTACGACTGGTCGTCGACGGTGGCTTGGCTCCGGACCAGCCAGAGCGCGAGCACGAACACCAGCGCGCTCCCGAGGAAGATCGCCGCGTTCACGACCTTGCTCCGGTACATGCCGAGCATGAACGAGAGCATGATGACGGCCATCGCCGCACCCATCACGAACGTCATGAAGAAGCGGGTCTCGCTCCAGCGAGCGTCGCCGAGTCGGTACGAGTTGGCGTAGGTCAGCAGGAACATGGCGACCATCGACGTCAGGATCATGGCGCCGAATCGCCAGTAGTGCCGGACCCCACCCGATGAGCCATCGTCACTCGTCGGGTCATCGTCGTGCCCCTGCCGCTCGGTGCGGTCGGTCGGCGTCGGGTCGTCGGGGTCGACACGGGATGTGTCGCCGTCGGGTCGTGCGGTTTGGTCGGTCATCGTCGCTCCTCACCATGTGGCGGTCTCGAGAACGTTCGAGCCGTACCCGGGGAGCGCGCCGAGCGAAACGCCTCAGCGACGCATGAGGGGACTCAGCGCCGGCCGGCGAGGGCGGCGACGACGGGCGTGTCACCCGGCGCTGCAGCGGGTCGAGTCCGGCGGCGCTCGCGGACGACGACCACGAGCACGGTGAGCGCGGAGCACCCGACCATCGCCGACACACCGATGGCGAACGGGCGCACCGAGTCGGTGACCTGGCCGCTGATCAGCGTGCCGAGCGCGGCACCGCCGGCGAGGCGAACGGCCCCGGTGAGTGCCGACGCCGTACCGGCGAGGTGGCCGACGGGATCCATCGCTGCCGAATTGAGGTTCGGCATGAGGAACATGAACGAAGCGAGCAGCAGCCCCAACGTCGGCATGAACACCCAGAAGTTGGGCTGCTCGGCACCGAGGGTCTCGATCACCAGGAGCACACTGAGCGAGATCATCCACGCGTATCCCCCGGCGACGACACGGTCGACGCCGAACCGCTGCACCAGTCGACCGTTGACGATCGCGGTCAGTCCGAAGCCGACCGCGACCGCGCCGAAGATGATCGGGAACTGGTCGCGACGCCCGAAGATGTCGCTGATGACCGCCTCGCTCGTGGCCAGATACACGGTCATGATCCCCTGGAGGAACACCGAGGCGATCGTGTAGCCACCGGTGACACGGGTGCGGGCGACCTCGACGAACCCGCGACCGGTCGACGCCGCGCTGAGGGGCCGTCGGTCCGACTCGTCGAGCGTCTCGGGCAGCCGCAGTGTCCACAGGCCGATGGCAACGGCGAACACGACGCAGAACCAGAACGATGCCTGCCACGGCAGCACCGTGATGATGCCGGCGCCGATCGCCGGCGCGAACACCGGGACGAGGACGAAGACGGCCATCACCTGCGACATCGCCTTCGCCATCACCGCCCCTTCGAATCGGTCGCGCACGATGGCGGTGGCGATCACCCGGGCTCCTGCGGCGCCGACACCCCAGACGAACCGGCTGGCGAGGAGCAGACCGAACGTGGGAGCGACGGCCGACCCGATCGCGCCGATCACGTAGATCGCCATCCCGAGATACAGGATCCGTTTCCGTCCGAACCGGTCGGTCAGCGGACCGTAGGCCAGGTGGGCGACGGCGAGCCCGAAGAAGAAGTAGGTCACCACCCGCCCGGTGTCGGCCGAACCGTCGCGCAGGTCGAAGGTCTCGCGGATCTCGTCGAACGCCGGCAGCATCAGGTCGATCGCCATCGCCGTGAGCGCCATGATCGCCGAGATCATGGCCAGGAGTTCGCCGCGGCTCAGCGGAAAGTCGTCGCGTGAAGCCGTTGCCGGCGATGCTGGGGGGTGCACCGTGGCGACCCTAACGGCAGGCCCCCCGGCGTTGGCGAGACGTGACAATGGTCATCACCGGCAAGGTTTGCGAACGTTTCGCCCGTAGGGTTGCCGCACGGCAGCCCACGTTGGTCTGTCGAAACGAAAGTAGAGCCATGCAAGGCACAGTGAAATTCTTCAACAGCGAGAAGGGCTTCGGCTTCATCTCACGCGAGGGTGGAGACGACGTGTTCGTCCACCACTCCAACATCGCGGGCGAGGGCTACAAGTCCCTCGACGAAGGCCAGAAGGTCGAGTTCGACATCGGCCAGGGCCGCAAGGGTGACGAAGCCCAGAACGTCCGCCCCGCCTGATCACCTGATCTCGTTCGAGAGCCGCCGACCTCCGGGTCGGCGGCTTTCGTCGTTTTCGGGGTCGATCGCCCGTGGCGGCTCAGAGGAGCTGGGCGACGGCGTTGCGGATCGGGAGCGAACCCGACACGACTTCGATCGTCGTGTTGACCCCGTCGGCGACCTCGACGAGTTCGGCGAGCACGGCGGCGACGTCGGCACGCGGGATCTCGCCGCGGTCGACCTTGGCGCCGATGTCGACGGTTCGCGTGGGATCGTCGTCAGTGAGCCTGCCCGGTCGCACCACGATCGCGTCGATGTGCGCCTCACGCACGGCGTCGTCGGCGGCGGCCTTGGCCCGGAGGTAGACACTGAACGTCTCGTCGTCGTCGGGCGGCTCGTCGGCCCCCATCGAGCTGATGATCACGAACCGACCGGCACCGATCCGGACGGCGGAGTCGACCGACTTGATGGCACCGTCACGGTCGAGCGACTGCTTTCGGTCGGGGCCGCTGTCGGGCCCGGCACCGGCGGCGAACACCACGAGGTCGCTCCCCCGGAGGGCATCGTCGACGTCGCCGGACGTCGCCTGCTCGAGGTCGCAGAGCACGGGCTCGGCCCCATCGGCTCGGAGGTCGCCGAACTGATCGTCGTTGCGGACGATTCCGCGCACACGGTGGCCGCGGGCGACCAGGAGCCGGGTGAGCTGACGGGCGATCGAGCCGTGCCCGCCGACGATGGAGACGATCATGATCCGCTCACCGCCCGGTGGGCGGCGTCGTGGTGGCCGGCAGCGTGGGTGGTCGCGCCGGTGGCGTGATGGGGGGTCGTGGTGCGCACGTGGGCTCCTCGGGGTCGCGGACATCGACGGCGTACCCGTCGGAGCTCGTGGTGAAACGCTCGCCCCGTGGACGGGCGAGCGTCAGGGCGCGGTGGTCAGGGTTCGACGACGATCCAACCGCGCCGCTGGAGTTCGGCGGCGAGCAGTGCGTCGGAGATCTCGCGGATCGCCTGTTCGGCAGGCGACAGCTGTTCGGGAGCGGGCGGGGCGTCGGGGATCTCACCACGGTGCTGGGCCTCTTGCAGCTCGTCGATGAAGGCCTGTGCCTCGTCGACGGTGAACTTGCCGGCCGCCTGACGCTGCGTGAACCCCATCGGTCCGCGCGCATCGCGGAAGTCGCTGTGGCCGGCGGCGTTGAGCAGTTCGAGCAACTCGTTGACGAGCCGCGAACCCGCGGCGGGACCTGATGATTGACCGAATGCCATGGTGTCAGTCTCCTCGACTGGTGGTGGTTGATCTGGGACGCCTGCTCACAGTGCGACCGGCCCGCCTGCGTGTCGACGGACCGGCGGCGCTTCCCACGCCCGGCGGCCCGGCTCGAGCCCCATCGCGGTGTAGCCGTCGAGCAGCCAGCCGGCGGGCTCGTCGCCGAATGCGTAGCCGACGAGATCGACGTGGGCCCGACGGAACACGTCGCCGTGGCCCTGGCCGACACCCGCGAGCACATGCGCGAACTCGTGGACGACGGTGGCCGGCGTCATCTGTGGTGCTGCCAGCCGCACGACCGGCGCGGCGCCGGTGCGCTGACGGGTGGACGACGACCCGGCATCGGCACGGGCTGGCACGACCTCGATCTCGCTGTGCGGCCACCAGTCGGCAGCGACGATCAGCGCTGCGAGTTCGAGCAACTCCGGGAACGGCGTGACCGACTCGAAGGACGTGCCCTCGAACGCCGAGATCTCGGCGGCGTACACGGCCTCGCGACCGATGTCGGCGCTCATGCACCTCGCCCGATCGCCCGGAGGCCACCCACGCGCCGGCGACCGAGGTCGGCGCGGGCCGCTGCCCGGCGGCCGGCCTCGAACCCGGTGACGGTGGCCGGCTTGGGCCGACGGGCGGCACTGACCCTGCCCCACCGCTGCCGGGCGAACTCGGCGACACGCCGATCGCGTGCCCGCAGCGCCGGCAGCGACGACGACGCGGGATGCACGTGCCGCTTCGCTTCTCTGGCCGAGGCGTCGAGCATCTGGCGGATCTCGTCGGCGAAGCCGAACAGGAACGACCGGCGCCATTGCTGCGTGGCGGCACCGGTGGCACGCTTCTCGCCCGCCATCCGTGACGATGCCTGGGTGTGGAGCGAGTTGTAGAGCAACTCGGTGGTGTCAAGGTCGCTCCGGAACCCGGCGACGAAGGCGACGGTGCCCCGGTCGCGCACCTCGAACACGACCCGGCAACCGTGCGCTTCGGCGATGACCTGCAGCAGCCCGAGCCGACCGCGCACGTAGGCACCGCGACCGAGTGCGACCTCGAGCACCGAGAGCGCGTCGTCGGCCTCGGCCCGCAACCGTTCGGGGTCGATCCGGTGCGCGGCGATCAGCTCGGCGGCCTTGCGTGAGAACGCGTCGGCTTCGTTGGGGTTCGGCGACCGCTCGGCCATGGCGAGCAGCTTGCGGACCTTGGCGAGCAGGCCGGCGTCGAGCGTGTCGGGAGTCATGCGACCACATCTTCGCAGAGGGCTGCCACAGGGTTGCGGGCACCCTCGTGCGGACCGACCCGTCGGGCCCCACATGCGAGAGCCCCGACCGTGAGGTCGGGGCTCTGCTCCGATGGAGCGGGTACGGGGAATCGAACCCCGGTCAGCAGGTTGGAAACCTGCGGCTCTACCATTGAGCTACACCCGCAATGCAGCCGACACGATAGCGGCACTTGTGCGATCACTCCCACGGCGATCGACTGTGTCGACCGGTGAACGTACCGAGGCACGTGGTGGTGGCGCATGAAACCCCCGAATCGTGATCGGCGATCGGCCATCATGGACCCGGCACAGGGAGGTCATGATGTCGGTCGACCGATGGCGGACGAAGACAGCGGGGGTTGCAGCAGCGGTGTTGGCGCTGACCGCCTGCTCCGGGGGCGACGACGCCGGTCCGGCCCCGACCACCGCCGAAACGGCCGGGACCACGGCCACCACCGACGGAACGACCGCAACGACCACCTCCGACGTACCCACCACCACGAGCCGGCCGACCACGGCCCCGACCACCGCGCCGGCGCCGACGACCACGCAGGCGCCGCGCTCCCCCGATCCGATCATCGAACAGCGGATCGTGGTGTCCGGGCCGGAGGAGGTCGTGTTCGACTGGACCACCGACCAGTGCGAGCCCGAGCACATCCCCGACATCGCCGCGCGGGCGTATCGCGACGCCGCCGGTGAGGTGCACCTGACGATCGGGCATTGGAACACGTACAGCATGGTCGGACCGAACCTGAACGAGCTGACCTCCGATTGCGGGACGGTCCAGATGTCGTCCGACTTCGATCCCGACCCGGCGCAGTTCAACGACTCCGAGTGGATGGGGGCGCCGTTCACGTTCGACGGCGAGACGATCTACGCGGTCGTGCACAACGAGTATCGCGGCGACACCCACACGGGTGCCCGGCCGGGCCAGTGCCCTTCGGGGCAGCGGCTCCCGTGCCTCGACACGTCGTTCACGATGGCCGTCTCGACCGACGGCGGTGACTCGTTCACCGACATCGCTCCCCCACCGAACCACCTGATCGCGTCGCTGCCGTACGAGTACATCGACGACTCGGTGCCGTCGGGGATCCGGCAGCCCAGCAACATCATCGAGGGGCCCGACGGGTTCTTCTACCTGTTCGGCAACGTGAGCGATCAGCCGGCGGAGCGACAGTGGGTGTGCGCGATGCGCACGGACGACCTCGCCGACCCGTCGTCGTGGCGGTTCTGGGACGGCGACGAGTTCGCCGGTGTGTGGAAGAACCCGTACCTCGAGCCCGTCGACCCCGACGACGACAAGTGTGAGCCGCTCGCATTCCCCCAGCTCAGCGGGGGCATCAACGAGAGCATCGTGTTCGACGAGGCGCTCGGGCAGTACGTGATGGTCGGCGCGTCCGCCTCGCCAGGCGCCGGCGGTACCGACTGGGGCTTCTACTACTCGACGTCGCCCGACCTGGTCACCTGGTCGACGCGCCAGCTGCTCATCGACTTGCCGATCAACCCGTCGGTCGGCGACCCCGACAACGACACCGTCCATGCGTACCCGGCGATCATCGACCCCGACAGCCCGTCACTCAACTTCTCGACGAGCGACGGCCAGATGTACTTCTACGTGTCGCGTTTCAACTTCGGCGGGAACAGCCTCGACCGCGACCTGCTGCGCTTCCCGGTCGAGGTGCAGGACGTGGAGATCACCGCACCCGACTGGACGTTCGACACGGGCGACGACTTCGAGGGTTGGATCCCCGAGTTCGACATCGCCGACCCCGTGGTCGCCGATGGGAGCCTGACGTTCCGGTCGTCGGGCGGCGACCCGATCTTCCTGTCGCCGGCGCTGAACCTGCCCGCCGAGTTCTCGACGCTGCGCATCCGCCTGCGTGCCGAACCGGGGCCGGAGGACGTGGCTGCCGAACTCTTCTTCGTGACCGACGACGACGCCGATTACGACGGGCGGAAGCTGTTGATCTTCGACCTGGTCGACGACGGCGAGTTCCACGACTACGTACTCGACCTCTCGACGATGCCCGACTGGAACGGCAAGATCGTCCGCCTGCGGTTCGACCCCATCACCCTCGAAGGAAGAACCGTCGACATCGACCGCATCTGGTTCACGGACTCGTAGACGGCGGGATCATTCGCCCCACCAGCCTTCCAAGCTGATGATGCGGGTTCGATTCCCGTCGTCCGCTCCACTCCATAAGTCCTGGTAGACTGGCTAACAGGCTCAGGTGCGTCGAGTGCAACCCGGCGTCTATGCCTAGAAAATGCCTAGAACTCCGGACACTGGAGGTAACTCGTGGCACGAGCACGCCCTTTCGGCACGATCCGTCAGACGTCGAGCGGCCGCTACCAAGCGCGCTACTACCACCTCGGTCGGCAGGTCGCGGCGGACTCCACGTTCGCCACAAAGCGGGAGGCACGCGCGTGGCTGTCGTCGGTCGAGACCGAACTCAAGCGTGGCGTTCACGTCGAACAGGCGAACGGCGACGTTCCGTTCGAGCGGTTTGCGAAGCAATGGCTCGCCGACCGCCAGCTTCGACCGCGCACCCGTGAGACGTACGAGTCGCAGCTCGACCACATCCTGAAGACGTTCCGACACGCACAGCTCGGCGAGATCACGGCCTACGACGTACGCCAGTGGCACGGACGCATGAACCGCTCCGGGTTGAGTGCGAACACGGTCGCCAAGGTGTACCGGATGTTCCGAACGATCATGGCAACCGCGGTCGAGGACGGAATGCTCCGCTCCAATCCCGTCGCTATCAAGGGAGCCTCGACCGAGCGAATCGCAGAGCGACCGCTGCTCGACTGGGACGAGGTCGAGCGACTGGCGGAGGCGATCGACCCGAGGTTCAGCGCAATGGTGTGGACCGCGGCGGTTGCCGGGCTTCGCTTCGGCGAGCTGGCAGCACTCGACCGGAAGCGCGTGGATCTCGAAGCGGGAACGATCCGCGTGGACCGAGCACTCACATCGGCGAAGGGTGTCGGTGCCACCTTCGGCCCGCCGAAGTCGCTTGCCGCGTATCGCACGGTCACGGTCCCCCCGGTGATCTGCGATCTGCTCGAGGCTCACATGCATGAGTTCGTGGAGCCCGGTGACGAGGCGATGGTGTTCAGGTCCGCGAAGGGAAGCCTGTTGCTCCGCCGGTACTTCTCCCCGTACTGGGTTCGCGCCAAGCGCGAGGCCGGCATCGACGACTCGGTCCGCTTTCACGACCTCCGACACCTTGCCGGCACCGCAGCCGCGAGCGCCGGCGGCTCGCTACGCGAAGTGATGGCCAGGATGGGTCACCAATCCAGCAACGCCGCCCTGCGGTACCTGAAGGCCGCAGAAGATCGAGACCGCGAGATCGCCGACGCGATCGGCGCCCGCCTGTCGGCGGCCCCGAGGACATAGCCAGAGGGACACCTCGTCGCGCCACGGCTCGCGGCGTTGGCGCGGGTTTCATGGCAGTCGCAGCCATCGTCACCCCGCCTGGACAGGCACAAGGGAGGAGCCGCCGACGCGGTTTCTAGTGACCCCACCCGGGGCGGTTGGCCCGGATGCCCAGTTGTTTCGCAAGATCCAACCTCCACGAACGGCTCACGCGCCATCGCCGTCGGTCCCGCTACGTAGCAACGCATATCGCGCGTCATCCACGCGTGTCGCATGATAAGTGCCAAACCCTGACGGGTCGATCGGGGGACCGTCCGATTCGGTGTTTAACCGGGACGTGATCTGAGGGGTCCACCACCGGAAGGGGTGGGCTGGAGAGGATCACTCCGATGACTACGAACACAGACATCACGACAACGAACGGATCGACCCCGTCGGGTCGGGCGGGGCCGCCGCGTAGTGTCCGGTTGGTGGGAGACGAGCCGGCGATGCGCGAGTGGGCGGCCGAGCTCGTGGAGCGGGCTCGCCGTGACGGCGTCGAGTTGACCGGCGACGACGGACTGTTTGACCGCGCTGGTGCAGCAGGAGTTGCGGACCGGGTTGGAGGTCGAGATGACCGATCACCTCGGCTATGAACGCCACGCTGCCGATGGGCGCAACACCGGCAACTCTCGCAACGGCTCGTATCCGAAGACGGTGACAACCGAGGTCGGCAAGGTCCGACTCGACGTATCGCGGGACCGCAACGCGAGCTTCGAGCCGGCGACGATCCCGAAGGGGCAGCGTCGTCTCGACGGGTTCAGCGGGAACGTGATCTCGTTGTATGCGAAGGGCATGACGACCGGCGACATCCTGGCGCACCTCGCGGAGATCTACGACACCGACATCTCCCCCGGACACGATCAGCCGGATCACCGACGCCGTCTTCGACGACATGCAGCAGGCAGCACCGACCACTCGACGGCGTGTGTCCCTCCCCGATCGGTCATCGGCTCATGCCGATATGCGTGCCTCTGAACGAAGCCGCTTGGTTGTCAAGGGGTGGTTCGGTCGGATTCGAGGCGCGGCGCGGCGAGCCTGTCGGTGCTGCCCGAAGACTGCGCGGTTGTGCCGGGCAAAGAGTGCGCGGTGGTTGTCGGGGTCGTCGGCGGTGGCTCGGATGCTGGACAGGTGTCGATGTCGCGCTTGCGCAGCCGACGCTGCAGCGCTTGAGAGTGAGTCCTAACTCGTGGTGCAAGAGTTCGTCGGCATAGCCAGGTTCTCATGGCCGTCGTGCGCTTCAACAGCGACCAAGCATCTGAGAGGAACACTGCATGATGACCATCCACAAGTCTGCCCTGTCGGATCTGTCGAGTCGACTGCTCGGCACCGACGGCACCCTAACGAACTCGATCGCCGACATCTTGGCGGCTGCATTCCAGCGGCTGATCGAGGCCAAGTTGACCGCCCGGATCGACGAACACGCCCCACGGACCGGCGAGCGTGGTTCCCGTGCGGCGATGGTCGAGTGCGGAGGTACAGGTTCGACTGCCGCGAGGTCGGGTTGGGCCACGTGCGTGGCGGCGGCGACTGCCGGACGGGTTCCGTCGGCGTATCTGGTCGCGCCTCTCGCGGGGGACCGAACGCAACGCCACGCCGGCAAGCTCAGCGCGGATGTCAGGCTCCGAACGCGAGCGACGAACCGACTAAGGTGACAATCAGGACGAGGGCCCAACTGACGAGACCGGCCACGAGCGGACGCGCCCCGAGGCGCCGGAGGCGGTTGAGCGAGACTCCGGCTGCGGCGCCCGCCAAGCCGGCCGCCAACAGGATGGTCTCGAGGTCGCGGATGTCGCCGAGCAGCGAGGACGGCATCACCCCCGACGACCGGATGGCCACGGCGACGATGAACGCGGCGATGAACCCAGGCACCAGGGGAGTCCGCTCGCGCCCGACCTCGCCGACGCGATCGGGATCGCGTCGATCGGCGATGGTGAGCGCTGCGAGCACCGGAGCCAGCATGAGGACGCGGGCGAGCTTGACGACCACGGCGATCTCGAGCGAGCGTTCGTTGGTCGTCGACGCCGCGGCGACCACCTGTCCGACATCATGGATCGAGGCGCCGATCCACGCTCCGAGCGTCGAGTCACCGAGCCCGAGGATCGAGCCGAGTGCGGGAACGAGCCCGATCGCCAGCGTCCCACAGAGGGTGACGAGCCCGATCGCGTAGGCGAGTTCGTCATCGCGGGGTCGGACGGCGGGCGCGGCGGCAGCGATCGCGGACACCCCACAGATTGAGGTCCCCGTCGCCAAGAGCAGGCCGAGCGGCCGGGAGAGGCCCAGCTTCGCCGCAACCCACCTGGTGAGCATGAAGCTCGTCGCGACGACCGCGACCACCAGCACCAACCCGCGGGCACTGAGTGACAACAGGTCCGACATCGAGAGTCGAAACCCGACGAACACGACACCGACTCGCAAGACGTGCTTCGAGGCGAACGCGAGGCCTGGGCGGGCGGCGACGGGGAGCAGGCCGAGGTTGCCGATGACGAGTGCCAGGCCGACGCTGACGACATGGGCGGACGCGAGCTCGACGCGGTCGTGGACTGCAACCGCTAGGAGTGCGATCGCGACGGCGACGACCAGTCCGGGCCCGACATCGGCGATCGACGTTCCGGCCTCCCGCGACCGGTCCCCAACCCGGTGACCGACGGCGGTGACCGGCCACTTGCGGCGGGCGTCAGGCGCTGACATCGGCCGCGACAGCGGCCACCGCATCGATCTCGATCCGGCAGCCCGGGTGGACCAGAGTTGGTGCTTCGATCAGGGTGCTCACCGGTCTCGACGCCGCGAGATACTCGTTCCGGATCGCGGACACCGCTGGATACTCGCCGATGTCGGTGAGATAGATCTGCACCTTGACGAGGTCATCGAGGGTCCCACCAGCTGCGGCGAGCACCGCCGCGATCTGATCGAACACGAACCGGGTCTGATCCTCGATGTCGTCGGAGACGAGGACGCCGTTCGGGTCGAGCGGGATCTGCCCGCTGACGAACACCAGTCGGGTGTCGCCGACGTCGAGCGAGATCGCGGGCGAGTAGGCGCCGAGCGGCGGGGTCACGCCCTGGGGGACGACGGGAGTGCGGTACATCAGTTGGTCCTTTCGCTGGCTGGCGTCGCGCTGGTCGCCACACCGTTCATCGTGCCGACCTGTTCGGGGACCGGTCGGGCCAGGTCGACAGGGTGAATCCCTGCTCCCAGAATGCGAGCTCGTAGCGCGCCCCGGTCCGGAACAGGTGGCCGAGGCGCGACAAGCGCTCGGGTGCGACTGGGCCGACGAGGTCGTCGAGTTCGTCGAGCAGCCGTTCGAGGTAGTTCGAGTACTCGTCGCTCGAGAAGAACCGCAACCAATCGCTGTAGACCGGGTGTTGCACCGGGTCCCGGTACTGGATCGCGATCTCGCGATAACTCCACGCACACGGCAGGATCGCCGCCAGGACGTCGACCTCGTCGCCGGTCGATGCCGTCGCCAGCAGGAAGTTCGTGTACGCCTGGGTCGCCGGCGCCATCTCGAGCGCGCCTCCGTGGTCACCGGCGCCGAGGTCGACGACGGCATCACGTAGGGCCTGGTTGTTGCCGAGTTCGACGTCGACGATCTGGGCCAACGATCGGGCGAACCGGGCCATGACAGCGTCGGAGGTGGCCCGGGCGAGGCCGAGCCCCATCGCTCGTGCATATTCGGGGAGGTAGTACAGGTTCTGCTCGATGTAGTAGCGGAACGCGTCGGGGGGAAGGGTTCCGTCGGCCATCGCGGCGACGAACCGGTTGGCGAGCAGGGCGTTCCAGATGTCGTCGTTCGGTGCGCGCAGTTGGTCAGCAAAGGTCGGCATCTGTCGACTCCTCGTCATTCGGTTCGTCAGCGGTGGTCGCATTCAGGCGAGGTTGACCCACACCGTCTTGGATTGGAGGTAGGCGTCGAGCGACTCCTCGCCGAGTTCACGACCGTAGCCACTCATCTTGTAGCCCCCGTAGGGCGCGGCGACGTCGAACATGCCATAGGTGTTGACCCACACGGTGCCGGCTTGCAGCGCCGCCGCGACGCGGTGGGTGCGCCGTACGTCAGTGGTCCAGATGCCCGCTGCGAGGCCGAACCGGATGTCGTTGGCGCGCTCGACCACGTCGGCCTCGTCGGTGAACCGGGAGACCGCGACGACCGGGCCGAACACCTCGTCGTTCATGATCGGCATCGACGAATCGACGTCGGTCACCACGGTCGGTCGCACGAAGTGGCCTGCGGCAAGGGTCCCCTCGCCGCGTTCACCGCCGGTCAGTACCGTCGCCCCATCTTGTCGGGCTCGTTCGACGTGGCCGAGGACCCGATCGAGTTGGACCGCCGACACAAGCGGCCCCATGTCAGTCCGGTCGTCGAGCCCGCTGCCCAGCACGATCCCCTCAGCCTTGGCCACCAGCCGTTCGACGAGTTCGTCGGCGATCGCCTCGTGCGCGAACAAGCGTGATCCAGCGATGCAGCACTGACCCTGGTTGAAGAAGACCGACCCGAACGCTCCGTCGACGGCGGCCTCGAGTTGTGCGTCGGGAAACACGATGTTGGGCGATTTGCCGCCGAGTTCGAGGGTGACGCGCTTGAGGTTGCCCTGGGAGGCATCGAGGATCTTGCGGCCGGTCTGGTAGTCGCCGGTGAACGACACCTTGTCGACCCCCGTGTGAGCCGCGAGTGGGGCGCCGGTCGTCGGGCCGTCGCCAGTAATGATGTTCACGACGCCGGGCGGGAAGCCGGCCTCGATGATGAGCTCGCCGAGACGGAGCGCCGACAGGGGGGTCTGCTCGGCCGGTTTCAGCACCACGGTGTTCCCGGCCGCCAATGCCGGTCCGAGCTTGTAGGCACACATCAGGAGGGGGAAGTTCCACGGCACGATCGCACCGACGACGCCCATCGGCTCCCGACGGGTGTACGCATGGAAGTCGGGGATCGAGATGGGGAGTTGGCGTCCCTCGATCTTGGTCACCCACCCGGCGTAGTACCGGAAGATCTCGATCGTGAGGGGGAGGTCGACGGCGAGCGCGTCACCGACCGTCTTGCCGTTGTCGAGCGCGTCGAGCTGGGCGAGTTCGTCGGCGCGCTCGGCGATCAGGTCACCGAGCCGCCACATCAGCTGGGCTCGCTCGGTGGGTGGGAGTCCTCGCCAGACCGGGAGCGCCCGGCGCGCCGCGTCGACAGCTGCGTCGACATCGGTCGCGGTCATGTTCGCGACGGAGGTCAGGATCGTTCCCGTCGCGGGGTTCTCGACGTCGATGGTGCCACCGGAGCCCGGGACCCACTCGCCTCCGATCAGGCCACCGCGGTCGGCGGCGACGAACCGGTTGACGGGATCGAGGAGTTGCATGCTGTTCGCCTTTCACGTAGCTGGGCCCGATGGCGACCCATCCAAAGTTGACATCTTAGATCTTAGATGATGGACATCGTCTCGTGAAACCGATGACCCACCACCACGTTGACCGGCTCCGGTGGCGCCGTCAGTCGAAGGTCACGACGGTTCGGGCGACCTCGCCACCGCCGAGCGCATCGAGGGCGTCACCGACCTGGTCGAGCGGGACACGACCCGTCACCAGCGAATCGAGATCCAGTCGGCCGTCGAAGTAGAAGTCGACGAATCGTGGGGCATCGATCCGGAACTGGTTGCTCCCCATACAGGATCCCTGGATCCGCTTCTCGGCCAGGAAGTCGACGCCGGGCAGCTCGATCTTGGTCCCGAGCGGGATCATGCCGATCACCGTCGCGGTCCCACCTGGCTGCAGCATCCCGAACGCCTGGCCCGGGGTGAACGCGAGCCCGATCGCATCGAACCCGTGGTGGACACCACCTTGGGTCATCTCGATCACCTCCGCGACCGGATCGGACGACGACGAGTTGACGACGTCGGTCGCCCCGAAGGTCTTGGCCATGTCGAGCTTGGCGTCGACGATGTCAATCGCGATGATCCGGCCGGCACCCGCGATGCGAGCTCCTTGGATCGCGCTCAGTCCGACCCCACCACAGCCGATCACCGCAACGGTCTCACCGGGCGAGACCCGAGCGGTCCGGAACACCGCGCCGAGGCCCGTCGTGACCGCACAACCGATCAACGCGGCGCGGTCGAGGGGCATCTCCGGGTGGACCTTGACGAGGGCGTGCTCATGCACCAGCAACTGCTCGGCGAACGACGAGACGTCGGCGTATTGGTACATCTCCTCGCCGTTCTGCGACAGTCGAGGGGCCGCACCCGGTGGTCGCATCGTGTCCTCGTGGGGGCACAACGCCATCCGCCCACTCAAGCAGTACTCGCAGTGGCCGCAGAACACCGACAACGAGGTGATGACATGGTCCCCGGGCTGCACATAGGTCACCTGGTCCCCGACCGCCTCGACGATGCCGGCCGACTCGTGGCCCATCACCGTCGGTACCGGCGTGTCGTAGGCGCCGGTCAGGTAGTGCTTGTCACTGTGACAGACACCGGCTGCCGACGTCCGGACGAGCACTTCGCGCGGACCGGGACGGTCGATCGCGACATCCTCGATGGTGATGGTGCCGGGCACCGAGCGCAAGACGGCTGCTTTCATGGGTCTACTCCTTGTTGGGTGGGGATGGTCGTCGAACCGCGGCGGCTCAGTGGTCCGATGACACCGAGCGGGCGGTCATGATCGCGCGGGCGCGCAGCTCGGACACCACGGCGGCCAGTTCGGCACCCCCGGCATCGAGCATCGCCTCGCCGAGTTCCGCGGATGCCCCGCGAGGGTCGCCGCGCACCCCGTTGTCGGACCACCCGCTCCACGGCTCGGTGATATGGATCGGCCGCTTGGATTTCTCGTCGGGTTGACGCCCGAGCGTGTCCCTCCAGATGTGGGGTGATGTCGGGAACGCCTGCCCGGGCTCCATCCGGTCGGGATGGACCAGCTCGGGTGCCAAGGCCATCATCAAGGAGGTTTCGAACGCGCAGGCGTGACTGGCGGTGGTCGCCGGTCCCCGCTCGACGGCGACGTCGCGGACATCGGCGAGTTCCCACCACGAGACCGACGCGAACAGGTGGTCGGGGCAACGGAACAGTGCCTCGCGCGACGCGAGGTCGAGGGGAGCGACGTTCGATCCGTGGCCGTTGACCGCGAGGACGCGACGGAACCCCGAGCGTGCCAGGGCGACGAAGACCTCGGTCAGTACCGCGATCAGGGTGTCGGTCGAGTGAAACACCGCACCCGGGAAGTCGGCGAGGTGCTCACTCAGACCGAACGGCACGGTCGGGCCGACGATCACGGTCGATGGCTCCGACGCCCGCACGGCGCGGGACGCGAACCCCTCCGCGATCCGGTTGTCGGTATCGAGCGGGAGATGAGGTCCGTGCTGCTCGATCGTGCCGACCGGAACGATCACCACGGCGTCTGCAGTCGCGAGCGACTCGACCTCGGGCCAGGTCAGCTCCGCGAGTCGGGTGGGCATCGGCGCGCTCACCCGATCGACACGTCGACGCCGATCGCGGCCAGCCGCTGGGTGACCTCACCGGATGCGTCACGGAAGATCGAGGATTGGGCATCGTCGGTGACGCCGCCGAGGCCAGCTGACGAGGCGATGCCGTGCGCCGCGAGGAGCCGGTCTCGGAGGGGGCCATCGGAGAGCAGGGCAGGCACGCGTCGTCCGGCGGCCTCTTCGTTGTTCATGACGTGTTCGACCACACCGGCGATCATCACACGATCGGCCTGATCCCGTGATGGCAAGGTGTGGGCGAGATGGAGTTCCGCAACGTCCACCATCCGGGCCTTGTCACGCACGATCAGCTCGACGACGTTCGCGATCGGCGCCACCGCCTGGCGACCCGTGGCCTCCCACATCCGGAGGTCGACGATCGCCTGGGCGAGGACGTGGGCAGCGAGATACGCATCGAGATCGGTGTCGACGTGGAGGACTCGTCGCGCGAGGTCGTCGTCGAGCAGACCGGCGAGGACCGAGTCGTCGGACCCCGACTCGTAGTGATCGAGGCGAGACGCCAGGAGGTGCCCGTAGTCGGTGGAGCGGGCGCGTTCCACCGCCCGCATCGACAAGCAGTACTTGATGTCGATGTCGACGCCGAGGTCGAGGCAGGCTCGAACCAGGGTCGCTTCGGACTCGGCGATGGCCGGAAACTCGACCCACGCGAGATGGCTCCACACCAGTGCACCGGCAGCGCGTTGGTCGGCGTCCCACGCCGCGACGTCGAGTCGGTCCCAATGGACCGCAGCCTCTGGGTCCCAGACATCGACCAGCGAACGCTCGTACGCGTCCCAGATGGCGGGGAGTGTGGATTCGAGCGCGAGCGGGAAGCGCTGCTCGGTGCCGAGCGCGAACTCGTGTTGCCGGTCGGTCGCGATCATCGTTGACGTCATCGTGATTCCTTGATTGGTGGTGGGGCTCGTGGTGCGAGGTCGGTGGTGCCGCCCGTGGTTCGGGCTCAGAAGGTGCCGGTCTTGGGATGGTGGAACGGTGGGAGCTCGATGCCCCAGCCGCGCATGCGGTCGCGGATCCCGGCGACCGATTCGGTCAAGATCGGCAGCTCGAGCTCTTCGACCGTGGCCCCGAGGCCGGCCTCGTACACGATCCGGTCGGCCTCGATCTCGGACAGGTCGGGGTCTGGGGCCAACCAGGCCGAGTGGTAGCCCTTGAGTTCGACCGCCTCCATCATCCAGACGACCTTGTCGCGCACCTCGTCGAGTTCTGCCGGTGTCATGTTCGGGACGCGATAGTCCATGTACTGCCACCCGAACTCGCAATGTCGCACCTCGTCACGGAAGATGAGCTGGAGGATCTGCTTCGCGACCGGATCCGTCGTGATCTTGATCAGTGCTCGGAACACGTCGTACGCGATCACCTCCGCGCAACAGATCAGGGCGGCGAAGATCGCTTCGAGGGAGGTGTCGGCATCGAAGCTCATCCCTCGGACGCCGTGGGTCGCGACCGACCCTTCGAGGTCCTTGCTCACCGGTTCGGGGAGGTAGCCGCCCAGATGGTCAGCCATCCGTCGGCAGACGTCGGCGTGGCGGACTTCTTCTTGGGTCCGGATCGTCCAGAACATCGCGAGATCGGGTTCGCGGCGCTCCTTGACGTAGCGAAGCAGCAGCGCCGGGCTCTCGGAGATCGCGCCGTACTCGCCCCACGCCCGGCGCGACCAGTACTGGCGGGCGGCGAAGAGCTGCTCGTCGGTGTACTTCGAGATGTCGAGTCGGTCCCAGTCGATGTCGGTCGCGGGATTCCACTCACCGGCCTTTGCTCGCCGGTACAGGGTCCGAACCCCGGCGACGCCGTCGTCGAGTTCGAGTGGCAGGTTCTGGTCCGGCAGGTCCAGTACCGCGTGAGATCGGCCGCTGCCGACCGGTGCCAGTGTGTACGTCATCATGCTCCTCACTCACCGGGGAGAACCCGGGTCCAAGATCTGAGATCTCACACGCTAGCTCATCGAGGTCACCTCGGCAAGCGCAACCCCGAGAACCCCTGATTCAGCGATCGAGATTGACCACCACGTGCTTGAGGTCGGAATAGGCATCAACCGATGCCGCCGACAGATCCTTGCCGTGGCCCGACAACCCGAATCCACCGTGCGGCATCTCCGAGATCAAGGGAAAGTGGTCGTTGATCCACACCGTGCCGACGTGGAGGTCGCGGGCAACCCGCATCGCCCGACCGACGTCACCGGTCCAGACGCTGGCCGCCAGCGAATACGGCACCGCCTGCGCCATCTCGACCAGGTCTCCTTCGTCGACCGGGTGCACCGTGACGACGGGCCCGAAGACCTCGCGCTGGACGATCTCGGCGTCGTGGTCGGCGCCGACGAGCACCGTCGGCTCGAAGTACCACCCGTCACGATCGGGTGATCCTCCGCCGATCGTCGCTCGCGCACCGGCGGCGACGGCGCGGTCGACGAAGCCGGCGACGCGCTCGCGGTGCTCGGAGGAGATCAGCGGCCCGATCTCGGCACCGTCGTCGAAGGGTGCCCCGACGACCACCCCCTCCGCGGCCGCGGTGGTCGCCTCGACGACCGCATCGTGGATCTGGGGAGCGACGAGGACGCGGCAGGCCGCCGTGCAGTCCTGACCCGTGTTGCCGAAGCCGCACATCGCTGCCAGCAACGCCACCGCCTCCACGTCTGCGTCGGCGAACACGATCATCGGGGCCTTGCCACCCAACTCGAGATGGGTTCGGGCAAGCCGGTTCGCGGCGGCGGTCGCGATCGCCTGTCCGGTCGTGACCTCACCGGTCAGGGTGATCATCGCCACCTCCGGGTGGGCGACCAGGTGCGAACCGATCGTCGCCCCGTCGCCGGTCACGACACTGAACACCCCGGGTGGGACGACGTCGGCGGCGAGCTCGGCGAGGCGCAGCGCGGTCAGCGGGGTCAACTCCGCCGGCTTCAGCACGACCGGGTTCCCCGCCGCGAGGGCGGGCCCGATCTTCCAGATCGCCATCATCAGCGGGTAGTTCCACGGGGCAATCGCCGCGACGACACCAACCGGCTCACGACGCAGCATCGAGGTGTAGCCCGCGACATACTCGCCCGCCGCCTGCGTCGTCGGGGTCCGGGCAGCACCGGCGAAGAAGCGGAGATTGTCGACCGCGAACGGTATCTCCGCGGCCGCTGCCGCCAGCGGCTTACCGGTGTTAGCCGCTTCGAGCATGGCCAGATTGTCGATGTCGGCCTCGATGCGGTCGGCGAGGCGAAGGAGGACCAACGCTCGGTCAGCCGGCGTCGTCCGGGCCCACGCAGCGCGGGCACCAACCGCCGCGGTGACCGCGTGATCGACATCGGCGACGTCCGCGTCGGCGATCTCGGCGAGGACGGCACCGCTCGCCGGGTCGACCAGTCGGCGTGGCGCACCACCCGCCGACACCAGTTCGCCACCCAACCAGATCCCCTGCTGTGGCAGCGCCAACGTGGGGTGTGTTTCCATCATGTTTCACTCCTGTGTCGTTTGCCGGGATCTAAGATACCGTACCCGGCACGCAGGGATTGTATGATTGGCTGGCTCCATTCGAACAACCACCGACCCATCACACCGCCGATCGAGCCAGCCGGTCGGGCGATCCACCATGGGCGAAGAAGGGAACCAGAATGAGTAACCCGGCCGCATTGACGCCGCTGCAGTCATCACAGTTGAAGGACACCGCATACGACGAGATCCGACAGGCGATCACCGACCTTCGCCTCCCGCCTGGCGCCCCGATCTCGGAGAACTGGCTGGTCTCCCAACTCGGCATCTCCAAGACACCGATCCGCCACGCACTCACCCGCCTCGAGCAGGAAGGTCTCGTCGAGACGATCCCGTTCAAGGGGACCTTCGCGGCCGAAACCCGTGACTCCGACGCCCGCGACCTGATGGAGGTCAGGGCGGTCCTCGAGATCGCCGCCGCGCGCCGAGTCGCCGAGCATGCGACCCTCGAATCGATCGAGGGTTTGCGCGCACTGGCCACACAGGGCGCGACATCCGAGGCCGCCGGCGACCATCAAGGCGCACTGCGCCGGATCGGCGACTTCCACACGGGCCTGATCGACCTCGCCGACAACCCATGGCTGAGTCGCTCGTACGCAGCGCTCGGTGGGCCGCTCGCCCGGATGCGATCGATCAGTGGGTCGCTGACCAATAGTGTCGAGGACTCGACCGACGAGCACCTCGCGATCGTCGATGCACTCGCAGAACGCGACAGAGACCGCGCCGCCGAGCTGCTCACGAACCATCTGGACCGGGTGCTCGCGCTCGCACTCGCCGACGGCAGCTGAGCCGGGCGCATCACACGATGACCTCACCAGCGCATCCTGGTGGCCCAGCGATCCACAACGCCCTCCACCGCTGCCTCGGTGTGGCGGCCGGCGAGCAGGTCACGGTGCTGGTCGACTCCGACACCGATCGTCGAGTCGTCGATGCGCTGGTCACCGGGATCGATGCCTCCGAGGCGGTACCGGTCGTCCTCGAGATGCCCCGCGCGGTGATCCCCGGGTCCGACGTGCCGATCGCCGTCGCCGCGGCGATCAAGCACAGCGACGCCGTGATCGAACTGACCTCGGTCTTCATCGGCTCGAACCAGGCGCGACGCGACGCGACCGACATCGGGGTGCGCTACCTTGCGATGCCCGGCGTTCGGCTCGAGACCTTTCGCCCCGGGGGGCCGATGTCGGTCGACTTCGACGAACTGCGCGCCGCCGCCGAACAGGTCGGCGAGCGCTGGAACGCCGCCACCGAGTTCTCCCTCACAACGCCCGCCGGTACCTCGCTCAGCGGCATCGTCACCGACCGTCCCGGCCGGGTGTTGCACGGCATCTGCCGAACGTCGGGCAGCTATATGGCACCGCCGGACATCGAAGCCGGCACCGCTCCGGTCGAGGGGACGACCCACGGCATTGCCGTGATCGACGCCGACCTGTTGTTCATGGGTGTCGGGCCGTTGCCGGAACCGGTCGTCCTGACCTTCGACGAGGGACGACTCGTGAACGTCGAGGGCCCGGAGAGCGAGCGACTGACCGCGATGCTCGAACGCTGTGACGATCCCCGGATGACGAACTTTGCCGAGGTGTCACTCGGGCTCAATCCGGCGGGCCGTGTTTGCGACGTGGCGATGGAAACCGAGTCCGCACTCGGTACCGCGCACATCGCACTCGGCAACTCGATCGCGTACGGCGGCGCGGTCCCCGCCGTGGCACACCTCGACTGCGTCATGCGCGACGCGACCCTGACCCTCGACGGCGTCGCCGTCGACGCGACCTCGATCATGACGTCGGTCGACACGTCGACACATTGACGTCGGTCCCCTGACGTCGGTCGAGGCACGTCGACCGCGGGTGACGCCGGGTCAGGGTGCGACGTCGTCTTGTGCGTGCGACACCCTCGACTCTTCGCGCAGCGCTTCCAGCAGGCTGGCCTCGAACTGGGCGAACCGCGCGTCGGTGACGACGCCGAGGTCGCGTGGACGCTCGAGATCGATCTCGTGGACCTCGCGCACCCCCGCCGGCCGCGCCGTCAGGACATAGACGCGGTCCGACAGGAAGACCGCCTCTCGGATGTCGTGGGTGATCAACACCACGGTCCATCGGAACTGTTCCCAGACCTCGGTCAACCACTCCTGCATCTCGACCCGTGTCAGTGAATCGAGTGCACCGAAGGGCTCGTCGAGCAAGAGCACCGGGCGGTCCTGGACCACGGTTCGCAGCAGCGCCGCGCGCTGACGCATCCCGCCGGACAGCTGCCACGGGTACGAGTCCTCGAATCCAGCGATACCGAAGGTCTCGAACAGGGGCCGGGCCTTAGCCCGCGCCGCCGATCGGCTCATCCCCTGCACCTCGAGCCCCATCGTCGTGTTGTCGAGGATCGTCCGCCAGGGAAACAGGAGGTCCTTCTGTGGCATGTAGGCGAACTCTTCGGTGTGCCCGGTCGCGAGATGGCCGTCGACCCTGATCTCGCCGTCACTCGGCTGTTCGAGGCCGGCGATCATCTTGAACAGGGTGCTCTTGCCGCAGCCGCTCGGACCGATGATGCTGATGAACTCCCCCCGACGGGCGTGCATCTCGACACTGCGGACGACGGGGAGTTGACCTTTCTTGGTCGAGAAGCGCTTCGAGACCTCGCGGAGCTCGAACGCCGGGGGCTGATCGGTGTCGGTCATGGTCATGGTCGTCACTTTCTCGATGCTGGAGGTGCTTGGTGGTTCGTGCCGCGTCCGATCGGGCGATCAGGCCGTCGGCATCACGATGACTGGCTTGATGGCCACACCGGTCTCGGCGTCGTGGGCGGCCTGGTTGATCTGATCGAGCGGATAGGTGGTGATCAGCTTGTCGAACGGGAACGAACCCTGGCGCCAGAGGTCGAGCAAGAGCGGGATGAACAGGTGGGCCCGAGCATCGCCACCGATGATGCCACGGACGAACCTGCCGAACAGGACGCTGTGATAGTCGAGTGCCAGCTCGGTACGCGCCGGCGGCACACCGACGAGTCCACAGGTCCCGAGGAGTGCGAGTGACTCGACCGCTTGTCGAGCGACGGCGGGGACCGCCGTGGTCTCGAGGGTGTAGTCGACACCCCGGCCATCGGTGAGCTCGGCGATCGCAGCGGCGGAGTCCGTCGTCGACCCGTTGACGACATCGGTTGCTCCGAGGTCGGTCGCGGTCGCCAGCCGGGAATCGTGCACGTCCACCCCGATGATCCGCGTCGCGCCGAGCGCAGCGGCGGCCATGATCGCACTCAGGCCGACGGCACCGGTTCCGAACACGGCGATCGACGAACCCGGCTTCACCCCGAGCGAGTTGAAGACCGAGCCGGCACCGGTCTGGATGCCGCAGGCGAGGGGTCCGAGCAGCTCGAGGGGGAGGTCGTCGTCGACCTTGACGACGTTGTATTCGGTTGCGACCGCCCGCGTCGCGAACGACGACTGGGCGAAGAAGTGTCCGTTGACGTCGGTGCCGTCGCGGTCGCGCAGGGTTGCCGAGCCATCGGGCCGCCGGCCCGAGAAGTTCAGGTCGTAGTGGTGGACGCAGTACCCAGGGGGTGCCGTCCGGCAGAACTCGCAGTGCCCGCACGAGTTGATGCTCATCACCACACGGTCGCCCTCGGCGACGCGCGTCACCTCCGAACCCACCGCCTCGACGACGCCGGAGCCCTCGTGACCCAGCACGAGTGGGAGCGGCACCGGGAACCACTGGTCGCGGCAGATGAGGTCGGTGTGGCAGATTCCGGCGCCCGCGACCCTCACCACGATCTCGTGGGGACGCAGGTCGTCGAGCGCGAGGTCTTCGAGCTGGAACTGCCCTCCGGACTCACGGATCACCGCTGCTGTCGTCGTCTCCATCAGTACCTCCGTCTCATCGGCTGATTCATCCGCCACAGTTTGACACGGCGCATGTGGGATCTAAGATACCAGACCTAGCGCTCCCGTGCGAACCGCACGAGCACCCACGTTCGGACCGGGCGGTGGCGACGGGAGCTTTCCCACCAACCGCCAACACCACAGCAACAAGGAAGAGAGGCACTCCGTGCAACCGTCAGAAATCGCGGAACAGGTCCTGGCCGCCGTCGACACCCAGCGAGCGATCGAACTCACCCGAGCGGTGTGTCGAGTCCCGAGCGTGCTCGGCGACGAGGGTCCGCTCGCGAAACTGCTCGCCGACACGATGGCCGAGTCGGGGTTCGACGGGGTCGAGCTCCAAGATGTGGTCCCCGACCGACCGAACGCGATCGGCGAGGTCCGCTTCGGTGACGGACCGCGCGTCGTCCTGACCGGACACATGGACACCAAGCCGGTCTCGATCGGATGGAGTAAGACCGATCCGTTCTCGGGCGACCTGATCGACGGGCACGTCTATGGGCACGGGATCATGGACATGAAGGCAGCGTTGGCCTGCCAGATCGTCGCCATCGAAGCCGTCCGAGCCAGCGGACTGCCCCTCAACGGCACCGCGGCGATGGCGGCCGTCAGCGACCACATGGGCGACCAGCTCGGCAGCATCAGGTACTTCGAAGACTACACCGCCGACCTGTGCGTGCTCGGCGAACTGTCCGACAACGAGATCTTCCTCGGTCACCGCGGCCGGTACTACTTCGACGTCACGACCCAGGGACGATCGGCCCACACCTGCCACAAGCACCTCGCGATCAACGCCAACATGCTCGCCGCCCACGCGATCGTCGAGCTCGACCAGTCGCGCCTCGAGCCGACGCTCGACGACCGCACCCTCCACCTGTTCGGCGCCGAGACGATGATGGCGCCCGGCCGCGTCTACGGCGGCCTGCCGCCGGGTGGACCGTCGATGATCCCCGACGAATGCGTCATCCGCGTCGACTGCCGTCCCCAGCCCGGGGTCAGCGTCGAAACGGTTCGCGCCGAGATCGACCGCTGCCTCGACGCGGCCAGGACCCGCGACGACCGGTTCCGCGCCGAGGTCGAACTCGTCGACGTCAAGAACCCGTACCTCGCCGACCCCGAGTCGGCCGTCGTGACCACCATGATCGAGGCGGTCCGCCAGGTCCGACACACCGAGCCCGAACTGATGGCCGCTGGGTGGCTCGGCGACACCGCCAGCTTCGGGGCCGACATCCCGACCGTGATCTTCGGCCCCGGCGGCGAGCCGGTCTACTGCCCCGACGAGAACCTCTCGGTCGAAGACATCGAGGAGGCGACCAGGGTGTACGCCGTGTTCACCGCGCTCGCCCTGAGCGGGACGACCGGTTCGTGACCGTTCGCCACCCGCCCCGGGTCCTCGTCGCGAAACCGGGCCTCGACGGCCACGATCGCGGCGCGAAGGTGATCGCTCTGGCCCTTCGAGACCGCGGCTGCGAGGTCGTGTACCTCGGGATGCGCTGTACCGCGGAACGGATCGCCGGCGCCGCGGCCCAAGAGGACGTCGATGTGATCGGGATCTCGATCCTGTCCGGTGCCCACCTGCGACTCACCGACGAGCTCATGACCGCATGCCGGGACCACGGCGTCGACGACATCCCGATCGTGGTCGGCGGCATCGTGCCGCCGCGCGACATCGACCGCCTCCTCGAACTCGGCGTCGCCGCGGTCTTCCCGGCAGGTTCGGACCTGAACGAGGTGACCGACACCGTCGTCGCGCTCGCGGCCGGGGCCGAGGTGGCGCGATGACCGCAGAACGCACCACCGATTCGGGGATCCCCGTCCAACCGGTCTACCGCGCCGCCGACCTTGGGAACAGTCTGAACGAGCGCCTCGGCGAACCCGGCCAGCCTCCGTTCACCCGTGGCCCCTACCCGGCGATGTACCGCGAGCGTCCCTGGACGATGCGGCAGTACGCCGGATACGGCTCGGCCGACGACACCAATGCCCGATACCGCTTCTTGCTCGATCAGGGCCAGACCGCGCTCTCGGTTGCATTCGACCTCCCGACCCAGCTCGGGCTCGACTCCAGCGACCCCGATGCCGCAGCCGAGGTCGGCCGGGTCGGGGTGGCGATCGACACCGCCGACGACATGGCCGCGGTCTTCGACGGCCTCCCCCTCGACCGCCTGTCGGTCAACTTCACGATCAACGCGACGGCCCCCATCATCTTGGCGTTCTACCTGGTCGCCGCCGAGCGCCAAGGGGTGGCCCGGGCGGACCTGTCGGGGACCCTCCAGAACGACATCCTCAAAGAGTTCCTGGCCCGCAAGACCTTCATCTTCCCGCCGGCGCCGTCGCTACGACTCGTGGGCGACGTGGTCGAGTTCTGCACCGCGGAGCTCCCCCGGTTCAACCCGATCTCGATCACCGGGTACCACGCCCGCGAAGCCGGGTGCGACGCGGTCCAGGAGGTCGCGTTCACCCTCGCGGACGCGATCGCCTACTGCGACGACTTCGTCGGTCGAGGGATGACCTTCGACGACTTCGCACCCCGACTGTCGTTCCACTTCGCAACCACCCTCGACCTGTTCGAGGAGGTCGCGAAGCTGCGCGCAGCACGACGGATGTGGGCCACCATCGCCCGGGATCGATTCGGTGCCCAACGGCCCGAAGCGATGCGACTTCGATTCTTCTCCGGCTGCTCGGGTGCGACCTTGACCGCACAGCAGCCGATGAACAATGTCGTCCGCTCGACGATCCAGTGCCTCGGAGCGGTGCTCGGCGGCGCCCAGAGCATCCACGTCATGGGATACGACGAGGCCCTCGCGATCCCCAGCGACGACGCGGTCACCCTGGCCCTGCGGACCCAGCAGATCGTGGCCCACGAGTCCGGCGTGACCAACACCGTCGACCCCCTCGCCGGCTCGTTCTACGTCGAATCGCTCACCGACGAGATCGAGCGTCGCGCCGGCAACCTGATCGCCGACATCGATGCCGCCGGCGGAGCGGTCGCCGCGATCGAGGCAGGCGAACCACAACGGCTGATCGCGACGAGCGCGTTCGAGACCGAGCGGGCGATCGCCGACGGCACCACGGTCAAGGTCGGCGTCAACCGGTTTGCCGACGACGACAACCAGGCCGACCTCGACCTTTTCGAACTCGACGAGAGCGGCTACCAACGTCAGCTCCAGCGCCTCGAAACCCACCTGGCGGGCCGCGACGACACAGCGGTCGCGGCTGCGATCGACGGGGTCCGTCGGGCGGCCGCCGACGGGAGCAACCTGATGGGGCACTTCATCGACGCCGCACGTGCCGGGGCGACGATCGGCGAGATCGCCACGACCCTGCGCGACGAGTTCGGTGAGTACGAGGAGCCGGCCCCATGGTGAGCGCACCGCGGACGACCGACGGGTCGGATCTCCCCCTCAGCGGCACGACCGTGGTCGACCTGACCCGATTCGTGTCGGGGTCGTACTGCACCATGCTGCTGGCGGCGCTCGGCGCGCGCATCCTCAAGATCGAGGTGCCGCCCGGCGGCGACTCGTATCGAGGTCAGGGCGCGACGGCGACCGCGACGGGATCGACCTTGTTCGAATCGATCAATCGTGGCAAGCACAGCGTGCTGCTCGACTTCCGCACTCCTGACGGCGCGGTTGCCCTCGAGGCCATGCTCGCCGAAGCCGACTTCTTCGTCCAGAACGCCCGCCCTGGAAGCCTCGACGCCTACGGCCTCGGCTACGACGAGGTCCACGCCCGGCATCCCCACCTGGTGTACGCCTCGATCTCCGCGTTCGGCGACACCGGCCCCGAAGCCGAACGCGGTGGATTCGACCTGATCGTGCAAGCCGAGAGCGGCGTGATGTCGGTCACCGGGAGTGCGGAGTACGGCCCGGTCAAGGTCGGCCCACCGATCCTCGACATCGGGGCCGGCCTGTCCGCGACGCTCGCGATCGTCGCGGCCCACACCACCCGACAGCGGACCGGTGTCGGGAGCAAGGTGTCGTCGTCACTGTTGGAGTTCGCACTTGCCGGGCTCACCACGTTCATGGCTGACGTGGTCGCCAACGGTCAACAGCCACCCCTGCTCGGGAGCCATTCGCCGACGTTCTCGCCCTACGGCGCGTTTGCTGCCAGCGACGGCCACATCGTGATCGCCGGCACCGGCAGCGACCGACTCTGGCCCCTGCTGTGCGACCTGCTCGACCGCCCGGACCTGATCGACGACGAACGATACGCCGACAACGCAGCACGACTGCGGCACCGCGATGCGCTCACCGCCGAGATCGAGACCGCCCTCTCGCGGCGGCGGGTGGTGGACTGGCTCGGGATCTTCGATGCTGCCGGACTCCCCGCGACGACGGTCCGATCACTCGGCGAGGTGCTCGCATCACCCCAGGTCGACGCGCTCGACATCGTGCGCCAACCGACGCACAGCTCCCAACAAGGTGGCGTCGATGCTCCGTTCCGATTCGACGACGAGCGCCCCACCTTGTCCGCCGCGCCCACCCTCGGCGCCGACACCAGAACGGTTCTCGAGTCGTTCGGCGTCGACCCGGGTGTGATCGACCGATTGGCGGGCCCCAGATGATTGCCGCCGACCAGGTCGTCGAACGGGTCCTGACACGGACTCGGCAACTCGCAGCGATTCCGGCTCCGTCGTTCGGCGAACAGGACCGGGCGGCGGTCGTTCGGACCTGGTGGAACGAACGCTCCACGACCGTGCACATCGACGACGTCGGCAACGTGTGGGCCCGGATTCGCACCGGCGACGGTCCCGCGGTCGTCGTCGCTGCACACCTCGACACGGTGTTCGGCGTCGACGTCGAGCACGGCATCGTCGAACGCGATGGGCGTTGGTGGGGACCATCGGTCGGTGACGACACCGTCGCCGTCGCCGCCCTGGATTCGCTCGACGACCTCCTCCCCCCGTCGGTCGACGCGCCGGTCTGGCTGTTGGCGACCGTCGGCGAGGAGGGAACCGGCAACCTCCTCGGCATTCGACATGCCGTCAGTGCACCGCCCGAACCGATCGATGCGGTAATCGCGATCGAAGGTAACTGGCTGGGGCGGATCTGCACGATCGGCGTCGGATCAGCACGTTTCCGGGTCGAGGTCGCGGGACCTGGTGGACACGCGTGGGAGGCCGCCGATGTCCAGAGTGCGGTCCACACCGTGGCGCGCATGGTAGCCGAACTCGACCGCACTCCCCGTCCGCCCGGAGGGCGCACCGCGATCAACATCGGTCATATCAGCGGTGGTCAGGCGATCAACGTCCGAGCACCGTCGGCGGCGTTCGAGGTCGATCTCCGGGCCGACTCGGCCGCGGGCCTCACCGCGCTGACCCACCGCTTCGACGAGGTGATCGCCCGCGAACGAGGCGACCTCGACGTCACGGTCCACGACCTCGGCTTCCGGCCAGCAGGGGCGATCGACGCCGATCACCCACTCGTCACCGCGGCACGGACCGCACTCGGCGAGATCGGGATCGATGCAGCGTTGACGGCCGCGAGCACCGATGCGAACGCCGCCCACGCGGCGGGACTGGCATCCATCGCCGTCGGGATCACCGTCGGCGCCGGCGAGCACACCCTGGACGAGTGGATCGACCCGTCGCTCGTCGGGAACGGAATACAGGCACTAGCAGCAACGGTCTCGGGCTACCTCCGGGATCGATAAGGAGACAACATGAGCGAAGTCCGCAAGGGCGTGGTACTACAGGGCGTGGATCGGCCGGCCGATCTGGTGTCGATGGCTCGCGAGTTCGAACGTCTCGGGTTCGACCACCTGTGGATGACCGACTCGTCGCTGCATGCTCGCGACCCCTACCAGATGCTCGCACTCGCCGCCTCGGCGACGCAGCGATTGGTCGTCGGCACCGCGGTGACGAACCCGATCAGCCGACATCCGGCATTGACGGCGGTCTCGGCCGCCACCCTCGCCGAGGTCTCAAATGGTCGATCGATCCTCGGCATCGGCGCCGGCGACCGCCCACTCGTCGCGCTCGGTCGGTCGCCCGCCAAGTTGACGACGCTCGAGTCGTCGATCGCCGCGATCCGTCGCCTCGCGGCGGGCGAACACGTCGACGTCGACACCGAGGTCTTCTCGTTGGTCGACGCCCACCTGAGGTTTCCCGCCCAGGCCGACATCCCGGTGTACATCTCCGCGACGGGCCCGCGGACGCTGGAACTCTCGGGACGGATCGCGGACGGTGTCATCTTGCTGTGCGGCCTGGAGCCGCGCGTGGTCCGCTGGGCGATCGAACACATCGACCGGGGGGCGACACAAGCAGGTCGCCCCCGCCCGAAGATCGCCGTCTTCGCCTATGGGATCATCGACGAGGACGAACAAGCAGCGATCGCCGGCGCCCGCACGATCGCAGCGTGGTTTCCCCAGACCTCCCCCCAGTACTGCGACCTGGTCGGCCTCGACCCGGCGATCCGTGACGCGGTCCGCGAGAGCTATACCGGCGGCGAGTTCCAAGAAGCAGCGGCCGCCGCTGCGCTACTGCCGGACGATTTCGTCCAACAGATGGCCCTGGCGGGAGGGCGAGAACGCGCGACAGCCCAACTGCGCTCACTCGCCGAGGTCGGAGTCGACTCGATCAATGTGTTCCCGCTCGGCGACGACCGGATGGCGACCATCGAAGCGTTTTGTGAATGCTTCGATGCCGCCCATACCGGATGATGCGGACAACATCGGCATGGTTGGCGACGCTGTGTCGGAGCCGGACCACCGTCGCCGGACACCCCACGAGTCTGATCAAGAACAAACCACAAGGAGCTTCGACATGACACATGCACTAATGAACATCCAGATCATCCCGAAAGCGGAGACTCCCGACGACGTGTACCCCGCCGTCGAGTCAGCGATCGCGCTCGTCCAAGACTCCGGGCTCGGCTACGAGGTGGGTGCCCTGGGGACGACGGTCGAAGGTGAAATCGACGAACTGTTCGACCTCGCCCGCCGGATGAACGAGACCATCGTGGCGGGTGGGTGCCGATCGGTCATCTCCCAGATCCGGGTGTACCTCGGCCGTGAGCCGATCTCGATGACCTCGTTGACGGACAGGTTCCGGGACTGACGAGGACGACGCGTCGTGGCTCGCACGTCCGGGTGACGAGGTGTCAGTCGCCACCTGCGCCGCGCCACATGGCGGCCTCATGGCGCATGCCATCCTCGAAGATCGCGACCGCCGTGGCATCGTCGAGGTCGAGGTCGTCGACCACGGAACCGAAACGACGGGTGGTCTGTTGGAAGTCTCCGACCGAGTAGGTGTCGATCCACCGGCGATAGCGGGGCTCGTCAGGTCGCTCCAATGTGATCCCGATGGCGGCGAATCCGATCATGCACGGTGCGACGGCGACGATCCCGTGCTGGTAGTCGGCGCTGTGCTCGATCAGGTAGTCGGTGTAGGCCCTACACGCCGCGTTCATCGAGCATGCATCGAGTTCGGCATCAAAGAGCTGACCAAGGGCGCGAATCTGATCCACCTCACGGCCGATCGCGTCGTGTGCGACCTCGATGATCGTCGCGATGTGACGGTCGGGGGCCGACCAAGCCAATCGAGCCAGAACCCGGCCATACACTTGCAAATACAGGAAATCCTGTTCGACCCAGGTACGCATCACGCGGTCGTCGAGCGTCCCGTCGACGATGCCGCGAAACGTCGCCGACTCGGATCGCCGGGCGACCCACGGACGAGCGACCGAAGCCAGCATCGTCCAGCGGCTGGTGCCCGATTCGGGCCGATCTCCCGGATGGACGATGTCGCCGCTCTTGCTCTGCTCAGATCTCACGTCTAAGATCGTACACGTGGTGGAGGCCGACGCTCACCCGTGGGGAAGACACGACGGCGACGATCCCCACGACACGTCAGCATCTGCCCGTACGTGTACACAACCAAGGAGACACCATGACCCGACGCAGAACGCTCACCCGACTGGTCACTGCCCCACTACTGCTGGGCCTCGTCGTCGCTGCATGTGGCGACGACGACGAGACCGACGACACCTCCGCCGACGAGACGACCGACTCCAGCGAACCCGCCGACGAGATGTCCGATGAGGCGACGGCATCCAGCGAGGACATGAGCGAGGGGGCGAGCGAGCCAGTCGAACTGGAGACGGTGTCGTTCCAGCTCGACTGGGTCCCGAACACGAACCACACCGGCCTGTACGTCGCCGACGCACTCGGCTACTACGCCGATGCCGGCATCGAACTCGAGATCCTCCCCTACTCCGGATCGAGCGGCGACACGATCGTCGCCGAGGGCCAAGGCGACTTCGCGATCTCGTTCCAGAACAGCATCACTCTGTCGAAGCCCGCAGGCGCCGAGATCACAACCGTGGCCGCGGTGGTACAACACGCGGCAGAGGCCATCGCCGTGCGTGCCGACCGTGACGACATCGCGTCACCGGCCGACCTCGACGGCAAGCTCTACGCCGGATTCGGCGGAGCCTTCGAAGTCCCGGTGATGACCGCGGTCATCCAGGCTGCCGGCGGCGAAGGCGAGTTCGAGAGCGTGATCCTTGACACCGCCGCCTATGAGGCCGTCTACAACGACTCGGCCGACTTCGTCATCCCGTTCAAGACCTGGGAAGGCATCGAGGCCGAACTGTCCGACGAACCCTTGAAGTACTTCGAGTACACCGACTACGGGCTGCCCGACCAGTACTCCGTGATCATCATCGCCCAAGAGGCGTGGCTTGCCGACAACGCCGATCTCGCCACACGGTTCCTCGATGCGACCCGACGCGGCTACCAGTACGGGATCGAGAATCCCGACGAGGCCGCCCAGATCCTGATCGACGAGAACCCGGGCGTCTTCTCCGAACCGGAGCTGGTGTTCCAGAGCCAGCAGCTACTGGCCGACGAGTACTACCTCGACGACGACGGAGCTTGGGGTTGCGTCACCGCCGAACAGTTCGCCGGTTACTCCGGGTTCCTGTACGAAGCCGGCATCGTCGCCGGCCCCGACGGCGGAACGCTGGCCGAAGAACCCGACTGGTCGACGTTCTACGACATGACGTATCTGGGTTGCTGATCAGCCCTTCCAACCTCGGGTGGTTGGTCGGGCAGCGCCGCCCGACGAACCACCCGACGATTCGACCAAGGAGCCGTTCGTGAGCTTGACCTCGACCGACGACACATCCGAGACCGAAGCGGTCGTCGACGGCAGCGACCGGTCTCAGGCGCACCACCTGGTACCCCACGCACGCCGTAGCTGGTGGTCACGTCTCGGCTCGGCGATGTGGCGTGGGATCATCTTCCTCGCCCCGCCACTCCTAGTGGTCGCGGTCCTGATCGGGATCTGGGAATGGTACGTCGTCGCCAACGACGTCAAGCCGTCGACCCTGCCCTCGCTGAGCCGGGTGGTCGAGCAGGGTTGGGCATTTCGGAGCGAACTCTGGGAGAACACGAAACCGACACTCAAGGAGACCTTCATCGGGTTCAGCCTGTCGGTCATCATCGGTTCGCTGTTCGCGGTCGCGATCGACTTCTCGATCACCGTACGCCGCGCCATCTACCCAGTCCTCGTCGCATCGCAGACCTTGCCGATCATCGCAATCGCCCCCCTGATGATCATCTGGTTCGGCTTCGGGCTGCTGCCGAAGATCATCGTCGTCGTCCTCGTCACCTTCTTCCCGATCACCGTCAGCCTGAGCGACGGCTTTCGATCCGCCGAAGCCGAGGCGATGGACCTGCTCGGCTCGATGGGCGCCAGCAAGTGGAAGGTCTTCCGCTACGTCAGGCTACCCAGCGCCCTCCCGTCGTTCTTCTCCGGTCTCCGAATCGGCATCACCTACGCCGTCGTCGGCGCCGTCTTCGCCGAATACGTCGGCGCCAAGAAGGGGCTCGGCATCTTCATGCTCTTGCAGAAGAACTCATTCCGGACCGACCTGGTCCTCGCAGCGGTCTTCGTCACCGCCCTCGTCAGCGTGACCCTGTTCTCCCTGGTGTCGATCCTCCAGCGACTGACGATCCCCTGGTACGCCGCGTCGCGCGCCCACCAACAGAACCAATAGCCGCCAACAGGAGCACCATGTCGAATCACATCATCATCGAGAACACGACCGTCGTCACGATGAACGACGACGACGAGGTCGTGTTCGGCGCCTCGATCGTCATCGACGGCAATCGCATCACCACCGTCACCACCGACAGTGTCGACCCGGCGCTCACCGAGGGCGCGACCGTGATCGACGGCGACGGGATGGCCGCGCTCCCCGGCCTGGTCGACCTGCACTATCACACCGCACTGGGTAAGGGATGGTCCGACCATCTCCCCTTGTTCGAGTACCTCCAATCATGCTGGTATCCGATGATCCGCGCGCTCGACCCCGAGGCGGCGTACTGGGCCGGGATGGCGAGCTACGCCGAGTCGCTCCGCTCCGGAACCACCACGGTGAACGACATGTACCGCCAACTCCCCTCGGTCGCGCGCGCCGCGGAACAGATCGGGATACGTGCCGTGCTGTGCAACGACGTTGCCGACGACGAACACGACCTCGACAGCCTGGCCGACAACGCCAACGCCTACCGCACCCTGCACGGGAGCGCCGACGGTCGGGTCGAGGTGCTGGTCGGTATCGAATGGTTGCCCCTGTCGTCGCGCGCCTTGCTGCGCGGTGCACGCGAGCTCGCGGACGAGTTGGGCACTGGGATCCACATCCACCTCAATGAGAGCCTCAGCGAACTCGAGATCTCCCAGACCAAGTTCGGCCGACGACCGACCGAGTTCGCGTACGACTGCGGAATCCTTGGCCCGGATTGCATCGCCGCGCATTGCGTCTGGCTCAATGACGCCGAGATCGCGCTCATGCGCGAAACCGGCACACACATCTCGCACAACCCGGTGTCGAACGCCAAGCTCGGCAATGGGGTCGCACGGGTACCAGAAATGCTCGCAGCCGGTCTGAACGTCGGCCTCGGACACGACGCTGCCGAATGCAACAACAGTCGCGACCTGTTCCAGGTCATGAAGTGGGCATCGCTCGTGCATCGAGCAAACCGGGTCGACGCATCGCTCCAGCAGGCGCCGGATGTGCTGAGGATGGCGACACGCAACGGGTCGGCGGCACTCGGACACGACACGGGCCAGATCACGTCGGGCAGCATCGCCGACATCATCCTGATCGACCTGGACTCCCCGGTCTTCACCCCATTGATGCCCGATCATCCCGGCCACCTGTTCTCGCACCTCGTGTTCGCTGCCGACGGCTCCTGTGTCGACACCACGATCGTCGACGGCCAGATCGTCATGCGCGGTCGGGAGTTCACCCGTTTCGACGAGGAAGAGGTCCTCGCAAGAGCGAACGAGCACTTCCGGGCTGTCGTGGGACGCATGGTCGTGCCGCCCGAGTACGCCAACGCCCGAGTGCGCGCCGGCTCGTGACGACCGAACGCACCCTCGTCATCGGTGACCCGGTCGTGACGTTGGGCCCTCGTGGGGAGATCTCCGGCGGGGCGGTCGTGGTCGAGGGTCGGAAGGTTCTCGCGGTCGGTACCCGGGAACAGATGGACGGGTACGGCCCGTTCGCCGACATCCTCGGATCGATGGACCACCTGGTGCTCCCCGGATTCACGAACTGCCATTACCACTCCGAGTTGGCGGTCGGACCCGGCTTGTACGAGCACATCTTCGAACGGGCCAACGTGATGCTCGTTCACCCCGATGGCGGCGCCCGACCCGACGACATCTACACGATCGTGTTGTGGGGTTTGGTCCAGGCGATCAAGGGCGGACAGACCTCGGCGATCGACTTCTACTACGGCCGGCCAGGCCTGGACCACTTCGGGGCCGACGCGGCGCTTGAGGCCTACCGAGACGCGGGACTCCGGGTCGCGTTCGGGCTCGTGAGCCGGGACGAGAACATCTACGCCCACGAATCGAACGACGATTTTCTCGCCCGCCTCCCACGCCCACTCGCGGAGGAGATCCGCGCCTCGACGATGGGGTATGCCTGGCCGGTGGACGAGGTCTTCGAATCGTTCGAGGTGCTCGCTGCTCGATGGCACCAGCACGAGGACCGGATCCATCTGATCGTCGCTCCTGACTGGACACCGTCGTGCTCGGACGATCTGTACCGCCGCTGCGTAGCGCTCGCCGACGAGTACGACACCACCCTCACGACCCACGCGCTCGAGACGCGGGCCGAGATGGTGTACAACCTCGAACGGTATGGGATGTCGGCACTCGAACGACTCGACCGGCTCGGGGTGCTGCGTGGCGGGACCAGCCTCGCCCACTTCGTGTGGGTGACCGATGCCGACGTCAAGCGGTTCGCTGAGTCGGGAGCGGTGGCGTCCAACAACCCCGGGTCAAACCTGCGACTCTCGGCCGGCATCTGCCGAACCCGCGATCTGCTTGCGGCGGGCGGCAAGGTCGGCATCGGGACCGACGGGATCTCGTTCAGCGAGCGTGACGACTTCTTCCAGGAGCTACGTCTCGCGTCCTATCTCCAGCGCACGCCCGAGGTCTTCGGGTCCGGTCGTCTGGACAGCCGCGACCTGCTCGTGTCGGCCGCTCACGCCGGAGCGGAGGCAACCGGCTGGCCCGAGCAGATCGGCGCACTGGAGCCGGGCTACCTCGCGGACCTACTCGTCGTCGCCAAGGACCGAGTCTTCTTCCCGCCAGGGCGGTTCGAGAGCACCCCACCGCTCGACGTGATCATCGACCGTACCGAGGCGGCCGACATCGACGCCGTAATGATCAACGGCCGGGTCGTCATGCGCGACGGCGAGGTGACCGTCGTCGACGAAGCCGACCTTCGGGATCGGGTCGTCGACGCGACGACTCGCCTATACCCGCTGGGAGCGAGCACCCAGGCCACCGGCCTCTCGGCTCGCCTCGACCCCTACATCGTCGACTTCTACCAGCGGTTCTACGCCCCCGAGGTGGCGCCCGCATATCTGTACAACCCGCAAACCGATCCCGACGTCACCGGCCGGTGGCAGTGAGCGAAGGACAGAACGACATCGCGATGCGCATCGACGCCCACACCCACATCCTGAGCTTGTCCGCCGACCCCGACTTCACAGCCCGGTACGGGCGCGAAGGTTCGCTGTGCATCTGTCGCAGTCAGGGGCATCTCCCGTCCCACCGGATGCCGACCGACACCGAGTGGGACGACGCCGGGTTGTTCGACCGTGGCTTCTTGACGATCGGTCCAGCCGAGACGGTGGCCGCTCACCGAGGATTCGACAAGATCGTGATCCTGGGGGTCTCGCCCCAGTTCCTCGACGGTGAGCTGATCGGGACGGTGGACACGACCGGGATCACCGGCGTCCCTGGTCCACCGCACCCCGACAAGTGCAACGACTACATCGCCGCCTGCGTGAGGATGGACCCAGACCATCTGATCGGCTTCGCATCGGTGAATCCGGCCTATCGCGGGGTTCGTGCCGCGGTCAACGAACTCGAACGTGCGGTCACCGAGCTCGGCTTGTCGGGGGTCAAGCTCTATCCCATGTACCAACACTGGTCGCCAATGGACCGCGAGGTTGCGTTCCCGGTGTTCGCCAAGGCAGCCGAGCTCGGCATCCCGGTGATGGTGCATCAAGCCGGTTCGACCCGGATCGACGCCCGCATGGAATACGCGCGGCCGGCGATGCTCGACGACATCGGCCGCGAGTTCCGTGATCTCGTGGTGATCCTGGCGCACTGCGGAATCCCGTGGATCGACGAAGCGATGTTCATGCTCACCAAGCACCCGAACTTCTACGCGGACCTGAGCTACCACATCGCCACGATCACCCGCCGCGACCTGTTCTCGTTCCTGCATCGCTCGGAGCCATTCTTCGTCCCGCTCGGCAAGCTGTTCTTCGGCACGGACTATCCGGGATTCCTCTACGACCCGATCGAGTTGGCGCACAAGCTAATGACGGTGAACGACGAAGCCGAGGCGCTCGCGCTGGATCCGATCCCCGAGCACCAGCTCGATGGGATCATGGGCGACAACCTCGCCCGGGTGCTGGGGCTCGTCGCCGCCTGAATCGACACCGATGTCGAACCCGCCGTGGGCTCGCGGTCAGTTCAGGTCGGACGCCGGGAGTTCTTCGACAAGTTCGACCAGGACCCCGCCGAACGCCGACGGGTGGACGAACGCCACCAGGGTGTGACCCACACGCCGTGGTGCCTCGTCGATCACCCGTACCCCGGCGTCGCGTAAATCGGCGACCGCCGCCTCAACGTCGTCGACCTCGAACGCGAGATGATGCAGACCCGGGCCGCGGGAGGTGAGTGAACGTTCGATGATACCGTCGCCCGTCGCCTCCAGGGTCTGGACGTATGAGGCGCCGACCGGCCACATTCGCTCGGTGAAGCCCTCCCCGTATTCGGTTTCGGTGACGGTGAGGCCAGCATGGTCGACCAGTGCGCCGATCAGCGGGGAGTCGTCGCCGTGCGCGACGGCAACATGATGGATACGTCGGATATGCATGATTCCTCCAGCGCGATCTAAGATATCAGCTGCTCTTACGCTGGCCACTGTGAGAAAGGACCCCGAGATGACAACGAGAATCCTGGTGTGCGGCAACCCGGTGGTCGCCGGCGGGTCGATCGGATGCATCGACGACGGTGCGCTGATCGTGGAGGACGGCGAGGTCGCCGACGTCGGCCCACGCGCCGACCTGGAGGCGAGGGGCCCGTTCGACGACCGGATCGGCGGCCCGGACACCATGGTCGTGCCGGGTTTCGTGAACGCGCACTACCACACCGAATGCTGGACGGCCCCGGGCTTGATCGACGAGATCTTCGAACTTGGCAATCTCTACGTCGGTTCGAGCATGATCGATACCGACCATGAGATCATCGACCTGCTCGCGACCTATGGCCTGATCCAGGCGGTCAAGGGCGGTCAGACCACGACGATCGACGCCTTCTACGGCCGCCCGACCCTGCCCCTGCTCGGAGCCGAAGCGGTCCTAGCGGCCTACGAGCGGATCGGGATGCGTACGGCGCTCGGGGTGTCGTTCCGAGACCAGAACCGCTACGCGCACATGAGCGACGACGAGGTGCTGGCCACGTTCCCACCCGACATCGCCGCCGAGATCCGCGCCTCACCGCTGGGTTACGCGTGGCCGACGGACCAGATGGTCGAGATCTTCGGCGAGTTGCACCGTCGGTGGGACGGCCGCGACGGCCGGTTTCGCGTCATCACCGCCCCCGATTGGACACCGGCGTGTTCCGACGACTTGTACCGGTTGTGCCGCCGCCTGTCTGACGACTACGGCACACCGATGACCTCCCACGTCCTCGAGACCCGTTCGGAGTTGATGTGGAACGCCGACAACGTCGGCGGGTCAGCGGTTCGACGACTGGCCGATCTCGGTGTGCTCGGTCCCGACGTGTCGTTCAGCCATTTCGTCTGGGCCACCGACGACGACATCCGGATCGCCGTCGACCACGGCGTGACGATGGTCCATTGCTTCGGATCGAACATGCGGACCTCTGTCGGGTTGTGCCGAGTCCGCGACATCCTCGCCGCCAGCGGCTCGCTGGCGTTCGGTACCGACGGCGCCTCGCTCGGAGACCGAGAGGACTTCCTGGCCGAGATCCGAGCGGGGACGACGATGCAGCGGATGCCGGACCGGTTCGACGAGCACCGCATCGACTCGCTCGCGGTACTCGATGCCGCGACGCGCCAAGGCGCGCAGGCGGCTGGCTTCGGCAGCCGGGTCGGCACCCTCGAGCGCCACAAGGCAGCGGACCTGGTCTGCATCGACACCAGCCGGGTGATGTTCCCGAGAACCCGGTACCACCACGACCGCATCCTCGATGTGGTGATCGACCGAGCCGACCACAGTGACATCACAGCGGTCATGATCGGAGGACGACTGGTCGTAGAGCAGGGAACGGTCCTCACCGTCGACGAGGACAAGGTCGTCGACAGGATCAATGAGATCGAAGACGAGCTGTATCGCCCTACGCCAGAGGCCGCCCGCCGCCGCGAGCTGGCCGCCATGGTACGTCCCCTCGTCGAGCGCACCAGCGGCGAGTGGTACTCGCGTCCAATTGATCAGCCGGCGTCGATTTTCAACACCCGATCGATCCCAGGAGCGTCCGACGGATGAAACGACGACACCGCCTGGGGAGACTCACTCTCTCGACGACCTCGGCAGCGAAGGCCCAATCACATGACTACCCTGACTCCGTGGGTCGCAGCCACGAAACTGGAACGAACCGGAGCGACGCAGGCTCCACGACCGGTTGCACCGAGACAACCGTACGTGGGCCCGAGCCAGACGTTGGACAGTGGGATGTATGGTGTGCCGAGTGCGTCGCTAACCGCATTTCGCTCACGATTCGGGAGGGCGACCCGCGGAGTTCTGTTGGGCTGATCCTGTTCGCCAAACATGTTCTCCCGCACCATATCCATCATATTGACAGCTCAAGATGCGGGTATCATCGCACTAGAGCTACCAGGTAGACCGGGCACCAGATCTGCGACGCATGCGGGGCTGGCTGCGCGTGTGCTCAGATGGACTGCGCGACGTCGAGGAGCTTCAACTCGACGACCCAGGTTGAGGAGAACGCGATCATGGGCGGGCGATGCGCCGTGTGGCCGGTGAGTTCCTCGGGCTCGTCGACTTCAAGGGCAGCGGCCTGGTCGTGAAGTGGGTCTTGATCCCTCAGCGCGACCGATGCTGCTGGCGGGCCCTGCTCGGCGAGGGCGCTGCTCGGCGAGGGCGTCGCCTTCGTCGCTCCGCGCTGACTGCCTCTCGGCCCACCGCCAGGATTGCGCCTGGCTTGGGGAACGTTGTGCCTGCACAACGTTCGGAGACGACGGGACTCGAACCCCAAGTCCACCCGATTCCGACGTCATTCAACCGTACCCTGGTCGCGAGATGACGGTAGGTCGTTGGCGCCATCGAGGCAGATCGGAGCGACGTAAGTGACGACTTCAACCGGCCCTGCTGAATCCGCATCAACGTCAAGAGGGCCGCACGCACCACAGCGCGGGTCCAGTCACAGGCGTCCATCGACCCGGGGATGGCTACGCGGCGGGGGTCGGAGGTTCGGGCGGAGCGACGGGCGGCGTCGCCGCCGGCACCGGTCGCGCGGCGGGCTCCGCATCGGGGCCGCTCCATTCGTCGATGAGCTTCAGACCGCGATCGGCTCGGCGGTCGACGCCGATGGTCGAGGGGTGGCCGGAACGCTTGAGGCGTTCCTCGACGAGGCTGACGACGTTGTCGGGGACACCGCTGGTCTCGACGAGGTGACGTACTGCGGCGGGGTGCTTGCCTGCGGAGACGAGTAGGTCGGCGACTAGTTCGTGCGCCACTGACTTCACGGGTCGCGGAGCTTCGAGGGCTTCTTTCACTTCGTCCGGGTGGTAGAGCGGCCCGTAGCTGCCGAGCGAGTCGAGGAACGACACGGTGAGGTTGGCGCGCACATCGCGGTCATCAAGTCCGTGGGCGCGCATCACCGCGACGTTGGCTTCGGCGGATGCACCGGCGTAGGACAAAACGATCGCCTGCGCGCCGGGTTTGCCGTCGGCGTTGCGGGTAGCGGCGCCGTGTTCGTCGACGCCTGGCAGCTCGTTGGCGAGTCGCTTCCAGTCGACGCCGCCCTGTTCGAGGTGTCGGTAGATGATCTCGTCGGCGGTCCCGCGGCCGGCCTGACGCACAACCGGCGATGCCTGGTCGGCCGCTACGGCAACGCTTGGCGCGGCTGCGGGCTCGGTCGTTCGCGCGGGAGCCGGTGCTGGGGAGTGTTTGCCGACCGCGTCGGCGATCGGGTTCGGTCGGAGGTCGACGTCGAGTTCGGCTTCGATCCCGACGACGATCTTGCGGGATGCCGTCAGGACTGACTGGACGGTCTCTTGGACGCGGTCCGGGTCGCCGGCGGCCCACGATGCCACGTACGGGATCGAGTACTCGGCCGAGTCGACACCGAGCATGTCGCACACCACGAACGCGACCGACTCGGCTTCGACCTCAACACGCTCGCGCAGCTTGCCACCGTTCTCCCCCAGCGACGGGTCGTGCATCAAAACGTGGGCGAGCTCGTGGATCTGGGTCTTGAGGGCCTGCTGTGGCGACAGGTCATCACGGACGATCACCGTCCGCTCGACGAACTTGGTGATTCCCTTCGCCTCGGGCACGCCGTCGATCTGGCCGCGTTGCAGTGTGAACCCGGCCGCGTAGATCTGGCTGGCGACCGCCTCCCACAACTCCGGGGGCAGGCCCTGCCCTCCGAGCAGCTTCGGCTGCGCAGGCAGGTCGGGTGGCGACACCAGCTGGGTCTGACAGAACACCGGCACGAGCTTGTAGCCCACGATCTCGGGATCGGTCGGTAGCCCGGTCTCGGGGTCGACTTCACGGTTGCGTGCTCGGATCGGCGCGAACACCCGCAGGGCTGTCTCGCCCTTGCGGATCCGGCACGGCTCGCCATCCTCGGCGGTGATCTGCTTCCACGTGTGGAACGACGCCACCAGCCCATCGGCGCCCTGGACGGCGAGCAGCATCTGGTTGTTCGGCGAATACCGGTGGAACGAGCCCGCCATCTTGAGCAGGTTCTGCCAGTCCTCGCTCGACGTGAGCGCAGCAACGCCCTCGCGCAGCGTGGCGTGTGCGGCAGCGAGCCGCTCCTCGTGGGTTCCGTGAGCCATGTCCATGGCCCGACCCTGAACACCCAGTGTCACGGACTACTACCCGACCACCACGGCGGCCGACTACCCGACCTGGCTGGGCAGTCAAAGCGCATACACCTCTACATGGTCGGATCGTCAGGCTGCCTTCTGGCCGGCCGGGCGTTCTTCCCACCAGCGGCGGGCGATCAAATGGGCCGGCGGCAGGGTGCCGTGGATCAGGACCGCCTCGCCGGGGCGGACCTGGCGCAGCAGGTGGAACGGAGTGAGAGCCTCGCGGTGGCTCGACTCGGAGACGCTGCGTCGTGACCCTCCGCCGAGGTCGTACGACAATGACCGGTGCTGCACCTCCTCGTCACCGAGCAGGCGGCTGACGTAGTCGAGCGTTGCCGGGTCGGAGCAACCAGAGAACACGACCTTGGTGAGATGGTTGGTCAGCACACTGTCGGACAGCCGGCCGTAGGCGGCGTCGAGCTGCGCCTTCGACTGCCAGATCGTCACCAGCAGGATCCCGATCCCAGCACAGGTCGCGGCGACCTCGGGCAACCAGGCCAGTGGCATGTTGCCGGCCTCGTCGATCACCATCAGCAGCGGCCGCTCGAGCCCCACACCGGCGACGTCGCGCTGATATGCCTGGTCCTTGAGGTCACCGAGTAGCCCGCCGAGGACCGGCGCGAGGCGATCCTGGTCGTCGAGCGGCGCGACCAGGTAGAGCGTGTTGGCCCGCCCGGGATCCGTGAGCCAGTCGAGATCGACGAACCGCTGCCCGGACCGGTCGAGAGTGGACGAAAGATCCACGGCGGGGTCGAGCCACGCCTGGACGACGGTCTGCACGGTGGCGTACACCGACGACCGGACCCGCTCGTCGAGGTTCCACACCGCGTCGAGTTGCAGCATCGCCGCGCCCGCCGCCTCCCGCTCGGCGGCCGTGCCGCGCTGCTTGGCTCGACGCAAGATGTCGATGATCTCGTTGGGCCGCTTCTTGACCGGGATTGACTTCGTGAACACCCACTGGGCGACATCCAGCATCGTGCGGTCGTCGGCGAGTGCGGCGGCGCCGAGCAGGCCGGTCAGGAGGATCTCGGCCTGCTTCACCCAGTAGTCCGCTCCCCCGTCGACACCCGACCGCGGGATCGACGCCGCCAGCGCGGACGCTGCCTTCTGCGCACCGCGCGGGCTGCGCGCCGCCCGCAGCGGTGTCCAGCGTCCCAACTCGAGAGGCGGCAGCCCGGATACTCCAGACGGGTCGAACACCTTGGTGGCCCCCTTCGTTTGGCGGGCTTCGCGGGTGGCGTCGATCAGGTCACGCTTGATGCTCACCACCACGGCCGGACCGTCCCAGTCGAGCAGCCCAGCGATCACGTTGGCGGTCTTGCCCGACCGTGACGGGCCGATCACTGCGACTGAACCACGGTCACCCTGGCGGACCCGCACCCGCCGCGATCGCATCGGCGCCGCCGCGTGCCGGTCCTCGGTCGCGACGAACCGGCCGTGCACTCGACCGAGTACGAACCGGCCGGTCGGCACCGGTCGCTCGACGACCAACGGAGCCAAGTCCCGGGTCGTCGCGAACCGGGCGCGCGTCTCGACTCCGAGGCGAACCCGCCCCCGATCCAGGCTGCGACGCCACACCCAGAGCCCGAGCCACACGACACCGAGCACCGCCAGCAGCACGCAGCTTGTCGCCGCCCAATACAACGTCGGTCCGGGAAGCGCGGCGCGGTCCTCGGGCGCTCGCCACGCCATCCGCGGGTCACCGAGATGATCGGGCAGCCGGGTGAGCGCCCGCATCGCGGCGGCCAAACCACCGTCGAGGCGCTCGCCGTTCAACATCGCCGCGAGGGCGGCTCCGCTCCACGCCACCACGCCCAAAGCGACGACCGCACATGCCGCTACCAGGAGCAATGTCTCGGGTGCGGACATCGATGACGGGCGCTCGTTCACCACCCGACCGCCTCACGGTTCACTACCCGACCAGGTCGGGTAGTGAACTCGGGTAGTAGTCCGTGACATCGCGCGCGGACGTTGGTGGCATGACCGCCACCAACCAGCTCATCAACGACTCGCGCGTCCTCAACACACCAGCGACGAGACAGCTTCGCCGCATCGCCGAAGCGATCGCCGTCCGCGACGACAAGGTCCGCACCGCCATCCTCGACGTACTTGCCGGGGACGAGCACGCGCTGTTGCGGCTTGTCCGCTCGGCGCAGGCCGGAAGCCAGAACGCCGCGTTGGCAGCGATCGCCGCGCTGCTCCCCCGGATGACCGGCACGATCGTCACCACCATCCCCGATCAGATCCGCCGCCGCCAGGCGGTCGAGGAGTACATCAGCCTCGCCTTCCTCGTGATCCACGACATCGACCAGCGAGAATCGCCTGCCCACCTCGCCAACAAGATCGTCGCCAGAACCCGGCACCGGTACGAACGCCACCTGCGAGCACTCAACCCCACCTGGGTTCAGCCCGCGCTCACCGTCGACACCCCGACAAGCTGCACCCGCACCGAAGACGAAGCCCTCAGCCGACTCGACCTCGTCCACGTCGCCGGCGCCGTCAACAACGGCGTCGTCAGCGACGACAACTGGGAGCTCGTCACCGCCGCCGGCCTCGGCCTGATCAACGGCCCGCTCGACGCGCGCCAACGCCAAACGGTCCTGCGCACCCGCCGACGACTCGCCGACTGGCACGCCCTCGCCGACGCAGCGTAGGAACACCACGCCCAGACATGCCTCCCCGCAACGGCAATCGTGACACCGCCGTGGTCCGGCGGCGAGCAGCGAGCCCGTTCAAGGTCTCCTCGATCGCGCCGGCGCAAGCGCTCGACCGGCTCGGGGCCAGGCGCCGCATCACCGGACAGCCGGTGAAGGTCGGTTCGAGCAAGACCGCTGATCCTCGGTGGACAACTCCATCACCGGCCGATTCCCCCAGCGACGGGAGCGCTCATCGATCAACATCGACTTCTTCTTGCTCGCATATTTCCGTCGGCGGAGCGGCGGAGATCCGATGCCGACCAAAGATCTGAGCCATTCGTCCGTCGATCGCGAGACCGGTGATGCGCCTTGCGCCGGACTCAAGCAGCCAAGCGACGAGTTCAGCGATCAGCTCGCCTCCGATGCCGTTGCCTTGGTGGTCGGCGTGTACTGCGACGTCGTCGATGTACATCCAGCAGTTGCATTCGCGCACCGGGTATGCCCACGCGTAACCCACGAGACCTGCCTCGCTCTCCGCCCGCGCGATCCAGCAATCTCGGCGGGGTCTGCTGCACGTTTCGGTGACAGATGGGGTTTGTTAGGCGGCTTTGGTGGTCGGGGTCATGATGGTCTCGTATTCGATCGGGGTCAATCGGCCGAGGCGGGGCTGGCGTCGCCGGCGGTGGTAGGTGCGTTCGATCCAGGTGACGATCTCGATGCGCAGCTCGTCACGAGTCGCCCATGCGCGCCGGTTGAGGACGTTCTTCTGCAGGAGTGAGAAGAACGATTCCATCGCGGCGTTGTCGCCTGCGGAGCCGACCTGGCCCATCGAGCCGACCATGCCGTGGCGGACCAGCGCTCGCTGCGCCTTTCGTGAACGAAATTGCGACCCGCGATCCGAATGCAGAATGCACCCTGCAACGTCACCGCCGCGTCGAGCAGCGGCGTTGTCGATCGCCTGGACGGCGAGTCGGGCCTTCATGCGGCTGTCGATCGAGTAGCCAACAATCCGGTTCGACCAGACGTCTTTGATCGCACACATGTAGAGCTTGCCCTCCCGCGTCCAGTGCTCGGTGTAGGGGTCGGACCGGAGCGCCCTGTCCACCTTTCGGTGGGTGGGTTTCTCCGGCCCGCCCTCCGAACCGGACGTGCAGCTTCCACTGCATCCGGCTCTCCACGTGTTCATGCCGCTGGTGCGGGTGATCCTGTGGTCTCGCTGTCCCATGGGGTCGGGATCTTCGTGCCCCGGTATCGGTAGCGCTCGATGGCGACCGCTTCCGGTCGGAACATGTCGATCCCGCCGGCGCGCATCTCCCAGTTGGGGACGTAGCGCCGGATGAGGGTGTGCATGTTCAAGCCGAGGTGTCGCTTCTTCAGCCAGCCGACGATCCGCCAGAAGGCGAAGTGGTCGAGGTAGCCGAAGGTGCGTGATGACACGCCGTGCCTGAAGTAGTTGCACCAGCCCCGCAGCACCGGGTTCAGTCGGCGCAGCAGGTCTGCGAGCGTTCGATGTTTCGCTCGGCGGGTGAGCTGTCGCACCTTGTCCATGATCGAGCGCAGGCTCTTCTTGGACGGGTAGGTGTAGACAGCGGTCTTGCCGGTCCGGCCTCGCCAGGCGCGACGCTGGATGCGCCATCCCAGGAAGTCGAACCCCTCGTCGATGTGGCAGACCCTCGTCTTGGCGTCTGATAGGCGCAAGCCCATCGGGGCCAACACCGAGCTGACTTCGTCGCGGAGTGCTTCGGCGTCGTCGCGGGTGCCGTGGACCATGACCACGAAGTCGTCCGCGTAGCGGACGAGTCTCATGACCGGTTCCCCGGCGCGACGGCGCTTGGCACGCGTCCATTCCCCTCCGAGCGCGTCCCATTTCTGGGTGAAGTGCTCGTCCAGCACGGACAACGCGATGTTGGCCAGCAGCGGCGAGAGGATCCCGCCTTGGGGTGTGCCGGTGATCGTCTCCCGCCAGGCGCCGTCCTCGGAGAGGACACCGGCTCGCAGGAACGCCTTCACCAACCCCAGCACGCGTTTGTCCCCGACCCGATTCCGCACCCGGTCCATGAGGGCCGCGTGGTCGATCTGGTCGAAGCACGCCTCGATGTCCGCCTCGAACACCCACCCGTAGTTCCGGGTCGGTGACGCGAGGTAGTGGATCTCGGCGATCGCGTCTTGAGCTCGGCGCTTCGGACGGAAGCCATACGAACAGGGCTTGAAGTCCGCCTCGAAGATCGGTTCGAGCACCAGCTTCAACGAGGACTGCACGATCCGGTCTGCGGTCGTCGGGATCCCCAGGGCACGGACCTTGCCGTTGCCCTTCGGGATCGTCCTTTCCCGCACCCGTTGAGGAACGAACCGACGGGCCTTCAGGTCATCCCTGATGCCCGTCAGCAGTTCCTCGACACCGAGAACGACCGATCGCGGTGCGATTCCGTCGACCCCGGCGGTTCGTGCGCCCTTGTTGCCCCGCACCCGACGCCACCCCACGGTGAGGAACGCCGGGTCATACACGAGGTTGAACAAGTCATCGAAGCGACGGCCAGGATCGGCCTTCGCCCAGTGGTGCAGCTTCGTCTGCATCACGCGTACCCGCAGCTCGGCCTCTTCGAGGCTCGGCCACGGCGCGCCGGTATTCACCAGCGACCTCCACGCTCCGCTTGTCTGCTGCGAACACGCTGGACCCCTTCGCCATGTGACCGGCTTTCCCGGCCTCGGACTACTACGGGTCCTCCGCCCCACCCCACCGGCATCAACCGGCAACGGGCCTTCCCACCCGCCACCCTGGCTGGGCAGCGGGGAGGGACCAGCGGGATGGTTCCCACGTTCACTCTCCAACCGTTCGACGGGGTCGGCGTCCAGCTATGCCCCTGCAACATCGCCACGACTACGCCGCAGGCCTTCATCGTGGCCTCCCGGCCGGCGACATCACCCGACCGCAGAGTTCCCCGCACATCGTGCGGGTGCGCGTTGCTACGCAGCCCAGATCCACCAGGTTCGAGCTGCTGGCTCTCTTGAGGAGCGTTCAGTCGCTGGTTCCTCACGTACGCCTTTCCGTCTTGCTTGCCGGACCCGGACCATCTGGCAGTGCTGGCCCGTTCCGTCGTTGTCAGGGCTGCTGTCCACCCTCCCCGGCGTTCCCCGGATCAGGCTGCCCTCAGCTTCGGTGCGCCCGCTGCGACGAGCACACGGTGGTGTCCTTTCATCACCACACGGTTGGGAAGCGCCTCGTGGCGCTCGATGTCCGTGAGCCACAACTCGTCAGGACCCGCTGCGGTGAAGTCGCGCTTCACCAGGTCGTCATGGGCCGGCGTGCCCGGCTTGCCCGCTTTGCTCTTCTTCTTGCCGAACACCGACCACCAGCCGTTGTCTCGACAGATCCGCCACACCGTCCGGTCGCACGCGTCAAAGCCGGCTGAGCGGACCTCGTCGGCGAGGAACCGATACCCGAACTCCGGATCGTCGACGTGGGCGTCGAAGATCGCGTTGGTGAGGTGCGCCTCGTCGAGCAGAGCATCGGTGACGGGTTCGTGGAGCCATCGGTAGTAGTCCTGGCGGCAGAGCTTCAACACCCGACACGTCACCGTGACGGGGATCCCATCAGCAGCGAGCTCCGTCACGAGCGGGTAGATCCTTTTCCCGGCAGGTTCGCCTGCGACAGATACGCAGCCGCTCGGCGCAGCACTTCGTTCTCTTGCTCCAACAGACGGATCCGCTTGTTCGCTTCGCGCAACTCGGCATTGTCCGCGGTGGTCTTGCCGGGTTTGGTGCCGGCGTCGATGGCGGTCTGGGAGAGCCAGTTCGACAGGGTCATCGGGTGGATCCCGAAGTCCTTCGCTATCTGCTCGAGCGTCACCCCCGACTCACGGTTCTGGGCGACTCTCACGACGTCGTCGCGGAACTCCTTCGGGTACGGCTTCGGCATAGCAACATCCTTCCAGGCCCGCTCCTCGAGCAAGCCAGATGAGATGTCACCGATTCATGCAGCAGACCCGCGCGTCAGCAGGTGAGGGTATCGACCGCACTCCGCGAGGTATCGCCACAGTCTGAACGAAGGGTGTTACAGCGCGCGCTGCGCCACCTTGCTCGCGAACGATCAGCTCCAGATTCTGCGACCGGGCGGCCAGTGGCGTCAGAACTCGTGACCATTATGGGTCGGTTCGCCACACTCGTAAGTGCCGTTCGCGAGCGGTCGTCTGGTGGCGAGGTCGCCGTCAATACAGAGCGGGTCAAACAGCTCGCGGCACCCGCGGGTCGATGCTGTGTTCGCGGGATCCGTTGGGGGAGACTTCATCCATGAGCGATGTCTCGAACTTGCGGTCGTACGCAGACCTGCTCAGCACCGAGTGGAACGAGATTCGAGAGGCGTTCGTTGCCGTGGTTGAGAGCTCGAGTATCGAGCGAGTGGATTGGCCGGTCGGCTTCATCGGGTTCGTAGATCGACGCCGGAGCGACGACACCCCAGCAGCTGTACAGCGCCGGCACGACCTGCTCGTGCGCTACGACCGGTGGCTCGTGCGGTTCAGACTCCTGTTCGTGGCATCCCTTCCCGAGATCGATGGCCGCATCGGCGACGTCGATAAACTTGTACGGGGCTGGCTCGACCGATCGAACAGCAATGACTGGTCGGTCCCGACGACAATCGCTGAGGCGGTCGACAAGGCGACAAGCGACACTGCGGCCATCGACGACCTCATCGAGCAAGCAGCACCCGACCGCACACGCGGCGTTGTCGCAATCATCGACACGAACTGCCTGCTCCGCGAACCGGACCTCGCTCGATTCTCAAAGCCCTTCGATCGCGTTCCGGTCGAGTTGGTCTTCGTGCCGGCCGTCATCCGAGAGCTCGATGACTTGAAGGACCGCGGCCGATCGCAGGAGGTTCGCGCTGCGGCCGCCAAGGCCGCAAAGCGGATCAAGGGGCTTCGCGACCGCGGATCCCTCTTGGCGGGCGTGACCGTCGAAGGCAGCCTCACAGCACGGATTGAGCCGGTCGAACCAGATTTCGCCAGGCTTCCGACCTGGCTGGACCCGAACACGCCCGACGATCGAGTGCTGGCCTCGACGCTAACCATTCAGGCATCTCAACCCGACAGGGTCGTGGTGTTGATCACGAACGACCTCGGACTCGCGACAAAGGCGGAGTTCAACGGCATCCCCAATGTCGACGAGCCGTAGACAGCGTGACGGGAAGGCTCCACGTCGACGACATATTCCGCTTGAGGGCCGACGGCTGAACCGCCCTGGCTTTGATGGAGGCTCTCGTGTGCCCCGGGTTTCGCGCGGTCAGCTTGCTTGATCGCGGGCCAGGTTGTCGGCGTGACGGAGCTCGTACTCGATCGGGCTGAGCATGCCGAGTGACGAGTGACGTCGTTGCCGGTTGTGGAAGATCTCAAGGTACTCGAAGATCGCGTTCGCCAACTCGAGCCGGGTGTTCCAGCGCTTGCGGTTCAGTAGCTCGACCTGCATGCGGGCCCAGAACGATTCCATCTGGCCGTTGTCGTAACAGTCCCCGATCGAACCCATCGAGGGCACCAGCCCGGAGTCGATCGCGCGGCGGGTGAACGCCCACGAGGTGTACTGGCTGGGTGCCGTGGTCGCTATGGATCACGACGCCGTCGGCCTGACGGTTCTCGATCGCCATGCCCAATGCGTTCACGACCAGGTTGGCGGTCTGGGATGAGTCGATCGACCAGCCGACCACGCGGCGCGAGAACGCGTCGAGCACGACGGCGCAGTAGACCTTGCCCTCGCGTGTGCGGTGTTCGGTGTAGGGGTCGGACCGGAGCGCCCTGTCCACCTTTCGGTGGGTGGGTTTCTCCGGCCCGCCCTCCGAACCGGACGTGCAGCTTCCACTGCATCCGGCTCTCCACGTGTTCATGCCGCTGGTGCGGGTGATCCTGTGGTCTCGCTGTCCCATGGGGTCGGGATCTTCGTGCCCCGGTATCGGTAGCGCTCGATGGCGACCGCTTCCGGTCGGAACATGTCGATCCCGCCGGCGCGCATCTCCCAGTTGGGGACGTAGCGCCGGATGAGGGTGTGCATGTTCAAGCCGAGGTGTCGCTTCTTCAGCCAGCCGACGATCCGCCAGAAGGCGAAGTGGTCGAGGTAGCCGAAGGTGCGTGATGACACGCCGTGCCTGAAGTAGTTGCACCAGCCCCGCAGCACCGGGTTCAGTCGGCGCAGCAGGTCTGCGAGCGTTCGATGTTTCGCTCGGCGGGTGAGCTGTCGCACCTTGTCCATGATCGAGCGCAGGCTCTTCTTGGACGGGTAGGTGTAGACAGCGGTCTTGCCGGTCCGGCCTCGCCAGGCGCGACGCTGGATGCGCCATCCCAGGAAGTCGAACCCCTCGTCGATGTGGCAGACCCTCGTCTTGGCGTCTGATAGGCGCAAGCCCATCGGGGCCAACACCGAGCTGACTTCGTCGCGGAGTGCTTCGGCGTCGTCGCGGGTGCCGTGGACCATGACCACGAAGTCGTCCGCGTAGCGGACGAGTCTCATGACCGGTTCCCCGGCGCGACGGCGCTTGGCACGCGTCCATTCCCCTCCGAGCGCGTCCCATTTCTGGGTGAAGTGCTCGTCCAGCACGGACAACGCGATGTTGGCCAGCAGCGGCGAGAGGATCCCGCCTTGGGGTGTGCCGGTGATCGTCTCCCGCCAGGCGCCGTCCTCGGAGAGGACACCGGCTCGCAGGAACGCCTTCACCAACCCCAGCACGCGTTTGTCCCCGACCCGATTCCGCACCCGGTCCATGAGGGCCGCGTGGTCGATCTGGTCGAAGCACGCCTCGATGTCCGCCTCGAACACCCACCCGTAGTTCCGGGTCGGTGACGCGAGGTAGTGGATCTCGGCGATCGCGTCTTGAGCTCGGCGCTTCGGACGGAAGCCATACGAACAGGGCTTGAAGTCCGCCTCGAAGATCGGTTCGAGCACCAGCTTCAACGAGGACTGCACGATCCGGTCTGCGGTCGTCGGGATCCCCAGGGCACGGACCTTGCCGTTGCCCTTCGGGATCGTCCTTTCCCGCACCCGTTGAGGAACGAACCGACGGGCCTTCAGGTCATCCCTGATGCCCGTCAGCAGTTCCTCGACACCGAGAACGACCGATCGCGGTGCGATTCCGTCGACCCCGGCGGTTCGTGCGCCCTTGTTGCCCCGCACCCGACGCCACCCCACGGTGAGGAACGCCGGGTCATACACGAGGTTGAACAAGTCATCGAAGCGACGGCCAGGATCGGCCTTCGCCCAGTGGTGCAGCTTCGTCTGCATCACGCGTACCCGCAGCTCGGCCTCTTCGAGGCTCGGCCACGGCGCGCCGGTATTCACCAGCGACCTCCACGCTCCGCTTGTCTGCTGCGAACACGCTGGACCCCTTCGCCATGTGACCGGCTTTCCCGGCCTCGGACTACTACGGGTCCTCCGCCCCACCCCACCGGCATCAACCGGCAACGGGCCTTCCCACCCGCCACCCTGGCTGGGCAGCGGGGAGGGACCAGCGGGATGGTTCCCACGTTCACTCTCCAACCGTTCGACGGGGTCGGCGTCCAGCTATGCCCCTGCAACATCGCCACGACTACGCCGCAGGCCTTCATCGTGGCCTCCCGGCCGGCGACATCACCCGACCGCAGAGTTCCCCGCACATCGTGCGGGTGCGCGTTGCTACGCAGCCCAGATCCACCAGGTTCGAGCTGCTGGCTCTCTTGAGGAGCGTTCAGTCGCTGGTTCCTCACGTACGCCTTTCCGTCTTGCTTGCCGGACCCGGACCATCTGGCAGTGCTGGCCCGTTCCGTCGTTGTCAGGGCTGCTGTCCACCCTCCCCGGCGTTCCCCGGATCAGGCTGCCCTCAGCTTCGGTGCGCCCGCTGCGACGAGCACACGGTGGTGTCCTTTCATCACCACACGGTTGGGAAGCGCCTCGTGGCGCTCGATGTCGGTCAGCCAGAGGCGGTTCGGCTCGGTCCGGGCGAAGTCTCGGTTGACGAGATCTTCGGCAGTCGGTGTGTTCGGGGTCCTGCGGTATCTCGGCCGCCCCGGTAGCCCAGCCAGCCCGAGCCGGCGCATCACGAGCTCCACAGTGCAACGCGCCACGACCATCTTGCGCCCCAGCACGAGCTCGGCATGCACGCGGCGAGCGCCGTAGGTCTGGCGCGAATCGTCGTGGACTTCGCGGATGACGTCGGCGATCATCTCGTGACGGACCGCCCTCGCTGAGGGCTTGCGGTTGCGCCACGCATAGAACCCCGACACCGACACGCCGACCACCCGGCACGTCACCTCGACCGGGAGACCCTCGCTCACGACCTGTGCGACGACCTCCCACCGCCTTTTGGGTCCGACTGCGCCTTCAACAGTTCGTTCGCACGCCGGGTCACGGCGAGTTCGGTCTCGAGGTCGCGGATCCGTTTGCGGGCGGCCGCCAGTTCGGCCGACTCCGCCGTCGTCACCCCGGCTCGCTGACCGCGATCGATCTGATCCTGATTCCGCCAGTTGTAGATCGTCTGGCCCGACACGTCGAGCAGGTCAGCGACCTCAGCGACCGACTTGCCGGCCTCGATCAGATCCAACACCTTGCGACGGAACTCCGCCGGATACTTCCTTGGCACGATGACCTCCTCATCATCAGTGCCCGAGATTCAAGTACAACCGCCCGCGCGATCCCCGGGGCAGACCACAACCCAGGGCGGTTCAATGCTCATGCCCTTGGAGACCCCATCCGACGGTTCGAACGAACTGCTCGCCGTGCTCGGCATCGGCGGCTTCGACACCTGGACGCCCGCCCTGATCGAGTCCCCACTCGCCGAGACTGTGACGGACGTTGTCGTCATCGGCACTAGTGGACTCCCCGCCAGCATCCCACCGCCCCGCACTGTCCCGTGACGTGCCTCGGCCGATCCGAGATGCCCTCGACCAGGCCAATCGCTCGACCAGGCAGATGGACGTCACACTCGGGATGGGCTTGGGGCTCATCGACTCCCGAGCCGCCCAGTCCGCCGAACTTCCACGCATAACCACACAGGCCGAAAGACGTCAACCCCACTCAGCAACCGGCCAAGACGAGCGTTACGCCGACTTCCGAGACTCGCCACCGTCGGTGATCGCGATGCCGAGCGGGTCGTGACGGCGTAGCGTGTCCGCTGACCTGCCTCTCGGACGGTTCGGTGGCGTCGCCAGCGTGAGTGTGATGTGTGCCCGCGAACGGTTCCGGGTTTTTCGTGTAGGGGGCTATCCGTGGGTTTGGGTGTCTTGGTCCGGTTCCCGACTGGGGGTCGTCAGATCACCCTCGGGATGTCGGCGTCGACCGCCCGTTGCGGGTTGGTGGCCTTCGCTGCTGCCGGAACCTGGCGTTCTGACAGTGAGCGTCAGTGGTGGGTTGCGAGCCCGTCGAGGTAGCAGTCGAGTTGGCGATGGGCGATGGAGCGCTCGCGGGCGGGGTCGAGGCCGATGGCGAGGGGCCGGCAGAATCGGATCGCTGCGAGCGCGATTTCGTCGGAGGTGACGTCGGTGCTGATCTCCTGGTTCTGTTCTGCGGTAGCGACCAGCCGCTCGAGCAGGTCCTCGGCCGCGTCACGTCGGTCGGACCAATCGTGATCGTTGAGCAACGGGTGGACGATGTTGACCGCCCCGAGTCCGGTGTCGATCGCGCCGTGTAGGTAGCGGCGGAGCGCACCGCGACCGTTGGGGGACTCGGCGAGCGCGGCGTTGCCGTGTTCGATGGCTCGATCGATGGCCTCGAGCGCGACAGCTCGTAGTAGTGACTGTGAGTCGGGGAAGTGGCGATAGAGGGTGCCGATCCCGACCCCGGCACGCTGCGCCACCGCATCGCGGGTCGGTTCGCCCCCGACCTCCAGGACCAGCTCGATCGCAGCGGTGACCAGCCGCTGCCGATTCCGCTGAGCGTCAGCGCGCATGGGTCCTCCTCGGTCCGATGCGCCTCGCTCCAACCACGTTCACGAAACGGAGTATAATCCTCCACTTAATGATACGACGAGAACCTCTGCACTCCGGGCAGCTGACCGATGCCACCACGTCGATCGCCGACGCGATCGCCCGATCCGCGGACGTCGAGCACGTCCCGGTGACCTTCGACCACTGCCACCATGTGACCGGACCCTTCTTCCACGGCACCAAGGCCACCTTCGACGTCGGCGACGAGATCGTCGCTGGGCACCCGAGCAACTACCACGACGGCCGGATCTCGAATCACGTGTATTTCGCCGCACTGTTGGAGCCCGCCGTCTATGGCGCGGAGCTCGCCGTTGCTCTGACCGGCAGTGGAACCGAGCGCATCTACCGGGTGGAACCCACCGGACCGTTCGAGGACGACCCGAACGTCACCAACAAGCGGTTCCCCGGCAACGTCACCCAGTCGTACCGCACCAAGCATCCGGTGCGAGTGATCGCCGAGATCAAGACCTGGGACCCCCACCCACCGGAGGTGCTCCAAGGCATGCTCGACAACCTCGCCCGACTTCGCGCCGAGGGACTTGACGTCATCGAGGACTGATACGAGATCAGCACCACAACAACGACAGGAATACCAACATGGACCAGACCAGCATCGACGCCGAACTCGCCGACCCCAACGCTCAGGACCTGATCGCGTCGACCGCAGCCGCACACCTCGCATACACCGCCCTCGACGGGTCGCCACGAGTCGTTCCAGTCGGGTTCTACTGGACCGGCACCGAGTTCGTAGTCTCCACCGCGTCCACCGCACCCAAGGTCGCAGCACTCTCGGCGAATCCAGCGGTAGCGCTGGCCATCGATTCCGGCGACACGCCCGGTGGCGCCCGCGCGCTTTCGGTCCGCGGCGCTGCGACGGTCGACATCGTCGACGGCGTCGTTCCGGAGTACCTCGCCGCTGCACGAAAGAACATGGGCGCCAACGCTGCCGCCGAGTTCGAACAGAACGTGCGTCGCATGTACGACCGCATGGCTCGCATCGCGATCACCCCGACCTGGGCCCGTTTCTACGACTACGGGGCCGGACGCATCCCCAGCTTTCTCCAGGAACTCGCCGACAGGGCCAGCATGACCGCGTCGGACTGGGCCGATTCAACCGACTGACGTGTTCGCCACTCACGCTCGGGACGGAGCACCCGGTAGCGCAAACTCCTCACGCCAGATCGGTAGCGCACGAGGAAAACCCACCGCACCGGACGTGGGGCCCGGGTCGGAGCTCGCACGAACCGCCCCTGGAGCGGTATGTCGGCGCGATCACCGTTGGCGAGCGAGCCCCGACCACGGCCCGTAGTGCGATCCGTCGTAGTGATTGGCGCGGGTCGGCTACTGAAGAAGGACGTGGGCGATGAGGCCGCCGGTGACGGCGACCGTGAAGATGTAGGTGAAGAAGATGGCGATGATGCCGCGGTTGGCGAGTTTGGTGAGGATGATGAACTCGGGGACGTTGGCGCCGGCACCGGCGATGGTGAGAGCGACGATCGCGCCGATCCCGACGCCAGCTTCGGTGAGGGCGTCGGCGATGGGGACGAACAAGCTGGTGTGCACGTACAGGGGTGTGCCGAGTGCGGCGGCCGCCGGGATCGACCAGACGCCGTTGTCACCGGTGAGCGTCGCAACCGTGGACGGTGAGACCATCGATTCGATGACGAGACCGACGGCGATGCCGGCCAGTAGCAACACGGCGACGGACTTGAGGAGTCCGAACGCGGCTCGCGACGCGTCGACGATCTCGGTGCGGGCGCCGCGCCATGGGGTCTCGTCGCCGGTTCCACAGCCGTCGGAGCCACAGGCCGCCTTGCCATCAACGACACCTTCGATCCCGACGTCGACCTCCGCGGCGGCCGGTGGTGCAGGCACGGTGACGACGTGTCGGGTCGGGGCGGCAAGGGCTTGGGGGATGGGCTTGAGGTGGCGTTCGAGGTCGCTGCGTTGAGCGACGAGCGCGATCGTGATCGCGGCACCGAACGCGACGGCGGTGTAGATCAACGCAGCTTGTGGTCCGACGATCACGACGAGGGCGCCGAACAGGACCGGGTCGAGGACGGGAGCGGCAGTGATGAACGCGACATAGCCAGCGGGAGGGACGCCGGCTTGGCGGAACCCGACCAGCATCGGGATCGCCGAGTAGGTGCAGAACGGCGTGACGAACCCGACCGCGATGCCCTTCACCGCCGACATCAACGGCGTGCCGCCCATCCAGGCGCGCAGCCGTTCGGCGCCGAACCGGCGTTGGAACAGATGGATGATGAACGCGACCCCGAAGAACAAGACCGTGAGTTCGATCAGCAGCCAGAGCGTGTCGCGAATCACGTGCTCACTGCGCGATCTGCGCTGGCCATGATCGCGGCAGCTGCGGCGGGCAGCGCGGTCATGCAGTCGGTGTTGACCGTCACCAACGTCCGAACCCCGTCGGGCTCAGTGAAGATGAACCGGTCGTCGGCCAACAGCTGCAGATGGCGCGACACCGTCGATTGGCTCTTGCCGACCGCGTCGACGATCTGGCCGACGGTGACCGGATCGTCGGCGTTGGCGACATAGTTGAGGATCTGGACGCGGGTGCCATCCGCGAGGCAACGGAACCAGCTGGCGTATTCGTCGGCGAGATCAGCACGGAGTATCATCGTTCATTGACGATAAACGATGATTGTCGTGAGCGCAACGGCTCGCCTCGGCAATCAGAGGCTCGCCGTGCGGCTAGATGCGTCATCCACCGTCAACCTGCGATCAGAACAACGCCCATACGCACGTCGAGATTGCGCTCATAGCCGGCAACTCGATCGTTACGTCGGCGGTCCGCGCTAACCGCCGAGGGTGGTCAGCGGCTGGCGCCGGCGACGAACGTGGCGACGATGTAGGTGGCGTGCCGGTCGAGTGATCCTCGGCCTCGGTCGTATCGCATCGTGGTTCTCGGGTCGGCATGCGACGCTGCCTCTTGGACATCGCGGAGTGGGACGCCGGCGTCGAGGGCGGCGGTGATGAAGCTGTGACGCAGCGAGTGCGGGCTGATCCGCTTGTCGATCCCGGCGGCCTTCGCCAACCGTCGCACGATCCTCGCTGCGGCGTGGCGGTCGAGCCGTCGTGTGCCTTCGGCGTTGAGGAAGATCGGGCCGCTGGTGCGCTCGCCGATGTACAGGTCGAGCGATGTCGCCGTGCGCGGCGCCAAGGGGATGGTGGCGGTCTTGTGTCCCTTGCGGTGCACGAACAACGTTCGATGCCCGCGCTGATAGTCGAGGTTCTCGATGTCGGCGCCGAGGGCTTCGGAGATACGCAGTCCGTTCAGGGCCAGCAGGCACATCAGTGCGTGGTCGCGTCCGCCGCACAGCCCGGCCTGGACCAGGAAGGCGCCAAGTTCGTTGCGGTCGAGGCCGAGCGTGTGGGACTCGTAGTCGATCTTGGGGCGGCGGACGTAGGCGGCGGGGTCGCGGTCGATGACGGCTTCTTGGGAGCAGTAGCGGTAGAAGCCGCAGATCGTCGACAGCCGCCGACTGATCGTCGAGCGGGCAAGCCCGTGTTCTTCGGACCACCTCGCGTACAGCTCGATGCGGGCGCGCTGGACGCTCAGGATGTCGACGCCGTTGCCGTCGAGCCAGGTCGCCCACTGTCGTAGGTCGAGCCGGTAGGCGTCGAGCGTGGCGCCCGAGTAGCCGGCCAGGTAGCCGGCGATCGCTCGGTGAGTGAGCTGGCGTCGAGGGTCGAGGTCGACGGCGATCAGTCCGCCAGCAGGCGGGGCCGCGAACGGGGAAGCAGAAGTTGTGTCGGACATGGCAGGGCTCCTCTCGTGAAGGGGCCATCCAGCCGACTACCACGATCCGGCCCAGTCCACCGGCTGCCATCCGACGCCGCGATTATCGAGCGCTCACGCAGTCGTAACGCTCCGCTTGACGTGCCGTTCTCGGACGGGTCGTTCAGCACGCCGGGCGGAGCGATATGCGTGCTCGACCAGCGCATCCGGGGGACGGCCACGGCCCCAACGAAACGGCGTAGGAGTGGCTGATCAGATCGCCCTCTGCAGCTTGCGGACGACCAGTTCGGACCCCTCGCGCAGCATCTGAATGTCGTCTGTGGGCACGTAGCCCAGAGACTCGTAGAAGCGGACGGCTGCCTGGTTCGCTTCCGTCACCCAGAGCTCGTACCGGGTGACCCCACGGTCCTCGCCCCACGCCTCGGCCGCTTGCATGAGGCGACCGCCAATTCCTGCGCCCCGAGCGTCAGGGGCGACCCACATTGCGCCGAGGTAGACAGTCGTGAGCTCCTCGTCGATCCGGGCAAACAGCTTGCCGACAAGGTCATCGCCGCTGACGGCAACCCAGAGGTTGGAGCGCTCGTGTTCGACGGTTTGCCCAACCATCCCTCGCCAGAACTCTTCGGGTTGAACGCTCGCTTCGGCGAGCGTCGGACGGAAGGCGTTGGGCGAGTCTGCCAGCGACTGCAGGGTGACATCCCGCCACAGCGCCTATTCGGAAGCGGCGAGGACGCGAACGTCGACCGACACGGGCCGAGTGTGGCAGGTCGAGAAGCTACCGCTCAGCCGCGCGCTCTCGCGTACTTGACCGACGAGAACGCTCCGATTGATGTGCCGCACCGTGCGCGTCAGACGGCGACGTCGCGAACAACATGCGCTGTCGCGGACCGGTGTTGCGGGTTTCGGGCGGTCTCGAACTGACCCGCGCGACTCACGGAGCGCCCGGTGGGCGATCTGGCCGGAGCACATCCGGTGTGCTGAGTCGACTCCGTTGATTGTCGAGCGATTGCCGAAGGACCGCCGGTCGCGTCGGTGACTCATCGCGTCTACGTTGTGGTCGTGACGGCGTGGACCAGAGAAGCGTTGACGTTCGAAACGAACGTTCGTCAGGGTTTATCGGCGCGGTGGCGCGTCGGGGTGACCGACGCCGTGCGATCAGTGCTGGCGTTGCAGGCCCAGGAACCAGCGGCGCCGTATCTGGCGTTGTGGAATCGCATCGACGGCTTCGACGCAACCGACCTCGACCGCGCCTTCGCTGACGGTGCGATCGTGAAGGCGTCTCTGTTCCGGTTCACACTGCACGCCGTCGACGCCGACGACATCGGGTGGGTGCGGGCCGCGATGCAGAGTCGCGTGCGCGACGCCGGCTACCACGACGTCCTCGACGACACCGGTCTCACGGCGGAACGGGTCGACGACCTCCTCGACCGGCTGACGACGGTGATGGCTGAGCCACACGACAGCGCCGACATCGAAGGGGTGCTGTCCGAGCTCGTTCCCGACGTCGACGACCCGCCTCGACTCTGGTCGGCGTTGCGCGTCGTCGGCGGCTTCCGGCACGCTGCGACGGCCGACCCGTGGTCGTTTGGCCGACGCCCGGCCTTCTTGCCCTGCACACCGGCCGACGATGACGAGTCCGCTGCGACCGCAGAGCTCGTGCGTCGCTACCTCGCGGCGTTCGGCCCCGCGACGATTGCGGACGTGTCGCAGTTCACGATCTTGAAGCGGTCTGCTCTCAAGGAAGTCGTTGCGTCGATGGCCGACGTCGTCGCCGTGGCCGGACCCGACGGATCGCAGCTCCTCGATGTGAGCGGTGGCGAGCCACGATCCGACGCCGAGCTGGCAACGCTGCCGCCACGACTGCTGGGCATGTGGGACAGCGTGCTGCTCGCGTACGCCGATCGCTCTCGCGTGATCCCTGACGAGCACCGCCCGCATGTCGTCCGGCGGAACGGCGATGTCCTGCCGACTGTCCTCGTCGGAGGTGTCGTCCGGGGTGTTTGGCGGGCATCGCCCGACGCGATCGGGATTCGAGCGCTGGAACCGCTCGATGATGCGACCCTGGAGGGCTTGCAGGATGAGGCGCGTGACTTGCGACGGTTCCTCGCCGACCGGGAGCCGGACGTGTTCTCACGATTCGAACGGTGGTGGGATCGCCTCCCCGACGGCCCGACCATCACGATCGGGACTTGAACACGACCGAGCCCGGGACCGATCGCATCGCGCAGCCCGGACGCGCGAGCCAGCGGCGGGAGGCAAGGTACGGTCGCTGCTCATGGACATGTTGATGGGTGAAACGATCGCCGAAGCCGGCTTGGCCGACTGGCGCAAGCTGGCCCAGGGACTGCACGCCCGCTATCTCGTCGGGGGCTTCAGCGGTGCCGCACGGTTCGTCGCTGCGGTCGGCGAGGCGGGAGATTCGCTCGGACATCACCCTCGGGTGTCGATCGGCGACGGGTTCGTCGACCTCAAGTTGGTCAGCGACGACGCCATCTACCGCGACGACGAAGGAAAAGAACACGTCGTCGAGTGGGTGACACAGCAGGACATCGATCTCGCGCGACGAATCACCGAGATCGCCTCCTACCACGGACTCGGCGCCGATCCGGCCTCGGTGAGCGTGATCGAGCTCGGCCTTGACACGGAGGATTCGGGCACCATCGCTCCGGTGTGGGCCGCGCTGTTGACCGGGTGCCCGGACGACCAGGGTCGCGGCACCCCAAGCGACGAGATCCGCGACGGGATGGGCCGCGTCCCGAACCTGTGGTTCGGAGACCCCGACGAGAACCCACGTCAACGGTTCCACATCGAGGTGTACGTCGCACCCGAAGTGCGCGAGCAGCGAATCGTCGCCGCCGTCGACGCAGGCGGGACCGTCGTCGACGACAGCCAAGCACCCTTCCTGACCGTCATCGCCGACCAAGACGGGAACACGGGCGTGCTGTGCGTCGACGCGTCAGCAGTCATGAAGGACTGACTCACCAACCGAGTGCTCGATATTCACGGCCGCACGCCGATCACAGACCGACTCTGGAACCGGCACTCGAGCGTTACGTCGGCGGTCCGCTCTGACCGCCGACGGTGGTCATCGGCTGGCGCCGGCGACGAACGTGGCAACGATGTAGGTGGCGTGCCGGTCGAGTGATCCTCGGCCTCGGTCGTAGCGCATCGTTGTTCTCGGGTCGGCATGCGACGCGGCCTCTTGGACATCACGGAGCGGGACGCCGGCGTCGAGGGCCGCTGTGATGAAGCTGTGGCGCAGCGAGTGCGGACTGATCCGCTTGTCGATCCCGGCAGCCTTCGCCAACCGTCGCACGATCCTCGCCGCGGCGTGCCGGTCGAGTCGACGGGTGCCGTCGGCGTTGAGGAAGATCGGTCCACTGCTGCGTTCACCGATGTACAGGTCGAGCGATGTCGCCGTGCGCGGTGCGAGCGGGATGGTGGCGGTCTTGTGTCCCTTGCGGTGCACGAACAGTGTGCGGTGCCCGCGCTGGTAGTCGAGGTTCTCGATGTCGGCGCCGAGGGCTTCGGAGATCCGCAGCCCGTTCAACGCCAGCAGGCACATCAACGCGTGGTCGCGGCCGCCGCACAGTCCGGCCTGGACCAAGAACGCGCCGAGCTCGTTGCGATCGAGACCGAGCGTGTGGGACTCGTAGTCGATCTTCGGGCGGCGCACGTAGGTGGCCGGGTCGCGATCGATGACAGCTTCCTGGGAGCAGTAACGATAGAAGCCACAGATCGTCGACAGCCTCCGACTGATCGTCGAGCGGGCAAGGCCGTGCTCTTCGGACCACCTCGCGTACAGCTCGATGTGAGCACGCTGGACGCTCAGGATGTCGACCCCGTTGCCGTCGAGCCAGGTCACCCATTGGCGCAGATCGAGCCGATAGGCGTCCAGCGTCGCGCCCGAGTAGCCCGCGAGATAGCCGGCGATCGCGCGATGCGCTACCTGGCGGCGAGGATCGAGATCAACGGCGACGAGGTCGCCGGCGGGCGGGGCGTCGAACGGGCTGGTGAACGTGGTGCTGATCATGGTGCTGCTCCTGTCGAGGTGAAGGGACAACCAGCCGAGCACTACACCACCGCTACATCAAGGTAAGTTGACGGCGTGGATCCGGTGATCGTGCCCTCGGCCCGCAAGCACCAGATCTCCGACACCGACATGCTGCACGCCTACCGACACCCATCCGAGTGTTCGACCTCGACGACCTCACCATGCTCATCGGCGCGGACACCGCCGGCCGAATGCTCGAGATCGGCGTCGCCCAATCCGATGGCATCGACTTCATCGTCCACGCCATGCCCGCTCGAGCCAAGTTCCTGGAGACCTGAGATGCCGCGATCGATCCAAGAGATCCTCGACCACGCTGACGAACTCGCCAAGCGGTTCGAGGACTACGACCCTCAGCCCGGCAACGAGCGACCCGTCGAGGAGTACCTGATCCAACGCGCCGCGATCGCGAGGGCTCGCGGCGAGCGTCAGATCGTCGAAGCCGTCACTGCCGCCCGCAGCAAGGGGCTGTCCTGGCAACGCATCGGCGAACTCCTCGGCACGTCAGCCCAGGCCGCCCAACAGCGCTACGGACACCTCGTCGAGACTGCTTGACCCGTCGCGATTATCGAGCGGCTCGGTCGCCGTAACGCTCCGCCTGACGTGCCGTTCACGCGCTGGCGGAGCGCCAGTGGCGACGCGCGATATGCGTGGCGGCGCCGAGACAGCAGGCGGACGATCTGAGGATGTGGCAGGCTCGTCAGATGGTTGCTCGACCGGCCATGTTGGCCTCGATTGCGGCTCTGGCGTTGGTCGGCTGCGGGGGCGACGAAGTCGCCGATCGGGGCTGCGAAGATGGCGCGACTGGTCCGGGCGGTGTGGTCGGCTTCGACGTCGACTCCGGCGAACCACGATGGTCCATGCCTGTCGGCTGGCCGGATGGAGCGGCTGTCTTTGACGACGTCGCCGTCGTCAGCTCCATCGAACACGTGGTGCGCGGCATCGCGATCGACTCGGGAGAGATCGTGTGGTGTTCCGAGTTCGATGGTGGCGCCGTCGAGTTCCTCGGTGGGATTGCCGCAGCGGGACCAGTGGTCGGCGCGTTGACTGGCGACGCCGTTGTGGGGTTGGACGCAGCGACTGGTGAGGAGCGCTGGCGGCGGCAGCTGAACGCACCGGAGGCGACGCTGCGCGGCGGCGACCTGTTGTGGGTACTCGATGGGTCCGTTGATGAAACACCGATCATGGTGGTCGAACCGACCACGGGCGAGGACGCCTCCGACGCTGATGAGATCACATCGGATGCGGTGTCGTTCGGCATCGGCATCCCGCCGACGCAAGCCGACGGTCTGGAGCTGTCCACCGCAGGCGGTGGGTCTGCTCGACAAGTGATCGAGGTGTCCGTGTCCCGCGACGACTCGGTCGTCTGGCAAGACACCGTCCCTGGGTTCGTCGCCGCGCTACCGCCGGCCCGGCGTCGGCGTCGCCGCTTGTCGCATGGACAGCGCGCGACGGCGAGCAGCTCTGGCAGCGCTGCGAGTTCCTGCGCCACACCTGATCGGCCCACCCGCCCACACCTGATCGCCCAGATCTCCGACGAGATGATCGCCGTTCCCGTCGGCACCGATGTGCACGCCATCAACATCGCGACCGGCAGCGAGTCATGGGTCAGCGGATTGCCGAACCCCGGCCGGGGCGGCAGCTACGACGAGGAGGGCACGTTCTGGTTCATTGGCACCGGATCATCCGGCACCGCCGTCGCGATCGGTCGAGCTGAGCAGCCCTACCGAGATTGACGACCCTTCGACACAAGCGCGCGATATCGCCACGTCACGGAGAAGCCATCTGCCCGAGCAGTACCGGCACATTGCTCGCCGCTGCACCGCTCGTAACGCGCGGCCGTGAGTCGACTCGGGGCATGTCCGCATCCATTTGCGGCTGCCACCGGCCTCACGTTGCCCGGGGACGTCAGGTCATCCGACACCCGGCGCCACGACGTGCCAGTTGGCCGTGAGCACGTCGACGATATCGGCGCGCACTTCGGCGTCGAAGTCCCCGGCTCGCTCCTCCGGTTGACCGGGCGCAAGGAGCACCATGTTGGCCCGCCCGCAGGCAGCCACTGCGAGTGCGGTGGGGTCGGCGTGCAGGACGATCGAGGGTCCGCTCTCGTGGAGGGTGGCGATTGCTTCGTCGAGGTCGACGTCGAGGTCGTGCCACTCGAACCCCTTGTCGTAGTGCAGCCAGGCAGTGACGTCGGCGAGGAACACGACCCTGCCATGGTCGTTCGTTTCGCAGAACATCTCGACCGCGGCGAGCACTTTGCGGCCATTGATCGACATCTCGCGGCGGTTCATCGCGGCCGGTGTGATGGCCGTGAGCTCCGACCGATCGAGGTCGTCGTTGATCGTGATGTACACGAACCAGTAGTCGGGAAGCGTTGTCATCCGGTTCCTCCTCAGCGACCTGGGATCGCCGGGTCCGGCACCGGGGGCCGTGCTGGCGCGGCGGTGTCGTTCGGGTATGGAGTGGGTCGTGTCCCACGACCGAGGTCCGGAACCTGCCGGGCGCCGCGCACCCAACTGTTCAAGTCCATCCCAGACGGGACGGGAAGCTCGACCACCATGATGCCACACCGCTCGAATCCCGATCGGAAATACTTCGTTGCGGCCTGGCCGGCTTCGTCGCCGTCGAGCGCCAAGATCACTGGCCGCCCATCCAGTCGCGGGGCGATCTGTTCGGCAAGCGAAGCGGTGGCGTTACCGGTGCCGAGCACTGCGACGGCCGTGTAGCCAGCGCCGTTTGCGGTGTAGGCGTCTGGGTAGCCCTCGCAGATCACGACCGGCTGCTTGGGTTCGCTGGTGGGACGGGTCCATCCGTGACGTGGGTTGTCGCCGTGCCGGCTGGTTGGGTTCCCGTACTTCGATCTGTTGGGTCGCGGGTCGAGGTAGCGGGTCTGGAAGTAGCCGAGCCGCCCGTCGGCGTCGATCGCCGGGAACACCGCACCGACGCCGTCCTTGGGGAGCCCACCGGCGCGGCGGAGCTGGCGGGTGCCAGGGTCGGCTCCGACGCGGTTGGCGCGCAGTACGTCGGCGTCGAGTCCGCGTTCGTCGATCAGGTACTCGAGAACACGCCGTCCAGCGGGCTCCCAGAGAAGCCGTTCACACGCTTCGATGTACTTCACCGCCGGTGGCTGCAGCGGGGTGGGAGTGCGTGGTTCGAGCGGCCGACGGATCGTGCGTACTCCCACTTCGTCGGGAGCGACGCCGGAGCGGCAGGCGAGCTCCTGGAGTGCGTCACGGAAACGCGCGCCGCGGGCGTAGGAGAGGGCGTCGATGGCGGTACCGCCGTGTCCGAACGACCAGCACTTCCAGCGTTCGACCCCGCGCCGATCGACCCGGATCGTCACCGACGGGTGTACGTCGTCGTGATCCGGCACCGGGCAGTGCCACCGGGCCGATCGTCCGTGCCCGGTCGCCCGACCGGACAACTCGTCGAGGAGCGCGGCGAGATCGGTCCGGCGGAGCACCTCGTCGCGGTCGTACCTCGGGTTCGCCACGCCGACTCACGCAGCCATCGCTTGGTCGGTGTCGCAGATCGCGGCTTCGGTCGGCGACAGCACGTGGTGCACGATCGCGGCGTGCTCCCCCACCCGCCACAGGGCCCTGCCTTTGACAAGGCGTGGGAGGTGGCGGGCCTCTGCGACGGTGAGACCGAGCAGCTCGGTGGCGTCGGCGACCTGGTCGGGGGCCTGCTGGAAGAAGATCCGTGTGCCGGTGTCGCCGAGCAACCCCGCGGCGACCTTCTGGGCAGCTGAGCCGTCGGCGGCCTGGGCGCGCAGATCGGACAGGCGGTGGCACACCAACATGTTGCAGATGCCCCAATGGCGGCACAGCTTGAGCCGCGCCTGCAGATGGCGCACGGTCCACTCGTTGGCCAGCAGCGCCCACACCTCGTCGTCGACCTGGAGACCGCGGCGGCCGGGGGCGAGCGCCGTCATCGCTGACTGGAGCCATGAGGTGGCGGCCATCATCACGAGCGGGAGCGCCTCGCGGTCCTGGAACACGGCGGACAGGTCGATGACGACACCCGCGCCTTGCTCCCAGTCGACCGACACGTTGGTGGGGCCGTCGAACATGCCGCGCAACGTCCGGTCGAGCAGCTTGCCGAGCGCGAACCGGACCGGTACCGCGGCGGCGCGCATCTCGACTTCGGACATGGCGGTGAACTCGTCGGATGCGAGCAGTTCCGACGGTGGGTCGGCGACGACCCGGGCGAGGTCGGCCAAATCGAACCGCTCCCCCGTCGACGCGAGGTGGGCGATTGCCTGGGAGGTGAGGGACTCCTCGGCGGGTTCGAGCCGTCGGTCGAGCACAACCGAGAGCATTCCGACGACAAGCCGCTGGCGGCCGAGCAGCCCGCGGTCGTCCCGGTCGCCGGGCGCTGGGTCGAGTGGGTTGAGGCGGTGGGTGCCGCCGGGGTGGAGCTTGACGGACGCCATCCCGAGCCGCTCGCCGAGTGCGCCGTACTCGCCCTTGGGGTCGTTGACGGCGATGAACCGCTTCTGGCCGTAGACGCCGACTTCCCGATACAGGAACGTCTTGACCGCGCTCGACTTGCCCTTGCCGGGTCGGCCTGCGATCAGCACGTTGGAGTCGGTCAGCGCCCCGCCGTAGAGCTCGAACGGATCGTAGAACCAGCCAGTCCCGCCGCCGGTCACGTTCACGCCGAGGTACGGCCCGCGGCTGGTCGGACCGGGCCCGGTGTGCCACGGGTACAGCGACGCCAGGTTGGCGGTCGTGCCCCGATGCCGCGGCAGAGCGAGCCCGGGCCGACGACGATGCCACGACCGCCTCACCATCGTCGCCGCTCCGCGACGGTGCGACCGAGTGGCAGTGCCGACACCCATCCCTGGCCATGGCGACCGATCAGCGGACGCAGTTGAACCCCGGCGTGACCGGCGGACTGCTCGAAGTCGGCGCTCGCGTCCTCCAGCTCGTCGAGCGTGCGCGCCGACACCGTGACGAGCCCGCAGTACGTCAGCTCGCCGTACCCGGCGACGAGTTCGTGCTCACGCCGCTCGACCTCCTCCCGCGCCCGCCGATCGCCGGCGCGGACACGAAAGCCTCGTTTCGACTTGGCCGCCTCGGCCGACTCCAGCGACACCGACGCCTCGTCGACCTCGCGGGCCGACTGGGACGGAGCGACCGGTTCGAACACGACGCTCACGGTGCGGGTGCACTCGCCGCCGAGCAACAGCAGGTCCATCCACACCGCCGGCACCTCCGAACGTGGCCACCCTTCGATCCACCACGACCGATGCAGCGCACCGTCGACCTGAACCTGCTCCCACTGTTCCGACACCGCCATCGGCGCCAAGTCCGCCGCCACGATGCCGAGCCCGGCAGCCAGCGACGACGACAACGCCCGCTGCTGCGCGTCGGCGAACGGCGACGACCGCAGGCGTACCGCTGCGGTGATCTCTGCCGGACTGAGCGGAGCCCCCACCGAAAGCCCCGCGGCTTCGAGCCGCACCGTGAACAGCCGCAACTCCTCCACCAACATCTGCAACCCGGCCGACAGGACGTCGGCGCCTCGAGCTCGGCGAGCCGGAACCTTCGCAAGGTCGAGCGAGAGGGACACCAACGTGTCGTGCCCGACCACCCGCGGCACCGACCGAGTGACCAGCTCCGTGTAGTCGGCCGCGGCCACCGCCAACGCACCCGATCGCTGGTTGTCCTCCACCGGGGCGTCGAGGCGAGTCGACGTCGACCACTCCTGCCACGCGATCCTGCACACGACGGCACGCTCTCGACAGAACGCGCCGAGCGCGTCACCCCACATTCCGACGCGGGTGTCCTGTGTGTCGGCCGACAGCAGCGAGAACTGGCCGTCCCCCGTGACGCGCAGCACGCCCGTGACGAGGGACGCGTCCTGGTCGTGAACCGCGCCGATGCCCGCCAGCCGATCCGGGGCAGCGACCCACGACGCGTCGACGTCGAGCAAGTCCAGTCCGGCCATCGGCGGTGGCAGGTCCACCGCACCGCGCTCACCCGGCGCGAGCATCGGCACCCGCCGATACCAGCCGTGTGAGCGACGTCGGGCCAACCAGCTGACCTTGAGGGGGATCAGTTCGTGTAGCGACCAGATGCCGACGCGTTTGAACGCCACGACCGCCGCGATCAGCGCCGGAAGCAGCGCCCAAGGGAACAGCCGCAGCAGGACACCCGCGAACGACAAGCCGCAACCGACACCGAGCACCACCACCTGCGAGGTCGGCATCGATCCGAACAGGCCGGTTCGCACGAGCTGCGACAACCGGTAGGTGCGCGGCTCGGTTGGCGTGGCCGTCATTGCCGGTCTCCGACCGGTCGGGTCGCCGGGTCGGTCGCCCGGTTCTGACCGCTGGCCAGCGCGCCGGCCTCGGCCGCCAGCCCCGCGCCGGCCACGCCTTGCCCGGTACCGGCCAGCCGCCCGTTCATCCCCTGGAAGTAGTACGAGTACTGCAGCCCGGTCTGCAGCGCCCGGGTCGGGGCGCCGGAAATGCCCTGCGCGATCACGGCGGCCTCGACGATCGGGATCAGCTTGATCACGACGAACGGCATGAACGCCGCCAGCCCGAACGTGATGATCCCCACGACGAGCGTGCTGAACTCGGCGAGCCCATTGTCGACCGCCGACGCACCAGGCTCCCCCGTTGCGCCGAGGCCGCCGAGTGCGCCAAGGCCGACGGAGAGCGCCATCGCGATCGCCAGCTTCGAGAACACCAAGGCGGCGAGTAGCTCGATGGTTCGCCGGCGCACGAGCGCGACCGCCGGCCACACACTCGTCGCCCACGCCATTGGCGCCAACGCGACCACGAGGTAGATCAGCGCCTCTCGCACCGCGAGCACCACCCACAACATCAACAACGCCAACATCCCGAGCAGCAGCAAGAGGGGGGTGAGAAACGAGGCCGGCGACAGGCTCCCGGCCGTGACGACCAATCCGTCGACCGCGTCCACCGCATTCGGCCGCGTCGCCGACCAGATCCCGTCCGACATCGCGTCGACCAGGTCGACGCCGACCTGGGTGAACGAAGCCGTCAGGAGAATCCCTGCCACCGCCGCCGGTGTGTCGAACACCATCCGCTTCACCAGCTCAAGCGGACGACCGGCAAGCACGCCCTGGATCAGCGCGCAGAACACGAAGATCGCCAACAGTCCGGTGGCCGCCGCGACCGCCGTCACGTAGGGGGCACCGGCCTGGCCGCGAAACCACTCCGACTCCAACCGTGGCGAACTCGATCGGTCCATGATCGACCACACGAAGTCGAGCAACAGAACGAAGCCCTTCGCCAGCCAATCGGTGATCCCGTTGATGACCGTGTCCCACGCCCACCCAGCCGCCGCGGTGAACGGCGCCATGATGACGTCGTCGATCGGCCCCCACGGGAACGCCAGGACCACACCGCGCCTCACAGCCCGACCCCCTGCACGACGGCCGGCCAGCCGGCCACCTCGGCAAACCCGTCGAAGTCGGCCGGAAGCGCCACGTCGCTGACGATCGGGGTGGGGCCGCTGTCCGCCGACGAGTCGGCCACCAGCCACATCCCGTCGACCAGGTCCAGCACGACGTGCACCGTGCGCCACGCCTGCTGGGGTGCGCCCGCATCGGGTGCGCCGAGCACCGACACCGTCCACACGTCGACCGTGGCCCGCCCGGCGGACGATTGAACGAGAGTCGCCGTGAGCGGCGCCTCCACCCACGTCAGGCGGAACACCGGAACGTCCAGCGTGGCCGCCATGCTCTCCGCAACCCGTTCCAGTGCATCTGCGTTGGGGGCCACCTGGTCGGGCACGACCAGCTTGCGGAAGATCTCACGGCGCCCGATCGACGAGTGCGCCATCAGGTTGTCGGTCGACGCCACGAACGCAACGGCTGCGGCGACCGGATCGGAAGGCTGCGGGTCGGCCGACGCGGACGGCGGTCCCGAACCGTTCGCGGGGTCATCGACCGAGGTCGGCACGGGTTCCCCCGCGTTCCGGCCGTCGCCGACGCACGCCGCGCACACTCCGACCATCAAGAGGGGAACGGCTACGCGTCGCATCGCTCATCCACCGGCGCGGCCGACCTCGAAGAGGGTGTTGATCAACACGACCGCGAGACCCGCCAACAGAGCTCCGACCGCGCCACCCGCCACGTAGGTCCGTCCGTCCTCAGCACGTGGTGTGTTCCCCAACCGGGCCCCGCCACGCCAGAGTGCTGCGCCGTACAGTACGGCCCCGAGGCACGCCATCAGCGACGCCCACATCAACCAGTTGATGAGCTGCGTCACGAGTTGGGCGCCAGGCATCCCGGTCGGGTCCGGTTCTCCACCAACCGGCGCCGCCCGCACTGGCTGGCCGGCACCGACGACGGCCGTCGCCGCCACAAGGACGACGACGGCCACCAGGGGTTGAACACGACGACCTCCAAGGCACTTGACCACCTGCATTTGGCTTCCTCCTTTGCTCACCGGCCGAACCGTGAAGGCCGTCGGTGGAGACATGCCTCCCGAGAGGCCCTGTCGTGACACCTCGCGTCACAAATGCCCCGCCGAGCAGGCATGTCAGGACGTGATCCTCAAAGCACCGCTCGCCGCCATCGCACTCCTCAGCAGCGCCCTACTCGGCATCCCCGCCGTCATCGGTGGCAACGGCGGCAGCGTCGCCGCCGGCTGCGGTGAACTGGCCGTGATCCTGGACACGATCAGAACCGTCGAGTCCGGCGGGAACTACGCCGCTCCGAAGAACAGCGGCGGCGCGTCAGGCGCGTACCAGTACATCGACAGCACATGGGACGACTACGAGGGCTACCAGTCCGCCTACCTCGCCCCGCCCGAGGCGCAGGACGCCCGCGCCGCCACCGACGTCCAAGCGGTGCTCGCTACCTACGGGGACGTCGCCTACGTGCCCGTCATCTGGTACTGGCCGGTCGCCGCCACCGATCCCACCCAGCTCGACATCGTCCCGATGCCGGGCGCGGGCAACCGGCTCACCGTGCGCGAGTACCAAGAGCACTGGCTCAGCGTCTACGAGACCAAGAACGCCGAGGCCACCACAACAGCGTGCGTGGGCGCCGTGTCAGCCGACGGCTATGCCCTCCCCATCGACCGCACACTCATCGACGCCACGCCCTCGATGCTCGGCGAGCCACACCACGACTATCCGGCGATCGACCTGATGATCCCGGTCGGCTCGCCCATCTACGCCGTCCGGGGCGGCACCGTCGCCCGCGTCGTGGAGTGGCCCCACAACTGCTGGGAAGTCGGCCGTTGCGAACAGACCTGCGGAATCGGACTGTCGATCAACGGCGACGACGGAGCCCGCTACGTGTACTGCCACGGCAACCGACTGAACGGCATCCAGGTCGGCGCCGAGCTTGCGGCCGGCCAGCTGCTGATGTGGTCTGGCAACACTGGCCGGTCCGGAGCACCACACCTCCACCTCGAGATCAAGGTCAACGGCCAGCAGCGCTGCCCCCAAGCGCTCCTCCGCGCGCTCTACGACTCCGGCTCCGGCGTCACGCCCGAGTCGCTCAGCCCAGACGGCTGCAGCTTCTGAGGAGCGAATCCCGGCACCGGTCGCGCTACACGAACTCGTCGGTGCCGGTGGCGTTCATCACTCTCGCCATCGCTGCCGCAGCTTCGATGATCTCGCCTCGTTCGGTGTGGAGGTCGACACAGCACACCCCGACCGTGTTGATGGTTTCGGTGATCATCGTCATCGTGCCGTCGCTGAAGGCCCACGAGTAGCCGAACCTCGCTCGGAACGGCGGGCCGGTAACCAGCGACAACGCCTGGTCGAGCAGCGGCAGCGCTTCGTCGGTCGGCAGTTCGTCGGACTTGCGGACCAGTTCGACGAACCGGTCCCAGTCGGTGATCACGCGTGTCGACAGGCGGTAGAGGTGTCCCGAGTTCCGCCCTGTTGGGAACAGCGGTTCGCCGTCGGACCCGGTTCCGAGCTTGCGGCGCAGACCGGCCATGGCGTTCGTCACCGTCCGCGGCGCCACACCGTTGGGCCACAGCATTGTCTCGATCGTGTCGCGGCTCTGCCCGCCTCGATTGAACGCGAGATAGATCGCCAGATGCAGCTCGGTTGGCGTGAGTGGCGCCTTCGCGCCGTCGCTCGTGACCTGCCCGAGCACCTTCAACTCGACGTCCCAACCCTTGTCCGGTTCAGCTCCGTCGAGCACATCGGCCACGGCCGGTTCTGGCTCCGGTTCCTGCGTCGCCGGCTCGGCGGGAGCGACCTGACGCATCGCGATCGCGTCGAGGTGGTCGGTGAGCACCGTCGCGGCTTCGGTTTCATCGTCCTCCTCGAACCCGTCCTCGCCGGGATCGTCGAGGGAGAGATCCACCTCGGGCACGAACTCGTCGACGAGGTCGTCGAGCTCTTCCACGACTCCGACTGGGTCGAGTTCCAGGCCGAGCGGCTGAACCGTCACCGTCATCTCGGAACACTCCAGTCGCCACGACACCGACGGGTGCTCACCGATCACCAGCACCACCGCGCCGAGGTCGCCGTTCGCCAGTTGGACGATCCGTTCGAGGTCCTCGGTCAATACCGACTCGGCGTCCACGACCACCACCAGCGGCTGGTGCGACTCATGCGGCTTCGAGCGGGCACGTAGCGCGAACAACGACGTGAGGCGCCGATGCGCGAGCAAGGCACCGGCCGAGTCGGCTCGGTCGCGCAGCCAGCCGACCGCTTCGGTGACGTCACAGCTGCGCGCGAAGTCCGGATCGCCAGGAAGCCGGCGCACCCCGATCGTGAGCACCGTCGGTGCGTCGCCAAACACGCCGGTGGCCGCCTCGGTGGCGATCGCGCGCACCATCGGGAGCGCGCCGTCACCGGTGAGAGCAACAACTCCGCAGCTCTCGAGGTTGAGCAACACGTCGGCTCCGTCGCGCCGGCCGACGGTTACGAGGCCGGGGCAAGGCGCGCTGGCGTCGCTCGCTTCGAGGTGCTCACCTCGTTGGAGGTTCCACGACCAACCGCCGTCGTCGGACGTCCACGGCGAGATCACCGGATTGCTCGGTGTGTCCCACACAACCTCCACGGTGTCGTCGGCCAAGCGGAGCAGCCGCGGTACGGAGGTCGGTTCGCCTGAGCGCGGCCGGAGTCGACTTCCGAGGTGGCGCAACGCGAGCGAGGCCCAGTCGACCAGCGGAAGGTTCTCCGTTTCGTGCAACGCGACCCCGAGTTCGACCCCACGCTTCGACGGCCGGGCGTGCCGCTGCGCGGTCGGCAACCGACGCCGACGTCGGGCCGCCAGCGTGATCAGCGCCGCGGCGAGCCCCGCCCCTCCGGTCCAGCCGAGGACCGCGGCGAGCGGTGGATACCTCACCTCGTCGGAGGCGCCGTCCTCCAGCACCACGTCCGCGGACGCGACCGTGGTGGGAGGTGTCGGTCGAGGCGCTTGCGTCGTGATCGGCACGACGTCGGCCACCGCCGGAATCGTGGTCGGGGGTGTCGCCGGAGTCGTCGTTGGCGGAGTCGTGTCGGGCACCGTCTCAGGCGTCGTGGCCGGCGGCGTCACCACTGTCGGCTCGGGTGGCGCTGGCAGTGGCGCGTCGTCGACCTCAGGGGCCGGTTCCGCCACCGGCGGTCCGGGAACCTCGGACGTCGCTCCATTGACCGGCGGCAGAGTGACCACCTGGCCGGGCAGGATCAAGCCCGGGTCGTCGATCCAGGGGTTTGCATCGACGACCGCCCACACGAGTTCGGATGTAGCGTCGCCGTAGTGGCGTGACGTGATTTCCCACAACGAGTCGCCGAGCCGAACGGTCACGACCGCCCAGCTAGCTTCGCCCGGCGGGCCGGGCGCGGCGTCCGGCGTTGCCGCGGGCAGGGTCACGACCATTCCTGGCCAGATCCGGTCCGGTTCTGCGATCTGTGACACCGCGGCGACTTGGCGTACAAGGTTGGCATCAGCCCAGCCGTAGTGCCGTTCGAGAATCTGCCAGAGCGTGTCTCCCGACTCCACCACGTATGTCCCGGCAGGCGTGTCGCCACCGGACGCCGGCAACGGAGCACCTCCGACCCCCTCGAAGCCTTGGAACTGGCCGCGGATCGGCGCGGCCGGGACGCCGTCCACCGGGCTGTCGACGACCGCTGCCACCGCAGGCGTCGGGGCACCTGCGAGGGCGGGGGTGGCGTTGATGGACGATGCCGTGATCGTCACCGCGGTCGTCACCTCGACCAACCGGCGTCGCAGTGCCGGGAACGCGACCGCGCCGACAAGCCGGCGGAGGTGATGACCGAGGCGTGGCATCCGGACCACGAACGACAACTCGGCAAGCAGCGCCCCTACCGAGACGGCGGCGACGTACGCGGCGAGGACGATCCCCAGCCACCGCGCGACCTCGACCAGCGCGTCGATCGGCTCGACGCGCTCGAGCCACGCGTTTAGGTCGCGCCAGTCGAGCGCGTCGACACTCCATCGCTCGGCGAGCAGGAACACTACGAGCGCCCCCAACGACACGACGGTGAACACCGCGGGGCGAATAAGTCGCTTCATGCCAACCCTCCAGTCGGTCATCCGGTCAGAACCCCCCGGTACTCGGTGACGGGGTACTCGATCGGGTCGCCCAACACCGGGATCGGGTTCGGGTACAGCGTCTGTGGCAGTTGAACGGGCCCGTCGCCGAAGTCGTAGGTGAGCGACCACGTCATCGTCCAGTCGACCCTCAGGGTGACGGTGTAGTCGCCCTGGGCCTGCGGCGTCCACGTCCACGCAGCCCCGGAGCCGCCCTCGTCGTCTGGCTCAAAGCCGCAGTCGGGCCCTGAGAAGCCGCCCGTGTCGGGCCCCGTGACGGTCCAGGTGTACAGGACCGGGGTCATCGTCGCGTCGACCGTGTACCCGCCGAGTACCAGCGGTGGATCGAGCGTGACCTGGCCAGGCGAGGTGCACCAGAACCAGGTATCGAGCCCGGTGATGCCACCCCAGGCTGGAGGCGGATTGAGCTCGGGCGGCACCACGACCGCGTCCTCGAAGGCTTCGCGCACCTGGTCGGGTGTGGGCGGTGGTGGCGGCGGCGCAGGTGGATCCTCACCCGGGAACTCGCAGTCGAACGTCCACGTGATCCAGGTGTTGACGTCGTCGAAGCTGCCGCCCGCGGACGGGTCGATGACCACGATGACCCAGCCGGTCCCCCACTCCTGGACGGTGACGTCGACGCCGTTCTCGTCGACGCCTGGGTACTCGCGGAAGCAGGAGAACGTTGCACCCGGCAGTCCGTTCGACGGGCGCCGAATCCAGACGAACGGGACGTGCTCGCCGAGCGGGGACTCCAGCGGAGGACCGCCTGGCTGGCCGTAGATCTTGACGTAGCACTCGACTCGGACACCGACCTGCTCGCACTCGGCTTCTTGGGCGCTCGCCGACCCACCGTGCGCGCCGATCACCAACGACGACACCATGACAGCCACCAGCAAGCGCGCACCCCGACTCATCACGACTCCGAAGTTGACTCCTGCACCACGCGCCACTCGTTCTCGGGGTTCAGGCCCAGGAAGTACGACATCTCCACGACGTCGCCGGGCTGTGCCTCACGCGTGATCACGTACAACGTGTTGCCGTTGCTGTCGGCGACGCGCGCACCCTCCTCGTTGCCGACGACTTCGACCTGAGCCGTCAGCACAACGGCGCCGGTCTCGATCGGGTCACGGTCACCCTGTGCTTGGCCGATCTCGACGGAGACGACCCGGTCGGGAACGAGGCCTTCGGCATGGGCGTCGTCGGCGATCAGGTTTTCGATGTAGGCGAGCCAGTCGACGTAGCAGTCGCTGTTCTCGAGGCAGTACTCGGTGATCCGGTCGACGTCGGGTTCGAGACTCAGGCCGGTACCGGTCACGAGCAGCTCCTGTGCGATGAGCACCCAGTCGGGCTGCCCCTCGTCGGTGATCGGGAACGGGTACGAGGTCGGCGGTCCGGACGTCGTCGTCGGACTGGTCGCCGGCGTCGTTGGCGTCGTTGGCTCGGTGGTCGCGGGTGCGGTCGCGGAGGGTGCGGTCGTCGTGGGATCAGCGGTGGACGGGGCGGTGCTCGTCGACGCAACCGTGGTCGCGACGGTCGAACTGGTAGCTGGTGGTGCGGTCGTGGTGGTGGTCGACGGGTCGCCGGCGTCATCGCCGCTGCTGCAGGCAACGACGATGCCGAGGATCCCGATCGACAGAACGAGCGAGTGGGGCTTCATGGCGTGACCTCTCGTGGTTGTCCGATCGCGCGGACGTGAACGACGAGGGGGTCGCCTCCCCCGAAGATGCGCAGCAGCCCGACGTCGACCTCGGTGGTGAGCTCGACGACCACCTCATCGGTGGTGGCGTCGATCGCGACACCGGTGATCTGTTCGAGGCCCTGTGCGGCGAGGTTGTCGGCAGCGAGCTGTTCGGCTCGCGCCGGGTCGAGCTTACGCTGCCCGGTCGACCGGAACAGACTCTCGTCCAGCGCGTTGGCGCCCGCCTGTGCGGCCTGGTCGGCAGCGCCGGAGTACTCGCGGCGGGTGGCGAACCCGCTCCACAGGTCGAACGAGATCGCCCCGACGAACATGACGATCAGCACCACTCCGAGCGTCCACACCGTGACGGAGCCCTCGTCCAGCGTCGCTCGCCTCATGGCGTCGCCTCCGCCGAGATCGAGCGGTAGTCGTCGATGTGGGCGCTCGACGTCGCCGTGTACGTGAACGCTCCGACCGTGCCGATGCCGGGAACACTCCAGGCCGGGATGTCGACGACGACCGAGGCGGTGACCGTGCACGCCCGGCACCAGTCCGGACTGAGCGCGACCGTCATCGCTGTCGTCGGGAGCCCATGGTTGGCGGCGGCCTGGGCTACTGACGCCTCGGCGAGTTCCTGCCCCGCCGCGGCCGACGGTGCGTTGGCGTACAGCGTCGCGGCTTCCTTGGCCGCGGCGCGGGCGACAGTCTGGCGCTCCGGCCACTGCGGCACCATCATGACGACGATCGCGATCGGCAGCAGCAGGAGCCCGACGGCGAGCGGCAACTCGATCGGTGTCGAGCCTGCGTCGCGCTGTTTGCTGGGCGACCTCACTGGCCCTCCTTGGCCGCACTCGCGGTGAGCGTGGCGTCGTAGTCGGTGAAGCGCCCGAACCAGCCGTCGAAGTGGACGGTCGCCGTCGCCACCACCCGGTCCCCAGCGTCGCTGCACACGACCGAGACACCGGCGCCCATCGGCCCGCCGAGCAATCCTCCGAGCACGTCGGCAGCACGCGCTTGGCACACTTCGACGGCTTCCGCCGAGCGTGAGCCGGCCCGGGCGCCCTCGTCGAGGGCGGCACGCACCGTGCCTTTGCCGTACTGGAAGACGATCACTTGCAGGATCCCGGCAAGGACGAACAGCACGACCCCGGACGCGACGATGAGCGACACGGTCGCCATGCCACGATCTCGCTCCGCAGTGGGGCGAGGCGCGGCAGAATCGTCGGGCCGCGTCGTCACCGGTCAGAGGCCGAGTTGGCTGCGGATGTAATCGACGAGGTCGAGGCCGAGGGTTTGCAGGGCGAGGCCGATGGCGACGATCGCGACCGTCATCATCGCCGCCCAGCCGAGGTGTTCGACGGTGACGGCGCCGAGGTCACTTCGGTCGTCGACCGGTTCGGTGTCGTTGGTCATGGTGGGCTCCTTGGTTTGTCTCATCAGCGTCCGAAGACGATGTGTGGGATGGCTGCTGCAACGAACAGGATCAGGATCGGGCCGATGACCATGACGAGCGGGAGCGCCATGGCGGTCTCGCGCTTGGCCATCTGGCGGGCGAGGTCTTCTCGAGCGGACGCGCGCATGTCCTCCGCGAGGGCGAACAGGGCCTGGTCGTCGCCGCCTGCGGCCCACGTCGAGGCAAGCGCCCGGTACAGGCGCGCCGCGGCCGGCTCGGGAGTCGTCGACGTGAGCCGCTCGAAGGCGACCGCGACCGGGACCCCGTTGCGAACCTGCGCGGCCCCTGCTGCGAGCTCGCCCACGACCTCACCGCGTGAGCGGCGGACCAATCGGTCGACCGCACCCGCGGGCGTGTCGCCGGTGCGGAGGTAGATCGCCAGGAGCTGGCAGATGGTGTACAGCTCCGAACGCATCCGCTCGCGGCGCTTCGTGATCAGACGGTCGACCCGGCCCCGCCAGCGGGTCGCTCCCCAAAGCCCACCCAGAACCGCGAGGAGCAGAACTATCCCGGCCGACCCGCCGAGCACCACGCCGATCGCCGCCCCTGCGACGACAGCCCCGACGGTGTAGGCGAGCTGTCGGGTGCGGTACTGCTCGACGGTCAGGTCGAGACCGGCCTGACGGAGCCGCAGCTCGGCCGACGTCGAGTTCGACGCGTCGACGACCGCTGCGAGGCCGTTGGCGAGGTTGCGCACCAGCGGGCCGAACACGAGCGCCACACCCGATCGGCCGCCCGCCGTCTCGACCGGGAGGCCGGCGCGGTAGGTGCCGAACGCCCGGCGATGCGCGGTCGTGTACGGCTGCACACGCGAGGCCAACGGCTTGGGTTGGCGGACGATTGCTCTGGCGAGGCACCACGCAGCGACGGCTGCGCACGCGGAGATTGCCGCAACCTGCGGGTTCATTGCCTGCCTCCGTCGACGAGCACCCGCTCCTCGGAGGGGATGCGACCGAGGACCGTGATCAGCTTCCAGCCGCCGATCGCCATCACCACGCCGATCGTCACGACGAACCAGCCGGTGCCGGTCCGGTAGAAGGACCGGTAGGCGTCGTTCGACGCCACGAGGAACGCCAGCACGAGGAATGGCAGGATCACGGCAACGACGGCCTGGGAGCGGATATCGGTTTGGCTGGTGGTGATCTGCTCCACCGCCTGGAGGTCCTTGGTCACGTTGTCGGCCAGCGAACGCAGGACGCCCACGATCACGTCACGGCCGTGTTCGTGAGCGGCGATGAAGGCTTCGACCACGCGATCCGACACCGGGTCGGCCAACTCGGAACGGACCAGTTCGAGCGCCGTGCCGACGTCGAGCGCGGCGGCGTTGCGTTCGTAGCGTTGCCAGGTCGCCCGCAACGGGATCGGCCCGTTCTCGCCGAGCAGACACAGTGACCGGTGGAGTGTCTGCCCGGCACCGAGGTGCGCGAGCACGTCGCGGATCGCTTCGGGCCACGCTGCCCTGCGTTCGCGGAGCACCTTGGCGTGGCGGCGCTGGAAGTACAGGCGCGGCGTCAGTCCGATCGCTACCGCCGGCGGGATCGCCAGCGATGCGGTGCCGGTCGCCGCGAACACGACGACGGCGACGCCGACCACAGTGCCGCAGACGGTCAGGCGGTAGCGGCCGGCGCTAACCCCGGCGTCGACCGCATCGAGACGCTGTTGCAGACGGCCAGGGCCACGACGCCGATCGCGCGGGGCGCGGGCCTCGCGCGGACGACGCCAGTCGAACGCGCCACTCACGAGCGAGTACGCGGCGACAGCGGCGAGGAGCGCTATCAAGGCCCTCACAAGATCACCGCCGATCCCTCGGCGAGGTCGCGGATCGCGAGGCCGTCGGGCAGGACGCGGTCGAGACGCCGTTCGAGATCGCCGGGAAGGTGATGGCCGACGAACTCCAGCGGACGGCCGAAGTCCTCGCGCACGAACAAGGGCTCGAGCACGAACTCGTCGTGGTGGATCTGGGCGGGGACGGCGCAGATCTCCATCACCTGGCGGCGGCGACGGCCGCCGTCGGGCACACGGTGAAGCGGTTCCGCCTCGCAGTGCACGACGAGGTCGATCAGTCGGGCGAACGACTTGCGAACGACGGCCTCGGGCACGTTGTCGCCCGCCATCAGCGCCGCGGTCACGAGCGACTGCATCCCCAACTGGGCACTGTTTGCGTGCAGGGTGGTCATGAACCCGCACCCGGCGTTGGCGGCCTTGAGCAGCTCGAACGCCTCCTCCCCCAGCGTCTCGCCGACGACCAGCAGCTGCGGCGCGAACTGCAGCGCCTTTTGAACCAGGAAGCGGATCGTGCAGTCGACCGCCTCGGGCGACCAACGCCCGCCGGGCAGGTGCGGCGCGTCGAGCTCTCGCACCGCTTGCACGATGCGGGTGATCGTCGTCGCCGGTACCGCTCGCAGCAGCGCCGACAGGATCGTCGACTTGCCGCTGCCCGGCCCACCGGTGACCAGAATCCCGGTCGGAGCCAGCGTCAGAGCGGCGAGCACGTTCGCCGCCGCGCTCGTCATGGAGTCGAGTTCGACCAGGTCGACTAGGTCGGTTCGGTGTGGCCGGTAGATCCGGAACGTCCCGTCGAGACAGTCCGACACCGGCGGGATCGACACCGAGGCACGAACCTGGTTGCCCCACACCTGGCGCACGACGACCGGGTGCTCCAGGTCGAACGCCGCGCCGGCCTCGGCGAAGAGACGCTGACACACGGCCACGAGCTCGTCCTCCGTCGTCGGCTCGGTATCGACGCCGAGCGTGCCGGCCGGCGTGACATAGCTGATGACGCCGCCCTTGAACAGCACCTCCACCGCAAGTTCCGACGGCGGGAAGAACTTCTCGAACGGCCCAGCACCACACACCGAACGGACCAACCGGTCCACGATCACGTCCGGTCGGGCGAACCGTCGGCCGACCCCCGCCTCGGCGTTGCGCTGGTAGTCGTCGACGTGCGCCCGCGCCACGCCGGCGACCGCGGAGCGGTCGCGGCCGTCGACCTTCGAGCGGGCGATCTCGTCGAGCACCGCCGACCGAACCGACTCGTACGCCGGGGCGTTGCCGTTCACCGACGCACCGGCTTCGTACAGGGTCACGACACCAACGCCTCCGCCTCGACTTCGTCCAGCCGGCTGTCGACCTCTGCTGCGATCGACGCAACCGCGTTGCGGAACCGACCGCGGTGCACGAGCGTCCCGTCCCACTCCGCAGCGACGACCGCACGGTCGAGCGGCACCTGGAGTACGTCACCCACCAGATCACCGCCGACGTCTCGCAGCTGCTCGGCCGCGTCGAACGCGACCCGCCTCGTAAGCGGAACCTTGTTCAGTACCGTCACGACGTCGCCGCGCAGCAGTCCCGCGTCGACGACCCAGTCGAGGTACCGCAGGACACCGCGCGGTGTCGGCTCGACCGCGCCCACCACCAGGTCGGCATGGTTCAGCACCCGGCGCGAGGTCCCGAACCGATCACCCCACCGAGTGAGGTCCTCGACCAATGGGCTGGTAGTGACAACGACCCGATCCCACGCTCTACGGCACGTCGACAACAAAGACATGACGTCGTGCGGCGTGAGTCGATCCCAGTCGCGTGGGGTGGCGAGTCCGGCGACGACGTCGAAGGGCAACGGCGCCACCGCGTCGGCCAGAGCAGACCCGACACCGTCGAGCCCCTCAGCGCCGCACCGCTCAACGGCACTGAGGATGTGCGGGTGGAGCCCGAGCCCGAGACGGCGAGCAACACCGGGCGTGGTCTCGTTGGCGTCGACCAGCAGCGTCGCAAGACCCGACTCTCCCCAGTGGGTCGCCAACCCGATCGCCAACTCACGTGCGCCTGACCCCGACGGGCCGCCGACCGGCACGATCGCCCCGTCGATGTCGACCGGATCGGACAGCGGCTGACGGTTCGGCCGGTCCCCGTTCGTTGCCGCCGGACGGAGTCGCTCGACGAGGAACACCACGTCCTCAGGCGGCATCGCTTCCTCGAGCAGGTATGTCAGGCCGAGCGCGGCCAGTCGGTCACGAGACACTCCGCCGTCGCGTCGGTCGTACACGCCGACCAGCCGGATCCCGGCCGCCTCGGCCTCGACGACGAAAGCGGGCGTCAACCACGGCGTCGTCGCATCGAGCACCAGTACGTCCGCACCCGAGCTGATCGCCGCCCGCCGATCGCGCACGACCACCAACTCGGCGCCCGGGACGTGGTCGGCCACGAACGCGTGCAACGACTCGGACCAGCCCCGCGGCGATAACACCACCCCGATCGTGAACGACGAACTCACCCGCTCGCCTCCACACCAGTCGACCGGACCACGGTGATCGCCCCGGCGTCGATCGCTGCTGCCAGTTCGAGGGCCTGGGTTTCGTCGACCTCGACGCTGATCACAAGTTCCCCTTCGCGGCCCGCGCCGACGAGGCCGCCGCCCGACGAGCCGGCTGAACGGTCGACCACCGGCGCCGACCGCAACACGTACCGAGCCTGTCCTTCCCGCGAGGTGGCGATCACGTCGACCTGGTCGCCGATCTCGATCGCCCCGTTCGCCGCCTGCGCGGGGTCGAGCGGGATCGACATCACCCGGCTCGGCCGGACCGACCCGGCATCACCGACCGCCGACAGCGGAACGGCCTCGCCCGCCTGGAGAGTGCGAGTCGCAACCAACCCGCCGGCCCCGAGCTGTTCGATCGTCAGGAGCGTGCCGGCGAACTCGGTGTCGGCCGGCAGATCCTCTGCCACGACGAGGCCCGGCGTGATCGGCGCGCCCACAGCGATCCGGTCACGGGCGACGGCGACTGTCGTCATCTCCCGTCGATCGGCGAGCAGCGCGGCGGCCAGCACGAATGCCAGCAGCGCCGCCACGACGCCGACGACGACGTTCAGCGTGATGCGTTCGGACAGCGAGCGCCGGCGCGGTCGCCGACGAGCAGCAGGGCGCCGCGCCCTGGCATCGGCAGGCTCGGCGGTATCGGCTTCAGGAGTGATCACGGCCATCACAGCCTCCTACGAGAGGTGCTACGGGCCGTGAGGTACCACGGCAATCATCCGGACGAGTCCGGCCGCCCATCGGCCCCGCCCCAACATCGAAACGAGGATCGCTCATGGACGATTCCCAACTCCACGAGTGCTGGATCGGAGATTCCACTGTGTCCCCGATCGCCGCGTGTGTCAATGCCGAATTGCCGAGTGGTGGTTCGGTGAACGTCAACCTTGACCGCCCGCGTCGGCGGCGCGCACGATGGATTCGCGGTTCGGGCACACGCTGCCGCCGCGCACGCTCAATCGACGAGGGGCTGAGGGGAGACGGTATGCCGTCATTCCAGACTCGGGCGGAACCGATGGCGCACACGTCCGTGCGCTTCCCCAAGTCCCTGATCAAGCGAGCCCGCATCCGAGCCGCGATCGACGAGATCAGCCTCCAGGACCTACTCGCGTGCGCACTCGAAGCAGAGCTCGACCGCCGCGAGAAGGCCGAAGCAAGGAAGGCGGCACGGGCGAAGTAGCGCCGGCGGGCGCGAGAATCGTGCTCCACACCGGAGACATGCCTCCCGCGACCCGCGCTCGTGACACGCGCCGCTCAAATCCATCAGCTATTCGGCGCAGGCTCGCCGAACGGGAAGACGTCCCACGACACGACTCCTCTTCCGATCAGTACGTACTGGGAGAGCGCAATCGTCTCGCGCCCAGCAATGTCAGGTTAATTTGATTGCCGTGTCCAGTCGGCCGAGCAAACACGTCCTGGCGAGAGCGTACAAACGCCACGGAAGCGTCGCCGGTGTAGCCACCGAGCTCGGTGTGGCCTTCGAGACCGCTCGGCAATGGCTACTCGATGCGGACGTTGCGCTTCGTGCGCGCGGCCGGCCCAGCCCCAGGGCCGACACCGCATCAGTCGACGAGATCGTCGAGCGGTATCGGAAGGGCGAGAGCTTCGCCATGATTGGCTCGGCGTTGGACGTGAGTCCCAATACCGTTCGGAACCGGCTCCTCAAGGTTGGCGAACCGATCCGTCCGCGGCCCGGCTCGACCCGATAGCTCGCAGATTCGCAGCGTTTCGGTCAGCCAAGATTCGGGGAATAGCGACGACACATCGGGGCACGCTGGAGCCAGTCGGTCCGGTTCGAGGAACAGTGTCCTGCCGCAGCGGAGCGTGATCAGCAGCTCCTGAGCCAGGTCCGCCCGGCGCTCGCGAGGCCATCCCGAACCGCATCAACCGCTTGACATCATCGGCTTCTTCGGCGTCGGCCTCCGCTTCGGCCTCGGCCTGTGAGCCAGGACTGGCTCGACCGTGGGCACTCCGGCTACGTCGGTCGGTAATGAACGAGCACCAGCGGCGGCGCCGCCCCGTGGTGATCCGCCCAGGCCACTTCGTGTCCTACCATCGGGCGCCGTGAAGGGACGGCTCGAACTCACCTGGACGAACAAGCATCAGGCGTTGCTAACGACGGAGGACGGTGGCTACGAGTGGGTCGCGCCCACCGACCATCGAGTCTCCGAGGTCCGCCTTCTGCACAGCGTCGACTCTGTCGGTTCGGTCCCGTCCGACCGCGCCAGCTCGAATCTGCTCATCCGCGGCGACGCGCTGCACGGCCTGCGCGCACTCAACGAGCTGCCCGAGTTCGCGGAGACGTACGTCGGGAAGGTGCGGCTCGCGTACATCGACCCTCCCTTCAACACAGGTCAGGCGTTCGCCCAGTACGACGATGCGCTCGAGCACTCGGTGTGGCTCACGATGATCCGGGATCGGCTAGCGCAGATCCGGCCGCTTCTCGCTCAGGACGGATCGGTCTGGGTGCATCTCGACGACACGGAGGTGCACCGGGCCCGCTCAGTACTTGATGAGTTGTTCGGCGCAGGTTCGCACATCGCGTCGATCGTGTGGGAGAAGGACAAGGGCCGCCGAAACGACACGGACGTATCCACGGTTCATGACACGATCCTTGTGTACGCCGTCGAACCCGATCAGTGGGCCGCGAGCCGCAACCTGCTGCCGCGGACCGACGCTCAGAACGCCCGCTACCAGAACCCAGACGACGACCCGCGTGGGCCATGGCTGCAGGGCGCTGATGGTACCGCTAAGAGTGGTTCGGGATCGGCCAGGTTCCCGGTCACGCTGCCATCGGGCCGAGTGGTAACACCCCCCAAGGGCAACTACTGGAGGTTCTCCGAGAGAAAGCTCGCGGAAGCGCGAGCGGAAGGCCGCGTCTGGTTCGGACGAGATGGCGACCGAATGCCAATCATCAAGCGGTACCTGACCGATGTCCAACAGGGCCTCGTGCCGCGAACCTGGTGGACCGCCGACGAGGTGGGCACTAATCAGGCCGCCAAGCGTGACCATCTACGACGCATGTTCCCGGATCTCGAACCGTTCGCGACGCCGAAGCCCGAACAACTGATGCAGCGAATCATCCACATCGCTACGAGCCCGGGCGACATCGTGCTCGATTGCTTCGCCGGATCTGGTACCACGGCGGCGGTCTCGCATAAGTTGGGGAGGCGGTGGGTGACAATCGAGTCATCTGCTGAGACCGTCGCTAACTACACGATCCCACGGTTGAAAAAGGTCATCCGGGGTGAAGACGACGGGGGAATCTCAACCGTTCGAGTCGCAGCGACAGAGATCCCCGACGACGTGACGTTCGCTGATTGCAAGGCAGCCGCGACCACACTGGAGTCGCTTCGAAAGGCCGATGTGCTCGACGTGGACGACGTCTCGGTCAGGACCGTCGTCAAGGCGTTGCGGGCCGCGGGGAGGAGCAAGTCGGAGGTCGTCTGGGCTGGCGGTGGTGGTTTCGTCGTACTCGACATCGGGCCGTCGATGTTCGAAGAGATCGATGGACGGGTGTATCTAGCTGACTGGGCTGCAAACGGCGCACTCGCAGAGGCAACGGCCGCACAGCTCAAGTACGCCTACGAACTCGACCCGCCCTTCTGCGGGCGCAAGGGCAGATCGCGGCTCGCCGTGATCGACGGACTCGTCAACGAGTCCGTCGTCAGGCTGCTCCTCGATGCCCTACACCCGATCGAGAAGTTGTGTGTTGCGAGTACAGCACTCGACCCCGCCGTTCAGACCGTGCTCCGGGAGTTGCGCCCGGGTTCCGTTGCCCGCAAGGTTCCGGACTCGTTGCTTGACGAGTACCGCCAGTCCAGACGTTCTCAATTGCAGCTGGCGTCGGTGTTGGACGGCATGCGCGCCGAGGAGCGGGCATCTTGACTGACCTGCAGATCGACGTCGACCGAATCGAGGAGGTCGCCGCCCGGCTGGACCTCCGCCAGCCGAACCGTGAAGCCCTCGAGTCCGTCGTGTTCGAACACGCCCGTTGGTTCGACGTCGAGCAGCGACCGGCGACGTTCGAGTGCGTCGTCGACTCGGCAACTGGCGTGGGCAAGACCTACATCATCGCCGGGCTGATCGAATACTTCGCCGCCGCTCGCGCCACCCGCAACTTCGCAGTCATCTGCCCGAACCGGACAATCCTCACGAAGACCATCGCGAACTTCACACCCGGAAACGCCAAGAGCATCGCCGGCGCCATGGAATCGCGGCCGGCGATCATCACCGCCGACAACTTCAACACGCCGGCGACCCGGGCTCTGCTCGACGACGACACCGTCACGAAACTCCACGTGTTCACCGTGCAGTCGCTCACGAAGCCAACGACGAAGCAGGGCCGCAAGACCCATACGTTCCAGGAGGGGCTCGGAGCCGGCTTCTACGAACACCTGGCAGAGCTTGAGGACCTGGTAGTGCTCGCCGACGAGCATCACACCTACTTCGGTAAGGCGTTCTCGCGGGCGATTGCCGACCTGACCCCGCACATGATGGTCGGACTCACCGCCACGCCCGACAAGAAGACACCCGACGACCAGATCGTCTACCGGTACCCGCTCGCAGCTGCGATCGCCGATGGGTACGTCAAGGCACCCGTGATCGTCGGGCGCCGCGACGATCGACGGGACGACCTGACCAAACTCACCGACGGCGTCACGATGCTGGGCTACAAGGCCGACTTCCTCGACGCGTACACGACCGAGAATGACCTGCCTGCCGTCAACCCGGTGATGCTCGTCATCGCCGGCGACACGGACGAGGCAAACGAGTTCCGGAAGATCCTCGAATCCTCTTCATTCGAGGGTGGCAAATGGCTTGGTTCGATCCTGACCATTCACTCGAAGCTGAAGGGGTCCGAGCTCGAAACTGCCCTCGAAGACCTGGCGAAGATCGAGGCACCCGACTCGCCGGTGCGGATCGTGATCAGCGTCGGGATGCTGAAGGAGGGTTGGGATGCGAAGAACGTCTACGTGATTGCCTCGATGCGCGCATCGGTCTCGGTGGTCCTCACGGAGCAGACGCTCGGCCGAGGACTGCGCCTCCCGTTCGGCAAGCTGACCGGCAACGAGATGCTCGACACGCTTGAGGTCCTCGCGCACGAACGGTACGAGGACCTGCTCAAGGCCAAAGGTGTCCTCAACGAGAAGTTCGTGGACCATCGCACCCGCGCAGTACTGCGGCAGAACTCGTCAGGCCAGACAGTCGTTGTGTCAGAAAACACTGAGGTCGGGGCCAGCGTCGTCGATCTTCCTGTACCCACCTCGAGCGGGCAGGTTGAGCCGATCGAACACCCTGGGCGACCAGCCGTTGCATCAGTCGAGGATCGCACCGAGCAAGTAACGGCAGCGTCCGAAGACCTCGTGCTGTTCACCGAGTACGGACCCAACGCAGACTTGCCCGCCATCAGCGTCCCACGCCTGGCTATGTCGCGCGTCGAAGCACGCTTCTCGCTCGCCGACATCGTCGACCTTGATCCATTTCGCGAACTCGGCCGTCGCCTCGCCGCCCAGCCCGAGCAAGAGTTCACGCGAACCAAGGTCACGGCTCAAGTCGTCACCTCGCTCGACGGCCTTCGACGGACCCAAATGGTCACCGTCTCCGCCGCCGACACGTTGCTGGCATCCACGCAGCGCCTTCCGCTCGGCACACTGCGAGAGCAGCTCACTGACGCGATCCTGGCTGCACCTGTGGTGCCGGCACGTGCTGCGGAGGCGCGCTCTGTCGGCCCGATCATCGACGCATTCCTCGACGGGCTCGGCGCAGACGCAGAGGAACTGCTGTCCGCATACGGCGGCCGAGCTGCTGGCCGGCTGGTGGAACTCGTCACCAACGAGCACCGCAAGCATCTCGCCGCCCCGAGCTATGAGACCGTGGTTGAGCACACCCCAATCTTCGGGACCCGCAAGTCCAAACGGCGGGTCAGTCTCGACCCGCACGAACCGTTCTCGAGGTCGGTGGCCTACAACAGTCGGCAGAGGTCCATGTACGCAGTGGACTGGTTCGACTCGTCGACCGAGCGAGCAGTAGCGAACCTCGTTGACGACTCGCCTGACGTGCTGTGCTGGGTACGGCTTCTCACAGGAGACATGCCGGTGCTGTGGCGCTCCGACAATCGCGAGTACAACGCAGATCTCGTCGTGGTCGAGAAGTCCCAAGACCGGTGGGTGGTTGAGGTCAAGGCTGACCGCGACATGAACAACGACGAAGTCAAGGCGAAGCGCAAGGCGGCGAAGCGTTGGGCCAACTACGTCAATGCCGACTCGTTGACGGAGGGGAAGTGGCACTACCTCCTGGTGTCCGAGCAGGACGTCGCCGACGCCGCAATGTCGTGGTCGGCCCTCAAGAAGCTGGGCGCCTGAGTTCCGGAGGTCTCAGGGAAGCGTCGTCGTGGATGTCGGCGGCTCGACGAGCTTGCTGAGCGCGGGTCCCCAGTCTTCGAGGATCTGGTCGGTCTTCCAGTCGATGAACCAGTCGAAGCCGAGAGCGAAGGCAGCCGGAGTCATGAGGACGAGCACCACCATCAGCCGACTCGACCACAGCATCGCCTGGTGCACGATGCCGATGTCGTCGAAGCCGCCGAACGTGTCGAACAGCCACAGCGAGGCGAACACAGCTCCTGCCGCCACGAGCACCCAAATCCCGACCATGTAGTTCATCATGCCGGAGGGGTGTCGCGCAATTGCGTCGGCTGATTGTGTGGCCATTCGTCGCGGCGCGAACTGCCCGGGCCTGCAGCCCTGTCTAGCTGGTGTTCTTCACTGATTCGACCACCGAGAATGAGGCTAGCTCGGAAGACCTGAGCACGTTCGCTCCCACAGGCGAGCACGATCTCACCTGAAGGCCATGCTGCCCCCCTAACGCCGGGGCGAGGCTGCGCCGTGGCCACTCCTCAGCTGCCCCGACGGCCGTGGTTCGGGATCGTTTCGTGATCACGAACGCATCCAGACGGGCAGAAGGCCGGATCGACCGACGTGACAGTCACGCAGCCTCGCGACCGTCCACCGAGTCCCGTCAGCACCACCGATTCCGAACTCTCCAGCGATCCTTGTGCAGCGATGCTGCGGGGATCGCATTCCGCCGTCACGTCGGCGTCACGTGCGTCCAAGATGTTCGGCGTACTAGCCGTTGCCTGGGTCGAGCGCGGCCCGCGCCATGAGTGCGTAGTAGTCGTCGGCTTGCGCATATCGGTCGACAATGGCGAGCAGGTGCTCGTTTCCTCTGAGCGCGTCGGCCAGCCGCGGTTCGTTGGGAATATCTGCGAGCCAAGCCGCCGACCGGTCCTTAAGCGCATCAGTCGCCACCGTTGCGACGAGTTCACTGAGCAGCGGCAAGCCGACGTCGCGTAGCCAGTCCGCATCTGCCGTGAACATGAATGATCCCAATGCACCTGTGCACTTTCCACAGCCAGCCGCAGTCTCACACCACTCAACCAATGACGCTTCAACCGCTCGTGGATCGACCCAGTTTGCGCTCGCCTCGTTCCAGGCGTCGGGCTGTGACATCGAATAGGCGTCTACGAAGACACTGGGGACGAGTTCCGCGTGCGCATCCGTCCAGCGATCGTCGTGCAACAGCACACGATGCAGACGCGAGACCACCCGGGGCCAGATCTCTCCGAGCACGGGACGTAGGGTCGGATCGTCCCCAGCAACCTGTCGAAATCCTTGAAGTGCCTGCGCCTGGTAGCTCGGCGCGAGCTGTTCGATGTATCCCCCGACGAGTTCCACCCGGCCGCGGCGCACCAGTGAGAACAACACCTGACCCATCCGAGGAAAGTGATTTCCATCTGTGTGCGCTGACCGACCGAGCTCGCGAAATGCCTCCGAGTGGAGCGGAAGTCCGCGCTCGAGGACATCATCCAGGTTCACGTGCGTGCAGAACTCGAGCGTGGTAGCGGCGAGCGCCAGCGGTGCCAGGAGGATGTCCGGCTGGATGTACCGGGTGGTCTCGAGCGCGTGCCCGTCACCGACTGATCCGTGATCATCGAATGCTCGCTCGATCGGTCGCGCGATCTCACCTATCGAACGGTCGAGGATCGTGTGACACAACTCCTTGACGATGAGATTCGGACACGCGTCCGCGTCGCCATCGCAAGGGTTCTGCCACAACGACGCATTTTGGGCGAACATGATCCACAGGATTTCGGCCCCAGCACGGTCAGCGACGTTGCGCGCTACGACCTCTGCTTGAGCGAGAACCCGGTCATGCTCGAAACCACAGGTCCCACGCAACGCTGAAGCCCTGATCGGGGGAATGGCACTCGCCAACGCCGCAATGGGGCGCCACATGTCGCCGAGGCCTTGCTCCTCGTCCGACGGGTCCGCCTGCGCCGTCAGAGGAAAACCGACGATCTCTGAAACCGCCCATCGCAAGTCGTCGACCGTCAGCTCGGCCTCGCCAAAGACTGCGGCCCGCACCACCGCCGCTGCAGTGTTGATCCGGGCGGCTCCCCAGAGGTTCCCGGACGAGGCCTCGGATCGGCAGCGGGCGACATCGGCCGCGAGTTCATCCGCCGGCAGTTCAGATGAGGATCGGTACACGTAGCGCATCGCGATGGAATCAGCTTCGTTTGACTCAGTGCCAGCCTGCAGCGCCGCAATCGCGTCCGCGAGGTCATCCGGTGCCTCCATCACAACCGTTCGGGTGCCATCAACAACCTCAACCCGCATCGCGCTAGGACGGAAGCTCCACGCCCACATCCTGACGACGGGGTCCTCCGGGCTACCAGCTTCGAGCGCGGCGGAGACCGCTTCAAGCCTCGCGCTCAGTAGCTCATCGTTGCGCAGGACCGCCGCGGCGGACAGCTGGGGCATCAACGCGGTGATCGGGATCTGCCTCCGCTCCTCGTTCGCCACCTCGTTCGTGTCCAGAATCCCGAAGCCGATCGTCTCCTGGCCCAATCGGGCGATCTCAAGGTGCCAAACATCGGTCTGACTCGCGAAGGCGAGGAGTGCGTCACTAGGGGAATCGACGTCCAGATGGCGTACGCAGAGGCCAAAACACAGCCCGACAAGCGGCAGGCTGCTCGTCTCGCGGAGAACGAACTCTGTGACCTCGTCGACGGTTCGGCCGGTCGCGATGAGTTGATCCGCAAAGCGTTCGGTCGCAAGGAGGAGGCTCACCGCCGAAGCCGGGCTCGCAAGCCCACCTCGGTACCACATCCACGCATCGACTCCGCCGACGAGGCTGGCTTCACCGCGTCCGGGCAACTCGAGAGATGTCGTTTCGGGTTCATGATCAGACTCTTCGGGCCAACGACGCGCGGCGAATCCTCTCTCGCATGCGGCGTCGAGGATGCGACTCACGAGCGCCATTGCCTCCGGCGGCCGGACACGGAGCAGTCGCGGAAGCGGCGTGTGGAGCGCACCGAAGCGCGGCCCCATTCCGCGGTATGGAGAGCGCAGCGCTTCGATCGACCAGCCTGCGCGCACGACGTAATACGACTCCGAGAGTTCGATAAGTAGATCGGGCTGACCTTCGGCAAGAGCGAATCCGGTGCGAAAGCTTCGGAAGATCGCATCAAGGTGATTCGGCCGTTCGGCCACGGTCCGACGAAGAATCCCCGCTGCCTCTGGTGTCAGGTCCACGCCGCACATCGCGATGTCGTTCAGCCACTCGGCAACGTCGTGGTCTGACGGATAGCCCCCCGGCGGCCTCCCAACCAGGAATCTGCAGGCGCGTTGCCTGGCCGGTGACGTCGTGGTGGGCGCATGAATCGCGGCAGCCTCGAGCCACGCCCGTAACACGGGGCGGGCGTGGGGATTGTCCGAGTGGTTGTCGAGCAGTGCGTCGATCAGCCCCGCCATACCGAGAGGTGCGTCGCTCATCAGCGAGTTGGACGTGCGACTCGCTGTGGACAGGAAGCGTTCGAGCATTCCGCCCGTTGCGAGCTGGTCGAGTAGCGCGGTCCAGTCGGACGATGACCCCCCGAGGGACGACATCGCTTCGAAGGGGACCTCGCCCCATCGAACCTGGTTGGTTCGCGCAGCGATCCGTTCGAACGAGGCCACGAGGGAGCGGACTGACTCAGGATCTGCGTTGAGTCGAAGTTGGCAGGCAATCGATGCTGCGCGCATCGCAGGTCGAATAGCCGAGTACTCTCCGAGCGCTTCAGGGTCACTGGCGACGAGCCCAGCGACCGCCGCGTCGCGCCACAGATCGTCAGAGAATGCGAGTCGATTCTCCCAACTGTTGTTGCGTCCGGCCAGAACCCCGCTACCGCGTAGATCTTCGACCGCTACAGGGTCAATGTCGCCGAGGTCGTCGCCCAACTCGGCCCGGGCGAGCCCGTTGGCTGCGTCAAGTCGTGCCTGCCGACCAGCACCCGGGAAGTCGATGTAGCGGTGTCGGAGTAGATCAACGAGATGGCCCTCGTTCTTGATGGGCACGTCGGGTTCGATCAGGAGCCACGCCTGCAGGAGCCCGGGACGACGAGCGAGCCAGGCTCCAACGGGCAGAGACATCAGGGCCTGTGCGTTGGGCAGCATGTCGCGAACGGAATCGAGATCGTCGAGAGCTAAGGGTGCCACCTCGAACTGCGACGTGGAGACGCCGCTTGCCGCCAGGGCCTGGCGGATGTCCGAATACGCATCAGATCGACTGATGATCACGACGCAGCAACCCGCTTCGATCGCCTGCGAGACGAGTGCCTGCATCAATTCCGGCCCAACCGACTGAATGACTTCAGCACCATCGAGTGCTACGACGGGCGGCAGGCTGTCACCAGGCGCTGCGATCGCTGTTGGGAAGTTGTCTCCGAGCAACGACTCGAAATCCGACACCGAATTCTGATGCCGTCGGAGGTCCAGTGCGAAGATGTCCCGGTCGCGTCGCATCTGCCGGAGGACGGTCGAAGTCAGGTGCGACTTGCCCACGTCGGGCTGCCCGACAACCACCAGGGCTGTTCCCGCCGAGAGGCCTTCGATCGCCTCCGTGAGCTCAGTTTGGGCGCGCTGACGTCGGATCCGAAAGGTGTCTCCCCCGGGTTCGGTCAAGCCTCGATCTGCGACGCGCAGGACGCCATCTGAGATGGCGGCCAGGCGACGGCGTGTCGCATCTGTTGCGTCGGCGTGAGCCTCGGTGAGGGTCACGCAGACGAGCGCCAACTCGTTGTGCACATCGTCGATCGCATCGAGGATGCGCGCCGCGTAGGTCGAGAGCAACTCGTCCCCTGCGAGGACGTCCACGACGAGAAGGAAGAAGACGGTCTCGGCGGCCAGTTGGGCGTCAGCGTCGGACATCGGGTTGGTCTCGTCATATGTCGAGGTCCGCCAGACCTCGCGAAGAGTCCCTCCGTGCTGGCGGACCTGGGCCGGATCGGCGGATAGGAGCGCTGCGTGGACCTCGGGTTGTTGCGTCCACCTCCACAGCAGGTCCAGATCGAGGTACCCCTGTGCCCGTCGAAGCCGGCCATCGCTCCGCTTGACGACCTCGGCCCAAGTGTTGCCGGCGAGCTGCCGTCGGCATTCGCGGCGCTTTAGCGCGTCGCGGAGTTTGCCGCTGATGCTCGCAAATGCGTTCGTGGCTGCGAACTCGGCTGCAATCGAGATTGGGTCGATCGGCACGACTCCAGTGTTGTCGATCCCCGCCCTCTCAAAAACACAAAAGGCCAAGGTTGAGGGCTCTGCCCATCCGCCGTCAACGGCACACATACTGAGCGACTTCACTGTCCCATAACGCCGGGCCGGTGACGCCTTTCAGACCGGTCACAACTCGCCTGAGGCAGTAGATCGCACAAGTGCGCCAAGCGCCGTACAAACATGATCAAAAACACTTGTGGTCGGGTGAGGGTTTTTGATTGTGTCGTGGTGCCGGGTCGGTGCACCCACATATCGGGGAAGTCGGTCCCACGTGCCGACCCGGCGACGCCCACTCAAGCCAGATCGGAGATCCTGATGGATCACAGCACGCTCGCCGTCGAGCTTCTCTCCCGTCCGTCGTTCGAAGTCACCCCCTGGGTCGATCCCGTCTGCGAGGGTGGGTTGCCCACCGACTCCGACGAGGCGCTCGTGCTGTTGTGTCCGGTGCTCGGGCCGTCCGCGACGCTCATCCTGCACCGCCTTGCCCGCTACGCCACGGCCGGGCCCACCGTGTGGGAACCCGGGCCGTTCGCCGCCACGTTCGGTCTCGGGGTCGGCAATCGAGCGGCGAAGGCGGTGTCGAGGTTGGGGCGGTTCGGGTTCGCCCTGATCGGTTCGAGCGGAATTGCCGTACGGACGTCGGTCCCGCAGTTGCCGGTTCGGTGGTTGGAGCGGTTGCCCGACTACTTGCGCGACGACCTTCCGCTGGCAGCATGACCACTCGGCTCGACTACCCGACTCGGTCGGGCTACCGCCCGCTCGCTCCGCCGTCCCACTGCCCGACCCGGTCGGGTAGTGATGGGCACCGTGCCGGTACGGATCGGTCGTGAGCCGCGCATCCACCTCTCCGACGCAGCCGTTCGTCGCTCACACGCCGTCGACGCCGGTCCGGTTCCGTGTGCTCACACCGGACCAACATCCGATCGCCTTGACCGTCGAGCCAACGCTGGCCGCAGCCACCGCGCTCGCCGTTGCCCGTCATCACCCTTTCCACTCCGCGCTCATCGCCGCCACCGATGGCCGGTGGCTCGAGATCGGCCTCGACGGCCATACGACCCTCACGCCGCCGTCTGACGACCAGGACGGCTGGTGGAGCTCGGTTCAGCGCGCTCTCGAGCGACTCGCTCCGACCACCACCCACAGCTGACGACGCATCCGCCCGCAACGTCCGCAGCCGGCGCCGCCGGCGGACCCGGGCCTTGTCATGCCCGCTCACCGCCTCGACGCGCTCGTTGTCGTGAACCGGCGCCTCGACGAGTCGAGTGCTCCCGCTACCCACCACCGGCCTGGACACGCCCCGATGCCTCAGCACCGCCGCGTGCTCGTCGCCACCCGACCCGCCGCCACAGACGCGTGCTCCGTCAGCGGCCTCGCCACGTACCGGCTCGTGCGTCCACCGACCGAATCGTGCATCTGACGCAACCGCCCGACCGCGACGGTCCAGCGTCCCCGGCCACCGCCTACACACTCGCCCACTCGCGAAATAGTCAGCTTCTGCACATATGCACCGGGGGTGCTCGTACCTGTCACGAACGCCGTTCGCAGGAGGCATGTCTCACGTGTGATGAGCCTGTGGAAGCTTCGCGTCGGCGTCGAGTCGTACTACCTCGCCCAGATCGCGTCCGGCCTCGACGAGTACTACACCGGCGCCGGCGAAGCGCCGGGCGTGTGGACCGGGACCGGCTCGGCGCTGCTCGACCTCGACGGCCAGGTGGCCGGCGACGACCTGCGCGCCGTGTTGGCCGGGCTCGCTCCCGGCACCGGGCTCACACCGAACGGCGGCGAGGTTGTCTCGCATCCTCGACGGGTACCCGGCTACGACCTGACCTTCTCGGTACCCAAGTCGGTGTCAGTGCTGTGGGCACTCGCCGACCCGCTCGTGCAGGCCGAAGTCACCGCCGGCTGCGAAGCCGCCATGAACGAGTCGTTGGCGTGGCTGGAACGCGAGGCGTGCTTCGTCCGCCGGGGGACGAACAATCGCGAGCTGGTCCGCGACCCTGCCGACTTCGGTACACGACGGATGGTCGCCGAGGGCTTCGTCGCCGCCCAGTTCCCGCACCGTACGTCCCGGCTCGGCGACCCGCACCTGCACTGGCACGTGCTCGTCGCCAACATGGCCCGCGGGATCGACAACCGGTGGACCGCTCTCGACGGCACCGCTCTGTTCGCCGCCAAGCGTTCCGTCGGTGTGTTGTTCCAGACCGCGATGCGCCGCGAGCTCACCGCTCGGCTCGGCATCGAGTGGGGTCCGATCCACAACGACTCGGCCGAGATCGCCGGCATCCCTGGGCGCCTGTTGCGCGAGTTCTCACGGCGCCACGAGCAGATCGCCGAATGGCTCGATCTCACCGGACAGTCCGGCCCTGACGCCGAACGACAGGCGTTGCTTGAGACCCGCACTAGCAAGCACGCCCTCGAGGACTTCCGCACCCTCCAGACCGACTGGCACGAACGCGCCAACTCTGTGGGTTGGGGTTCGACCAACGTCGACGAGCTTCTGGCGGGAGCGGCCGGGCCGAGCGACGAGGGTGAGCGGTGGGTGATCCCGAGTTGGGAGTGGCACCCCGAGCGGCCCACCAGGACCGAGGTCGAGGTGACGTTCGAGGAGTGGGCCGAGTGGCTGCTGACCGCGTTCGCGACCGAGAAGACCGGCACCTTTGACCGCTTTCATCTCGCCCAAGCAGTCGCCGCTCACGCGCCGGCCGGCGCGTCGCTGGAACGAGTGGAGCGGACCGTCGACAGAATTCTCGCCTCCCCCGCCGTCGTCCGGGTCGGCGATCACGACGCCGAACGGCGCGAGATGCACGCCCCGGATCGGACCGTCGCTGACGATCGGGAGCTGCTGTACACGGCGCGTTCACTGCTGGCCGTCGAGCAAGCACTGGTCGATGAACTCGCTGTGGGCATCGACGCCGGCGTCGGTCTGGTGCCGGCCGACGTGGTCGAGGCCGTGGCGGCGCGCTCGACGCTCGGTCCTGACCAGGCCGAAGCGCTGCGCGTGCTGACTGCTGGCGGCGACCGCGTGGCGGTGCTGGTCGGGCGAGCGGGTACGGGCAAGACGCACACGCTCGGCGCCGTCCGCGAGGCGTACGAGGTGGTCGGCTGGAACGTGATCGGGCTCGCCCCCTCGGCCCGCGCTGCACGCGAGTTGCAGGACGGCTCGGGCATTGAGTCGGTGACGATCGCCCGGCACCGAGTCAACCGTGTCGAGGTGGACTCGCAGACACTGATCGTCGTCGACGAGGCCGGCATGGCGGGCACCCGCGATCTCGCCGCGCTAGTCGATCAGGCCACCCGATCCGGAGCCAAGGTGCTGCTGGTCGGCGACCATCATCAACTCCCCGAAGTCGCCGCTGGTGGCGCGTTCCGCGCCGCGCTCGACACGCTCGGCGATCGGACTGTGGAGCTGACGGTCAACCGCCGCCAAGTCAACGAATGGGAACGTACTGCCCTCGACGAACTCCGCTCGGGCGACGTGTCTCGGGCGTTCGCCGCCTACCTCGATCACGGTCGTGTTGTGATCGCCGACACTATCGAGGACCTCCACGCGCTCGTGCTCGGTGACTGGCACCACAGCTGGGTCGCCGGCCACGACACACTCCTGCTGTCGGGCACCAAAGCCGAAGCCCGCCTCCTCAATCGCCACGCCCGCCAGATCCTCGCCGCCAACGGGTTGCTCGACCTCACCAGCGAGGTCGAGTTCGCCGGGCGCGGCTTCGTCGTCGGTGACCGGGTCGTGCTGTGCCGCAACGACGGACACCAACATCTCGTGGACGGTGACCCGTTCAGCGTCGACAACGGCATGCGTGGCACTGTCACCAGCGTCTCGCCCGACCTTATGACCCTCGTCACGACCGGCGGCGACCACGTGGCGCTCGACCACGAGTACCTCGAGCGAGGTTTGGTCGACCACGCTTACGCCGTAGTCGTCCACAAGGCCCAAGGCGTCACGTGCGACTCCGTGCTCCTCGTCGGCCCCGCCGGTCTCTACCGCGAAGCCGGCTACGTCGGCATGTCCCGCGCCCGCCACGTCTCTCGGGTGTACGCCACCAGCGCACAAGCCGCCGAAACCCTCGAAGCACACCGCGACGGAATCCCCCTCCCCACCGAACCGGACCCCGACCCAGAAGCCGAACTGCGCGCCCGACTCGACACGACCGGCGCCAAGACCCTCGTCCTCGTCGACGACCGCGAAGCCCCGCACATCGCTGATCTCGCCGCCAACGTCCCCGTACCCGAACTCGCAGCGCGGGCACGTCACGCCGCCCACGCCGAACTCACCTGTGGCCTCGACAGCCCAGCAACCCTGCGGGCCGCGCTCGACGCCGCCGTCGAGACCCGCGAACACGTCGCCGTCGGGCGCCGAGCACGCGCGGTCGACCGCGACAACGTCGGCCAAGTCCTGTCGATCGACGACCACGCCGGAGCGTGCGTCGTCCACTTCGAAAGCGTCGACGGCCGCACCGCCGTGAAGACCCTCGACTGGTCCGACCTCGTCGTCATCGACCACCCCGCACCCGTCACCCTCACCCCAGCCGCCACCGACACGCTCGCCCGACGCCAGGCAGCCGTCGAGCGAGCAGAACAGGCGTGGGCCGACGCGCTCGCCCAACGGGGAGTCGCCCCCGGCGACGCCGACCGCTACCGCCGCGCCACACACGCCGCCCTCGACAACGCCGCCCGCCAACTCTGCGCCGACCGACCCGAGTGGCTCACCACCTGGCTCGGCCCACGCCCCACCACCCCCGCAGCAGCCGCCGTATGGGACGACGCCACCACCCGCATCGCCGAGTACCGCGCCAACCGAGACCTCCCGGCGGACACTGAAGGACTCGGACCTCGCCCCACCGATCCGATCGTCGCCACCGAGTGGCACCACCTCATGGTCCGCACCCTCGAAGACCGCCTCTGGCTCACCACCCACGACCGACCCGAACCGCTCCCGCGCACCGCCCTGACCCCGGTCCAGCTCATCGAGCGCCAACACGAACTCGAGCAACTGCTCGCCACGGCGCCGGCCGACCAACGCAGCTTCATCGACCGCATCGTCACGTCACGATTGGACCCCACCGAGATGCACGGCTACCTGACGTCCGCGATGGCCGTGCAAGACGCACGCCGCGAATGGATCCTCACGAACTGGCCACACCTCGTCGAACTCGAACAGATCACCACCCTGATCACCCAGCAGTCACCGCTCGCCCACTGGCCCGCCGCACAACCGGCCGAGGTGCAAGAAGCGCTCGACCAGCTTCGGGCGCTCGCCACGACGCTGGATGCCCGTGAGGACCGCACCCTCGCCGAGATCGACCACGCCGAGGCCCAAGCCGACCCAGTGCGCCAACTGGAAGCCCGACGCGACCACTTCCAACATCTCGTCGACGTCGCCTCCCCCACCGAAGCCGAGGCCGTCCGTGCCGAGCTGGCCACGATCACCGTCGAGCTACGCGATACCCGCCGCGCCCGCCGCGTCGACACCAGCTTCGAGCGGTACGCCCCCACCACCTGGGACGCCGCCCGCACGACCCGAGTCGCCACCCTCACCCACGACGTGCTCAGCACCCAACCCGCATGGGTAGTCGACGAACTCCGTCGCCAACACGACAACGGCCAACTCGTCACCCGAGACGTCCGCTCCCTCGCCGACGAACTCGTCGCCCGAGCCATCACCACCGACAACGGCATCGAACCCGTCGTGACGGAGCCGACCGGGCCTCAGCCCACAATCACCGTGGACGTCGGGTAAACCCGGGTGCTGACTTCCCGACCCGATTGGGTCCTCGGCACGACCAAAGTCCGAAAGTGAGACAGGTAGTAATCCGTGACATCGAGAGTTCACCGTCGTTGGCCATGAGACGCCAACAGATCCCTAGAAACTCCACCACGATCGTCACCGATCCAGTGCCGGTGCTGCTCACCGTCGAGGGCCTCGCCCAACACCTCGGCGTCAGCATCCGCACCGTTCGCCGACTCGTCGCTGAACGACGCATCCCCTACCTCAAATGCGGACACCTGATCCGGTTCGACCCCGACGAAGTAAACGTCTGGCTGGAAGCCCAGCGGGTCGCGCCGGTCGCATGCCGCCGGTAGCTACGGCCGGTGGACTGAGCCCTGACGCACCGATCCCGGAACGGCGGACGATGCTCAGAATCCCGTGCCGCGTGTCATTATCCGAATCGCATCCCGGGCGGTGAACGTACGGGGCGCCGTATCGGCGCCGACCCCTCCGACCCATCCGTCGTCGCTACGCCGCTGGCTGATGAACGGACCGACGATGCGCGTTGGTGGGACGTCGGGTACGCGGGACGCACGCATGACCTCCCAGTGGCCGGCGGCGCACATGGTCAGATGTCGGACTTCGCTGCCTGCGACGAGGGTCATGTCGGCGGAGTGCTCATATTGGAAGTAGTCGCCGGCCTTCGCGCCGCACGCTGGACAGTGATGCATCAGATACCGGCGGTTCTCGGTCTTGGACGAGTTCTCTCGCAGTTGCAGCCCGAGCGCCCTGGCTTGGTGCGCAATGCCGACGAGTGTCGGGTCGGACGCTCGCAGTGCGTGCTGGCTGTCGTCGGGGAAGACTTCGATCACGTCGAGGGCGGGAAGCGGCCGTTTGCACCCGTCCCTCCAACACGTGCCGCCGTGCGCGATTTCGAACCGGAGGGACCGCAGCGGCTGCCCACAATGACATGTCCGGTTTGCGGGCTGGTGCGGGTGCCGCCACCCGCGGCACGTCATGTGATGCGCGGCTGCTGCGGTGAACTCCGAACGAAGGTCGGTGAGCGTGTCCCACCCAGGTTCGACGCACAGCACACCGATGCTGTTCGCCTGGTACCAGTCGAGGGCTGCGGGTTCTGGCCAGTGGGTGACGACCACCTCGACGACGACGCGGACGGATTTGTCAGCGTCCAGGAGTGCGATGTCGGGTTGGACGTCGCCGAGGTTCTGTTCCACGACCGCGGCGGTGACGCGGTCGGTGGCGAGATTGACGACCCGGTCATCCTCGCAGCCGCCGCAGTACCAACGTGCGGGATACCTGCCGTTCGCGATCCGGGCGGCGTTGATGGAGTCAGCGATGACGCGTTTCGCTGCCAGGTGCAACGCAGTTTCCGTGTTGATGCACTGGTTCGCGTCGTAGTGCGCGAAGTGCGGGGCGTTGCGCTGGCCGGCCCGCAGCACGAGACGGCCGCCACACCCGATACAGGTAAGCGTGGTCGGGCGCCGCTGCTCGGCGGCAAGGTCGTCCGCCCACACGAGCGTTCCCTGGTCGTCGGCCACCGGATAGCTGATCGTCGAGGAGACGTCCCCTGGCCATACCCGATGTTGCGCTGGACCATCCGCGTCGCCCATGCCCGTCAATCATGTCAAAGGGGTGTCACATCCGGCAGGCCGGCCGCAGCGTCAGCACGGCCGTGCGGCAACGCGCCACCGGGCCGGCGTTCAGGGGATTCAGGGGATTCAGGGGCAGGGCCACCGCACCGGACTGTCCGAGAGCGGCGGATCGCGGCGGACTCACAGTTCGTCACCCAGAGGCAGAGCTTGTCTCGTCGGCCTGGGCTTGAACTCGGCGACGTCGTTCGTCCTGTTGATTCTGGAAACGCGGTCGTGAAACGCCGACGACGGTTACTCACCGCTCGATTCGCGCAAGGGATCCCGGAGCAGGAGCACTGGGATCGCACCGATCGAGGCACCGTTGTCCGAGATCTGGTAGTGGGCACGAAGACCTGACACGACAGGCCCGGCAATGCGCCGCTCACCCTCGAGCGTCAGATCGCAGCCCTCGCCGCCTCCGGACCCGAGCGCGACAGCGACAAGCCCCAACGTGGCGAGCTCTACGCGATCAACCTTGCATCCAGACCACCTGCGCCAAACGAGCTGGGACGTCAACTGCTCCCAGACGTTCGGCGACGTGCCTGCCGTACGACCCGGGCTGTCAGCCGGCGCACGGGGTTGAGCACCCATCGCCAGCCGAACCGCCAGCGGAGGTGGTCGACGAACGCTTCCACCGAGCAGCGGGCGTCGGTCGGCCCCCATTCTCCGATGACGAGCTCGCTCGTCGACGAGATCGGCGGCAGGTTCCACGCCTCGTCGATGTACGGCTTGGCGGCGGCCTGGATCGCGTGTTGTGCTTTGTCACGACACTTCGCGAGCCATCGACAGTCTGAGCGGAGCTCGGCGTGGTCGACGGTCAGCTGATGCTGGAGGCCCTGGATGTGGGTGACGATGTGGTCGATCGTGGCCTTGTCGTTCGAGGTCCGCCGGCGGATCATGAACGGCACTTCGATCCACGCCGCAAGCGTTGCGGCCATGTCGGCATAGCGCTCCCGTCGTTGGCGGCGCCGAGCGATGAGCGAGTTGACCCACATCGTCACGATGACGCCGACGAGCCCGAGGGCGGCGCCGACGACGCTGGCGTTCTTCAACCAGTCCCAGTCGTCTGCCGCTGTCTGTGCGGTCTGGGCGATCATGCGCTCATCAACCTCCCGGGCACAGGATGCGGACGCCCATCGGCACGTTCGCCATGCGGGGCGTCAACCCAGGGCCATTCGCCGTGGCGGCGGAAGTACTCCTCGCCGAGAAGGTGCTTGTGGACGAGCATGATGAACTGCTCGAACCCGTCCGCCCACCTCCACTTCAGGTGCTCCGGATCCTTCGGGTACCACAGGCACAGCTTCCCGCTCACCCGCTCACCCTTGATCGTCGGGTAGCGGTGATACCAGGTGAGTCCAGCCCGCAACGGGTACGCGGCCGGCGGGTTCGTCCCACGACGGACGACGATCCGAACCCACTCGACCGGGTAGCCGTGCGGCTTGAACTCGAGCGATGGGGCGAGGCGCATCTCCATCGAGACGTGATGGGCGTCGGCGTCGGTGATGACGGTCCCGACGATGTTCGGCATCGCCGCCCGTACGACGCTGATCGCGGCGCACGGGTCGGCGAGGACGGTGTCGTTGTCGAGCGGCATCAGGCGCCGGGCCTCCACGACCGGGTCTTCGGTGCCTTCACCGGGGCGGTCGACGTGACGGTGCCGGCAATCCCGGCGCCACGATCGAGCGCCTTGATCGCAGAGCGCTCGTCGGGCTTGGAGAAGTCGTCACCGAACAGCGAGTGCCAGATGGCGATCGCGGCGTTGTGCTCGCCGTTGCGGGCGTGGGTCACGGCCTTCGCAGCGGCCGCAGCGGCCCTGGTGAACTCGGTGTGGGCGCGCTGACGGTCCACGGTGGACAGACGGTGATCGATGCGATCCCGTCCGGTCGGCTCGGTGTAGGTGGTCCCAGGGGCGAGCAGCTCGGCGCCTTTGGCGAGGATCGCAGCGACAGCCCCGTCGTGGGGCATGTTGTCCTTGACGGAGTCCCACGTGTACTTCTCGACGTGGAGTCCCGGCACGATCCCGTCGAGCTGTTCGCGTACGAACAGCTTCACGAAGCGGACCTGGCGCACCCAACGGCCATCGCAGTCCTGGTTCCGCTGCTGGATAATCGAGATGAGGGTGCGGGTGTTGGAACGCTCCCAGCGGTCCTGCTCGGTGTCGATGATCCACACGTCGCCGGTCCCGTCGTCGGTCTCGACCGCGGGGACGATGTCGAACGTGAAGTCGTCCGAGTCCAGTTCGAGCTTGACGCAGTGCTTCCCGATCGTCACCGTGTGGTTCGGGTACAGGTCCCGGAGCGTTCCGGCGACCTTGTGAGCGGCCCTGCTCGCGGAGCCAGGCCCCTTGTCGTTGGGGTCCCAGGCCAGGATCAGGACCTTATCGATGTCGCGCAGCGGGGCGAGCATCGTCTTGCGGGCGAACGAGCCCTGCAGGAAGGCGGCAATCGCCAACTGCACCTTGATGAGTGCGGCGGTGATCTCGTTGTGGATCTTGATGGCGCGGGCGCGTTCGCGCGGGTCGAGCTTCAGGTTCTCGTCGAGTTCGTCGAACGCCTGGCTGGTCGTCTTGATGGTCATGGGTGAAATCCTCCGTTGAGGGGAACTTGGTTTGTCACCCATCGACAACGGACGATCGCCCCGATCTGTCCATTCGAGGTGCCCAGCGGCCGTCAGCCCAGCTCAGCGCCGCACAGCTCGCACTCCGACACCGCCGCAGCAGCGGCCATGCCGCATGCGCCGCACCTGCGCTCAGCCTTCGGCTCGGGCCGCGGTCCAGCGCATCGGCACCCGCACTCCGGACAGATCCGCTGGCGGCACACGTTGCACCAGTCTTCGTCGGTGATGTCGTCGCCGCACGTCGAGCACGTCCAGGGGCGGCGCTCAGGTGTGCCGTGGCGATCCGTGCGCTGACGCGATTCGCGCAGAACCGCGAACACGTAGCCGTCATCGGTCAGTCGGGCGTCGCCATCAAGATCGGTGTACGACGGACCCGAGCGCAGTGTCGGCCGCTCGCGGTGCGCTCGCGCGAGCCCTTCGTTGCCGGCCCGGGCGATCGCCGATCGCTCGTCCTGCTCAACGCCACGACTGATCCGGAACTGCAGCGAGTGAGGCGACGAGAACAGCACCACACCGTCGCGGGCGAGGACCACCATCCCGGGCGCGCCAAGATGCTGAGCGGCGAACACACAACACGCCTCACGGCTCGCCGTGCCGGCCTCCCACAGGTCGATCACGGCGCGAGCGCCGAAGTTCGACGGAAGGGACACATCGGCGCCGCTGAACATGATGTGAGCGGCGAACGCATCGCAGATCCGTTCCTCGACGGCGTCGGCATTCCGGTCGAAGCCATCGAGCCAGTCCGCCACCCCGCCGCCGACAGCCGACTTGTTGATGCGCTCGTGGCCGAGTTCATGCAGCAGCGAGAAGCGACGCCTGCTGGGTGATGCGAGCTCCGAGACGGAGATCACGTTCGTGCGGCGGTTGTAGCTGGCATCCAGGTCACAGCTGCTTCCGCTGGTGGCGGTGTCGACGACGGTGATGCCTAACGCCGCGACCCCCGCGGCCGGATCATGGCGGAGCTGATCGATGAGGTCATCGTCGAAGGTGCTTACCAGTTCCTCGGCGCGATGGCGCAGCGCGATCGGGTCAGGCCAGCCCATCGAGCACCTCGCTGATCCTGCCGAGCCATGTCTCGCGGCTGTTGGTGTCAGCCCCGGTTTGCCGTGCTGCGAGCGCGAACTGGCCGTCGATGTACGCAGTCCACCGGTAGTCGGCCTCGCTGACACCGGACGTGTCAGCTAGGTCCCGCCAGTGCTGCCTGAACTGCGGCCGGTCAACAGCCCAGATTGCGTTCGCCGGCGGGGGCGCGACCCCGGATGCGTCAACACCGAGTCCAGCCAGCACTGCCGCCTCGGTTGACGTTGGCGCACGCTTGCCTTGGATGAGTTCACGTGCCTCGGTGTTCCCGATGTCGAGCGCTTGAGCCAGTTGGCTCGGTCTCGACCACATCGCTCGGAGTTGTTCGGCGAGTGATCCTGTGGCGTGTGCTGGCACCCACGTCGCTTCCGTGAGATGCGCGAGGTTCTCGTGGAAGGTCGCGTGCTCGAGTGAGCGCAGGTCAGTGGCACTGACGACTGGTTCGGCGACCTCTTGTGGTTCGAGCGGCACTGACTGTCCGTGCAGCATGTAGAGCGTTCTGGTCGGGATCCTCGCCTGAACGCCTAGCAGTGCCACGGCCGGCCATCCAAGTACCTGTTCGTCGATCGGAATGCTCTGGTTGTCGGCAGCGTCGAGTTCGCCGACTGCTGCGACCTTCACCATGTCGTCGTCCTCGTTGACAGCGATCACGAGCACGAGTTGCGCGATGTCGTCCCACGTCGCTCGCCACACATCCCCGGCCGCCGGCTCGCGGGGCGACGTGGGCGCGTGGACAGCGCGGCGTTCAGCTACTTCGACGGCACGCTCCTGGCCGGAACGCTCAAGATCGGCAGCGAGTTGCGCAGCAGCGGCCCGGCACTCGCCGCACGCCTCGACGTGGTCGAGCGCGGCGGACGAGGCGTCGCCCAGGGCGACGTCAAGCAGTTCGAGTTCCGACAGATGTTGCTCAGCCATTGGTGGTGTCCTCACCTTCAACCAACGAAGCATCTGCCGGTTCTGTCCAATGTTCACCGTGCAGGCGGAGCAACTCGGCAACGATGGCAGGTTGCAGCTCGTCCATCCCGGTGAGCTGTTCTTCGAGCTCGGCGCGGACGCTCGCGATGCGTTTGCTTGCCGTGGTGGGGCTCTTCACACCCATCTTCGCGGCCGCTTCGCGCGTCGGGAGGTTGATGTATGCCACCGCGACCTTCTCGTCCTTGGTGAGCGACGCCCAGATCTCGGTGGCGATGACCGTGGCTTCGGGTTGTGAGTCGTCGCGCTCGGCGTGGTCAGAGCGTTCCTCGTCGTCGAAGGTCCACTCGACGTGCACGAATGACCGAGAACGGTTCAGGCGCGCTTTGATCACGGCCGTCAAGGAGTTCAGCATCACGAATGCCGCCGCGAAGGTGAGCACTTTCGTGAGCACGCGTTCGAGGTCAGCGCGTTTCGCGAACGGCGACCGCTTCTTGGCGTCGGGTCGTTGGTAGATGAGCGGCAGGTGTTCCAGGTTGGCGACTCGCACCAGCTCGCGTTCGTCGTCCTGATAGCGCCGGCCTGGTTCGAAGCCATCGAGTCCGTACGCGTCCATCTCGCAGATGAACGGGCCCTCGTCCAAGACGTCCTGCACTCGTTCGCGGATCGGCAGGTCGTCCTCCTTGCGAAGCGAGTCGACGGTCATGTTGTGAACCGCTGCCTTCAACATCCGCTTGAAGTCCTTGTCGGTACCGGCGCGTTGCGCGCAGCGGAACACGATGTCTTCAGCCCACACCTCGTTTACCAGGTCCTCAATCGCCGCGACATTCCACGTCGTGCCCGCCAACGGTGGCAGTGACTTCGTGACGGAACGAGCGAGTCGCAAAACGAGCAGGTTCGCCTCCTCGACCGTCACGTGATCAGGGGACGACAGCAGACGATCGATCAGCGATCCCGGCGGCCGGGCCGTCGCCGACCCTTCGGCCTCGTCCTCATCCCGCATGGCCTTAAACGGTACCTTTCGAGTGTGACAGCAGCAGGGCATGACGGACACCCAACGAAGCTTCACCGTGACTGTTCGCCGCTAAGACGTCGTGGCGGAACTGAGGGGTCTGCTGCACGTTTCGGTGACAGATGGGGTTTGTTAGGCGGCTTTGGTGGTCGGGGTCATGATGGTCTCGTATTCGATCGGGGTCAATCGGCCGAGGCGGGGCTGGCGTCGCCGGCGGTGGTAGGTGCGTTCGATCCAGGTGACGATCTCGATGCGCAGCTCGTCACGAGTCGCCCATGCGCGCCGGTTGAGGACGTTCTTCTGCAGGAGTGAGAAGAACGATTCCATCGCGGCGTTGTCGCCTGCGGAGCCGACCTGGCCCATCGAGCCGACCATGCCGTGGCGGACCAGCGCTCGCTGCGCCTTTCGTGAACGAAATTGCGACCCGCGATCCGAATGCAGAATGCACCCTGCAACGTCACCGCCGCGTCGAGCAGCGGCGTTGTCGATCGCCTGGACGGCGAGTCGGGCCTTCATGCGGCTGTCGATCGAGTAGCCAACAATCCGGTTCGACCAGACGTCTTTGATCGCACACATGTAGAGCTTGCCCTCCCGCGTCCAGTGCTCGGTGTAGGGGTCGGACCGGAGCGCCCTGTCCACCTTTCGGTGGGTGGGTTTCTCCGGCCCGCCCTCCGAACCGGACGTGCAGCTTCCACTGCATCCGGCTCTCCACGTGTTCATGCCGCTGGTGCGGGTGATCCTGTGGTCTCGCTGTCCCATGGGGTCGGGATCTTCGTGCCCCGGTATCGGTAGCGCTCGATGGCGACCGCTTCCGGTCGGAACATGTCGATCCCGCCGGCGCGCATCTCCCAGTTGGGGACGTAGCGCCGGATGAGGGTGTGCATGTTCAAGCCGAGGTGTCGCTTCTTCAGCCAGCCGACGATCCGCCAGAAGGCGAAGTGGTCGAGGTAGCCGAAGGTGCGTGATGACACGCCGTGCCTGAAGTAGTTGCACCAGCCCCGCAGCACCGGGTTCAGTCGGCGCAGCAGGTCTGCGAGCGTTCGATGTTTCGCTCGGCGGGTGAGCTGTCGCACCTTGTCCATGATCGAGCGCAGGCTCTTCTTGGACGGGTAGGTGTAGACAGCGGTCTTGCCGGTCCGGCCTCGCCAGGCGCGACGCTGGATGCGCCATCCCAGGAAGTCGAACCCCTCGTCGATGTGGCAGACCCTCGTCTTGGCGTCTGATAGGCGCAAGCCCATCGGGGCCAACACCGAGCTGACTTCGTCGCGGAGTGCTTCGGCGTCGTCGCGGGTGCCGTGGACCATGACCACGAAGTCGTCCGCGTAGCGGACGAGTCTCATGACCGGTTCCCCGGCGCGACGGCGCTTGGCACGCGTCCATTCCCCTCCGAGCGCGTCCCATTTCTGGGTGAAGTGCTCGTCCAGCACGGACAACGCGATGTTGGCCAGCAGCGGCGAGAGGATCCCGCCTTGGGGTGTGCCGGTGATCGTCTCCCGCCAGGCGCCGTCCTCGGAGAGGACACCGGCTCGCAGGAACGCCTTCACCAACCCCAGCACGCGTTTGTCCCCGACCCGATTCCGCACCCGGTCCATGAGGGCCGCGTGGTCGATCTGGTCGAAGCACGCCTCGATGTCCGCCTCGAACACCCACCCGTAGTTCCGGGTCGGTGACGCGAGGTAGTGGATCTCGGCGATCGCGTCTTGAGCTCGGCGCTTCGGACGGAAGCCATACGAACAGGGCTTGAAGTCCGCCTCGAAGATCGGTTCGAGCACCAGCTTCAACGAGGACTGCACGATCCGGTCTGCGGTCGTCGGGATCCCCAGGGCACGGACCTTGCCGTTGCCCTTCGGGATCGTCCTTTCCCGCACCCGTTGAGGAACGAACCGACGGGCCTTCAGGTCATCCCTGATGCCCGTCAGCAGTTCCTCGACACCGAGAACGACCGATCGCGGTGCGATTCCGTCGACCCCGGCGGTTCGTGCGCCCTTGTTGCCCCGCACCCGACGCCACCCCACGGTGAGGAACGCCGGGTCATACACGAGGTTGAACAAGTCATCGAAGCGACGGCCAGGATCGGCCTTCGCCCAGTGGTGCAGCTTCGTCTGCATCACGCGTACCCGCAGCTCGGCCTCTTCGAGGCTCGGCCACGGCGCGCCGGTATTCACCAGCGACCTCCACGCTCCGCTTGTCTGCTGCGAACACGCTGGACCCCTTCGCCATGTGACCGGCTTTCCCGGCCTCGGACTACTACGGGTCCTCCGCCCCACCCCACCGGCATCAACCGGCAACGGGCCTTCCCACCCGCCACCCTGGCTGGGCAGCGGGGAGGGACCAGCGGGATGGTTCCCACGTTCACTCTCCAACCGTTCGACGGGGTCGGCGTCCAGCTATGCCCCTGCAACATCGCCACGACTACGCCGCAGGCCTTCATCGTGGCCTCCCGGCCGGCGACATCACCCGACCGCAGAGTTCCCCGCACATCGTGCGGGTGCGCGTTGCTACGCAGCCCAGATCCACCAGGTTCGAGCTGCTGGCTCTCTTGAGGAGCGTTCAGTCGCTGGTTCCTCACGTACGCCTTTCCGTCTTGCTTGCCGGACCCGGACCATCTGGCAGTGCTGGCCCGTTCCGTCGTTGTCAGGGCTGCTGTCCACCCTCCCCGGCGTTCCCCGGATCAGGCTGCCCTCAGCTTCGGTGCGCCCGCTGCGACGAGCACACGGTGGTGTCCTTTCATCACCACACGGTTGGGAAGCGCCTCGTGGCGCTCGATGTCCGTGAGCCACAACTCGTCAGGACCCGCTGCGGTGAAGTCGCGCTTCACCAGGTCGTCATGGGCCGGCGTGCCCGGCTTGCCCGCTTTGCTCTTCTTCTTGCCGAACACCGACCACCAGCCGTTGTCTCGACAGATCCGCCACACCGTCCGGTCGCACGCGTCAAAGCCGGCTGAGCGGACCTCGTCGGCGAGGAACCGATACCCGAACTCCGGATCGTCGACGTGGGCGTCGAAGATCGCGTTGGTGAGGTGCGCCTCGTCGAGCAGAGCATCGGTGACGGGTTCGTGGAGCCATCGGTAGTAGTCCTGGCGGCAGAGCTTCAACACCCGACACGTCACCGTGACGGGGATCCCATCAGCAGCGAGCTCCGTCACGAGCGGGTAGATCCTTTTCCCGGCAGGTTCGCCTGCGACAGATACGCAGCCGCTCGGCGCAGCACTTCGTTCTCTTGCTCCAACAGACGGATCCGCTTGTTCGCTTCGCGCAACTCGGCATTGTCCGCGGTGGTCTTGCCGGGTTTGGTGCCGGCGTCGATGGCGGTCTGGGAGAGCCAGTTCGACAGGGTCATCGGGTGGATCCCGAAGTCCTTCGCTATCTGCTCGAGCGTCACCCCCGACTCACGGTTCTGGGCGACTCTCACGACGTCGTCGCGGAACTCCTTCGGGTACGGCTTCGGCATAGCAACATCCTTCCAGGCCCGCTCCTCGAGCAAGCCAGATGAGATGTCACCGATTCATGCAGCAGACCCGAGCGCCAGAGCGGCGCGTTACGTTTGGCTCCGCGGGTGATGTCTCTATGAGGACGTGATTCAGAACGTCACGGACAGAAAGGGATGTCAGAGATGACGCTGCAACAGATCTACGAAGACATGATCGGGCGATGCGCCGAGGTATGGATCTTTCATCGGCTTGACCCGCAGGATGGAGGACCCTCGGTGCCGATGGGGGCTCTGCTGCGGTGCGTTGACGACAGTGCGTTGGCAATCGAGCTGGCGTCGGACGAGGTCGGTGGTGCTCAGGTGCTCATTCGCAAGTACGACACACACGGCAATCTCCAACCAGCTCACGTGATTGAAGCCGGCGGTGCGCTGATGGTGACCGCATGATCTACAACTGGCCGCGATTCCCTGGGCGCAGAAGCCGATGAAGCCCGTGCCGAGAATGTGTCTCACCGTTCGTAAGGACGGGACGCCCTGTGTGTCCTACGTCGCTCGGGGTTCAGATTTCTGCTACGGCCATGATCCGTGTCGATGGGATCATGAGCGACGCGAGGCCAAACCACAGGCACCGCAAGCGTGCGCCGGTCAGGTGGGTAGGGGTTCTGTCAAACGTCCGTGTTGTGGAGCACCCTTGCCGGGAGAGAAGTACTGCCAAGCGCATTTCGGCAGTTACTGAACGGGACTGCGACACCCTCTCGTCATGATCGGCGCATGACCGACGACGAACTCCCGCCGCCCCACGAACTCGAACAGCTTGCCCGTTCCCTGTCGATGGACGGCGCGCTCGGCCGGCACGACGCCCAGGTCGTCGCCGATGTGCTGCGATGGGTCGCACGCCAACGGGTTCAGGAACGCGGCGACCGGTCGTCCCCTCGTAAGACCCAGCCAGGATGATAGGGATCAGGGTCGATCGCTACCGCTACTTCGACCAGGCGGCCGGAGAGACCGTCCAGGTGTACTGCGGGCCGCGCTACCGCGAGGCTCGTGCCGACGAGGACGCTGTGGAGGCGATCGCCGAGGCCACGTTCGAGTCCGAGTTGGATGCCCTGGCCGAGCGTCTGGGGGTGGAGAAGTGAACGAGCGCATCGAACCCGAGTACCTCGCAGAGTTGACCGAGATCGGCGACTGGGAGGATCTCCCGGTCATGCCAGCGTGGGGTGCCACCCCGATGAAGTACACGTCCATGCACTGGGCGTTGCGGAAGTTCTACGGCCCGGCCTCGGAGCATCGCTGCGTGGACTGCGGTGAGGCTGCCCACCACTGGTCGCTCATCGTGCTGGGAGTGGTCATCGGCGCCGAGTAGGGCCGCGCCGCCACGACTCCGCGAACCCTGTCACACCAGTGATGGCGGGCTTGACGCCCGCTGGCTGCGGGGATGAAGTTTGGGGTGGGTCCGGGAGACGTCGTAAAGGGGAGTGGTGTCAGCTGTGCTGACCCGCGTCACACCATGACGGCGGGATCCCGCAGGTGGCCTGCGATTGTGCTGCGAGCACGTGTGACACCGTCTTTGAAACTTTGATCCCGACCGGGCCCACCGGAACAACCCGAAGGGAGGCCAACATGGAGGTGATCGTTGACCGGTGCGCCGGTCTCGACGTGCACAAGAAGACGGTCGTGGCGGCGGTGCGGTCGCCAGGAACAGGCCGCCGGAAACGAGATACCGTGGTGCGGACGTTCTCGACGTTCGATGCTGATCTGGTCGAGTTGCGGGTGTGGCTCACCGAGCTCGGTGTGACGCAGGTGGCGATGGAGGCAACCGGTGTGTTCTGGAAGCCGGTGTGGCAGGTCCTCGACGAGGGTGCGTTCGAGGAGATGTTGTTGGTGAACCCGCAACACGTGAAGAACGTGCCGGGCCGCAAGACCGATGTGAACGACGCGACCTGGATTGCGCAGCTGCTGGAGTGTGGCCTGTTGCGGGGTTCGTTCGTTCCTCCGGTCGAGTTCCGGCAGTTGCGTGAGATCACCCGTTATCGGCGTCAGCTCACCGAGGAACGCGGCCGTGAGGTGCAGCGGCTCCAGAAGCTGTTGGAAGACGCCAACGTGAAGCTCTCTGCGGTGGTGTCGGACACGACCGGGGTGACTGCTCGAATGATCCTCGAAGCGCTCTGTGACGGTGAACGCGACCCGGAGGTGTTGGCCGGGATGGCTCAACGCAAACTGAAGGCGAAGAAGGATCTGCTCGCTCGGGCGGTGCCGGGACGATTCGGTGACTTCCATGCCGTCATGTGCCGTCAGATCCTGAACCACATCGACTACCTGGACCGGGCCGTGACCGATCTCGACGACAACGTCGATCAGCTGATGAGCCCTTTCGCTGAGGCCCGGGACCGGATCGACACGATCCCGGGGATTGCTCGTCGGAACGCCGAGATCATCGTTGCCGAGATCGGTGTCGACATGTCTCGCTTCCCGACACCGGGTCATCTGGCGTCGTGGGCGGGACTGTGCCCGGGCAACAACGAATCGGCCGGCAAGCACCGCTCGACCAAGACCCGACATGGCAGCCCGTGGCTCACGTCAGCGCTCGTCGAGGCCGCGTGGTCAGCAGTGCGGACCAAGGACTGCTATCTCAAGGTCCGCTACTGGCGGATCGCGAAACGACGTGGCGAGCAGCGAGCGTTGATCGCGATCGCCCACACGATCCTGGTGATCTGCTGGCACCTCCTCGCGGAGGAAACCATCTACACCGAACTCGGCACCGACTATCTCGCCGGACGCGACCAACCCGAGCATCGCCGCAAACAACTCGTGAAGCAGCTCGAACGACTCGGCTACCAGGTCGAACTCACCGCCGCATAACCCAGGTCCGGGCACAAGACGCAGGAGAGCCAAAGAAACTACGTGACACCCCACGCGTAGCGTGGTCGCCATGGCAACTATGAAGATCAGCTACAACCGAGGAAGCCGGAACTCCGAGGAGATTGAGGCCGACGGATGGTCGGACTCGGCCGACTCGCACTGGATCGACTTCTACGTGAACCAAGGCACAGCCGGTCGCACGCGGCAGGTTCTGCGGGTGCCCGCCAACACGGTCGCCTGGATCGAGCGGGCGTAGGGGTCGCACCCGTGGCGTATTTCGACTCGCTGGTGCTGGACATCCGACTTCGGGACGGCACCTTCGTCGGCACCGGAGAGATCCTCAAGGAACATCGCGTACAGGCTCCGGAGGAACTCGGGACTGAGGTCTCGCTCGATGCGCTCAACGACTCGGTCAACGACTTCGTCTCGGAGGTGTTCCTCAGAGACGAACATGGGCTCGGGCTCAGCATCTACGAAGCCCCACAGGCGATCTCCTGGCAAGTCGAGTCCTCCGTTTTCAGCCAGGGCGGCGACGGAGCCGGAGTCAACATGGTGATCGAACTCCTCCACGAGAAGTCGTGGGATCTGTTCGTCGCCATGTTCGGCGCGTGGCTGTGGGAGCACCTTGGCAGCAATGACGACTCCGACGAGTAGAGCCCCCTCTACCATCGTGAGATGGCGTGGTGGGACGACATCCAGTGGGGCACCGTCGGCGAGTGGTTCGGCGGCGCAATGGCCGGAGCGGCAGTTGCCTACGCAGTCGTGGCAACGAGGAGCGAGCGCAAGCGGTCGCAGGAGAACATCGAGGCTGAACGCGATCTGACCAGGGAGGCGATCGAGATCGAGCGGCGACGATTCGGCATCGACGCAGCCGAGCGACTCGCTTGGCAAGCCAGGATGGTGACATGCTCAGCGGGAGGGCGTACAGCCCGGAAGTCCCAGCCTGACGCACTGATAGTCGTCGCACGGAACTCAAGCCAGCTTCCGGTCTACGACGTTAGAGCGTTCGTCGTGTTTCAGGGTGTCGCCCACGTGACGCCGCAGGATGAGAGCACGACGGTGCTCACCGAAGACCAGTCCACGATGGTGTTTGTCGGACTCACAATCGAGGCTGCGTTCGCGACGCCAAGCCACGCAAGAGGCATCGCGTTCCGTGATGCTGCCGGATACCGATGGGTTCGGTACCTGTCGGGACAACTCTTGAAGCAGATCGAGGATCTCCCCAAGTTCCTGGAGACCATCGCTCCGGTTGGCGAGCCGCAGTGGTAGCGAGCCGGAACTCGGCAGGGAGCACCTTGCGTCGAGTTAGCGCAACACGACGGGTACGAGGTCGCGCTCCACTCGAAGGGTGAGGGCGATGCGCTCCCGGTCCGTGGCCTTCCGCGGCTTGCCCGTGCGGGGGTCTTCGGTCATGGCCGGGAGCACGGTCACTTTCTCCACGTAGTGAGCCACCACCCGGCGCATCTCGTTCACGTCAGGGCCTCCCAGCGGGCCAGGGTGTCGTCCACGTCGAGCGGGCTCTCCACCCACCATGCGGCAGGGTTCTATTCCTCGAATCGGGCCAACTGGCCACGGTGTGCCCCCGATGTGCCGGTCCCGAGGCACGCATGCCACTCACTCCGCCGCAACCACCACGCCCGAGATGGTCGCCAACAGCGCCGCGTCTCAGCGCAGCGTCACTGTGCCTAGAAAATGCCTAGAACTGTGTCCAGTGATGTCATCCGACGGCAACTCCTGGCTCCCGCGATTTGCCGGTCTAGCTGGCCGGATGGCCATCTACCAGGGGTGATGCGCCTCCGCCGCCCAGCCTTCCAAGCTGATGATGCGGGTTCGATTCCCGTCGTTCGCTCCGCGCGAACCCACTGGTCAGATTTGCCGACCAGAGATCCTGCCACGGCGACCGTCACTCGGCGCTGAATGATGCTTTGCCGACCACTACGGAGGATGTCTGCCTTCACGAGCGATCGGGCTGCGTGTACTCGAGGAAGCAGGCGGACCTCGACAGTCGTGGCTCGAGCCCTCAACGATGCAATACCGTGATTCTGGGCCCGTCACGTGCAGTACGTTTCGCGGATGGGCTGGCGTTGGTCGATTGGTCGATTGGTGGCTGGGGCGCTGTTCGTCCTCCTTGTCGGTGCACTCGTCGTGCCTCCTCGTGCAGTCTCTGCAACGAGCGAGGTGCCCGAGTCGTGCACAACGGGCTACGCCTTGCTTTCCGCTGGCCAACTCGACGCAGCGAGCGACGCGTTCAACACCGACAAGGACCATCCAGAGTGCGCGCGGGGACTCCTGCTGACCGATCGCCAACGAGAGGAAGCGGACGACCAGAAACAAGCGTGCCAAGCGGCGGCCGACACAGCGGCGCAAGCTGATGCCACGAAGTGGTCGGAAGCTCAGCAGGAAGCTCTCGCCACTTGCGCCGATGCCGTTCGTCTGGACCGCAGCCTCAGCGACGACGTCAACGAGGCACTTGCCGAGATCCCGGACGAACCCACCTCCGAGACGGGACGGACGACAGCCGAAGGATGGTGGTCTGGTGTTTGGTCCAATTCCCAGGACACCGCGACTCGAATCGGCCAGGCGCTGCTGCTCGTCGCCCTGGCCCTGCCACTGCTGAACGCAGTAGGTACCGCGATCGGACGTCGAGGCGCGCCGTGGATCCGTCGATCTCTGCGCCGGCAGCAGGGCTCGCGTGCGGCAATTGGCGTGTTATTGGCAGCGGGTCTCGTCATCCGTCTTTCGGACACATCAATCCCTCTCTGGATCGACATCATCCCGCCGGCGATTGCGGTCCTCCTCGTGGGTTTCGCACTGCTGCCCAGCGAGGAGTTCGCTTGGGAACTGGCGGTAGGTGCGGCGCTAGCTGCGATCGTCGCCAGCCTCATCTATTCACAGAGCGACTGGACTTTTGCGGATCCGTATCTCACCGTGGCTGTGCCCACCATGATCTTCGTCGCGCTCGGGTGGGTCCTGGCCCAGCGTCAGCGCGTCCGATTCGATCGCTTCTCGAGCGCCGATGGTGCGGTCGATCCTGGCTCGCCCATAGGGCAGCTGATAGCGACCGAGCTGGCACGCCTCGTCGAGGACAAGGGGGGGAGCATCGAGGTCGTCGATCCGTTTGCACACGCGCAACTGGACAGCGACTCCATCAGTGCGCTCAGCGGTCCGGAAGACAAGGTGGTCGCGGCCGCAGTCAAGTTGTTCCAAGCGCTGTTGCAGACGGGCTCGGACCTACAGATATCGGGTCAACTGATCGCTGCCGGCCGTCGCGGTGAAGGCATCTCGATCCAGCTCAGGCACGGTCGAACCCTCGTCTCTGCCGCCGCGATCTATTCAAGAGAGTTGGGTCGAAGCCTCGCTGGCGACCAAGAATCGGTCAAGTCCGACAAGGAATCCGAGAAATCGACGACGTCTCACACAGATCTCGCACGCCCGGCGGCAACGTGGGTCTTGCTCGAGCTGCTGCGAGAGTTCGAGGGTGATGAGCTCCAACAGGTCGAAGGTCTTGGCGGTGCGACCAACTGGCGAACGCTCGCGTACCAAGCAGCGGCGATTGACCACCTGAACGGCGGAGAGACTGCCGGGGCACTGGAATGCTACGCACGTGCTTGGCACGCTGACCCAGGCAACCGAGCAGCACGTCTCGGATTCATGATGCTCTCCGCACGCACAGCCACGAGCGACGAGTTCGAGAGGGCATCCGAGCACCTGATCGAAACTGCACACCAGTTGGCCACGGAAGTTGCTGACGATTCGGCCGGGATCCTCTCGCTGCACGCGAAGGTTGTCGCGACGCTCAACCTTTGCGCATCTCGAGCGAAGTCAGACGGTCGAAATCGCGACGAGGACGACGCGCTCCTCGTCGCAATTCGCGCTGATGTAGCCCTGCTCCGCAGCCGCCTGGCAGCAGACGAGTCCAAGAGGAAGCCTGCGTTGAATGAATCGAGCCATAGCCAGATGCAGGTCTCGCTCGACTCGATGGGTCCATTCGCCGCAGCGTGGGATCCGACGACCGAGCAGGAGTGGATCCTGGAGTCGAGCAAGTCGATTCGCGGTTCGTACAACGCGGCGTCATATCTGGCCACGCCGCTCGTTCGGACCCGCCGAACCACCGACGCTGCCGAGGCGCTGAAGCTGCTCCGCGTCGCAGTGGCCCACCCGACGTTCGCGGCCTATGCCAAGAACGATCCGTTCTTCGCCGCTCTCAAGTCGAATCCGGAGTTCGTGAGGCTGGTGGACCCTCCGAAGACTCCCACGAATCTGGGGAGCCTGGCACGGGTCACGGTCATCGGAAAGCACTATTCAGACCGACTCGCGGCTCACGATGTCACGACACTCGCCGCGCTGAGCCGACGAACCGACGCCGAGATCATCGAGTGGACTGAGGCGCCCAACGAACTGCTCGCAGCGTGGCGGGACCTTGCGGCGCTCGACGCGATGGCGGGTATCGGTGAGCGCTACGCGAACCTCCTCTACCTCTGCGGGGTTCCCTCCGTAGAGGCACTTGCCGGGTGTGATGCGGTTGCTCTGAGGCGCAAGCTGGATTCAGTGGGTCTGGCGTCGGGAGTGACGCGCACGCCTTCGGATGCAGAGGTCCGCTCGTGGATCGCGCAAGCGGAAGCCGTTCTCGAGGCAGCAGAGGACTGATCGCCCGCTGCCGCTGTGCTCGACCTGTATCCGGGATCGGCCGGACCGAAGCTTCAGATTCGGCGGAAGCTCTGGGAGGCCTGGACCTTGCGTTTCTCGATGTCGAACTCGTCCCGGGTCAGCTCGCCTCGATCTCGCATGCTTTCCAATCGCGCCAACTCCTTCACCGGATCGGGAGCGGGAGGGGGCTGGTCGAGGGGGCTGGGTGGCGCCGGGCTCGGCTCGGCAGCGACCGCGCTCTCAGGGCGAGCTTGCTTCCGCTGCTTTCTGCCGAACAGTCCCATGCGCAGACCGTAGCCCCGGCGCGGTACACGCCCGTCGCATCACCACCGGTGACGCAACCTGTTCGGCGGGCACCGGCGAGATGCCTGTGCCGTCGGAGCCCGCAGCGACCCGATCACCGCTCCGCGTTGACGATGGTTGCCGCGGCTTCGACGTCGGCGAGCGTGTTGTAGACGTAGAACGAGAAGCGAAGTCGGCCGTCGCGCGGGGCGTGGGCGATACCGGCGACCCGGAGGGCGTCGGTGGCATCGCTCGGCACGCTGACGATCGCCGAGTTCGACGGCTCGAGGCCGACCCGCTCACGGAACTCGTTGGCGAGACCCACGCTGTGGCGGCCGATCGTGGCGACACCGAGATCAGCGAACATCTCCAACGTCGGAGCGGCAGCGGCGAACGAGAACCACGGCGGGGAGACGTCGAACCGGCGAGCGTCCGGTGCGAGTCGCAGCGGCGAACCGTAGATCGACGCCCACGGGTCGTCGCCCGCGTACCAACCGGCATTGAGCGGATGCAGCCACTCGTCGGCCGACGCACCGACGGTTATGAACGCGGCGCCACGCGGTGAGCACAACCACTTGTACCCGTGGCAGACGGTGACGTCGAACCGGTCGGCATCGAACTCGGCCCATCCTGTGGCCTGCGTCGTATCGAGGAACGTGCGGGCGCCCGCACGGTCGGCCGCGTCGGCGAGCGCGCCGAGGTCGAGCAGCGTCCCGTCGCTCGATTGTGCGGCGCTCACGGCGACCAGATCGACGTCATCGCCGATCGAGTCGATCAGCGAGGCGAGCGGTACGAGGCGGACCGTGATGTCGGGGTCGGCGAGGAACGGGAACAAGACCGATGTGAAGTCACCCTCCGCACACAACACCGTGCCGCCGGCCGAAGTCGAACCTGCAACGAGGCCGGCCACCACCGAGGCCTGGCTGGCGATCGCCACACGGGACGGATCGGTATTGGCCAGACCGGCGTACGCAGTGCGGCACCGATCGACGTCGGCATCGAACGACGGCGCGTGCAACGTGCCGGACTGCCATTCGGCGATGCGCCGCTGCAACACCTCGAGCGACGCTGTGGTCGGCAGCCCGAGCGTGGCCGTGTTGAGGTACCCGGGCACCCTCTCGAATCGTTGGGCAGCCCACTGCTCCATGACATCCGGTTCGTACATGCCTTCATCATTGCTGGCTACGGCGCTGCTGGGCCACGATCGCATCGCGCCCGACCGGTATCGGGCGATCTCGATCTCTGAGATGATGCGGGTATGGCCGAGATCGCACTGTTCGACAGTCGCTGGGCAGACACGGTCGCCGGGTGGGCGGGCGACACCGAAGCCACGATGCTGTGGTGCTCGTTGCCGTCGGTGACGAGCGAGACCGTGGAGGCGTGGGCCGACTCACCATCGGCGGAGGCGTTCGTGCTCCGGGAGGCCGAACAGGTCGTCGCCTACGGCGAGGTCTGGGTCGACACCGACAAGCAAGAGGTCGAACTCGCGCATCTGATCGTCGACCCGTCACAGCGCGGATCGGGTCTCGGTACGCAGCTGGTCGTCTGCCTCGTCGAGCAGGCACGGCGCCACTATCCACTGGTCGCTCTGCGCGTCCACTCCCTCAACGACATCGCGATTCGGTGCTATCGCGCCGCCGGTTTCGAGCGGGTCAGCGCTGCGGAGGAGGCCGAGTGGAACAGAGGCCAACCGGTCGACTACGTGTGGATGACCCACCGCCGAGCTTGAGCGACCGCCCGGCGACCGGCGAACGACCCGCCGATGCGACGTCGGCGCATAGGCTGGGACCATGGCGGGCGACACTCACGATGCAACCGGTGGGGCCTCCGCGGGCGACCGGATCTCGTCGGTGCTGTCCGAGCTCGAGGAAGCCGACTTCGAACTCGTCGACCCACCGGAGGACGTCTGGGCCGGAATCGAGGCGGCGATCACCTCGAGGCCGGCACCGTCGCAGGGCGAATCCGGGTCGCTCGACGTTCGTACGAGCACGGTCGTCGAGTACTCGATCGACGCCGACGACATCGTCATCGCAGTTGGTCGGAACTGGGCCGACTTCGCCCGCGACAACGACGCCCCCGAACTCGCCGCACCACCGTCGAACCGCACCCTGTGGTCGTACATCGAGAACGACGAAGTCAGGGAGTTGTGGCGGCTCCTGGTCGCGCGCGTCCGAGCCTCACAGCAGCAGACCGAGGTTCCGCTTCGATGCGATGCGCCTCACGCCCGGCGGTGGCTGAGAATGTCGATCGCACCGGAGCCCGATGGCCGGGTGCAGTTCCGCTGCGCGCTGGTCTTCGAAGAAGCCCGGCCACCGGTGTCGCTCCTCGACGGCACATCGGAACGAGACGTCGATCTCCAGCCTGTCGCGCTGTGCAGTTGGTGCGGGCGAGTCGAGGAGGGCTCTCGTTGGCTCGCCATCGAAGAGTTCGTTCAGGTCACGCGCTCGTTGGAAGGGTCGTCGCTACCGCCGCTCGCGCACGGGATCTGCGGCTCCTGTCGGGATCGGATGGCGGCGGAACTGCTCGTTCCCGGCCACCACGGCACCTCGTCGGCGTGACGCAGATCCGTGACTGGCCGACGACACCGAACCTCGTGACACCACGCTCGGTCGCGCGCTCAGCGCGTGGTGGACTCGGTCAACTCGACGCCTTCAACTTGGACCATCCGTAGACCAGGCCCACCACGAGCAGCACGGCCGCAATGAGTGTGAGCCACAGCAGCCCCTCGACCACGGCGCCGAGGATGCCGAGCGCCGCGAGGACGACGAGAATGATCAGCAGTGTCACCATGGTGTCGAAGGTGCCCGATCGACGGGATCTCACACATCGTGGCTTGCACACAGATCAGCTGACGTCCCGGCCGTCAGGACTGTTCGGAGATGGCCCGGGCGCTGGTCGGCTCGGGGTGTTCGACCCCATCGACCACTGGCTCGCGCTGGCGGCCATCGGTGCCATGGGCATTCGTGTCGCGAACTGGTACACGGTCGAGAGTGTCGGAAGCAGCGGTGATGGCCGACGGGCGCGACCAGCTGTCCAACGACGACCTGCATCGGTTCGATCAGATCGGCTGCCCGGCGTCGCTGATCCGGGCGCCGCGCAACCTGCTCGACCAACCGAACCCGCTCTTCCCCGACGACATCGTCGAGGCGACTCGGGCCCAGCTCCCCCAGCTCGTCGATCGCATGGTCCCCGATGTCAACCACTACACCCTCCTCCTTTCGGAGCGGGGTGCCGACGCGGTCGCCGCGTCGGTCCTCGCCGACACCTGACGATCGCCGCGCTGCATCGGAGGCCGTGAACGAAACCCCTCGGCGGCGGCGACACTGGTGGCATGAGCGACCTGTGGGACGAGACCGACGATCATGATGTGTCGCCGATCTGTCCGGCGTGCGGGGTCAGCGCGCTGCCGCCCGAGGCGCCCGGTGAGCCGTCGATGTGCGAGAACCCCGACTGCCCGGCCTTCGGCGAACCGATGGGCCGTTGACCCACGCCGCCGCCCGCCCCGCTGCGCGAGCCGATCAGCCCGCTGGTTCGACCGTGCGGGCGATCACGAAGTGGTGGTCGTTCTCGAAGCGGTAGGCGCCGTGGGCGTCCCGACAGTGGTCGATCGCCTCCAGCACCGCGACCTTCACGACCTCGGGGTCGCTGTGTCGCAGGGCCGGAACCGCCGGACCGACCGACGACAGGGCCCGCCAGGCGAGCTCGGCGTCCGGCCATTCGACGACCGAGACCCGGGCACCGCGCTCGACCACCTCGAAGCCTGCGTCGGCCAGCATCTGCTCGGCGACCCCGGGGGCGGCGATGTTGTTCAGCTTCTTCATGCTCCCGAAGTGCTCCTGCGGTGCGTGACGGGCGAACGCCTTGAAGCAACCACGCAGGTCGTTGGGCGCCCCCGTCCCCCAGAAACTGATGCCGATCATCCCGCCGGGGCGCAGCACTCGGTTCGCCTCGACCAGCGCCGGCTCACAGCCACCCCACACGCCGTTGATCGACATGACGGCATCGAAGCTCCCGTCGTCCCACGGCAGCTCGAACATCGAACCGAGCCGGACGTCCGAGTCGGGGTTGCGGTCACGGGCGATCTCCACGAGCGTCGCCGCCGCGTCGATACCGGCCACCGAGGCACCCATCGCCCGTGCATGGCGGATCGCTCGCCCCGAACCGCACGCCAGATCGAGCACCCGGACGCCCTCGGCGACCCCGATCCGCTGGAAAATGGCAAACATGGCGTCGAGCGCGTAGTGCTCGTACAGGTACGCCCAGTCGACGGCCGAGTGGCCCCACGCCTCCCCCGCCTCCTGCCAGTCGTGCACCCGGTTCGCCGCGTCCGGTGCGTCGCCGGCGGTCTCGGTGGGCGTCTCGATACTCATCGCTCCATCGTGCGGGCCGGGCTCGAGCGAGTCATGAACATCGTCTGAAGACCGGCTGACTTCGGGCTTCAGCCACTCGTCAGGCCGCCTCCAAGACTGATCGAGCCGATTCCCGGAGAGTGATGGAGGCAGACGCAACCGCCTGCTTCACCGAACAGACGCCGGCACGGCGCTCCGACAACACGAAGGAACATCACATGACAACCACCGCAACCCCCGTCGACAACGGCGTCAACATCGAAGCGTTGCGAGGCGCACGTCAGCACCTCACCGACGCTCCGGAGCTGGCCCAGTTCGCCTGGCGAGCCACCTGTGAATGGGTGAGCGGCACGCACAGCCGCTCGACCGTGACCGGGTTCTCCGGGCTCGGCCAGGACCACGCCCATCGTCAGCCGTACACCCTCGACGCCGACCACCCCGAGGTCTTCGCGTCGGAGGACAACGGCGTCACCCCGCCTGAGATGGTGCTCGCGGCGCTGGCCTCGTGCCTGACCGCCGGCGTCGCCACCGTGGCGTCGCACCGGGGTGTGCAGCTCCGCTCGGTCACGGCGACCATCGAGGGCAACATGGACCTCCAGGGCATCCTGGGGATCGACAGCGACGTCCGCAACGGCTACGACGGCATCAAGGTCACCTATGCGATCGACGCCGACGCCTCGAACGCCGACATCGAGGCCATCGTGGCGCAGTCGCAGAAGCGCTCGGCCGTCTTCGACATCGTCGCCAACCCGACGACCATCGACGTCACCGTCATCTGAGACGACCGATGCGAACGCCAGTCGTGGTGATCGGGGCCGGCCAAGCCGGACTGGCGATGAGCCACCACCTCACCGGTCGGGGCATCGACCACGTCGTCCTCGACCGGGGGGAGGTGGCCCAGTCGTGGCGCACCGAACGCTGGGACTCCCTCCGGTTGCTGACCCCCAACTGGATGACCCGCCTGCCGGGCTACCGCTATCAGGGCGGGGACCCCGACGGGTTCATGACCAAGGACGAGACCGTCGCCTTCCTCGGCACGTACCGGGCGCACATCGGGGCGCCCGTGCACACCCACGTCACCGTCGAGCGGGTTCGGGTCGGGAACCCGGGCTTCGAGGTCGTGACCGACCAGGGCATCTGGACCTGCGACGCCGTCGTCGCCGCGACGGGCGCATCGAGCGAACCCCGGATCCCCGCCGTCGCCGCCGACCTACCGAACCGGATCGAACAGCTCACGGCGCTGCAGTACCGCAACCCGACCCAGATCGGGAACGGCGAAGTGCTCGTCGTCGGCGCATCGGCGTCGGGCGCGCAGATCGCCGACGAACTCCAACGGGCCGGCCGGCAGGTCACGGTGGCCGTCGGCGAACACGTCCGCCTCCCCCGGCTGCACCGAGGCCGCGACATCCACTGGTGGATGGACGTGATCGGCCAGCTCGACGAGCGGTACGACGAGGTCGACGACATCACCCGCGCCCGCCGCCTGCCGTCGCTCCAACTCGTCGGCAGTCCCGAACGACGGACGCTCGATCTCAACTCGTTGCGCGACGCCGGGGTCGGAGTCGTCGGCAAGTTGATGGCGGTCACCGGACGGAAGGCCCAGTTCTCGGGCGCCCTCCGGAGTCTCGCCGCCAACGCCGACCTCAAGCAGAACCGCCTGCTCGCACGGATCGACGAGTTCGCCACCGAGCACTGTCTCGACGCGGAACTGGACGACTCCACGCTGCCACCGCCGACGCAGTTCGACCCGCCGCCGACCGAGCTCGAACTCGGCCGGTTCGGGACGGTCGTGTGGGCGACGGGCTACCGGCCGAGCTACACCTGGCTCGACCGGGTCGCGTTCGATCGGCGCGACCGGCTCGTCCACGACGGCGGCGTATGCGCGGTCCCCGGCCTGTACCTGCTGGGCCTGCCGTTCCTCCGGCGCCGCAAGTCGAGCTTCATCGACGGCGTCGGCCCCGACGCGGCCGAGTTGGCGAGCCACCTGCACGCCCACCTCGACCACCGCATCGCGTCGTGAGGCGGGCGGCGGCTACGGCTCGGCGGGCCGGCCGAGGAGCGCAGTGCGGGTGCGGTCGACGATCGTGGCGACGGGGAGCGCCGCACCGTCGACCCCCAACTGCTGTGCGTGCGCTTCGCCCAGTCGGGCGCTGACCGCAGCACGAGTCTCGAACGCACGATCGCGCAGGCTGGTCATCACCGGCGGACCGCCCATCGTCGTGTGCGCCTCGATGGCACCCAGCACGGTGGCGGCGAGCTCGTACTGCTCGATGCTCTCGAGCGCGATCACGCACCGCGACATCGTGTGCCACTGCTGCGCCCACTCCCCCGCGCGATACCAGACGTCGACCATCTCGGCGAGGCCCTCACACCCCTCGCTCAGCCGCCCCTGGTGCACGAGCAGACCGCTCGCCTCCGTCCTGGCGAAGGCGCTGATCCACCGGTTGCCGGCCGACCGTCCCAGCCGATCTGCCGCCGCGAACGCATCGAGGGCGACATCGTCGTCGCGGGCGGCGAACCCCTCGGCGACCGACGACGACGCCAGGTCGGTCGGGCTCCCCGATCGACGTCCGGCGACGCGGGCCCGTTCGATCAACAGCTCCGCCTCGTCGTAGCGGCCGAGCGAACTCGACGCGACCGACGCCATGTAGTAGGCGTGAGCGAGTCGAGAGTCGCTGCCCGACGCCTCGGCCAACTCGATCAGACGGGCGCCTTCGACCAAGCCGTCCTCGATGTCGCCGATCGCATACTGCACGTTGGCGAGCACCCGCTCGGCGAGCCCGGACGGCGTACCGGGCAGCGTCGCTTCGGCGGCCTTCGCCGAAGCGGCGAGGGACATCGCGGTGTCGAACTCACCGCGCACCCATGCCCCGTACGCGCTCATGCCGACGATCGTCGAACGCAGTGGATGATCACCGCCGCCCGGCAGGCGCAGCGACATGTCCGCCCAGCTGAACACCTCGTACCGGAGCGTCCGCATCGCGTACTCGCGGATCGAGCCGATCAAGCGATACGCCGTGTCGACGTCGTCGATCTCGAGCGCGAACCGCTGTGCCGCGCGGAGGTCGGCGAACGAACCGTCGGCCCGGACGACCGCGTCGTGCTCCTGGGCGGTCTGCAGATCGAGCTCGACCGAGCGCGCCAAGGTGGCGAACTGGCCCGCGTGCGCAGCGAACAACTCGACGCTCTGTCGGTCGTCGAGACGACCGCGCCCGAACTCCCGCATCGTCTCCAGCATCTCGTAGCGGGTGCCTCCCGTCGGCGGTCGTCGGACCGCCAGCATCGACCGCTGCGCCAACCGGGTCAGGAGATCGAGCACGTCGTCGCCCCGGCAGACCGATTCGGCGGCGCCGAGGTCGAACTGTCCGGCGAACACCGCCAACGAGGCGAACAGGTGCTGCTCGTCGCCGTCCAGGAGTTCGTACGACCAACTGATCGCGTCGTGCAGCGTGCGGTGTCGAGGATCGGCCCCACGCCGCACCCCCTTGAGCAGACGGAACCGCTCGTCGAGCCGGCGTGCGATCTCGGTCACGTCGATCGCGCTCGCGAGCGAGGCGGCGAGTTCGATCGCGAGCGGGATCCCGTCGAGACGACGGCAGATCTCAGCGATGGCGGGAGCGGTCGTCGCGTCGATCTCGAACCGGGGGTCGGCCGCACGGGCGCGCTCGAGGAACAGTTCGACCGCCGGCACCGCGACCAACTCGTCGAGCGGGACGTCGCCCGAGGTCGTGACGGCGAGCGGCTCGACCGTCCGGAGGAGTTCACCGGTCACGGCCAACGGTTCCCGACTGGTCGCCACGACCCACACGTTCGGTGCCGATCGGAGGATCCGCTCGACCAGCGACGCCACCGCGTCGACGACGTGTTCGCAGTTGTCGAGCACGATCAGTGCCCGTCGGGCCCGCAGCATGTCGACGATCGCGTCCTCGATCGAGATCTGCTGGCGGGTGTTGACGTCGAGGGCCGTCGCGAACGCTCCCTGCACGGCATCGCCATCGACGATCGTCACCAACTCCACGACGAAGACACCATCGGCGTATCGGTCGGCGACCAGTCGCGCCAACTCGTAGCCGACCGATGTCTTGCCGACACCGGCCGTACCGACGATCGTGACGAGGCGATGAGCCGCCTGGTCGTCGACGAGCCGGTCGAGCAACTCACGCCGCCCGATCAGCGTCTGCAGCGCCGTCGGGACCGAGGTGACGGGCATCGGCCGCTCGACGAGGGGCACGACGGCGGGTTCCGGCTGACCGTCGATGACGCAGACGTCGGCGACGAACTCGTAGCCCTTGCCGTGCACGGTCCGGATCAGACCCTGGCGGGACCCGTCGTCGCCGACCGCACGGCGTGCCGACTTGATCCGGGTCGTCAGCGCCGATTCGCTCACGAACCGGTCACCCCACACCAGGTCGAGCAACTCCTCCTTGCGAACCACCTGGCCGCGGCGCTCGATCAGGCAGCACAGGAGATCGAACACCTGGGGCTCAATGGGCACCTCGGCGCCGTCGCGCCGCAGTATCACCCGCGCCGTGTCCAGCTCACAGGTCTCGAACCCCAGGATCATCAGCACGCCCTTCCGGTCGGCAGCGTAGGTCACCCCGGCCGAGGCTCCGTCCCCCGGATCGTGGCGGCCGCGCCGGACCGGGCCCGACCAGGCGGCTCGCGGTACGGTCACCAGCGGGAGAACGGGTGGTGACGTGGCCGCCACACGGCGGACGCGCCGACCCGGTCCGCACGAAGGGAGAACGCCGCATGAGCACGAAATCGATCGTCGCAACGGGGCTGGTCAAGACGTTCGGTCACACGCGGGCGCTCGACGAACTCGACCTGACGGTCACGACGGGCGAGGTGCACGGGTTCCTCGGACCGAACGGGTCCGGCAAGTCGACCACGATCCGTGTGCTGCTCGGCCTCATCCGTCCGGACGGTGGCACCGCCACGCTGCTGGGCGGTGACCCGTGGGCCGATGCGGTCGAGCTCCACCGGCGGCTCGCCTACGTGCCGGGCGACGTCACCCTCTGGCCCAAGCTCTCCGGTGGCGAGATCATCGACCTGTTCGCCCGCCTGCGCGGCACCACGAACGAACGCAAGCGCGACGACCTGATCGACCGGTTCGAACTCGACCCCACCAAGAAGGCCCGCACCTACTCGAAGGGCAACCGCCAGAAGGTCGGCTTGATCGCAGCACTCGCGTCCGACGCCGAGCTCCTGATCCTCGACGAGCCGACGTCGGGTCTCGACCCGCTGATGGAGGAGGTGTTCGAGGACTGCATCCGCGAGGTCAAGCGCGAGGGCCGCACCGTCCTCCTGTCGAGCCACATCCTCGCCGAGGTCGAGGCGCTGTGCGACCGCATCACGATCATCCGGTCGGGCCGCACCGTCGAGAGCGGCACGCTGACCGAACTGCGGCACGTCACGAGAACCGCCGTGACCGCCCACACTCGGCGGCCCGTGGATCTCACCGACGTCGACGGCGTCACCGACCTCGTCCACGACGGCGATCACGTGACGTTCGAAGTCGACAACGCCCACCTCGACCAAGCCATCGGCGCCCTCGGCGCCGGCACCATCGTGAGCCTCACGTGCTCGCCACCCACCCTCGAAGCACTGTTCCTCCGGCACTACGAGACGAGCGGCGACGCGGCAGCCGGCATCGCCACGTGAACAGCGAGGCGCTCGCCGGAACCGGCGGGCTGATCAGGGCAGCGCTCCGGCGCGACCGGGTCCGGATCGGCGTCTGGATGGCGGCGATCATCGCGATGGTCGCCACGTCCGCGGAGAGCGTCAAGAGCCTGTTCCCCACCCAGGCCGACCTCGATCAGGCCGCTGCCGCCTCGTCGAACCCCGCGATCATGGCCTTCAACGGACCCGACATCGCACTCGACACCGTCGGCGGGCAGATCGTCTTCCAGATCGGCGCACCCGGTCTGGTGATCGTGGGTCTGATGACGCTGCTCACCGTCATCCGGCTGACCCGCGGCGAAGAGGAACCCGGGCGTCTCGAACTCGTGCGAGCGCTCCCCGTCGGACGCCAGGCGCCGATCGTGGCCGCCGGGGCGATCGGACTGGGCATGAGCGTCGTCGTCGGTGGTGCCGGTGCGTTGGCGCTGATCGCCACCGGCCAGGCTGCCTCGGGCTCCGTCCTCTACGGCTCGCAGCTCGCGTCGATGGCCGCCGTGTTCGTCGGTGTCTCGCTCGTGACCGCGCAGATCACAGAGAACGCACGACTGGCCGGCGGGCTGGCCGGCGTCACGCTCGCCGTGGCGTTCGTCGCGCGGGCGATCGGCGACATGGGCGACGTCTGGCTCTCCTGGCTCTCGCCGATCGGGTGGGCTCAGCAGACACGGTCGTTCGGCGACGAGCGCTGGTGGCCACTCCTGCTCAGCCTGGGGTTGCTCATCTGCCTGATCGCCCTCGCGGTCACGCTGCAGGGTCGACGCGATCTGGGTGCCGGGCTGCTCGCACCACAACCCGGTCCGGCGACCGCCGGAAGCCGGCTCCGCAGCGCGCTCGCGCTCGCGACCCGCCTCCAGCGTGGCAGCGTGATCGGGTGGTGCGCCGGGCTCGCCGGACTCGGGGCCGTCTACGGCTCGATCATCGACGCGATCGAAGACTTCGTGAACGACAACCCGACGATGGCCGATTTCCTCACCGCGTCGGGCGGGGCATCCCTCGCCGACTCGTACCTGGCGACCTCGATGCACTTCACGGCCCTGATCGGCACCGCCGCAGCGGTGCAGTGGACGCTGCGCCTCCGCACCGAGGAGACGTCGATGCGAGCCGAACCCGTGCTCGCCACCGCCGTGTCACGTGTCGAATGGACGCGGTCCCACCTGATCGTCGCGCTCGTCGGCTCGGTGGCAGCGATGGCGTCGGCCGCCGTCGGCCTCGGAGGCGCGGCGTCCATCGCCACGCGCGACCCGGCGCTGCTCTGGCGAGTCGGCGTCGCAGCTCTCGTCCACGTGCCGGCGATGTGGCTCACCGTCGGACTCACCCTCGCGTTCGTCGGACGCCTCCCGAGGTTCGCCACCGCCGCGTGGGCGATCGTGGCGTTCGGGTTCGTGATCGCGATGTTCGGCACCGTGCTGCAGCTGCCCGGTTGGGCGATCGACCTCTCACCGTACGAACACGTGCCGCTCTCCCCCGCCGAGTCGGTGAGCGCCACCCCGCTCGCCGTGCTGTTGGGCGTCACGGCGGCGCTCGTGGCGGTCGGGCTCGACGGCCTCCGCCGCCGCGACATCGGCTGACCCGGTCTCACCGGGTCAGCCGTACGATCCCCGGTCAGGCCGGGGTCAGGCGCACCGTGTGTCGGGCGCCCGCCGACGGCCCGGCGTCCAACACGAGGACGGGGCCGTCGCAGGAAAACGCCAGCGAATCCATCGGTCGGGCCAGGTTGATCCCGACGAAGAGATCGCCGACGTCGCCGACGGGTTGGCCGTCATGGGTGAGGCTGCCGCCCCGGTCGTCGCGCTCGACCGATCCGGCGATGACACCACCGGCTTCGGTGTACGAGCCCGCGAACGAACCCGAGGACGTCGACTCGTACCCCGTGCCGTCGACCCGCATCGCCAGCGAGTACTGGTTCGTCCACTCGAATCCCGTCTCCGTGAAGGTGAGCCGGATCACCCCGTCGTTGTCGATCGACTCGAACGCCGCGTTGACCGCCACGACGTCGAAGTAGGCGTCGAGCTCGGCGTCGGAGATGACCCAGCTCCCGATGAGGCAGCGTGCGCCGTTCGACGGCGCCGGCGACGGGGTCGTCTCCGGCGGGGTGGTCGGCGTCGGTGCCGGCACCGTGGGTTTCGTCGGCGGTGTGGTCGGTGGTGCCGTCGGATGTGTCGCCGTGGGCGTGGGCGCGATCGTCTCGGGCGGTGCTTCGGTGTCGGGCGTCGGTTCGGCCGTCTCGGTCGGTGCGGTCGTGGCAGGGGCATCGGCCGACGTCGAGTCGGCACATGCGCCGGCAACGACGAGCAGACCGACGACCGCGGTGATGAATGGGCTCTTCATGGTTGATGACTGCTTTCTGTGTGCTCTCTGGGAGCGATGTGGGTTGGGGTGACCGGCTCGCGACCGGATGCTCGACGGCCGACGCACGGTGTGCGCCGATCGGGTCTCGATCAGAGCGGCGGTGCGGCGGCAGCGATGGCGATCGCCATGCACCCCGCGATCAGCACACCGGTGGCGGCCAGCCACAGGGCGCGCCGGACCGAGCCCCGTTCGGGCTCCCACCGGATGATCGAGTCGGGCCGAACATCCGGCCGGCGGCCGTCGTGGCCGGTGGCGGTGGTGGTCGACGCGTCTTCAGCGATGAACATCTGTCTGGTCTTTCGTGCCTGGCCGGCTGGGCCGACCGCTGTTGTCATCGCCCAGGCTGCAGGTGGCCGCTTGGCAACGACTTGGCAACGGGCGCGCGACGACCACGGCGGGACACTCGAACTGATGGCGGCCGCGCCCGGGCGGGCGCGCGGGACCGGCTACTGCGCCGGGTCGACGACGAGCCGGCCGCGTGTGGTGCCGGCCATGATCGACCGGCCCTGCTCGGGCAGCGAACTCATCGGAACGACCTCGGTCACGGTCTCCAGCACGCCGGCGGGGAGATCCGTGGCCAGGCGGGCCCATGCTGCCTCGCGCGTCTCGATCGGGGCCATCACCGAGTCGATGCCCTGCAGGCGCACGCCACGCAGGATGAACGGCATCACCGACGTCGGCAGGTCGACACCGCCGGCGAGACCGCACGCGGTGACGGTGCCCTGGTACTTGGTCTGGGCGAGGATCTTGGCGAGCATCGTCGAGCCGACGGCGTCGACCGCACCGGCCCACGTCTCGCTCTCGAGCGGCTTGGGCGCCTCGGACATCTCGGCGCGGGTCAGGAACGCGGACGCTCCCAGCGACCGGAGATAGTCGTGCTCCTCCGGGCGCCCCGTCACGGCGGTCACCTCGAACCCGAGGTTGGCGAGCAGGGCGATCGCAACGCTCCCGACCCCGCCCGCGGCTCCCGTCACCACGACCGGGCCGCTCTCGGGGCGAACCCCGCCGGCCTCCAGGCCGAGCACGCACAGCATCGACGTCAGGCCCGCGGTCCCGATCCCCATCGCCTGCTTGCTGGTCAGCCCCTCGGGCCGGGCGACCAGCCAGTCGGCCTTGACCCGTTGGCGTTGCGTGTAGCCACCCCAGTACCGCTCGCCCACCGCCCAACCGGTGAGGATCACGCCGTCGCCCGGCGCGAACCTCGGCGACTCCGACGACACGACGGTGCCGGCCAGGTCGACGCCGGGGACCATCGGGAACGAGCGGATGATCCGGCCCTTGCCGGTCAGCGCCATGCCGTCCTTGTAGTTCAGCGACGAGTAGTCGACGTCGACGACAACCGCGTCATCCCCTTCGTAGGTGGGCAGGTCCGCGTCGGTCAGCTGTTCGATCGACGCCGCCGCCGACTTCGGGTTGCCCTCCTCGGCTTCACGGACGACGAGTGCGTTGAAGGTGCTCATGGTGACGTTCTCCCGGGTCGCTGACGAGACCGGTTCTACTCACCACCGACGCACGGCGACAACTCGCGACCGGTCGGGCGACGAGCCGGAGGCGTCAGGGGTGGCGGTCGTCGAACGCGCGCTCGGCCCGATGGACCAGTCGCTCACGCAGCTGACCGTCGAGGGCGCGACTGGTCTGCACGTCGACCTCGATCTCGCCGGTCGCCACCTCGCGGGCCGCCAGGTCGCCGACGAAGACCAGATCGGTGAGACCGTCGGTCCCGGCGAGGCCACGCAACAGATCGGACGCCACGGCGGCGTCGCTCTGTCGTGGCACGTTGAGGCGCAGCGTGGAGGCCGCGGCCTCCTGTGACAGGTTGCGGACCGTGGCCAGCGCGCTGTTGGGGAAGTGGAGCGTGCTCGTCGTGTCGCGGATGCGAGTGCTGAACAGCCCGATGTGGTCGACGACGCCACGAACCGGATCGTGCAGACCGGTCGACTCGACGACGACCTCGTCGCCGACGCCGTAGCGATCCTCGAAGTGCACGCTGAGACCGGTCAGGTAGTCGTTGACCTTGTGCTGGCCCCCGATCGCGAGCGCGGCCCCCATGAACCCGGCGCTCGACAGGAAGAAGGCCGGATCGACGTCGAGCAGGTGGAACGCCACGATCGACGCGACGATCCAGATGAGCACGCCGACCAGGTGGTTGACCATCCGAGCGGCGGCGTCGATCCGCTGCCGACGGCGCTGCTCGACCGCTTCGCCGGGCACGTCGCCGACACGAGCGGCACGGGTGCGCCAGAGGCCGACCGGCTGACCGGGCAGCTTCGCGAAACGCAGGCTGCGCTTCGCCACGTGCCGGATGATCCGGCGCACGACGACCCGCGAGACGCGGGTGGCGGTCACCGCGGCGACGGCGATCACGACCAGGACGAAGGGGCCGGTCAGCGCCGGCCCGATGAGCCAGGAGAGGAGGGTTTCGATCACGCGTGCAGTGTGGCACCGATTCGCCGAATATGACGATCAGGTGACGAAATTCATCCGCTTCCTGGCCGATTCTTGGATCGTCTTCTCGGCTCGCCCCTGGATCGTGGACCGGGCGGCGTTTCAGCGGGCGGTGCATCGGGCATGCACGGCCCATGATCGAGAACTGGTTGTCGACGTCGTGGACCGAGGTCTGGCTGGTGACGGTGTCGGCGGTGGCGATCGTGCTCACGCTCGTCGCGGTCATCCGCGTCGTCGGTCTGCGGGCCCTCAGCAAGATGTCCAGCTTCGACTTCGCCGTCACGATCGCGCTCGGTTCCGTGCTCGGCGGCGTCGCAGCGTCGTCGACCTCACTGCTCAACGGCATGATCGCTGTCGGCGTGCTCCTCGCGACCCAGACCGCGATCGCTCTCGTCCGTCAGCACACGTCGGTCGGCAAGGCCGTCGACAACACACCGATGCTCCTCATGCGCGACGGCGAGTTCATCGACGAGGCGCTCCGACACACCCGCGTCACCCGCTCCGACGTGGCTGCCAAACTTCGCGAAGCCAACGCGATCCGTCTCGACCAGGTGCGTGCGGTCGTCCTCGAATCGACGGGCGATGTCACCGTGCTCCACGGCGACGGTCCCATCGACGACCTCCTGCTCGACGGCGTCAGAGGCGCCGAGCGAGCGCCCGCGAACTAGCCTCCGGGCGTGGATCGGAGCCGTCTCGTCGCCCTGGTCGTGGGCGCGGTCCTGGCACTCCTGTTCGTCACGGTCGCCACGTCCGAGCCGGCGCGGATCGCCGAACGCCAACCGTCGATCCCCTGGGAGCTCCCCGAGCTCGAACTCGAGATGAGCGTCCCGACCGTTCCGCCGATCGAGGGCACCCGGCCGGAGCCGACCGATACCGAACCGTCCCAGAGCTGGGACGTGTTCACGACGATGCTCCAGATCGCCGTGCTCGCCGTGCTGGCGCTCGGCCTCGTCCATGTACTCCGCCGTGCCTGGCAGAACCGCCCGCGGCTGCACTGGCGCCGTCGCGTCGCCACCGCCGACTTCGAGATCCTCGACGATGTCGCCGACGCCGTGGTCGCCGATGCCGAAGCCCAGCAGACGGCACTGCGCACCGGTGCCCCCCGCAATGCGATCGTCGAGTGCTGGCTGCGGCTCGAGTCGATCGTCGAAGCAGCCGGTGTCGCCCACGACCCGGCCCTCACCGCGGCCGAGTTCACGTCCCGAGTACTGAATCGATTCGACGTCGACCCCGACGCGACGTCCCGACTCGCCTCGCTGTACCGCGAGGCCCGCTTCTCGACCCATCCGATGGACGAGGCGCACCGTCGCGCGGCGATCAGCTCGCTCGACACCATCCACGACGGCCTCCGCTCGACCCGAATGGTCGGCACGACGTGAACAAGCGTGCCATCGCCTTGATCGGCGGTGCGGTGGTCGTCGTCGAGTCGGTGCTGCTCCTCACCGACACCGGCCCGAACATCTGGCTCGTCGCCGCGCTGGTCTGCCTCGCCGGCGCCGCCGTCTCGTTCATGTCGACGATCGACCGGTTCGTCGCTCGTCCCGACCCCGCCCCGCGGGCACCTGCGAGTTCGACGTCGTACCCCGATCTGCGCACGACGTCGCTGCGGCAGGCGTTGGCGGTCGGCAACAGCGATGTCCGCCACGCCCAGCGGCTGCGAGATCAACTCGTCGCCATCATCGACGACGAACTGCTCACCGTGCACGGCATCGACCGCCACGACGATCCCGATGCCGCCCGCACGGTGCTCGGCGACAAGCTCTGGCGCTTCGCCGACGACGACGACACCACCGCGCACATCAGCCAACGCGGCGCCACCCACATCGTCACACTGATCGAACGACTCTGACCTGGAGGTCCCATGCAACAACTCGAACTGACCGACGTCTCGCGGCTCGCATCCGAGGTCCTCGACGAGGTCGAGGTGGCCGTGGTCGGCAAGCGCGACGCGCTGACGATCGTGCTCGCCGCGATCCTGGCCGGCGGCCACGTTCTGCTCGAGGACTTCCCGGGGCTCGGCAAGACGCTCGCCGCACGGTCGTTCGCCCAGACCCTCGGCCTGCAGTTCGCCCGCGCCCAGTTCACGCCCGACCTGCTGCCGGCCGACCTGACCGGGTCGTTCGTGTACGACCAGCGTGTCGGTGAGTTCGCATTTCGCAAGGGTCCGCTGTTCACCGGCCTGCTGCTCGCCGACGAGATCAACCGCACCCCGCCGCGAACCCAGGCCGCGTTGCTCGAGGCGATGCAAGAGCACCAAATCACCGTCGAGGGTGAGACGTTCGTGCTCGACCAGCCGTTCCACGTGCTCGCCACGGCGAACCCGGTCGAGTACGAGGGCACCTATCCCCTGCCCGAGGCCCAGCTCGACCGCTTCATGCTCCGCACCAGCTTCGGGTACCCGACCGCCGACGAGGAATGGGACGTGCTGCAACGGCGCATGGATCGCCGGCAGGAAGATCAGACGCTGCGGCAGGTCACCGACCCGGAGACGCTGCTCGCGATGCAGGCGGCGGTCGAGCGCGTGACCGTCGACGAGAGCGTCGGCCGGTACTGCGTCGCGCTCACCACCGCCACCAGAACCCACCCGCACACGCTGATGGGTGCCTCGCCGCGCGGCGCCCTCGGTCTCCTGCTCGTCGCCCGTTCGGTCGCCGTGATCGCCGGCCGCGACTACGTGACGCCCGAGGACGTGAAGTCGGTCGCGGTCCCGGTGCTGGCGCACCGGATCACCGTGAAACCCGAGATGTGGATGAGTTCGGTCACCGGCACCACCGTGGTCGACGACGTCCTCGGCAGCGTCCCGACGCCCTCGGCCCGTGAAGCGAGCGCCCAGCGGTGAGCACCCGATGAGCGACAGCCGCCCGGGGACCACCGGCCCGTGGCGCCCCACCGTCGCGTTCGTCCGGTCGTCGCTGCTCGCGATCACGCTCGTCACGGTCGCCATGCTCAGCCGTCGGCCCGACCTGCTCGTGCTGGGAACCCCATTCGCCCTCGTCACCGCCTGGTCGACCGTGACCAGACCGCGGGTCTCACCGTCACTCGTCGACCGGCTCGGCCACCCGACGCTGCGCGAGGGCGACGCCACGATGTGGCGGGCCCGGGTCGACGGCGCCGACGGCACCGACCTGGTGAGCGCGCGCATGGAACCCGCCACCTGGGTCGACCACCGCATCGACCACGGAGCCGTCGCCGTGCCGATCGTCGACGGCAGCACCGAACTCGGTGTCGTGGTCCGTTCGACCCGCTGGGGACGACGGCTCGTCGAGCCGGTGCGGCTGGTCGCATCGAGTTCGTGGGGTGCGTTCCAGTCGAAGATGCAGACCACCCACAGCTCGCTCACGACGCTGCCACTCCCGTCCGTGTTCGACTCCGCTGCACCGCGGCGACCGACCGACGGCCTGGTCGGGCTCGAACGCTCGTCCCGACGCGGGGAGGGCAGCGAGTTCGCCGGCGTGCGTGCCTTCGGCACCGGCGACCGGATCCGCCGCATCAACTGGTCCAGGTCGTTGCGCTCCGAGCGGTTGCAGGTCAACGCCACGTGGGCCGATCAGGACACCCACGTCGCGCTCGTGATCGACGCCGGCGCCGACTACGGCACCAGCGAGGGCATCGACGGCGCCGCATCGAGCCTCGACACCGCCGTCAGGGCGGCCGGCGCCATCGCCGAGCACTCCGGCCGTCGCGGCGACCGCATCTCGCTCCGCGTGTTCGGCACGCTCGGATCACACGTCGTTCCGACGGCGGCCGGCCCGATGCAGCTCCGACGCGTCCTCGACACCCTCAGTCGCATCCAGCCGGGACGCGGCTCGGTCGGCGCCGCCCGCGGCAACCTGCCGCCGTGGCCGGCGACCGGCGCCGAACTCACCGTCGTCCTGTCGCCGCTGATCTCGCGCGAGGCACTCGACCGCGCCGTCTCGCTCGGACGCCACGGTCTCCCGGTCGTCGTGATCGACACGCTCCCCGATTCCGTGGCCACCGACGACGACCCGATCGCCGCGCTCGCCTGGCGGATCCGCCTGCTCGAACGCCGGCGCGAGATCCGGCGGGTGCAGCAGGCGGGCGTCCCCGTGGTCCGTTGGCTGGGCCCCGGCAGCCTCGACGAGTTCCTGCGCGACGTCGCCCGACGGGCGTCCGCACCGAGGATGCGTGTCGGCTGATGACCGCCCGACTCCAGCGTTGGATCGACGCCGCCACCACCACATCACCGCAGCGCTGGGCGTTCGGCATCTCGGCCGTCGTGGCGGCCGTCGGCGCGCTGCTCGTCACCCTGATCGGCACCGACGACGGAGTTGGATGGTTCGCAGGGCTCACGGTGGCACTCGCCGCCACGGCCGCGATCCAGGCGGGCTCGCACACGGCCGTGGTGGTCGTCGCCCTCGTCGTCGTCCAGTGGATGTCGGCCACCGACGACGTCACGACGCCGAGGTCACTCGTGGCCGCCGTGTGCCTCCTGGTCTTCCACAGCCTGCTCGCGCTGATGGCGGTCACGCCGCACAGCGCCACCGTCGACGCCGCCGTGGTGCGCCGCTGGGCCCAGCGCGCCGGCGCCGTCGCGCTGGCGACGGCAGCGGTCTGGGCGCTCGCGCTGGTGCTTCAACGCCGTGACGCCCCGGCGAACCCTCACCTCACGCTGCTCGCGCTGGTGGCGGCGGGGGTCGGCGTCGTCGCATTGCTCCGTGGTTCGGTCGACGACGCCGACCGGTGACCGTGCGGCGCCTCAGGCGCGGCGAACCATGACCAGGGCCACGTCGCCGCCGTCGCTGGTCCAGGAACGCGCCGCTTCGAGGCCGGCGGCCGCGAACTCGCCGTCGAGCTGCTCGAACGTGAACTTCGACGAGATCTCGGCACGGATCTCTTCGTCGGCGGCGATGTCGAGTTCCATGCCCGCCCGAGCGATCGTCACGTGCTGGTCGCCGAGCGACCGGAGTCGCAGATCGACACGGGTGTGGTTCGGGTCCCACATCCCGACGTGTTCGAAACCGGCCAGGTCGAAGTCGGCGTCGAGCTCACGATTGAGCACGGCGAGCACGTTGAGCGTGAACTCGGCGGTCACCCCGGCGGCGTCGTTGTACGCGGCCATGATCCGGTCGATCGGCTTGACGAGGTCGACCCCGAGCAACAGGTGCCCGTCACCGGGCAGCCAGTCGGCGACGGCCCGGAAGAACGCCGCCCGCTCGTCGGGATAGAAGTTGCCGATCGTCGAGCCGAGGAATGCCAGCAGAGGGACGCCCTCGTGCGGAACGACCGACAGGTGCTCGACGAAGTCGCCGATCACACCGTGGACGTGCATGCCCGGGTACCGCTCGGCCAACACGGCAGCGGCGTCACGCAGCGTCTGCTCGCTGACGTCGAGCGGCACGAAGCGTTCGAGGCGACCGGCGGCCGCGAAGGCGTCGAGCAGCGTCGTGGTCTTGTCGGACGTGCCCGAGCCGAGTTCGATCAGCGTGTCGGCACCGCTGAGCTCGACGATCTCGCCGGCGGCACGGTGCAGCACACCGCGCTCGGCCTCGGTCAGGTAGTACTCGGGCAGCCGTGTGATCTCGCTGTACAGCTCGCTCCCCCGGTCGTCGTACAGCCAACGTGGCGTCAGCCGCCGAGGCGCAGCAGCGAGCCCGGCGGTGACGTCGGCGAGCAACGCCTGCTCGCGCCAGTCGTCGCTGAGGTGGCGATCGAACGTCGCCTCGGTCATCGTGTCCGGGCTCATGGGGTGCCTCCATCGGCGAGTCGCACACCGGAGAGCATCCATCGGGTGTGTGGCGGGAAGAAGTTTCGGTAGGTCGGACGGGCATGGCCGGGCGGCGTGAACGCGCTGCTGCCCCGCAGGACCATCTGACCGGACATGAACTTGCCGTTGTACTCACCGACGGCACCGGGCGCCGGGACGAAACCGGGGTACGGCAGGTACGACGACGCCGTCCACTGCCAACACTCGCCGAACATCTGCTCGAGGCCGCCGCCGGCTGCCCCGGCCGGGCGAGGATGCAGCTGGTCGAGCGAGTACGGCCGAGGCTCGGCCGACTCGCCGGTGACCGCAGCGTGCTCCCACTCGAACTCGGTCGGGAGCCGTTTGCCGGCCCAGCGGGCGTAGGCGTCGGCCTCGTAGAAACCGACGTGGGCACCGGTTCGGCGTCGATGATCGGGCGGGTACCGGCGAGTGTGTGGACGTGCCAACCGCCGTCGTCGCGCAGCCAGTACAGCGGCGCCGACCACCCGTCGCGCTGCACGGTGTTCCACCCGTCGGACAACCAGAGGTCGGGCCGCTCGTAGCCGCCGTCGGCGACGAACTCGGCCCACTCGCCGGCGGTCACCAGACGGTCGGCCAGCGAGAAGGGATACGTGTGCGCGGCGTGACGCGGCAGTTCGTTGTCGAAGCAGAAGCCACCGTCGGCGGCGCCGATGTCGACCATGCCGGCGTCGAACTCGACCCAGCCGAGCGGCGGGGCGGGGCTCGCGGCGACCTCGTCGGCGGGACGGTACGCCGGTCGGAGCGGGTTGATCGACAGGACGTGTTTGATGTCCATCAGCGCCAGCTCCTGGTGCTGCTGCTCGTGGTGGACGCCGAGTTCGATCGTCCGGGACAGCGCCGGCGCCTCGCCCCCGTGGGTCGCGAACAGCCGGAGCACGGCGGCATCGACGACCGAGCGGTACTCGGCCACCTCGTCGCAGCTGGGTCGGCTCAGCAACCCCCGGTCGGCGCGGGTGAATTGCGGGCCGACGCCGACGTAGTAGCTGTTGAACAGCTCGCGGTACAGCGGTTCGACCGGCGAGTGGTCGTCGTCGAAGCGACCGAGGACGAACGTCTCGAAGAACCACGTGGTGTGAGCCCGGTGCCACTTGGTCGGGCTCACGTCGGGCATCGACTGCACCGTCTGGTCTTCGGGCGACAGCGGCGCCGCGATCTCCTCGGTCAGCGCTCGCGTGGTGCGGAACGCGTCTCGGATCGTCGCTGGATGCATGGATTGGGGAACACCTGTTCCCATACGAGTATTCCCCTCCGCTCGGCGGCCCGCGATCCCAACGTACCCGTGGGTCCGCGCGCTGAAACCGCGCCGTTCAGGTCGAGGCGAGCAGCGCCGCCAGGCGACCGTCGGTCAGCGGGCGGGCGCCGGGGTGCTCGATCACCCAGGCCGAGACCCGGTTCGCGAACGTGGCGGCGGCGACCGGATCGTTGCCGCGGAGATACCGGGCGAGGAAGGCTCCGGCGAACGAGTCGCCGGCGCCGGTCGCGTCGACCAGACGGTTCGTGGGCGCCGGCGGGACATGGACCGATTCACCGTCACGGAACACGAGGGCACCGTCGGCGTCGAGCTTGAGCACGATCAGTGCGCTCGGGTACAGCGCGTCGAGCTCCCGAGCGATGTCGTTCGGTTCGGTCATCCCGGTGAGGACGGTGCCCTCCTCCTTGTTCGGGAGGAACACGTCGATCCCGAGATCGTGTGTGACCGACAGGAACTGGTCGACCCCGACCTCCTCGATCATCTGGAACGAACCCGGGTCGAACGAGAGGGTGGCGCCCGACGCCTGCGCCAGATGAGCAGCCGACCGGGCCGCGCTGCGCGGCGGGTCGGTGAAGAACGACCAGGCCGTCAGGTGGAGGTGCCCGGCGGCCGCGATGATGTCGCGAGGCACCTCGCTCGGGAGAAGGTCGAAGTCGGCGCCGTGCCCCGACACCATCGACCGCTCCCCCGTGTGGTCGACGAATACCGCCACCGAACCGGTGACGTTGGAGTCGGACTCGATCAGGTGATGACGCACCGACTCCGCGGTGAGGTTCTCCGCCGCCAACTCGCCCATGCGGTCGCGGCCGATCTTGCCGATGAAATGGGTCGTGATGCCACAGCGCGATGCCCAAACGGCGACGTTGGCGGCGCTGCCACCGGGCAGCAACACCACCTCACCGAAGGTGTCCCCACCGGTGAGCAACTCGGTGTTGGTCCGGATCAGCACGTCCCAGGCGAAGTCACCGAGCACGCACAGGTCGATGTCCGCAGCCATCCGGTCACGGTAACCGTCGCGACGCTTCCCTCCCCCTAAGGTCGCCCGGGTGTTCACCGTCGAGGCGCTCCTGGTCGGCGCACTCGCGGCGTTCGTGGTCGGGCTGTCGAAGACCGGGCTGCCCGGCGGCGCGCTGATCGCCACGCCGCTGCTCGCGACCGTGTTCGAGGGCCGCATGATCGCCGGTGGCACGCTCCCGATCCTGCTCGTCGCCGACCTGTTCGCGGTCGGGTGGTACCGCCGGCACGCCCGCTGGGACGTCCTCCGGCCGCTCGCCGTCTGGATCGCGGTCGGCTACGTGTTCGGCGTCACGTTCTTCGTCGCCGTCGGGTCGGCCACCGGCGCGATCGAGGTCACGATCGGGGGGATCGTGCTCGCCATCGTCGCGCTGCAGATCTTCCGGATGTGGCGCGGCAACCCGCCGACCGGGGCGACACCCACCCTGGCCGCGACCCACGGAACCATCGGCGGATTCACCACCTTCGTCGCCAACGCCGCCGGTCCCGTGATCAACACGTACCTGATCCGGCTCGGCCTCCCCAAGCACGAGATGGTCGGCACGTCCGCGTGGCTGTACTTCATCGTCAACCTCTCGAAGATTCCGCTCTACCTCGCACTCGGGGCCTGGGCGGGCGGCGGAGCGTTTTTCACCGGCGAGGCGCTGCTCTACGACGTGGCGGTGATCCCCGCCGTGTTCATCGGCGCGTTCAGCGGACGGTCGTTGTTCCACCGCATCCCGCAACGGTTGTTCGCGATCGTCGTCCTCGCGTTGTCGGCACTCGGCGCCGTCAAGCTGCTGCTCTGATCCGGCCCGGCCGCGTTGCCCGTTCGGTCGGCCGGACACGATTGCACGAGGCCGAGGCTGCCGCCACCTGCGAGAATGTGAGGGCGTCGCACCGGCGGACGCCGACCTTCGACATGAACACGCCCACAGCGAACTCCAGCAACGAACGGCGGCCGCATGCGTGACCTGACACCGTTCGTCCCGCCGATCGCCGTCGAGCTCGGCCGCACGGCCGGCTCGCGCTGGGAGCGGGTCGATGGGTCGATGCTGTCGGCCGACATTTCGGGGTTCACGGCGCTGTCCGAGCGTCTCGCTGCCAAGGGCAAGGCCGGGGCCGAGCAGATCACGGAGCTGATCAACGGATGCTTCTCCGGGCTGATCAACGCTGCCAGCGCCTACGGCGGTGAGGTGCTCAAGTTCGGTGGTGATGCAATCCTGGTGCTGTTCCGTGGCGACGACCACGAGGTGCGGGGCGCCGGCGCCGCACTGACGATGCAGCTCGCGCTCGCGAACCTGAGTTCGGCCCGCCAGGCCAATCTCACGATGACGGTGGGGGTCGCCGCCGGCCCGTTCGACGTGTTCCTCGTCGGAGAACCGCGACGGGAAATGCTGGTCTGCGGGCGCAACGCGAGCGAGGTGATCCACCTCGAAGGTGCCGCGGCGAAGGGCGGCACGCTGATCAGTCAGCGGATCGCTGCGCAGACCACCGAACGACTTTCCCAGGCCGACGGCGGCGGGTTCATGCTGCGGGCGGCCCAGGCACCAGCGGCCGGTGACGGCTACGGCGACGTCGATCTCACGCCGTACGTGCCCGGTTCGCTGCTCGAACAACTCGAGGCGTTCAGCGACCTCGGCGGCGAACACCGGCTCGCGACCATCGGCTTCGTGATGGTGACCGGGGTCGACGAGTTGCTCGAGGAGATCGGCGGCGAGGCGGTGCGCGACGAACTGGCGCGACTCGTCAACGCTGTCCGCGACGCCTGCCTCCAGTTCCAGGTCACGTTCCTGCACTCCGACATCGCGGCGTCGGGCATGAAGCTGATCCTCGCCGCCGGCGTACCGCTCACCTCGGGCCACGACGAAGACGCCATGCTGCACGCCGCGCTGGCGATCGCCGCGTTCGAGACACCGCTGAAGATCCGGATCGGTGCCCAACGGGGGCGGGTGTTCGCCGGATTCCTCGGGGCGCCGTATCGGCAGGCCTACACCGTCATGGGCGATCCGGTGAACACCGCGGCCCGCCTGCTCGGGCAAGTCGACCCCGGCCGAGTGGTCGCGACCACCGAACTGCTGCAATCGACACAGACGGTCTTCCATGCCGACGAACTCGAGCCGTTCACGGTCAAGGGCAAGTCGGAGCCGCTGCACGCGGCGCTCGTCAACGGGGCCACCGACGAAGTGCGCGAGCGGGACCGGGACGACCGGGTCGTCGGCCGCGAAGCCGAGCTCGCCCGCATGCGCGATGCCGTTGATCGCGGCGGCGTGCTGATCGACGTGCACGGCGCCGCCGGCGTCGGCAAGTCACGGTTGGCACAGGCGCTGATCGACGACCTCGACGACCATCACGTCTTCCGGGCCTCGTGCTCGCAGTACGGGTCGACGTCGCCGTACAGCGTGTTTCGCGCACTCCTGCGGACCGGCTCCGGTATCGAGATCAACACATCCGCCGAGAGCGCGGGTCGACGACTCAAGACCCTGGTGTCGGCCATCGCTCCCCAGCTGCTGCCGCTGCTGCCGCTCCTGGCGGTGCCGTTCGGGGCGACGGTCGGCCCGACACCGGAGACCGACGCCATCGACCGCGAGTTCTGGCGCCCTCGGGTCCACGACGCGATCATCCAGTTCTTCGAAGCGACGATCCGCGGCAAGATCCTGCTGGTCATCGAGGACGTCCACTGGATCGACGAGGCGTCCGCCGAGCTGGCCAACGAGCTGATCCGCACCAGCGTCGATCATGCGTGGTCAGGGCTGTTCACCCGGCGCACCGGCGAGTCGGCCGTCGACCTCACCGGCGGCAACGTCGTCTCGCTCGAACTCGAACCGCTCGACGATGCGTCGCTGCGACGGTTGGCGATCGCCGCCAGCGTGCGACCGCTCGCCGATGCCGACCTCGACGCGATCATCGAGCGAGCGGACGGCAACGCCCTCTTCGCCCGCGAACTCGCGCTGTCGCTGAGCATCTCCGACTCGTCCGACCTCCCGAACAGCATCGAACAGGTGCTGTCGAGCCGCATCGACGCACTCCCGCCGGCCGCACGGCGTCTGCTGCGGGTCGCCTCCGTCGTCGGCACCTCCATGTCGGAGACCGATCTCCAGCACGTGCTCGACGTCGAGGAGCCCGAGCTGCGGCTCGCCGATGCCGAGCTCGACGGCATCCTGCATCCGGCCGATGGCGGCCGGTGGGCGTTCAGCTCGGCGCTCTATCGCGACGCGGCGTACGAGGGCCTTCCCTTCCGTCACCGCCTCCGGCTCCACCGTGTCGTCGGCGCGAGCATCGAGGCCAACGCCGCCGATCCCGACAGCGTCGCCTCCCTGCTCTCCGTGCACTACAGCATCGCCCGCGTGCACGACAAGGCATGGCGGTACTCGATCATCGCCGCCCGCCAGGCCGCCGCACAGCACGCGAACGTCGAAGCCGCTGCGGCGTTCGAACGAGCCCTCCTGTCGGCCCGCTATGCAGGCATCACCACCGACGAGCGGATGCACGTCGCCGAATCGCTCGGCGATGCGCTGTTCGTGCTCGCACGCTTCGCCGACGCCCGATCCGCGTACGAGGCGGGGCGCAAGCTCGCTTCGGGCATCGCCGACCAGACCCGGCTCACGCGCAAGCTGGGCTCGGTCAGCGAGCGCGAGGGCGACGCCACCAAGGCGATGCGGTGGTACCGCAAGGCCGACCGGCTCGACGTCGGCGTCGAGTCGACCCCCGAGATCCTCTCCGAGTCGGCGCAGGCCAAGCTCGCCGAGGCGGGGCTCCTCCACCGGAAGGGGGATCAGCACGGCTGCAAACGCCTGGCCGACGAGGCGCTCGGGGAGGCGCAGCAGGCTGCCGATCGCGGTACCGAAGCGCTCGCGTACGAGCGAATGCACCTCGCGCTCACCTACCTCCGCGACCCCGAGGCGACCGATGTCGGCGAGCGCGCCCTCGGGATCTACCGCGACCTCGACGACAACAGCGGCATCATCCGCACGCTGATCAACCTGGGCATCGGGGCCTACTTCGCCGGCCGGTGGACCGAGGCCAGCGAGCGCTACCTCGAAGCCACCGAGACCGGTCGACTCGCCAGCAGTGTCGTGCTCGCCGAGACCGCGGCGATCAACAGCGCCGAGATCCTGTCCGACCAGGGGCATTGGGAGCGGGCGATCGAGCTGTTCGAAGACGCCCGTCGCAATTGGGAAGCGGTCGGCTACCCCGCCGGGGTCGGCGCGGCCACCTCGTTCCTGGCCGTCGCACAGATGCGCAGCGGGCTCCTCGATCAGGCGCAGCTCTCGCTGAAGAACGCTCGGGTGTCGCTCGAGGGCATCGGCCTGGCCGAACTCGTCGACGACGTTCGGGCACGCGAGATCGAGTGGCAGCTCCTGGCCGGACAACCCGCTGCCGCGCCGGCGGCCGAACTCCTCGACGAGTTCGGCGCATCGCACGGGCTCGCACCTCGGGTGCTCCGCACCCTCGGCCTGGCACAGGCGATCGACGGCGACACCGCCGCAGCGATCGCCTCACTCACGAGGTCGATCGAGCTCGGCGGCGACGACACCTACGAGGGAGCACTCTCGCATCACGCTCTCGCGCTGGCGCTGCCCGACCACCCCGACGCCGTGCAGCATGCTGAACGGGCGGCGTCGGTGTTCGCCCGGCTCGATGTGGTCGAGCCGCCGCCCGTCCCGACGCGACGCTGACCGGCACCGACGTCGGTCAGCGGCGCGTGATCGTGACGATGATCGAAGCGCCGTCCCCGCCGGGTGCCGAGGTGATCGCCAGCTCGCCCTCGCGCTCGTCGGACTCGAAGGTGAACAGCACGACCGCCGGATCGGGGTCGTCGGCACCGGTCGGACGCTGCTCGTCGAGGATCGTGAAGCCCGCCGCCGGCAGGGCTTCACGGTAGAAGTCGGCCTGGTCGAGCACGGTGCCGGGGGCGACACCCGAGAAGCCCGCATCGGTCGTGGTCTCACTGGCGAGTTCGAGCTCGGTGCCTTCCGGGAGCGGGAATCCGTCGGCGAGACCCGGGAGGTCGGCCGAACCGATCTGCACCGAACCGTCCTCCGAGGTCAGTTCGACGTCGGTGGACCCCAGCGGACCCAGCGACTCGCCACCGGCGCCGTCGGCCGGCACCGCCACCTCGCTCGTCGGGATCGGGGCGGGGACCACCGTCGTCGGAGCGGCGACCGTGCTCGACGACGTCGGCGCCACGTCGGCGGGTGCCGGTGTCGGAGGAGCTCCGGTCTCGGTGCCGCCCGACCGCTCGTCGACCGAGGACGACGGCGCGCTCGGGGGCACGCCGGCCGCGCCGTCATCACCGTCGCAGCCCGACAGTGCGAGGACGACGACAACCCCGGCTGCCGCTCGCCACATCATGATCGGATCCGGATGCCTCCGAGCAGCACGACGTCACCGCTGTCGTAGAGGACACCGTTGTCGTAGACGACCTCGCCCGTGTCCTCGTCCCAGATCGTGATCTGGAAGAAGTCGATCCAACCGTTGTCGACACCCTGCACCCGGAACCGGTAGCCGGACCGGCCGTCGAGCTTGCCGACTCCCTCGGCGACGGCGACCGTGTCGTTGATGAGGAGATAGTCGTAGCCGGTCGACTTGAAGTAGAACTCGCCGAGCAGTCGCAGCTTGGTGGTGCCCGACGGGACCGTTGCGTTCTTCTTGTAGCGGGCGCTGTATCCGAAGAAGGCCCAGTTGCCCCATCGGTCACCGTCGTCATATGCCTCGTTCCCCGACCAGTACCAGCCGGAGCCGTCGACCCGACCCGCCTCCGGGTCGTACACGACGACGAACTCGTACGACGACGTGTCGGAGTTGCCGACGGAGTCGGTGACCGTCACCGTGACCGGGTACACGCCGGGCTGGGCGTACTCGAAGAACGCCACGGCCAAGCCGGCGTCGGCGCCGGGCTCGGCGATGATCTCGCAGTTCGGATTGCCGTTCTGCGGGGTGGCGCTCGTCGCGGTGCACACCGTCGACGTGCCGGGCACCTCGTCGACCAGATCGCCCCAGTCGATGGTCACCACGTAGTCGTCGACGGCCCCGTCGCCATCTTCGAACTCGACGTCGATCAGCACGCCGTCGGTGATGAGCTGTGGCGTGCCGGGCGCATCGATCGACACGACGACCGGCACGTTCGACACCGGCGAGGTGATCTCGAACGGCAGTGTGGTCGTCGTCGTGTTGCCGAAGGCGTCGGTGGCCACCGCCACCAGGACGTACGTCCCACTCGCGGCGGGAAGCGGGTCACCGATGTCCACGGGGACCCCGTTGATCTCGAGGTCGCACGACACCAGGCTCGGGTCGGTGCACACCAGATCGATCGCTGCCGTGCCCGTGAGGTACGACCCGTTGAACACCGGGGTACCCGCCACGATGGCCGGACTCCCCGTCGAGTCGATGCGCACGACGCCGTTGGTGGTCTGGTTGCCGCTGGTCACAACGGTCCAGGAGTGGATCCCGTCGCCGGTGATCTCGAACGACCCGCTCACGGGCTGCAACGGGCCCCCGTCGACCGAGTACTGGGCGGTCGCCGATCCCGAAGCGACCTCGACCGCGACCTCGACCGCACCGGTGTACCAACCGGACGCCACGTCGAGATTCGAGTCGTCGACGGTCACGACGAGGCCCGGGGTGGGCGGCGGCGGGGTCGGCGGCGTGGCGCTCTGACTGAAGTTGGTCGCCTTGTTCGTCGCGTAGCCGACGTTGCCGACCGTGTCCTGGGCCTGGACGAGGAACTCGACGTCGGTCGTCGACGCCGCCAGCGCGATCGACCCCGTCCAGCGCGACGCACCGGCCGGCGACAGGTCGAATCCGCGCCAGTCGACGGTGGCCGAGCCGGGGTTCTCGCCGACCAGCACGTGGACGCGATCGACGGCGGAGGCATCGGTCGCCGTCAAGGACACGGACAGCAAACCGTCGGCCACGGTCGAGGTCACGTTCGAGATCGTCGGCTCCTCGAAATCGGTCTCGCCGACCGGCGCGTAGTTGACCAGCACGTCGATGTCGCTGTCGAGCCGCTGCGACTGGGCGTCGGAGCGGTACCGGCCCGTCGCCACGACCAACTGCTGGCGCGTGCCGACGATCGACTCGTACGTACTCAGCTTCACCGGTACGGCCGGGAACGTCTGCTCGCCGATCCCCGGCTCCGGGCCCTGATCGGCTTCGTCGAAGATCGGTGTGGCGATCACCGGGTCGGGTTCGAGCGCGTAGTTCGAGACCATGTCGACGATGAGTGCGCCGTGGGCGACCTGGGCGAGGTCGTCGGGGTTGGCCGGGTCGACGACCGAGACGTCGACCGCTGACGACGGTTGGATCGGCCGGCCGGGGGCCACGATGATCGACTCGCCGCCGTCGGGGGTCGGGTTGGAGTAGTACACCCCGCGATCGGTCTGGTTGCGGTCGTTGGGCGCCGTGATCGTGTACGACACGACCGGGTCGCCCGAGGCGTTGATCACCGGCTGGTTGACCGGCACGGGCGGTGCCGCGGCAGCCGGCAGGGCCGTGCGGTAGAACGGCAGGCCGTAGAAGGTCGATTCCATCATCGCCTTCTCGTCGTAGACCGACAGCACGGCCAGATCGGCGATGAACCGGTTCTTGGCGACCTTGAAGGCCTCACCCACCGTCGTCGACGCGCCGTCGACCAGCACCGGTGAGGTCACGTACCGGGCGAACAGCGCCATCAACTGCTCGGTGTAGGCGACCGTTTCGGTGTCGCCGTAGCCGAAGCCGGTGTTGGCGATGTAGATGCCCCCGACCCCGCTGATCTGCTGTGCCCAGTCGGTGTTGTCCTCCCCGATCAGGCCGTCGGGCACGGCCAGGCCGCTGTGGCAGCCCATCGAGAAGATCAGCGACTGAGCGAGCCCGTCGGGCCCCAGCAGTCCGGGGACCGTCGAGGCGATCAGGTTGTCGGTGAAGTTCTGCTTCTGGTCGCCGTTCGCCGGCAGCGCCCGATAGTGGTCGAAGTGGGCGTTCAGGGAGATCAGTGCGTTCTGACCGGCAGCGACGAGCTCGTCCTGCGCGTCGACACGATCCCACGGCAGTCCGTCGGTGCTGTCGATCCCGTCGGCCAGGTCGGTCGAGATGGTGGTGCTGATCGACTCGAGTTCGTCGGCCACCGCCGCCGAACCGTCGGACAAGAAGTCGTAGCCGAGGACGGCACCGGTCGAGATGTCGAGCGTGCCCTGGTGGATCCGGAAGTCGGCGAGCGACCGAACGATCTGATCGGGCGTCTCCACGAGACGTCCGAGCGCCGCGTCGGACACGTACAGATAGCGGTTGCCGAGGCTCTGGGCCGACGACTCACCGTACGGTTCGTCGGACAGGAAGCGGCTCTCCCAGAACGCCGAGGTGAACGAGTTGGCGGCATCGGGGTCGGCCCCGGTGAGGTCGCCGTCGAACTCGTGGCGATAGTCGTACTCGTTTGCGATCGCCGTGCCGTCGGCGAGGCGAGCCATCGGGATCTGGTCGTCGCCCCCGATCATCACGATGTACTCGATCTGATCGCGGATCGGATCGATCACCTCGGTGTTGATCTCGCTGACGATCGCGTTGGCGACCTCGGGATCGCAGGCGTCGTCGAGGTTCGTCGGGTCGTCCCAGGCGTCGTAGGCAGCTCGGATGTCGGCGAACCCGTCGACGGCGACGACCGCCGGGTCGATCCCGAGCGCCGGGTTGGCTTCCAGGTAGGCGACGAGGGCGTCGAGTTCGGCCATGACGGCCGCTCGCTCGGCGCTGCTGTGGAGTTGCTCGAGACGCATCTCGTTGACGAGGAACAGGGTGTTCGTCGTGACCCCGATGCCGTTCGTGGTTCCGAACGGGGCGGTGGGCAGCTGGCCGACCGCCTGGCAGACCGGTCGGGTCTCCGCCGAGTCGACCCTGGCCTGCAGCGCGGCGGGCTGCGGCGACGTGGCGCCGTTCGCGCCGTACACCTGCACGTAGTACGTGCCGGCCGGGAGCTGCTCGGTGACGATCAGCTCGTTCTCCACCCCGCGAGCGTTGGACACCTCGATCAGTTCCAGATCGGGGTCGATGTGGTCGAGCCGCACGAAGTCGTCGAGCACCTCGGCGTCGGCGCCGGTCTGGTCGGGATCGGTCAACGGCACGATCGGATCCTCGGGACCCGGCACCGCGAGCGGCGTGCCGACGGCGCCCGTGGTCGACCCGTCGACATAGACGGCGAGGTCGAAGTCGGCGCTCAGGTTGGACAGCTCGAGCGAGAGGACGTCTCGGTCGGCCAGCGTGATCTCGAACACGTCGATGTCGGTCGAGTCGGGGATGTAGGTCAGATAGATGGTGTCCGCGACGAGGGGCGTCACCTCGGGTGGCGGGAAGTCGTTCGGTTCGAGCCCCTCGGCCACCGACACCGCCGACGTCGCACCGACCACGATGTCCGTGCCGACGAGCCGAGCGGCCCCCTGCAGCACCGTCGAGCCGAGGGTCACCTGCGGTTTGACCTCGAAGGCGATCTCGTAGTCGACGTCGGAACCGACCGCCGTGAACGACCATCGCAGCTCGTTGTCGACCACGGCCGGTTCGAGCGGTGCCACGACGGGTGGCAGGCCTCCGTCGGTCGTGGTCAGCACCGCCGAGCCGGGCACGTAGCTCGCGGAGCTCGGGATCGACAGTTCGAGCTCGACCGGGTACGCCCTGCCGGCCGGCGACGACGACGTGAACGACGCCGAGAACGACACCGCCGGGATCGTCGACGCCGGGAGCTCGGCGATGTCGATGTGTTCGAAGTCGGCACCGCCGAAGTTGAGCGAGCTGGCGTCGAGGAGCAGCAGCAGCAGGTCACCGAGGCTGAACGCCTCGAGTTCGTCCTGGATCTGCGAGAGGAGATCGCCCAGATCGAGGGAGTCGAACTCGTCGATGCCGCGGCCGAAGAGGTCGGCGAGGGTGAGTCGACCGAGCTGCTCGGCCGTGAGGTCGCCGAGCGTCAGCGTGGTGGCGCCACCGGTGGCGCCGAGGTAGTCGACCAGGGCCTGGATCGTGATGAATCCGAGGATCGGCTCGATGTCGTCGAGGGTGATCGTGAGACCACCGTCGACGAGCTCGCCGACGGTCACGTCGCCCAACGACAGCAGCTCACCGAACGTGAGCCCGACATCGTCGACCGACTCGCGCAGCGCCGCCTCCGTCTCGGATGCGCTGAAGGTGCGCCCCGAGGTCGGATCGACCAGCGCGCCGATCAGGTCGGCGATGCGCACGTGGTACAGCGCGACCTCGATGTCGGCCAGCGTGATGTCGTCGAGCTGCGATAGGCCGGCGATGTCGCCGAGCTGCAGGTCGTCGAGCGTCGTCAGGTCGTCCATCGTGAGCCCGAGGGCCTCGAGGGCGGCGACGACGTCAGCGGCGACGACGTCAGGGAGGAACGGGATCAGTTCACCGAGCCGCACACCCGACGAACCCGACTGGACGTCGCCGAGATCGGTCGACGGCACGATCGCTCCGGCGGCGGCCGCCTCGCCGAGCGTCTGCGTCGCGCAGTTGGCGACGCCACAGTCGACGGCGCTGAGCGGAATCGCCGACAGTGGAATCGCACTCAGCGGTGAACCCTGCACGTCGATCGCGCTCAACGGGATCGCGGACAGCGGCGTGCCGTTCACCTGGATGGCGCTCAGCGGGATCGCCGACAGCGGGATCGCACTCAGCGGGATGGCACTCAGCGGGATGGCACTCAGCGGAATCGCGCTCAACGGAATGGCGCTGAGCGGGATCGCGCTCAGCGGCGACCGCTGCACGTCGATCGCACTCAGCGGAATCGCGCTCAGCGGGATCGCCGACAGCGGAGATGCACCCGGGTCGATCGCCGACAACGGGGTGTCCTGCAGATCGATGGCGCTCAACGGGATCGCCGACAGCGGGATGGCGGACAGCGGGATCGCACTCAACGGGATCGCCGACAGCGGGATCGCACTCAACGGGATCGCCGACAGCGGGATCGCACTCAACGGGATCGCCGACAACGGCACGCCCCGGACCGACAGCTCGCGCAGAGTCGTGGTGTCGACGTCGGCACCGGTGGTGCAGTCGAAGCCGGCGTCGATGTCGGCGAGCACGGCGCACCAGTCGGTCGCCCCGATCGCACTCAACTCGATGTCCGACAGCGGCGTGTCGGCCAGAGCGATCGCCGACAACGGGATCGCCGACAGCGGCGCACCCTGGACCTGGATCGCCGACAGCGGCGCACCCTGCACGTCGATGGCGCTGAGCGGGATCGCCGACAGCGGGATCGCGACCGGGATGTCGGCCAGCGTCGCTTCGTCGGTGCCGATCGCCGACAGCGGGATCGCCGACAACGGCGTGGTCCCCACCTGGATCGCACTCAACGGGATCGCCGACAGCGGCGTGCTGGCCGGGCCGATCGCGCTCAAGGGGATCGCCGACAGCGGCGTGCTCGTCGGGCCGATCGCGCTCAGCGGGATCGCCGACAGCGGGATCGCCGACAACGGCGAGGCGTTCAGGTTGATCGCGCTCAGCGGGATCGCGCTCAGCGGCGACGCCGCGACGGTCGGGTCGGAGAAGTCGATCGCGCTGAGCGGGATCGCCGACAGCGGGATCGCCGACAGCGGGACGCCACGCAAGGTGGCCTCGAGCAGGCTGATCCCGACGTCGTCGGACCCCGCGGTACAGCTCACGTCCTGGACGTGTGCCGTCACGATGTCGCACCACGACGAACCGATCGCGCTCAGCGGAATCGCGCTCAAGGGCGTCGAGCCGAGGGCGATCGCGCTCAACGGGATCGCCGACAGGGGCGTGCCGTTCACATCGATCGCGGAGAGCGGCGCGGCCTGGATCGCGGCGTTCACTGCCGGGTCGAGCAGGGCATCGTCGAAGGTCAGCGTGGAGAACGGCACGTCGGCCAGCGTCGTCCCGGCGATCAGGTCGTCCCAGCCTCCGTCGATGTCGATCGCCGACAGCGGGATCGCCGACAGCGGCGTCGACTCGAGCACGATCGCCGACAGCGGGGTGGAACCGATCTCGATGGCGGACAACGGTGCGTCCTGCACGTCGATCGCCGACAGCGGCGACGCCGCGACGGTCGCGCTCGACGCAGCGTTGCGTTCGAGCGCGGCGCCGCTGAACTCCGCCACGGCGAGGCCGGCGGGGGCGACGTTGACGATCGGTGATGAATCGAGCGACAGGTCGAAGTCCAGCTCGGGATCGTCCGGGAGCACGACGTCGAAGAGGTACGCCGCGCCGGCGTCGACGCCGTTGTCGTTGTCGTCGAGCGGAGCGCCCACGATCACGCTGTTCCCGGACACCGCGACACCGGTGCCGAAGCTGGACGCGCCCTGGCCGTCGGCGGCACGCAGCGTGTCGGCCTCGATCCAGAGTCCGCCCGGCGTCCGGCGATACAGGTAGGCGGCCCCGTTGCGCGTTGGGACACCGAGCTCCTCGGCGCCCGACGCACCCACCACGATGCTCGCCCCGTCGATCGCGACCGACCAGCCGAACCGGTTGGCGGTGTCGTTGTCTGCCGGAACCAGCTTCGCCGGAGCGCTCCATGCGCCGGGCTCCCCGCTGTAGACCCACGCCGCACCGGCGTCGGCTTGCGCACCCCGCGGGTCGCTGGGGTCGTTGTCCTCGAGATCCTGACCGACCACCAGGGTGGATCCCTGGACCGCGACCGACGACCCGAAGTAGCCGTCAGTCGCCGCCGCGAGCGGTGCGGTCAGGACGTCGGTCGAGCCACCGAGCCCGGCGGCGCCGCTCCACGATGATCCGGAGCGGGAGTAGACGAAGACCCGCCCGTCGGTCACGGCGACGGCGTCGTTCTCCGCCACGACGATGGTGCCGCCGTCGATCGACACGGCGCTGCCGTAATCGGTCGTCACGATGGCCGAGGAACTGACCGGTTGCCATGTTCCGTTGATGTCCGGGGTCCAGAGGGTGCCGCCGAGCGGCCCCGCCGCGAAGACTCCGGTTCCGTCGGTGTCGACCGAGCGCATCTGGCCGAGACCGGCAGTGAACGGCGCCGTCACGAACGGATCGAGGAGTGTGCCGGAGTCTTCCCAGATCTGCACCGCACCGTTCTCCGCCACCGCGGCGATCACACCGTCGGCGATGGCGACGTCGACGACGCCGGAACTGATCGACCCGGGCGACAGCCGCTGTGTGATCGACCAGCTGCCAGTGCCGCCGTCGCGGGTCAGCACCCAGACCGAACTCGCCTCGCCGGGTTGGTCGACCTCCGCGACGACGGCCGTGTCGCCGTCGACGTCGACGTCGATACCGAACCGGTCGCGTCCCGCATTGCCGGACGTCACCTTGTTGGCCGGTGGGGTTCCGGGCGCCTCGAACGCTCCGATGTCACATCCGAGGCCTTGCGGGCGGAACTCGCCACGCTGATCCTGATTCGCGATCTCGCCCTCGGAGCAGTACGGGTAGAACGCCGCATCGATCGCGACGCTCCCCGGCTGCAGCGCGATCGTCTCGGTCGGACCACCGTTGTCGGCGAGCGATCCGAGGCCGAGTTCGCCGATCGACGCGGTGGAGGCACCGCCGCACGAGCCGTCGGTGTCGAAGTTGAACGGGTCCGCCGAGATCGGGTCGACCGCCGAACAGGCGGGTCCGCCGGCAGCGGCGGTCACGATCGTGTTCCGGAGGACGATCGCCGGCGAGCCGCCGGCGTTCCTGATCGTGGCGTCGCCACCGTTGCCGACGAACGTGCTGTTGGTGATCGTCGTCGTCGCGCCGAACGCGTTGTAGATCGCTCCGGCCCCACCGGCAGTGTTGTCCGAGAACGTCGAGTTGTCGATCGTGAGCGTCGTCCCGGCATCGGCATTGAAGATCGCACCGGAGGAACCGCCTGCGTTGCCGACGAAGGTGCTCCGGTTGATCGTCAGATCGCCACCGCCGCGGTTCGTGACCGCGATGCCGTTGGTGAGCCCGCCACCCAGGTGATCGGAGAACGTCGAGTCCTCGATCGTGAGACTGCCGTAGTTCTGGACGGCTCCGCAGGTGTCCGTTCCGACCGCGCAGGTAGCGGGCCCGCCGCGGGTCACCGTCAGGTTCGACAGCGTGACCGTCCCCGCCGGATCGACGAGGAGGATCGCGGTGCCGTCACCGTCGGTGCTCGCCAGCCCGTCGATGACGACCGTCTGGCCGGAACCGTCGATGAACACCTCATCGGTGATGGTCGGCAATCGGGTGCCCAGTTCGATGTTGCCGCTCACGGCGAAGTCGATGTAGTCGGCGCCTGAAGCCGTACCGCAGTCACCGCCGACCGAGTCGGCGTTGGCGGCCGTGATCGCCTCGCGCAGCGAGCAGGACCCGTCGGCGGCGATCGTGTCGTCCACCGTATCGACCGTCAGCGGGCCCGCCGGCGGCGCGGACGCCGACAGCAGGATGTTGTTCAAGCCGATGTCGGCGGTCAACGGGTCGATGTCGAACACGTCGAACGTGTCGCCCGGGCAATCACATCCGATGATGACGGCGTACTCGTCGCCGTCGATCGGCACGTAGCCGTTGTACGAGGTCGACAACGTGCCGGCGATGTCGATGCCGCTCGTGGCGGTCAGCTGACCGTGATTGGCGCTCCCGCCGGCGCCGGGGCCGCCGATCTCGAACTCGATCGAGCTGTTCGACGTGAACGTGACCGCTCCCGTCGTGCTCAGCGTGGCCCCGGTAGCGACCGCGATCTGGGCGTCGTTGATGAAGTCGGACTGGATCGTGAGCCGACCGACGGTGACGAACAGGTTCGACGAGGAGTAGGTCCCGATCGTCAACCCGGCACTCGTCGTGACGCCGGGACCGTTGTGGATCACGTCGATCGACGCCTCGTTGTCGATCGCGCCGTCGCCGCCGACGAGGTACGACGCCGTGCCGCCGAACACGATCGAGCCGCGGTTGATGAGCTGGCCGTCGATCGTGGCGGCGGCCTGGAACTCGATCGTGCCCTCGTTCACCGACGTGAGCCCGTCGATGCCGCCCGTCAGCGTGAGCGAGTTGCCGATGCCCTCTTCGACCGTGACCGTCGAGCCGGCGCCGACGATGAGCGATCCGACGGACTGCGCTCCGGACACGCCGACCTCGACGCCTCCTGGCGGAATGATGGCGACGTCGTTCGGTCCGGGCACCAGGCCCGTGTCCCAGTTGTCCGCGGTGCCGAAGCCGATCCCCGGCCCCACGAACGTGTGCGACAGTGCCAGGAAACGCTGCGAGTAGGCCGCTCCGGAGTCGCCGTCGACGACCGTCGCGGCGGCGAGATCGTCGTCGCCGTAGCCGCCGGCGACGAGCGTGCGTCCGTCGGCGGCGAGCGCGAAGCCGATCGCGTCGCCGAGCTGACGACCGGCCGGGATGAACTGATCGACCGGGGCGGTGGGGAAACCGAGTCCGTCGACGTCACGGAAGATGCCGACCTGACCACCGCCGCCCGGGCGACCGAGGAACAGGTTGCGGCCGACGAGGTCGACGTACGAATTCGGGTTGGCATCGATGTCGGTGCCGAGCTCGGCGACGAACGAACCGGCGATCAGGAAGTTCGAACCGATCGGCTCGAGCAGGTACGCCTGCAGGTTCGCTCCCGACTGCTCGTTCGCAACACCGGCGACCGCGAGCAAGCCCCGATCGCTGGCGACAGCGGAACCGACACGATCGCCCGTCCCCCACTGCGCACCGGTCTCGACGAGCTGGAGCGGCTGTGCGCCGAGGCCCTCGTCCCGGAAGATCTGGAGCGCTCCGCTGTCGACGGCCGCATCCGGTGAGGTGCGGTCGTACCCGGGCGCTCCGGCGACGATGACGTGATCACCGGACTCCTCCTGGCTGACGGCGACCGAGTAGCCCATCTGATCACCCGCCGCCGGCGGGTTGGTCGTGGACAGCTCGACGGGAGGATTCCACGCCGCCCCGTCCCAGGTGACCTGGAAGACGGCACCCGTGCCACCACTCTGCGGGGCGCCGACGACGAGCGTGTTCTCGTCCTGGAAGGCCACCGAGGCACCGAACGCGTCGGGCACGAAGCCGCCGCTGATCGTCGCGCCGACCGGGACCCAGGAGCCCGGGCCGACCCGCCGGAACACGTCGACCACACCGGGCTTGGTCGATCCGCTCAGTCGATTCGACGAACCGATCGCGACCCGATCGCCGTACACCGCCACGGCCTCGCCGGCGCGGTCGCCGGGCACCACCTCGACCAACGACAACGTCGCGTCGAGTTCCCAGGCGGACGATGTGCCGTCGCGCACGTACAGGTAGACGGTGCCGCCGTCGGGGGCGAACAGGTCGTCGTTGATCGCCGATACGGCCATCAGGTCACCGTCGACGTCGACGGCCCAGCCATACCGATCGTCCTGCGCGTCGGTCTCGCCCGACAAGGTCGCGACGAGCGTGTCGGGCGTATCGACGCCCCAGACAGTCGCCTCACCGGACCGAACTCCGTCAGCCGACGCCCACGGAGCACCCGTGACCAGGGTGCCGGCGTCGACCGCCACGTCGAACCCGCGTCGATCGCCGACGCCCTGCGGGATCGCATCGGAGGTCGCGATCGTGTTGGTGGCAGCGTCCCAGGTCTGCACCCCGACGAACCCGTTGTTGGCGCCGCTCAGATAGGTGGGGAAGCCGTCGACGAGTGCCACGCCGTCGGTGTCGACCGAGTCCCGCCGAGAGGCCCCGTCAGGACTGAAGCTCGACGTGAACCATCCCCGGCTCGTTCCACTCGGCGAAATGCCACTGCCCACACGGAATGTCGACGTGCCTGACCCCGGCGAACCGAAGTCGAACTCGGTCTTCATCGTCTGTCGCGAGATCAACGCGATCATGTCGCCGTCCGCATCCTGGGCGACCGACACGTCGGCACCGAAGTCATCCTCGAAGTCGCCGCGAGCCGGCGCCAGCGGATCGAACACATCGGCGAGCTCGTCCGGTGTCGCGCTCACGATCGCGCCGTTCCACTGGTACCACCACGCCGAACCCGAGTCCTCAACGCCGGCATTGTCGTGGTCGGGAGCGCCGATGACGATGTTGAGACCGTCGGCGTCGATGTCGACCGCCCAGCCGAACGCATCGGCGCCGGTGTCGACCGGCGAGATGATCTGGGTGTCGGTCGACCAGTCGCCACCGGAGAGCTCGTACAGATATGCGGTGCCGTTGTCGGCCGGCGCGAGACCGCCACCCGGCACGCCGACGAGGAGCAGCGTTCCGCTGCCGTCGAATGCGAGGGCTCGACCGAACGCGCGACCGGCGTAGCTGTCGATGGTCTCACCCGCGGCCGGGAACGGTCCGGTGTTGGTGCACGACGTCTCGAAGCCGAGGTCGCACTCGTAGAGGACTTCGTCGACGGCCCAGTTGCCACCGCCGAGGTGCTCGTAGACGTAGACGGCACCGCTGTCCTGGGCCTCGCCGTCGGCCCCCGGGGCCCCGACGGCGATCGCATCGCCGCTCACCGCGAGCGCCCCACCGAACTGCTCGGCGGCCGGAACCGGGCTGAACAGGGTCGCTTCGCGGTCCCAGGTGCCACCGGCCTCGCGGAACACGTACACCGCGCCGGTCTGCGGCCCGAGGTCGTCGTCGCCGGTGGCGCTGACGACAGCGATCGCACCACCGGGCGCGTCGGTGTCGATCGCGACGACCTCGCCCATCAGGTCGCCGGCGGCGTCGGCCGCCGGCAGCAACTTGGTGTCCTCGGAGATGATCGGGTCGACGGTGACGGGATACGTGGCCCCGGTCGTGTCGACCGTCAACACGATCACGTCGCCGACGACCGACATCGCGGCCGGCAGTGGCGTTCCCGTGGCGTCCCACGCCATCAACTCGCGATACGCCAGCGGCGCTGCGCCGACCCGGTCGATCGTCACCGATTGCTCGTCGACCAGCCGTGGCGTGCCACCGTCGACGGCGACCTCGATCTCGACTCGCGGGTCCGCCGACGTGGGCGCGCCGATGGTGAAGCCCTGCTGCAGACCTGCCGTGGTTTCGCGGAACCACTCGGTCACCGTGGCCCGATGGACGAACTCGACCCGGTCGCCGGCGACCGACGGTGCGGTCGCCACCGGCACGACGTCTCCGATCCGGCTCGTCGTGAACGACACCTCCGGCCCGGAGCCGACGGTGACCACGGCTGCGCCGGCGACGAACTCGGCTCGCGCCGACCCGGACGACAACTCGGGAACGGGCGCCGCCGACCGAACGACCGGCGCCGGTTCGACACGTACGGCCTCGGCGGCGGCGACCTCGCGCCGGATCGTGGTCCACTCGTCGAGCGTGAGGCCCTCGGGAACCGTCCCTGGCGGGAGCACCTGCGCAGTCGCCGCAGCGGTCGCAGCCGGTTCGGCGGCGGGGCTGCTCGGATCGTTCGGCAGCAGTGCGGGCACGACGGTCGACACCGACGTGACGAGTGCCGCGACCACCAGTGAGATCAGGGGTCCGCGGAGGTCGGGGCTCCGTCGCCGTGTGATCAGCTCTCGGCCGGTCGTCGATCCGATCGCTGCGCCCGCAGTGTCGCCCATGTTGTGTACCTCTCGCCTCCGCCGTGGTGTGAAGGCACGCGCACGTGGTCGCCATTCCGCCGGGCGAGCACGTGCCTTCGAGTTTCGCCTGGAAACGCGGGCCGCGGCCCGTGATCCCTCGCCTGTGCTAACAGATCCCCGCTCGTCGGCGCCACAAGAAACACACAATTCGCACGGAACGTGGCAAGGGGCACCCCGAAATGCCACGCGGGGCGGGTCAATCTCCACGCTACGTGAAATTCGGTGTCGTCGAGGTCAGATCGGGCCGGTCTGTCTGCCGGCCGAACGACCGGTACAGTCGTCCGCTTCATGAGCGAACGACCAGCCCGCGCCGTCCCCGCCGATTTCGTCTGGGGAGCCGCCACCGCGGCGTACCAGATCGAAGGGGCCGTCCACGACGACGGCCGAGGTCGCTCGGTGTGGGACGAGTTCTCGCACACCGAGGGCAAGGTCGCCAACGGCCACACCGGCGACATCGCCTGCGACCACTACCACCGGGTCGAATCCGACGTGAAGCTGATGTCCGAGCTGGGGCTGCAGACCTACCGGTTCTCGATCGCATGGCCGCGCGTGATCCCCGACGGTCGAACCACGCCGAACCGTGCCGGCCTCGACTGGTACCACCGTCTGGTCGACCTGCTGCTCGAACACGGCATCACGCCGTGCCCGACGCTGTTCCACTGGGATCTGCCGAGCGGTCTCGAAGAGATCGGCGGGTTCCGCAGTCGTGACACGGTGAGCTGGTTCGCCGACTACGCGGCCCTGATGGTCCAGGAGTTCGGCGATCGGGTGACGATGTGGTCGACGTTCAACGAACCGTGGTGTTACGCCTACCTCGGGCACGCCGCCGGCGTCCACGCACCGGGACTCCACGATCCACGGGCCGCGGTCACGGTGGCCCACCACCAGCTCCTCGCCCACGGCCTCGCCGTCCAGGCGATGCGGGCCGAACGCAACGGGCTCGCCCTCGGCATCGTGATCAACCCGTCGAACATCGTCGCGGAGGGGTCGCCGGTCGCGAACGAGGACGAGATGCGGATGATCGACGGGATCCACAACCGCTGGTGGTTCGACGCGACACTGACCGGCGCGTACCCGGCAGACGTGATCGACCGCTACGGCCCGCTCGCTGCTGCGATCCAACCGGGCGACGAGGCGATGATCGCCCAGCCACTCGACTGGATGGGCATCAACTACTACTTCGACATCCTCGTGCAACAGGCCGACGACCGGACGACCGAGTGGGCGCAGTACCCCACGGTCACCGGCACGAAGGAGTCACCGACCCGAGCGATTCACACCGACATGGGATGGCCGATCACCCCGGACGGGTTCACCGAACTCCTCGTGCGGCTCGATCGCGAGTATCCGAACCTGCCACCGCTGTACATCACCGAGAACGGGGCCGCATACGACGATCCGTTGGTCGACGGCCGGTGCCACGACGTCCGACGGATCGACTACCTCGACCTGCACTTGAGGTCGATACTCGACGCCATCGAGGCCGGCGTCGACATCCGCGGGTACTACCAGTGGTCGCTCCTCGACAACTTCGAATGGGCACTGGGTTACGACAAGCGGTTCGGCATCGTGCACGTCGACTTCGACACGCTCGAGCGCACCCCGCGCGACAGCGCCTACTGGTACCGCGACGTGATCCGAGAGCACGCAATCCCGGAGTTCTCCGACTGAGCACAACTCGACCGACCCGGATCCACCGGGCCGGACCGAGATCAGTGGACGCCGAGCAGGTCGACGACGAAGATCAGCGTCTCGTTGGGAGCGATGACGCCCCCGGCTCCCTGTGCGCCATAGCCGAGGTCCGGCGGGATGTGCAGCGTACGGCGCCCGCCGACCTTCATGCCGGCGACGCCCTGGTCCCATCCCTTGATCACCTGACCGGCACCGAGCCCGAACCGGAACGGTTCCATGCGGTCCCACGAGGCGTCGAACTGTTGGCCGGTCGACCACGACACACCGACGTAGTGGACGGTCACGTCTTGGCCGGCTGCGGCTTCGTCGCCCTCGCCGACGACATCGTCGGTGATCACGAGTTCGCTCGGGGGCGCGGTGTCGGGCACGGTCACGTCAGGCTTGCGCATGGCGGCCACCGTACCGTCGACGGCTGGGATCGACTCAGCCGATCGCGGCAGCCAGACCCTCGGGGTCGGCGACGCTCACCCACAGCGCAGAGTGCCGCTTGAACCCGATGACCTTGGGGACCGGGTCGACGAACTCGATGCAGAGCCCGCGGCGATGATTGGTGCCGAACGTGATGCCGTCGTCGGCGAAGCTGAGCCGGAGACCGACCGCCGTGTACCAGCGGTGCGGACCGGTCACGTCGGTGTGATGCACGTTGTCGAGTGTGGTCGTGATCCCCACCCGTCCGAACGTCGCCCGGAACGATCCGTCGTCGCCGACGTACACACCGTCGTCGTCGCCGAGCCCGAGCACCGCGAACATCGGAGCCCACCGACGATCGAGGTCGTACGGGAAGAACTGTTCGGTCACATCGTCTCGATGATCGCCCGGAGCTCCGGCCACGCCGCTGCGAATCCGGCGTGCATCGGCCGCCGCTCGACCTCGTCGGGCGTGTCCCACGCGACCGCATCGGTCTCGAAGTTGATCGACGCACCGAACTCGCCCGGCACCTCGACCACGAACGTCGTGTACGACCAGTCGGTCGCCGGTGCGAAGACCGTGCTCCCGACGACCGAGTAGTCGGCCGGGATCTCGCCGACCTCCTCGGAGGCCTCCCGGAGCGCGCCTTCGAGCGGCGTCTCGCCCTCGTCGAGCGCTCCCCCGGCGCACGACCAGGTACCGCCCTCGTGCGCGAACGCCGACCGCTTCTGGAGCATCACCCTGGGGCCGTCGGGGAACCGCACCACGAACACCACGCCGGCGGCACCGAAGACGCCCCACCGGACGTGGCCGTCGGAGCACTGCATGAATCCGTCACCGGTTCGTCGCACGTCAGAACTCCCACAGCTGTCGGGCCGCCACGATCGTGGGCATGCCGATCTCGCCCGTCGACGCCGGCTCGGGTCGGTACGCGCCGCCGACGAGCGCACTCAACGTCGCACCCACGCTGTACGTCAACGCCGACAGGTCGTACCCACCCTCCAGCACGACGAGCACCCGGCGGGCGGCGACCAGCGGCTGGAGCCGACGGGCGAAATCGGCGTAGTCGGCGGAGGTCAGCCCGATCCCGGCGAGCGGGTCGGCCCGGTGGCCGTCGTAGCCGGCCGAGATGATCAACCAGTCGGGGGCGAACTGTTCGATACGGGGCACGATCACGTCGTCGAACGCGGCCCGGTACGTGTCGCCGGCCGTGCCCGCCGGGAACGGCAGATTCAGGTTCGCGCCGAGGCCGGCGCCGTCGCCCGTCTCCCGCAGCATGCCGGTACCGGGGTACAGCGGGGACTCGTGCGTCGAGACGTACAGCACGTTCGGGTCGTCATAGAAGATGTCCTGCGTGCCGTTGCCGTGGTGAACGTCCCAGTCGACGATCGCAACCTTCTCGCCCTGGGCCGCGAGACGGGCGGCGCCGACCGCGGCGTGGTTGAACAGGCAGAACCCCATCGCCCGGTCCTTGACCGCATGGTGCCCCGGCGGGCGGCCGGCGGCGAACGCGACGTCGCACTCCCCCGCTCGCAACGCGTCGATGCCGCCGAGCACGGCACCAGCGGTACGCCTCGCCGTGTTCCACGAACCCGAGGTCGCGACGGTGTCGGGGTCGAGGTTGCCACCACCGGCGGCACAGAACTCCTCGATCGCCGACACGTACGACGGCGCGTGCACGGTCACCAGATCGGCGACCGCAGCCAGCTCGGGCAACCGCCATTCGGTGGCATCGTCGAGCCCACCTTCGTGGATACCCGCCAGCGCCGCGTCGAGACGACCGCGATGCTCCGGGTGCCACCCGGGCGTCTCGTGCTCGTCGTGTTCGGCACCGGTGAGGACGATGAGGGGAACGCTCACCCCACCAGCCTGGCACGGCGCGGGCCGATCGCCACACGCGGGAGCGAGGGACAGCGACCAGGGGCTACGGTCGCCCCATGGGGAGACTCGACGATCTCGACCTGTCGGCCACGCTGCGCAAGGACGACTACGAGGCTCGACTCGCCGCCGCGCAGCGTCGGCTGCTCGCGCTCCGGCTCGATCTCGGCGGCCACCTCGAGAACCCGGCGATCGGCCCCGGCGTGCTCGTCGTGTTCGAAGGGTCGGACGCGGCGGGCAAGGGTGGTGCGATCAAGCGGGTCGTCGAACCGCTCGATCCACGGCACTACCGGGTGTCGGCGTTCGCCAAGCCGACCTTCGACGAGAAGCGCAAACACTTCCTCTGGCGCTTCTGGTCCGACGTCCCGGGGCTCGGCGGCTTCGCCCTGTTCGACCGGAGCTGGTACGGCCGCGTGTTGGTCGAGCGCGTCGAGGGCTATGCGACCGTCGACCAGTGGCAGCGCGCCTACGACGAGATCGTGCAGTTCGAGCGCAACCTCGTGCTGGAGGGCTTGATCGTCATCAAGTTCTGGGTGCAGATCAGCCCGGAGGAACAGCTGCGCCGATTCGAGAAGCGTCAACGCGACCCGCTCCGGCGCTGGAAATTGACCGACGAGGACTGGCGCAACCGCGACAAGATCGGCGACTACCACGCCGCGGTCGAGGACATGTTCGAACAGACCGATCACGACCTGGCGCCATGGCATCTCGTCTCCGGCGAACAGAAGCGATGGGCCCGGGTCGAGATCATCGAGACGATCGTCGATCGCATCGAGACGGGGCTCGCCTCGTTCCACCTTCCGGCCGTCGACGACGACGGCTGGGCCTGATCAACCGCACCCCGCCTGATCCGCGCCCGGCGTCCGACGCACGTGTCGGATACTCGAACCGTCGGCTACGAGGGGAGGTCGGCGGGGTCGATGTCGCCGGCGATCTCGTAGATGTTGTCGATTCGATGGCATCCCAATACGGCCGAGTGCTCACGCACCCGATCCTTGCCAGGCGCACCGTAGACGCAGAAGGTTCGAATCACGCCGTCGTCGTCGACCGCGACCTGGGACCGTTCCCACGTGATGTCGGAGAAGGTCTCGTCGATGATCCGTTGCGACAGCACGGCCATCTTGGCGAGTTCGGCTTCGTCCATCGGATCCCACACACGTTCGACCAGGAATTTCGGCACGATCCCGAACCCTTCTCTCACTCGAAGTCGTCGGGCCCGACGACCTGTACGGCGCTGATCTTGTCACACGGCAATCCGGCGGCCGATGCGTGCGCGCGGATGGCGTCTTCACCGGCGGCCTCGTACAGGCAATAGGTCACCAGACCGTCGGTGGTCTCGAGCGCATGCGACTGCTTCCAGACGATGGTGTCGGCGAAGTCCTCCGCGGCGCACCGCTTGGACTTCGACCCGCCGGCGGCGAGCTGTTCCGGTGTGATGTGGCCGAAGTGGCGTTCGATCAAGTAGCTCTGCATGAGATTCTGCTCCTTCTGGTCGGTGTTTCGTGACGAGGTTCAGCATGCGTGCGCGGCCTGGAGTGCCGCTGGAGCCAGACTGGAGCGATGGAGGTTCGACTGCTCGGCGGTATCGAGGTCGACCTCGACGACGAGGCCGGCATTCGCATCGGTGCCGCCAAGGCGCGTTGGCTGCTCGCGTTCCTCGCGTTGCACGTCGGCAGCAGCCGGTCGGTCGACTCGATCATCGACGCGCTGTGGGGCGAGCACCCGCCTCCGTCGGCTCCGAACCTGGTCCAGGGATACATCTCGGACCTGCGCAAGATCGTCGGGCACTCGCGCATCACGACCACCGAGCACGGGTACGCACTCGCCCTCGACGGCAGCGCCGTCGACGCGGTCCGGTTCCGGGAACTCGTTCGACGCGCCCGCGCCGCAGCTGAAGCGGCCGAGCCTCGGCTCGCGCTGACGCTGCTGGCCGAAGCGCTCGCACTCGGTGCCGACCGGCCGTTCGGCGAGGCGGCACCGGACGGGCCGCTCGCGGCAGTGTCGGTGAGGTTGACGGAGCAGTGGGTCGACGCGGCCGAACTGCACGCCGACACGCTCGTCCGCCTCGGCGCTCACCACGAGGCGATCGCCGCACTCGACGAACTGATCGAGCAGTACCCGTACCGCGAGGGGCTGCGGGCGACGCTGGCGATCGCCCTGTACCGCAGCGAGCGGCAGGTCGACGCCCTGCGTAGCCTGGCCGAGTCGCGCCGAGTGTTGGCCGACGAACTCGGGGTGTCGCCGGGCCGGCGTCTGGTCGAGGTCGAACAGCAGATCCTCGACCACGATCCGGCACTCGACGCACCACCGATTGCGCAGGGAGCGTCGCCCTTGTCAGGGGCGATGGTCGGACGGACTGCGGAAGTCGCACGAATCCGGAACCGTCTGGCCCAGACGAAGCACGGCGCCCAACACACGATCTTCGTCGGCGGGGAGCCGGGCATCGGCAAGACCACGTTGGCCGCCGAGGTCGCACGGATCGCGGCCGACGACGACACGGTGGTGCTGGTCGGCCGATGCGACGAGCACGTCGCGGCGCCCTATCGACCGTTCGTCGAGGCGCTGACCGACCATGTCCGGTCGATCGGCGACGACGTCGCGGAAGCACTGCTCGGGCGCCGCCGGGACGTGGTGGCCGAAGTCATTCCGTCGCTGAGGAACGAGCGGGCCGGCCGACCGTCGGACGAACACACGTCGTCCGCCGCGGCGATCACGTTGCTCGAACGCTTCGACACGTTCTGCTGGATCCTGCAGCAGATCCAGGGCAGCCGAAATCTGATCCTGATCCTCGAAGATCTGCAGTGGGCCGACTCGGCGACGCTGCGACTGCTCCACTATCTGGCGGCCGGGCACCGGTTGCCGGGGTCGATGACCATCGGCACGCATCGCACGACGGAAGCTGCTGAGTTGTTCGACGACATCCTCGCCGACCTGCGCACCGAGCCCCAGGTCGAGCGCATGCTGCTGGCCGGGCTTCCGGCGACCGACCTGATGCTCCTGATGCCGTCCGGGCCGCTGAGCAGCGACGACGATACAGCGGGCTGGGTGTATCGAGAGACGGACGGCAACCCGTTCCTGGCGATCGAGATCATCGGCCACATCGCCGAGACCGGGTCGCGTGACGGTGTTCCGGTCGGGGTGACCGAGGTGGTCGAGCGCCGACTCCGTCGCCTGTCACCCGAGACACGACGGTTGCTCGAGTACGCAGCGGTCCTCGGTGAGGCGGCTCCGGTCGGGCTGCTCCGCCGGTTCGCAGGAGTGGTGTCCGACGTGCCGGCCGCACTGGCCGAGGCGACACAGGCCGGCATTCTCGACGAGGTCGACCACGGCGAGCGGCAATACCGGTTCACCCATGCGATCCTCCGCAAGGCGGCAACGGCGTCGATGTCGGTGCTCCATCTCGAAGATCTGCACGTGGCGGCGGCGAGAGCGTGGGCATCGCAGCCGCGGTCGGAGGGCGTGTCGGCAGCGGTGGCGTCCCACTACTTCGCGGCGGCCGATGCGGCCGACCTCGACGATGCCGTCGAAGCGTTCACCGAAGCCGGCGAAGAGAGCGACCGCTCGGGCGCCAAAGTCGAAGCGGTCAAGTGGTACGACCGAGCGCTCAGCCGCCTTCCCGCCGACGACCTGCGGCGAACCCCGCTGCGCTTGAAACGGTTCGTCGCAGCACAGTCCGCATGGCACTGGCTGCACGGCGACTACGCGAGAACCCGCGTCACCGAACCGACCTGATCACGGCCGACGGCGGGACCGGCGGCTCGGGGACCGCTCGGTCAGACCGCCGGCGCGCCGTCGTGCGCAGCGGCCGCCGGCGTCCACCGGTACGCACTCGCCGTACGGTCGCCGACGAGCAGCCACGCCGAGGTGCCGGCGACGAGCAGCTCCATCGCGCCGAGCCCGACCGGGGCGAGATACTCGAGTTCGGCGACGCCGCGACGATCCTCGAACGCGTCGAGCGACTCGAGCAGCGACCATTGTGCGGCGTTGTTGACGTGTTCGAACGGGTCGAGGTCGGTGGCACGGAAGCTCCAGTTGCCGCGTCGGGCATCGGACGGCGGTGGCGGGAGCGAAAGCTTCGACGACACCGTGCGACCGGCCGCTGCCTCGCCGTAGCGGGCGACGAACTCGTCGCCCAGTCGGGCCGGTCGACCGGTCTCGGTGTCGATCTGGACCCAGAGGCTGACCGCTTCGATCGCTCCCCCGGCATCGCCACCGATCGAGGTCCGCCGTTCCGCCCACGACCTGCCGAATCCCGTGCAGTACGTGGTGAGCTCAATGTTCTCGTTGAGGCGACACGGCTCGTCGACCCGGATCATCGTGCGGCGCACCACCCACCCCATCGCATTCGGCAGGCGCGCGGTCAACGCATCGTCGCTGGCGACGTCTTGCAGGTAGCGGGCGATCGCGTCGAAGCGAACCTGTCCACGGGTGTCGACGTCGCCGAGCCGCACCGTCCGCGACGTCGAGAAGCGACGCCCCTGCTCGGTGAGGGGCAGCAGCTCGGTCGCCGGCACGGCGCTCATGTGGCGTCCCCCGAGCGGAGCATCACGAGTGTGTGCTCGCCGTCGTCGTCGACGACCTCGAAGCCCAGCCGCTCGTAGAGACGCACCGCCGGGTTGCGCCGGTCGACGCTCAGGCTGGCGCGCGGTACGGCGTCGAGCAACGACGCAAGGAGCGCCGCCCCCACCCCGCTGCCGCGTCGCGACCCGACGACCGCGATCGACAGCTCGGGCGTGCGCTCGTCGACGAACCCGTAACCGCGCAGCTGACGAACCCAGGCTGCACCCACCGGCTCGCCATCTCGGTCGTGAGCGACGCGTCCGACGTCGCCGGGCTCGGCGCCGAACCCACGGTGATATCGAGCGAGGTCCTCCACCTCGTCGACGATCGATCGGTCGAGCGGCGTGGCGCCCGGCGGGACGAAGAGCGCCTCGTAGAGCATCTCGGTGACGAAGGCCTGGTCGCCGGCCGTCGCCGGACGCACCTCGACGCCGGATCCGTAGGTCGAGGCCCACACCGCGTACAGCGGATCGCCCGATCGCGACGGGTTGCGGAGCTGCACGGTGGCCGGGGCGAACCATCCGACCGCACCGAAGTAGGCCGCGACGATCGAACACCGTTGCCGATCGTCGGCGGCGAGCCATGCCCGAATCGCCTTGTTCGGGAAGCAGCGGTTCGAGAACGTCACCACGAAGGGCGCCCCGCGACGCAGCACCCGCGCCACCTCATCGAACACCTCGACGGGTCTCACCAGATAGTCGATCGACACGCAACAGGTGACGGCGTCGAACGACGCGTCGTCGAACGGCAGATGCGGATCGACGTTCAGGTCGTGCACGAGGGTGTCGGTCGCCGCCGGGTTCGCCGCGAGCTCGTTCGCGTTCATGCCGAGGGCGACGAGCCGGTCGGGCGTCGATGGAAAGTGCGACACCCACGACGAGCAGAGATCGAGGACGTCGCCGGTGAGAACGAGCTCGCGGTACAGCTCGGAAACGGCGGCGATCGCGCCGTCGTCGATGTGGGTGACGAACCGGTCGGGCTCGTAGAAGACCGAATCGGGAGCGTCGTCGGCCCGATCGAAGAATCCGGGCGGGAAGTCGGTCATGACAGGACCGTATCGCCGTCGCTCACGGCCGAACGGCCGAGGTGCGTCAGTCGGACCACGCGGCGACCAGCGCACGCACCCCGGCGCGCAACCGCTCGGCGAACTCGTCGTCGAGCGCCGGATCACCGATGTCGAGCCAGGTGCAGATGCCTTCGTGGAGGTGGTCGACCACGACTGCTGCGCTCCACCGCCGGTATCGGGGGTCGGCGATGTACCGCACGATGATCGCGTCGGCGTACTCGCCCGCGACCAGACGGAACATCTCGGCCTCGGCAGCGAAGGCCGGCTCGTGCCGAGCGTGACGCCACAGGAGCCGGAACGCATCGGGCTGTTCGCGCGCCACTCGGAGCAGCCGGGCGGCGATCTCGGTGGTCCGGTCGTCGTCGAACTCGACACGCAACCGCTCGGTCACCGAGTTCAGCACGGCCCGGTACAGCGCCTCCTTGCCGTCGAAGTTGCGGTAGACGATCAGCCGCGTGACGCCGGCCTGCGCCGCCACGGACTCGACCGAGGTGCCGTCGTAACCGCGTTCGAGGAACGCCGACGCGGCGGCTCCGATCAGTTGGGCACGACGCTCGGCACGCGGCAGCCGCACCGCCCCCGGCGAGCTGCCGGGTGCCCCGTGCGCTGGATTCGTCGACGTCCGCATTGACCTCTATGTATACACCAGTGTTTACTTGTTGTCGATGAGCAACGGAATCAGCACCATGCGACTCGACGACCGTCGGGCGATCGTCACCGGCGGAGCGAGCGGGATCGGCAAGGCGACGGCGATCGCGATGGCCGAACTCGGCGCCGATGTCGTCGTCACCGACATCGACGAGGCCGGCGGCGCAGCGGTCGCCGAGCAGGTCGGTGGATCGTTCGCGATGCTCGACGTGGGCGATCCGACCGCCTGGGCCCGGGTCGTCGCCACCGCCGGCCCGTTCGACATCGCCTTCCTCAACGCCGGGATCTCGACCAACCAGGGTCTCCCTCCGACCGAAGGCCTCTCGATCGCGTCGCTCACCGACGAGGCGTACCGACGGATCATGTCGATCAACGTCGACGGCGTTGTCTTCGGCACCCGAGCCGTGCTGCCGGGCATGGTCGAACGCGGCACCGGTGACATCGTGGCCACCGCTTCGGTCGCCGGCCTCGTCCCGGTCGGCATGGACCCGGTGTACGCGCTCACCAAGCATGCCGTCGTCGGCTTCGTCCGGTCGGTCGCCGCCTCGCTCGACGGGCCCGACACACCCGACGTCTGCATCAGCGCGATCTGCCCGGGGTTCACCGACACCAACATCATCGGCGAGCACGCCCGCGAGATGATCGGAGCGATCGGACTCGAGATCATGCCGACCGAACGCATCGCCGACGTCGTCACCCGATCGCTCGACGAGCGGATCTCCGGCGCCCAGTGGGTCGTCTGGCCCGGGGTCGAACCCGACACCTACGAATGGAACCCTGCGATCGCTCCCCCGGAAGGCACCTGACATGAGCACCACCCTGTGGAACCCCTTCGACCCGGCGTTCCGGGCCGACCCGTACCCCTACTACGACCGGCTGCGCACGGAGGCTCCCGCCTACCTGGCGCCGGGCGGACAGACCGTGCTCACCCGCTACGCCGACGTGTTCGCCACGCTGCGGAGCAACGAGGTCAGCCGCGACGTCGAGGCGAACGCCATCGTCGCGCCGACCGACGAGGTCGGGATCCGCCGTCGCGAACGGCGCCGCGGTGGCGCCAAGTCGATCCTCAACCTCGACCCACCCGACCACACCCGGTTGCGCCGGCTCGTCTCCAAGGCGTTCACGCCCCGCCAGATCGAACTGCTCCGACCCGGCATCGAGCACATGGTCGACGAAGCGCTCGACGCCGCCGCCGACCGAGGCACGATCGAGTTGATCGACGACCTCGCCTTCCCCGTGCCGTTCCAGGTGATCTCCGAACTGCTCGACATGCCGACCGATCGTGCCGACGAACTCCGCGACTGGAGCCAGGCGCTCACCGCCAGTCTGGAGCCGGCGGCGACCCTCGCCGACCTCGACGCCGCCGAAGCCGCCGTGCTCGCGCTCGTCCCGTACCTGATCGAGGTGATCGAGGCCCGACGTGCAGCCCCCGGCGACGATCTCCTCTCGGCGCTGCTCGCGGTCGAAGACGATGGCGACACCCTCAGCTTCGAGGAGCTGATCTCGTTCGTCGTGCTGCTGTACGTGGCCGGCCACGAGACCACCGTCAACCTGATCGGCAACGGCATGCTGGCGCTCCTCCGCCATCCCGACCAACTCGACCGATGGCGGACCGACACCACGCTCGACGCCAACGCCGTCGATGAACTCCTCCGCTACGACGGTCCGGTGCAGCACACGGTCCGCGTGGCGATGCAGCCGATGTCGTTCGCCGATGCGGCCGGCGGCAGCGTCGTGGTCGAACCCGGGCACACGATCCTCACCGTGCTCGGCGCCGCGAACCACGACCCGGCGATGTTCGACGATCCGCACACGCTTCGGCTCGACCGACCGAACGCCGGGCGACACACCGCGTTCGCGGCGGGCATCCACTACTGCCTCGGCGCCTCGCTCGCGAAGCTCGAAGCGACGGTCGCGATCACTCGCCTGATCCGCCGATTCGAGCAGATCGAGCTCGCCGACGAACCGCACTGGCGCGATCGGATCACCATCCGAGGCGTCGACCGGATGCCCCTGACCGTCCGCTGACGGAGGATCACCCGCCGGCGGGCAGCGCGAGCGACGACAAGCCGCTGCCGTCACGCGTGGAGACCAACAGCGTCGTGACCGAGCCGGCGACGACGTCGACCGTCGCGTCGAGGATCGACGGACCGTCACAGCCGCCCCTCGGCGACCAGGCGTGCAGCGAGACCTGCGCCGACCCCGACGCGACCTCCAGCTCGACGCGCTCCGCCGTCCCGAGGACGGCGGGCGCGGCACCGGTCGCCTCGATCCGTTGGGTTCGACAGGTGTCGGAACCGTCGCCGACGAAGAAGGAATCGGCGCCGACCGACGCCAGCAACTCGTCGCGGAAGGCCTGCAGGTTGGCGGCCACGACGATCACGATGCCGTGCCCCTCGGCCGGCGGGGCGGGCGCGAGGTCGGCGCCGACTTCGTGGATGGCCGATGTCCGCTCGCTCGCCGGATCGGCACCGTTGGTGAACACCGACGTGACCTGATCGGTGTCGCCGACGTCGGGGAGCACCGCGCGCTCCTCGCCGTCGGGGCCGGCTCCGGCGCTCACGATCACCACGGACGAACCGACGGGCGCCGCGAAGTACCCCGATGCAGCGCCGAACCCGACGTTCTCGGCCAGGAGGACCGGGCCGTGCTCGAAGGTACGGCGGCCCCACACGTCGATGGCGGTCGGGCCGGCGTCGCCGCCGACCGGCTCGGCGAAGAGGTTGACGACCCGGTGCGCACCCTCGAACGCCGACGGGTCGGGTGGCGGCAGTTCGGTCGGGCCCGCCTGCGACCCGTCCGCGCTCTGCTCCCCCGTCGAACCCCGCGCTCCGGACTCGACCTGCCCACGGGCGACCTCGAGCACCGGGGGTGGATCGCCGCCACCGTCGGACCCACCGCAGGCAGCCGCGCCCAGCGTCAGGGTTGCTGCAACAACTGCACGAGGGAACTGGTGTCCCACCGACGTCCTCCCCGCTCGACCACGTGTTGGTAGAACTGGTCCACCAGCGCGGTCACCGGGAGCCGGGCACCCAGCCGGTCGGCCTCGGCGAGGCAGATCGCCAGGTCCTTGCGCATCCATTCCACCGCGAAACCGTGCTCGAACTCTCCCGCGGCCATCGACTCGGCTCGGTTCTCCATCTGCCAGCTCGCCGCCGCCCCCTTGCCGATGGTGGCGACCACCTCGGAGATGTCGAGGCCGGCCTTCTGGGCGAACGCCACCCCTTCGGCGAGTCCCTGGACCAGCCCGGCGATGCAGATCTGGTTGACCATCTTGGTGGTCTGGCCGGCGCCGGCATCGCCCAATCGGCGGCATTCGCGCGCGTAGGCCATGATGATCTCGCGAGCGGCGCCGAACACCTCGGTCACATCCGACCCGCACATCACCGTGAGCTGACCGTTCTCGGCACCGGCCTGTCCGCCGCTGATCGGCGCATCGACGAAGCCGAGACCACGCTCGGCGCACGCCGCTGCGAGTTCCCTGGCGACGTCGGCGGACGCCGTCGTGTGATCGACCAGCACCGCGCCTTCGGCCATCGCCGGCACCGCCCCCGAAGCGCCGAGGGCCACGGTACGGACGTCGTCGTCGTTGCCGACGCACATCATCACGAACTCCGCACCCTCGGCGGCCTCGGCCGGCGTCGGCGACGCCTGGTGTCCGTGCTCACCGACCCAGGCCAATGCCTTGGAGGCGGTTCGGTTGTAAACGGTGACCTCGTGACCGGCCCGTGCGAGGTGTCCGGCCATCGGCCCACCCATCACGCCCAACCCGAGAAATGCGACTCGTGCCATGGTCCGATTCTCGCAGATCCCTCGCGAGGCCGGCCAAACCCCCGAACGAGGTCCGCGTCAGCCAGACTGGTCACATGCCCCTGGAGACGGTGCCGCGCACGTGGACGATCGCCAGCTGGCTCGTGCCCCACGCCGACGCCGGAGTGGTCGGCGACGCCCTCGCTGCCCTCGATGCCGACGCGATCGCGCTCCAGTCGATCACCGAGGACGACGTCGAACGACTCGCCGACCGCCTCCGGGTCCGACACGCCTGGGAGCTGTCGTACTACCCGACCAGTCGGCTCCTGCCCGGTTCGGGTGTCGGCCTGGCGGTGCTCACCCGCCACGCGGTCGGTGACTCGGCGAGCGTCGTCGCGAACAACCACTCGTCGACCTGGTCACGGCATCGACGGATCGCCCACTTCGTGGTGGTCGAGCGGTCGGATCACTCCGGTTACACGATCGGCCATGCGGTCGGGGTGCCCGACCCCGAGTCGATGGGGGCCCCACCGGCACCGCTCGTGTGGTTCCGCCCGGAACAGGTCGGGATCGACGACGCACGGTCGGTCGACCTCCCGGCCGGTGCGACGGTCGCCGCCACACGGGTGACCGAGCCGATCGCCGGCGCGCCGAAGCTGTTCGTCGTGACGTTCGACATGCCCTGGGTGCAGGGCGACTTCCCGGTCGCCTGAGGCGACCGGGACGCTACTTCTTGGCCTTCTCGGCCTTTTCGGCTTTCTCGGCCTTCTCCGGCTTCTCGGCCTTTTCCGGCTTCTCGGCCTTCTCCGGCTTGAGCACACCCTTGGCGAGCGCTTCGTCGAGGTACTCCTCGGCGGCCTCGGAGGAGACCTTCAGCGCCGGCGAGATCTCGGAGATCAGGTTGACCCGAGCCCGCTCGTACATGGTGCGCTCGGCGGCCGACAGCGAGGCGTCGCGGTTGCGTGCCGCCAGGTTCCGAACCACCTCGGCGACCTGATAGACGTCGCCGCTCTTGAGCTTCTCCTGGTGGTTCTTGAACCGGCGGCTCCAGTTGGACGGCACGCGCGGGTCGGGCTTGGCGAGCACCGCCACGAGGTCTTCGAGTTCGTCGGCGCTCACCGGCGGCCGGACGCCGACTTCTTCGGCCTTGTCGACCGGCACCTTCAACACCATCTCGCTGATGACGGTCTCGAGAATCAGGTAGTCCTGCTTCTCACCGAAGGCCTCCATCTTCTTGGTCCCTTTGACGACGCATGCGCCGTGCTGGGGATAGATGACGGTCTCGCCCTTCTTGAAGTTCACGCAGTGCCTTTCGCGTCCAAACGTTGCCGGTCGACCCGGAAACAGCGTGTTCCCAGGCTACAGCGCCCCCGACAGGATTCGAACCTGCGCACTTCGGATTAGAAGGCCGACGCTCTATCCAGCTGAGCTACGGGGGCACCGGGCAATGTATCCACCTCGATCGGGTCGATGCACGGCGGCCGACGATGCCGGCGCGGGGTTCGGTCAGAACACGGTGTCGAGCGCGGCGGCGGAACGGGCATCGGGGCCACCACCTCGCCCGGGCGTACCGGCCCGGATCGTGGTGTCGGTGATCGTGCGCGACCAGCCGCCGACGTCCCACCATCCGATCGAGTCGCCGCCGGAGGCGGGCGCTCCGGAGGCTGCCACGGGGCCGTCGGCACGCAGCCCACCGGCACCACCCCCGCCGAGTCGACCGGCACCACCCGATCCTGGATTGCCGGGCAGCCCGCCGTCACCGCCGGGTCCGCCGTCGCCGCCGGTACCGCCACGAATCACCGAACCGATCACCTCGATGACACCCTCGCCGGAGGTCACCAACCCGACCGACCGACCACCGCCACCGCCGCCACCGGTGCCGCCCTGCCCGCCGGCACCACCGCCGCCACCGCCGCCACCGGCACCCGATGTGTCGACGAACGTCGAGACGCCTTCGGCACCGCCACCGCCGCCGCCGCCCTGCCCGCCGGCGGCACCGGCAGCGCCCGCACCGCCCGACCCGGCGACGCCACCCTCGATGGTGGACGCACTGATGACGACGTCGTCGGTGTCGACGAGCCACATGCCTGCCGAGAGATGTCCTCCCGTGCCGCCGAGGCCCGGGGCGCCGCCCGTCCCGCCGCCACCGCCGCCACCGCCACCGCCACCGTCGTGGAGGATGAGACCGCCGCCGCCACCGCCACCGGACCCACCGACGCCTTCGCCACCGGGCGCTCCCGGCTGCCCGGCACCGGCCCTGGCGGGATCGTCGTCGACGACCGTTCCGCCGTCGCCGCCGACACCACCGGGTCCACCGGCACCACCGCCGCCCGAGCCACCGGCCTGACGCGGTTCACCGCCGACGCCACCGGCCGGTCCGGCACCGTCGTCGCCCCGTTCGAGGCCCGCACCACCTTCGCCACCCGCGCCGCCGTTGCCGCCGGCGGGCCCGGGAGTCGGCGGGTCTGCCGGCGCGTCGGCTCCGCTCGGAGCGACCGCCGAGGTCGGTTCGCCGACGACGCCGGGGTCGCCGTCGCCGGCGGCACCGCCGCTGATCCTCGCCTCGGTGATGACGAGCGTGCCGACCGCCTCGGTCGCGAGACCGACGCTGACGCCCGTGGACGTCCCTGCACGGACGCTGGCGTGGTCGATCTCGAGTCGGCCGACGCCCGCTGCGACGATCCCGTACGACGGGTCACCGGTGGCGAGGTCGGGCCCGACGACCTCGACGCCGGAGATGACGGCGCGATCGGCGTCGAACACGGCGATGCCGGCATCGGTGCCGGACACCGACGCCGGACGTCGGAGGTCACGTACCCAGTCGTCGTCGTACCCGCCGTACAGGCTCGAACCACGATCGAGCAGTGCCGTCCCCGTCGAGTACGCCCGGTCGATCGACCGCACGTAGATGTCGGTCGACGTGCCACCCGTGAAGTCGAGTGCCCGGACGAGGGTGCGGAACGGGAGGTCGCGAGACCCGTCACCGGCGTCGTCGCCGCCGTCCCCGTCGACGAAGACGGCCCGGCTCGCATCCTCGAACACGTCGATGCGGAGTTCGTCGGTGACGACCTCGCCACCGCGGCCGGTCACATCGAGTTCGAAGTACAGCGTCGACGGCGACGCCGGTGCCGCGAAGCTCGCGTCGTTGCCCCGCAGGCGGCCCGCTCCGTCGGTCACATCGGGGCCGCCGATCTGACGCCACACGATCGCCTGGTTCGGTTCGCTCATCTCGATCGCCGTCAGGACGACGTCGGAGCCAGCGTCGGCGGCCAGATCGTCGCCCGCATTCGCCACGGGCGGCAGCGGCGGGAGCGTCGTCGTCGACGTCGTGCTGGTGCTGGTGGTCGACGTGGTCGTGGTGGTGCTGGTGACCGTCGTGGTGGCCGGCAGCGGGATCGGCGACGTCGTCGGTGCGGTCTCGTCGAGCGTCGTCGTCACGCCGTCGTCGACGGCGACGCTGTCACCGCCGCCCGACCGGGCGACGAGCACGATCACCGCGGCGACGAGCACCACGACCGCGGCGATACCGAGCCCGATCAGGTACTTCGGCTGCATGGCCGGCGGCTGCGGCGGGGGCGGGCTGGACGGCTCGTTGGGCGGCCCGAGTGGTGACGTCACCGGCACCACCGTAGTAGCGCGGTTCGTGGTGTGGCAGGCACGCCGGGTGAGGTCAGTCGAGCGTGCGCCGGAGCAGGTCGAGTGAGGTGATCACCGAGAACTGTCGCATCTGCTCACGCAGGCCGGGAAGACGCACCGAGCGGGTGAGCTCACCGTCGGGCCAGACGAGCCCGATGCACAAGGTGCCGGCGGGCATACCGTCCTGCTCGCCCGGGCCGGCGACGCCCGTCAACGAGAGTGCGACGTCGGCGCCGAGGACATCACGCGCGCCGCGCGCCATCTCGAGCGCGGCCTCCTCGTTGACGACCGGACCGGAGCTCACCCCGAGCACCTGCTGCTTGACCTCGGTGGCGTACGACACGATCGAGCCACGGAACACGTCGCTGCATCCGGAGATCCCGGTCAGCCGAGCCCCGACCAGACCGCCGGTCACCGACTCGGCGAGGCCCAGCGTCCAGTTGTTCCGGCGCATGAGGTCGAGGACGACCGACTCCATCGAGTCGCCGTCGACACCGAAGACGATGTCGCCGACCTCGGCGCGCACCATCGCCTCCCACGAGTCGAGCAGCGCACGACATGCGGCCGCGTCGGGCGCCTTGGCCGTCAGCCGGATCTTCAGGCCGTTCCACCCGCTCGCGAGAAACGCCAGCGTCGGGTTGCCGAGCGCCTCCAACTCGGCGATGACGCCGTCGAGTCGTTCGTTCAGACCGCTCTCGCTCTCACCCCAGGTGAGCAGGACGCGGCTCCCGATCACCGAACGATCGCCGCTGCGCCGCAGCAACTCGGGCATGATGCCACGCTCGAACATGTCGTTCATCTCGTGCGGCACGCCCGGGACGGCGAACACCACCTTGTCGACGCCGTCGATCGTGACCGGACACACGAGGCCGGGGGCGGTGCCTCGTGTCTGCGGGATGATCGACGCCCCGACCGGCACCATCGCCTGGCGCAGATTGTTGTCGGACATGCGCCGTCCGCGACGTTCGAACATGTCGCGGATCGTGTCGGCGACCGCATGGTCGAGTTCGAGTTCGACGCCCATGACCGCCGCGATCGCCTCGCGGGTGAGGTCGTCGTGCGTCGGGCCGAGCCCACCGCACATGATGACGGCGTCGCTGTCGTCGAGCATCCGCCGCAGCATCGTGGTGATCCGCCCGATGTTGTCGCCGACCTTGACCTGGACGAGCGAATCGATGCCGTGCGCAGCGAGCTGTTCGCCCATCCACGCCGAGTTGCTGTCGATGATCTGCCCGAGCAGCAGTTCGGTCCCGACCGCGAGGACGTCGCAACGCACGGTCAGTGGACCCCGGCCTCGTCGAGCGCCCTGCCGGTGACCCGTGAGTACCAGAGGTACTGGATCCCGCTGAGCATCGACAGGCCGACGGCGACCCACAGGAGCGTGACCCAGAACCACTTGGCGTCGACGGCGAACCACGGCCACAGCGCGAATCCGACCGCCGACTGCTGGAAGACGGTCTTCCACTTGGCGACTTGACTCGCGGGGATACTGACGCCCTTGGATGCGACGAACGTGCGATACACGCTGATGATGACCTCGCGTCCGGCGATCAGTGCGACCGGGAGGATCCAGAACACGTCGCGTGTGACGAGGGTGAACATCGCGCCGAGCACCAACACCTTGTCGGCGAGCGGGTCGAGGAACGCCCCCGAGGTGGTGGTCCCGTGACGCCGGGCGAGATAGCCGTCGATGCCGTCGCTGACGCACAGCACGAACCACAGGATGAACGCCAGCCACGAGCCACGGTTGTGATCGGGGATCACGAGGAACATGATCGGCGACACGACGAGCCGACCGACGGTGATGGCATTCGCCCACGTCGCGAGCGCGTTCGGGTCGACCGGCATCAGTCGTCGTCCTCGTCGGTGAGCACCCCACCGTCGGCGACCAGGTCGGGCCCGAGCGCATCGATGATCCGGACGTCGGCGAACTCGCCGACCGCGAGTTCGGCCGCGACGTGGATGACGCCGTCGATCTCGGGCGCCTCTCGAACACTCCGGGCGACGCCGGGTTCGTCGACCAGCACCCGGACCGTGCGCCCGATCATCTCGTCGCGACGCTCGGCCGTGATGTCGTCTTGCAGCTCGCGCAGCTCGGCGAGGCGTTCGTGCATCAACGAGCGCTCGACGGCGCCGTCGAGCGTGTAGGCGTGGGTTCCCTCTTCGGGCGAGTAGGCGAAGAAGCCGCACCAGTCGAGTTGCGCCGCCTCGACGAACGCGAGGAGCTGATCGTGATCGGCCTCGGTCTCGCCGGGGTAGCCGACGATGAAGTTCGACCGGAACGCTGCGTCTGGTTGCCGGGCGCGGATGTCGCCGATCCGATGGAGGAACCGGTCGCCGTCACCCCACCGGCGCATGCGCCGCAGCAGAGGCTTGCTGACGTGTTGGAGCGACAGATCGAAGTACGGCACCTCGGTCGCGCAGATCGTGTCGATCAGCTCGTCGGTCAGGTCGCTCGGGTAGAGGTAGAGCAGGCGGACCCAGTCGGTCCGCTCGGCGACCGCTTCGATCAACGGCACGATCGAACCCGCTCCGAGTTCGTCCGGGCGGTCCTTGCCGTACGAGGCGAGGTCTTGCGCCACCAGCACGATCTCGCGGGCGGCGAGCTCGTCGACCTCGGTCACGATCTGTGCGATGTCACGGCTGCGCTGCGGGCCGCGGAAGCTGGGGATCGCGCAGAACCCGCACGACCGGTCACATCCCTCGGCGATCTTGACGTACGCCCACGGTGAGATCGACTTCGGTCGAGGCAGGTTGAGGAGGTCGAGTTCGGGCAGTGGTGCCGAGGTGACCGGGATGAGGGTCTTGCCCGCCGTCCGCTGGTGGACGGGCACGCCGAACCCGGCGACCTGGTCGACCTCGGGCAACGCCTCGGCGAGCTCGGCGCCGTACCGCTCGGCCATACATCCGGTGACGACCAGCCGCGCGTCGGGGGCCCGCTGCTCGTCGAGCGCCAGGATCGTGTCGACCGACTCCTTGCGGGCGTCGTCGATGAACGCACACGTGTTGACGACGACGAGATCGGCGACCGACGCGTCGTCGGTGGGCTCCATGCCGTCTGCCAGCAGGGTCCCGATCAACTTGTCGGAGTCGACCTGGTTCTTGGGACACCCCAGAGTCTCGACGTAGAAGCGCTGCGACATGGCTCGCCCAGGCTATCCGTGCGCCCCGGGCCTCCGACCGATGACCTCCGAGGAGTAATTGCGCGCGCAAGACGTCATACTCGGACGATGGCTACCGATGTGGAATTCTGGGTCGACCCGATTTGACCATGGTGCTGGGTGACGGCCCGTTGGGTCGTCGACGAAGTGACACCACACCGTGATCTGAACGTCGTCTGGCAACCGATCAGCCTGATGTTCAAGAACGACGTCCAGCCGGACGCCGAGAACTACGCCCCGGTGTTCAAGACGCACCAGATGCTCCGGGTGATGGAAGCGGTCCGCGCCGACGCCGGCGAGTCCGCCGTGCAGCGCTGGTACCTGCTGGCCGGCACGACCGTGCACCACGACGGCGAGCGCGACACCGCCGACTTCACGAAGATGCTCGAGCACCTCGGTCTCGACCCGGAGCTCGCCGCGGCTGCCGACGACGAGTCGTGGGACGACGAGATCCGTCGTCGCATGGACGTCGGTCTCGAACTCGCCGGCAACGACATCGGCACGCCGATCATCGCGATGGACAACAGCGAGGGCGAACGCCAGGCCTACTTCGGCCCCGTGATCACCCGGGTCCCGCCGGGCGACCTGTCGCTCAAACTCTGGGACGCGCTGACCGCCATGATGGACGTGCCGGGCTTCTGGGAGCTCAAGCGGACCCGCACCGAGCGGCCCGAGTTCGGCGACCGCCCCGACATCTGACCGACACGAGACCGGCCGCCGGTCCCGGTCTCATCGGCCCCGGAGCGCCAACGCCCAGGCACCGACGCTCACGACCGAGGTGACGGTCCGCACCGTGTTCCAGCGGGTCCACGTCGTCACGTAGTCGGACCAGTACGACGCCGTCGACGGCGACGCGGCGTCGAGCACTGCGAGCGCGTCGTTGCGGGGCACGTTGCATGCCGCGGTCACCACGACCGTGAGCATCGACGTGAACGCGGCGATGGCGACCCAGCGGAACTCCGCTCCGGACCGCTCACCCCAGTCGGCCACGAGGACCGGCACCCCGATCAGCGGGGCGCCGAAGAGGGCCAGCATGAACATCGGGTTGGGTGCGAAGCGATTGATCGACTGCATCGCCGCCGCCCCCTCGGCCGGGGGGAGGTCGGCGAGCGCCGGCATCACGAAGTTCGAGAACACGAAGAACGCTCCGGCGTTGATCGCGGCCGCGAGCGCACCGGCGACGATCGCCGGGACCACCCAACTCACGGCGCCGGGGCCGGGTCGACGATGCCGCTCGCTCCGAGCGGATCCTTGATCAGGCTGCGCAACGACATGCCCAATCCGTAGGTCAGCTGGCGGGGCGGCACCGCGATCCGCAGGAAACATCCGTCCGCGAGTTCCAGCTCGCCGTGGCCGGTGATCGACGCGAGGTGACCGTCGGCGACGAGGCCGGAGATCACCGGGTCGTCGGCCGCCAACACGTCGGCGACCGCCTGGAACTGCACGGTGGACGGCGGCCCGATCGGCAGCCGACGGATCGGGATGCAGACGCCGACCTGCCCGTTGGCGGCGACGTTGCGCGCCTTGCGGCTCGATCGCAGCGTGCTGATGTACAGCCGATCGGCCACGGCCTCGTACAGGACGCCGGCGACGTGCGGGCGCCCCGCGGGTGACACGGAGGCGAGCGTCGCGAAGGAACGCTTGGCGATCGCACGGGCCACCTGCTCGGGATCGGGCCGGTGGAGATCCGCCGGCAGCGGTTCGAGGATCGTCGTGGCGGTCGCGGTGGTGGTGTCGTTGTTGTGCATGGCTCCAGGATGAGCGACCCTCTCTGGATTGTCCATGACCGAAGCATCCCATTTCATGCTCGTTCGTCCAGCCGGCTGGACGACCGGTGAGGTTCGCGGCACACTGGCGGCATGGACGCGTCCACCACGGTGCCCTCGATCGGCGAGGCGCTGCGCTACATCCAGATGTCGGGCGTCTTCTACTGCCCGTCGTACCTCACCGAACCGTGGGGCCTCGCGTTGCCGCCGATGGACGACTGCGTCTGGTTCCACGCGGTGGTCGACGGCGTCTGCAACGTGGAGGTCGACGGCGAGCTCCTCACCCTGCGCGCCGGCGATCTGATCGTCGTCCCGCACGGCACCGGGCACCGAGCATGGGGAGCGACCGAGACCGAGACCCCGATCGTGCTCGACCTCCCCCACGACTACATCACCGAGCACTACGCGATCCTCCGACACGGAGGTGGCGGCGCCCCGACGAACGTCGTCTGCGGCGGCATCCGGTTCGAGCACCCGGCAGCCCGCCAGCTGATCGACGCACTCCCACGGTGCATCCACATCGAAGCGAGCCGCTCCACCCGGGCCGACTGGATGCGCACCACGCTCGATCTCATGGCGGAGGAGACGCAGCAGGCGCGACCGGGAGGCGACGCCGTGATCAGCCGACTCTGCGACATCGTCGTGCTGCAGGCGATCCGGAGCTGGATCGAGAACGACCCGGCCGCACAGACCGGCTGGCTCGGCGCACTGCGCGATGCGCAGATCGGCGCGGCGATGGCCCGCATCCACGCCGAACCGGCCCGTGACTGGTCGGTCGCGTCACTCGCCGACGAGGTGGCCATGTCGCGTTCCGCGTTCGCCGCTCGGTTCACCGAACTCGTCGGCGAGTCGGCGATGAGGTACGTGACCCGCTGGCGGATGCACGTCGCCCACGACCTCCTGCGTGACGGGCGAACGGTCGCGTCGACCGCCACCGAGGTCGGCTACGAGTCCGAGGCGGCATTCAGTCGGGCCTACAAGCGGGTGATGGGCGAACCGCCGCGCGCCGCACGGGTTCGCGCCGCCTGAGTCGTCCGTCGCCCGGCCCACCCCGAGATTTCTCGCGACAATGTGCGAGGTGCGGCGTCGACGGCCATCTGGACGGGCATGCAGCACACACTGATCTCACCCCGTCACCGCCTCGCAGTCGTCACCGCGGCCACCATGCTCGTGGCCGGCGCCTGCGGTACCGGCACCACCCTCACCTCCCCGGGCACCCCGGCGGTCGACTCGACGGTCGCCACCGTTGCGCCCGCCACTACCGAGCCGAGCGTGGCCCCGAGCACGGCACCGCACACCACCACGACGGCGGACGTCGTCGAACACTCCCCCGAGCCAACGGCACCGCCGACGACCGAAGCGCCGGACCCGTGCGGAGCGTTCGGCGCGATGCCCCCTCGGCCCGACTCGATGCCGACCCTCGCCTTCGACACCGACGGGGACGGTCACGCCGACGACGCCGTCACCGCGTACGGCGCCGAGGGCGGCTGGCATGTGCGGGTCGTGGAGAACGACATCGTCTCCGAAGCGGTCGTCGACGCGATCTCCGGTTGGGCCTACCTCACCGGTCCGGTCGAGGGCGACGAGGGCGACCACATCGTGCTCGTCGACAACGACACCGACCAGCGCTGGACCTTCGCCACCGACGAAACCGGCTGTATCCGGGCGATCGACACCGCACCGAAGCCGGGCGCCGACGACCTCGCCGTCGAGCCGGTCGACCCGCCGGAACCGACCGAGATCGACGACCTGGCGTCACCCGACGACGAGCTGCTGTGCGGCCCGCTCCCCACCCTGCCAGGCACCGCGATCGTCGGCAACGAACTCTGGGTCGACATCGACGGCGTCGGCGGCGACGACGACCGCATCGTCGCCTACTTCGACGGCACCTGGAAGCTCCGGGTCGAGTTCTCGACCGGCGCTCAGTCCGAGGTCGAGGTCAGCGGTGCCGGAGCCCATGGGGTCCGCGCGATCGGGTTCGCCGACGTCGATCTGACGTACGGCGGCGACGAACTGCTCGCCGTCGTCGGTGGCGGCGCCTCCACGGTGGAGATCGGCGTGTTCACGTTCCTCGAAGGCGGGTGCATCATCCGCTATCAGGCCGACGGTGGCGGCGACTTCAGCGTCTACAGCGGCGCCTCGGTCACCCATGGTGCCGGCGTCGTGTGCGGCGAGGGTTACATCACCAGCTGGGGATTCGAGCGGGACGACGACGACACGTACGCCGTGTGGGATGCGAGTTTCGAGCCGATCTCGCTCGGAGTGTTCGGGTACATGCCGTCCTCCGACGGGTACGCCGAAGGTGTGAGCGAGGACGAGTTGGGCGACGACCTGTTCGACTGCAACGGTCTGTCGCTCTGACCCGAGCCGCGACTCGTCCGTTCGCTCCGACCATCGGTCGGGGCGAACGGTCGCGTTCGGGCGCGGCACGCGAGACTCCCCCCATGGCACACCTCGGACTCGTCACGCTCGTCGTCGACGACTACGACCCGGCGATCCAGTTCTTCGTCGACGTGATGGGCTTCGACCTGGTCGAGGACGCTCCGTCGCTCACGAACGACGGCCTACCGAAGCGGTGGGTCGTCGTGCGCCCGCCGGGGGCCGAGACCGGACTCCTCCTGGCCGAGGCGCGAGGCGCTGAACAGTCGGCCCGTGTCGGCGATCAGACCGGCGGCCGGGTCTCGTTCTTCCTCGAGGTCGACGACTTCGACGCCGCCTACGAGCGCATGGTCGATGCCGACGTCACCTTCCACGGCGAACCACGAGACGAGCCGTACGGCCGAGTCGTCGTGTTCGACGACATCGCCGGCAACCGCTGGGACCTGCTCGGCCCACCGGCGAGCTAGGTGTTGCTGCTAGGGCTCACCGCAGAAATCGTCGAACCCGCGACGAGCCGTCGAGCCGGTCCGCTCGTCGATCACGGGCCGATCACCGAGCGGCGCATCGAGGTGCACGCACACCGAGTTCGCGCAATCCTGGTTGTTGGCGGGCGTGCGGGTCTCGAGTCGCACCACGACCCGATCTGCCCGTTCGTCGACGTGGACTCGCACCGGCGCGTTGCACTCGTACGGCACGGCGATGGTCCGTCCGTCGACCGAATCGAACCTGTCGAACGTCGCCGCGTCCCACTTCGCGAACCACAGACCGATCCCGGCGACGAACGTGATCGCCAGCCCCAGCCAGATGAGATGCCACACACTCTCGCGCTCGATGGAGCGCTCGACCTGCCGCCGTTCATCGGCGGTGAGCGCGAACTCGTCCGGTTCTCCTCGATCGGGGCCGGACGCGCTCACGGCCAGTTGGGTTCGGCGTCGCCGGGGAGCGGCACCTCGAACAGGTTGAGCAGCATCGAGATCAGGCAGTAGTAGCCGATCAGCGCCACGAGTTCGACCATGCCCGCCTCGCCCAGCAGGGACTCGGCCGACGCATACGTCGAGTCGGTCACCCGTCGATCGTTCAACAGTTGGCGGGCCACCTCGTACACGATCTGCTCGTCGTCGCGATCGAACGACGGCACCTCTCCGGCCCGGAGCGCCTCGATCACCGACGGATCGACACCGTGTTCGAGCGCCATCGGCGCATGGGCGAAGAACTCGAACTCGGAGCGCCAGTGCGCCCCGACCGTGCAGATCGCGACCTCGCTCAGCCGTCGTTCGATCGAGGTCTCGAACCGGAGGTGGGCACCGAGCGACGACAGCCGCCGACCGATCTTCGGCACGTGCAGCCAGGCGTTGAACGGGCCGACGAGATGCCCGTGCTCATCGGTCAGTTCGAGTCCGCTCCCGCGGCTCGCCGTCAAGCCGTCCCACAGCTGCTGCTGCTCCTCGGACAGTCCGGATGGGCCGATCATGCTCAGTCGCGTCATCCACCCACCGTAGAACGGGGCAGCACGACAGGTAGCGTCCGAGCCGATGGAACCGGGCCAGAACGACGCCGAACGGCTACGCAGCCTGCGGCGGATGAAGGCCGTGGCACTCGCGCTCCTGGTCGCGGCCGCGGTCGTGTACGTGATCACCAACGTCCACGGCGGCGAAGGCTGGGTCGGATACGTCCGTGCGTTCTCGGAGGCGGCGATGGTCGGAGCACTCGCGGACTGGTTCGCGGTGACCGCCCTGTTCCGTCACCCACTCCGCCTCCCGATCCCGCACACGGCGATCATCCCGAAGCGCAAAGACCAGATCGGCCGCAGCCTCGGCGAGTTCGTCGAGAGCAACTTCCTGACCGAGGAGGTGCTCGGCGAGCGACTCGCCCACGCCGACATCGGTCGCCGACTCGGCGTGTGGCTTTCCGAACCCGCCAACGCCCAGCGCGCGAGCGAGGCGCTCGGCGACGCGCTGAAGGGCACGCTCGAGGTCCTCGACGACAAGGAGGTCCAGCACGGCCTCGAAGGCGTCGTCCGGCGCCGGATCTCCTCCACCCCTGCCGCTCCCCTGTTCGGCAAGGCGATCGATCTCACGATCGACGGCGGCCACCATCAACGGCTACTCGACTCGGTGCTCGTCGGCCTCGGCGGGTTCCTCGACGACAACCGGACGACGTTCCGCAAGCGGCTCGACGAGGAGTCGCCGTGGTGGGTGCCCGAGCCGATCGACGACCGCGTGTTCGAGAAGATCTACACCGCCGTCGGCAGCTTCATCGCCGACGTCGGCGCCGACCCGCACCACGAGGTGCGCGGTTCGGTCGACACCCGGGTCGCAGCACTCGCCGAACGGCTCAAGCACGATCCCGAGATGCTCGCCAAGGGTGAGGCGCTCAAGGACGAATTGCTCGACCACCCCGAGTTCCGGGCCTGGATCGAGTCGCTGTGGCTCGGCACCAAGCAGGCGATGATCGACGCCGCCAACGATCCCGACTCCGAACTCCGGGTGAGGGCCGCGACCAGCCTGCAGCAACTCGGTGCCCGTCTGAGCACCGACCCGACGCTGCAGCTCAAGGTGAACGACTGGGTCGAGCGTGCCGTCGGGTACGTGATCGACCGGTACCGCAGCGAGGTCGGCGATCTGATCGCCAACACCGTCGAGCGCTGGGACGGCGAATCGACCGCCGAGAAGATGGAGCTCCAGGTCGGCCGCGACCTGCAGTTCATCCGCATCAATGGCACGCTCGTCGGCGGTCTCGCCGGCATCGTCATCCACGCGCTCAGCGAACTCCTCTGACTGTTCGCGACCTGGCATGATGCCGGCATGACGTCGGTGCTCTTCAGGGGTGGTCCGGTCGTGACGTTCGACGGCGGCCCGGTCCCGAACGCGGTCGCCGTGTCGGGCGGCCGGATCGTCGCCGTCGGCGACGAGGCAGAGCGTTGGCGAGCATCGTTCGACCGCGTGGTCGAACTCGACGGGCGCCCGCTGCTCCCGGCGTTCCGCGACGGCCACGCCCATCCCCTGCACGCCGGCACGAACCGACTGTCGCTCGACTTCACCGGCATCAGCACCCTCGACGGCACCCTGGATGCGCTGCGGAGATGGCGCGTCGACCATTCCGACGAGGCGTGGGTGGTCGGCCGCTGCTACGACCCGTCGATCCTGCCGGATGCGTTCGGCCGAGCCGAGTGGCTCGACGCAGCCTGCCCCGACCGTCCCGTCACCCTCTACCCCACCGACAACCACGCGGTGTGGGCGAACTCCGCCGCGATGGCAGCGGCGGGCATCACCGCCGACACGCCAGAACCCCCGCTCGGCGAGATCGTCCGTGACGGCGACGGCGCGCCGATCGGCATGTTCCTGGAGTTCGGCGGCATGGGCCTCTTCGACGGACACGTGCCGACGATCGGTACGGACACGCAACACCGAGGTCTCGCCAAGGCGATCCGCCTGATGTCGATGGAGGGCATCGTCTGGGCGCAGGACGCCTCGGTGCGGCTCGACGAACTCGACGTCTACCTGGACCGCGCTCGGGCCGGAGCGCCGTGCGGTTTCAACGCCGCGTTCCGGGCCGACCCGGCGACCTGGCGACGGCAGCGGGACGGATTCGTCGAGGGACGCCGACGAGCGAAGGCCGACGGTGGCCGACCGGCGGCCGTGTCGGCGAACACGATCAAGTTCTTCGCCGACGGGGTGATCGAGGCCGGCACCGGATACCTGCTCGAGCCCTACGAGGACGCACCGCACTCGTGCGGTCTCCCGAACTGGTCGGCCGAGGGGCTCGCCGAGGCCGTCAGGGCGTTCGACGCCGACGGTTTCCAGATCCACGTCCACGCGATCGGCGATGCCGGCGTTCGGATGGCACTCGACGCGATCGAGCACGCCGCACGTCAGAACGGCCGACGCGACCGGCGCCCCGTGATCGCCCACACCCAACTCGTGCACCCGGCCGACCGACCGCGGTTCGTCGCGCTCGGCGTGATCGCCAACTTCGAACCCCTCTGGGCACAGCACGACGACTCGATGCTCGACCTCACCTTCCCGCGCCTCGGCCCGCAACGTTCGGCGCTCCAATATCCGATCGGCACGCTCGCCCGGTCGGGTGCACCGATCAGCTTCGGCTCCGACTGGCCCGTCTCGTCGCATCGTCCGCTCGACGGCCTGGCGACCGCGGTGACCCGCCTGAACGCACGTGGTGAGCCGTTCGGCGGATGGCTCCCGGAGGAACGGATCCCGATCCTGCAGGCGATCCGTGCATACACGAAGGGCAGTGCCTACCAGGCCTTCGACGACGATGTCGGTGAGATCGCCGTCGGGCAGCGGGCCGATCTGATCGTGCTCGACCAGGACATCACCGCGATCGCCGGTGAGGAGATCGCCGGAGCGCAGGTCGATCAGACCTGGCTCGCCGGCGCACCTGTCTACGAACGCTGACCGAATCGCGAGTTGTGCCAGGAGGTCGAGCGGATAGGTGAGGCTCTGCCGAACCTGGCCGCTCGACACTCCCAATGGATACGGGGAGGAATCAGCGGAATGAAGAGGAGCGGAGCGACCTATCCGCTGATCCTCCAGGCACAACACGTGATCGCGCTGTTGGCCGGGCGGGAACGGCCGAGCAGGTCAGTCGGTGGGCGTGCGGAACATCGCGCGGCTCCCGCCGATGCGTCCCTCGACCACGACGTCGCCGAGCGTCGCCGCGATCGCCAAGCCGCGTCCTGCCAGCGAGCTCTGCTCGCTCATGTGCTCGGACCGGGGCACGAGATGGCCGTCGACCGGAGCGCCGACGTTGTCGACGTCGACCTCGATGTGCCGGGCGCTGCGAGCGGCCGGTCGGCCGATCCGTAGCCGCACGACAACCGACGTCCCCGGTTGGGACGCCTCGAACGCGTTGGTCGCCAGCTCGGACACGACGAGCACCGTGTCGGCGACCTTGCCGGCGGCGATCCCGGCGTCGACCAGTTCCTGGCGCACCCGACGTCGCATCATCGACAGATCGGCGACCGAACGCAGGCGGACGCGTGCGCCCCACCCGTCGTCAGCACCCACCTGTTCCATCATGGTCAAGACTGCCCCGCCCCCGTGCCGTCAAACGTGCCGGGAGGATCGGGCGGCCGTCACAGCTGGCCGTTCTGCTGGAGCAACTCGAACTCTTCGACGGTCATCAGCACCTCGCGGGCCTTCGATCCCTCGGACGGGCCGACCACACCGCGAGTTTCGAGCAGGTCCATGATGCGGCCTGCTCGGGCGAAACCGACCTTCAGCTTGCGCTGGAGCATCGACGTGGACCCGAGTTGGCTCCGCACCACGAGCTCCATCGCCTGGCGCATCATCACCGCGTCTTCGTCGTCGTCACCGGCCGAGAACGAGTTGGCGTCGGAGGTGACGTCGAGGCCCATCGTGCCGCCGACGCCGCCGGATGGCGCCGAGTCGAGCGTCATCTGCTGCATCGGGCCGCCGCTCGTGCCGGGCGTCGGCTCGGCGTCGCCTTCGACCTCGGATGTGTACGTGGGCTCCGGCGCCTGTTGACGCCAGTGCTTGACCACCTTGCGAACCTCGTCCTCGCCGACGAACGACCCCTGGATGCGGTTCGGCACCGACGAGTTGCCCGGCAGCAGCAGCATGTCGCCCTTGCCGACCAACTTCTCGGCGCCCGGCTGATCGAGGATCACGCGCGAGTCGGTGAGCGACGACACCGCGAACGCCATGCGGGCGGGGACGTTGGCCTTGATGACACCGGTGATCACGTTGACCGACGGGCGCTGCGTGGCGATGATCAGGTGGATACCGACCGCTCGGGCCTTCTGGGCGATGCGGGTGATCGATTCCTCGACGTCGCGCGCGGCGACCATCATCAGGTCGTTGAGCTCGTCGACGACCACCACGATGAACGGCATGTGCTCGTACGGCGAGTCGTCGGGGTGCACGCCGACCGGCGGCTCGATCTCGCCCTTCGCGTAGGCGTCGTTGTAACCGGTGATGTCGCGGTAGCCGACCTCGCTGAGCACGTCGTAGCGCCGCTCCATCTCCTTGACGGCCCAGCCGAGGGCGTTGGCGGCCTTCTTCGGGTTCGTGACCGGCTGCGTGAGCAGGTGCGGAAGGCGCTGGTACTGACCCATCTCGACCTGCTTCGGGTCGATCAGGATGAGGCGCACGTCGTCGGGCGTGGTGCGCATCAGCAGCGACGTGATGATGCAGTTGATGCCGCTCGACTTACCGGCGCCGGTCGCTCCGGCGATCAGCAGGTGCGGCGTGGATGACAGGTCCATGAAGACCGCCTTGCCGGCGATGTCCTTGCCGACGGCGACCTCGAGCGGGTGGGTGGCCTCGGCCGCCTCGGGCGACACCATCAGGTCGCCGAGCGCGACGAGTTGGCGCTGATGGTTCGGGACCTCGACACCGATCGCCGACCGACCGGGGATCGGCGCCAGGATGCGGACGTCGGTGGCCGCCATCGCGTACGCGATGTCTTTCTGGAGGCTCGTGATCTTCGCGACCTTCACGCCCGGGCCCAGTTCGAGTTCGTACCGGGTCACGGTCGGGCCGACGGTCATGCCGATCAGCTCGGTCTCGACGTTGTGCTGGGCGAGCGATTCCTGCAGCGTCTGCCCGCGCCGTTCGATCTCGGCCATGTTGACCGACTGTTCGCCTGCCTGCTTGAGGTAGCTGAGCGGCGGCAGCACCCAGTCGCCCACCTGTTCACCATCGATCGGCAGCGACGGCTGCTGAGCTGCCGCCGGCTTCTTCCGGCGCTTGGCCGGCGCCTTCTTGGGTGCGTCGGCGAACAGCGCATCATCGTCGGCCGCACCGTCGTACAGCGACGGTGCCAGCGGCTCGCCGGCGACCGAGTTCTCTCCGGTGTCGGCGGCGGAGTCGGTTGGCGTCGAGCGTCGCGACCGGCGTTCGCTGCGGCGTTCGCCGCGTGGATCGTCCTCGCGATCGCTGTTGAGGGTCGAGAGGTCGGAGATCGCCTTCTTGGCGACGCGCCCGATCGGGCGGGCCACCGTGCCGACCCCGCGTCCGGTGCGGCTCGCCATGGTCTTGAGCGACGTGCTGGTGATCAGCAGGACGCCGCCGACGAACAGGGCGAACAGGACGACGACCGCACCGGCGGACGCGACCAATGCCTGGAGCGGCCCCGCGATCGCGGCGCCGACCCAGCCGCCCGCATCGCCGATCTGGTCGAGATCGGTGAACGACTCCGGCTCGCGGACGATGTGGAGCAGTCCGAGGATCGCGGCCCCGATGAGGCCCCACCCGATCACGAGCCGGGTCGGGCTCGACGACTGGCCCTTCTTGACGAGTGCGATGCCCGAGGACACGAGGACGACGGGCAACACGTACCGACCGAAACCGACGAACCACCCGATGAACGCCTCGACGCCGCGACCGAGCGGGCCGGCGAGATCGAAGTACATCGCGAGGCCGAGCAGCACGCCGACCACGAGCAACGCGAAGCCGATGAACTCGTGTTCACGCCCGTCGACGGCCTGCTTGAGGTCGGCCTGTGCCTGGCCCCGCCGACGGGTGCCCGGCGGGGTCGCATCCTTCACGCCGCCCTGGCGCGACCCGGACCGCGACGAGCCTGCCGACGTTCTCGACGACGAGCGCGAAGAACCCGACGTCGACTTCTTCGACGTCGAGGCGCGCGGCTTCTTGGATGGACCCCAGGTACTCATGAGTTGTCCCACGGTACCAACCCGGACCGGGCGGACCGGGGCATGCCGACCGTGCCGTCCAACGGATCCGGGCCAGCCGGCAGCCCGTCGCACCCTGGGACCCGCCTCACGGGGCGGCGTCGCTGCCCTCGCCCGCTGCCCCGTCGTCCGACACCATCGCCAGGCCGGAGGCGTCGGCGCGCTCGAAATCGTCGTCGACCACCACCACGTCGCGCCCGGCGCGGTCGAGCAACGAGGCACCGATCGAGGCTCGATAGCCGCTCTCGCAATGGACGTGCACCCGCCCGGCCGGCACCTCGTCGAGCCGATCGAGCAGCTCGTGCAGCGGCACGTTCACAGCGCCTCGAACGTGCTGTGAACGATGTTCGGCGCTGCGTCGGACGTCGAGCACGACGGGGTCGGCGAGGTCGCCCAGACCCGCGAAGTCGATCAGCGGGTAGCTGCGACGTTCACTGTCGCCGCACCACTGGTCGGGACCGCCGGTCGCTGCCCCCGCCGGCCGATCGATGCCGACCCGTACCAACTGTCGTTGCGCCTCGGCGATGTCGTCTGCATCGTCGGCCAGCAGTGTGACCGGCATTCCCCAGGGCAGCAGCCACGCCAGGTAGGTCGAGAAGCCATCGGCGAGTTCGATGCCGATCGTGCCGGCGAGGTGCTCCTCGGCGAACCGACGCCGGGGTCGGAGGTCGACGACCCACTCACCCCGGTGGATGCACCGTGCGAGCTCGACCGGGTCGACGTCGGCGGGTGGGGACAGGTCGATCGCCACGCCGCCCGCGGTGTTGATCGGGCCCATCTGGGCGTAGTACTTCGGGTACGCGTCGAGACCGGCGAGCAGCCGTTCGACGAACGCGTCCTCGTCGGTCGCGGTCAGCGCGACGTTGACCGACCGTTCCGTGCCGAGCGTTCCATCCGAGTCCTCGTCGGACGATGCCGACGAACAGAAGCTGCCGAAGCCGTGCGTCGGGTACACGCGGGCGTCGTCGGGCAATCCGGCAGCGAGACCGTGCACCGACCGGTACTGCGCCCGCGTCAACTCCTCGGTGGCTTCGTCGGCGACGAGGTCGGTGCGCCCGACGGTGCCGTAGAGCATCGAACCGCCGGAGAACACCGCCGGCGGTTCGTCCGGCACCTCGACCAAGTACGACACGTGGTGCTTCGTGTGGCCGGGGGTCGAATGCACCGTCACGCGCATCCGCCCGACGTCGACGACGTCGCCGTCGCCGACCGGTTCGTGATCGAACGAGAGTGTCGCATCGGCCGCGTGGAGGTACGTCGCACCGGTCACCCTCGCCAGGGTCAGCCCGCCGCTCACGTAGTCGTTGTGGACGTGCGTCTCGGCGATGTGCGTGATCGACACCCCGGCGTCGTCGGCAGCAGCCAGCACACGGTCGATGTCACGTTGCGGATCGACGACGAATGCGACGTGCCCGTCGTGGGCGAGGTAGCTCCGGTCGCCGAGCGAGGGTGTCTCGATGGTCACGATCTCCATGTTCAGCTCCAGTCCGGGAGAGGTCGACTCGACGCCGCGGTCGAAGAGTTGCGGCGACCGATGAATACCCGTCGCACCCTGCCGAACAAACGCCTGGATCCGGCAACCGCCGCCGGCACCGGCAACTCGTGACGGTGACCGACTCGACGTCGATGAAGCCGGCGTTCAGCCGAGGCCGCTCGAACCGACGACGAGCGGATCGGCCGTCGCTGCACGGGGATCCACCCCCGGCGTCAGCGCGCCGAGTTGCTTGTCGGCGTTGCGACCCCAGCACACGACGGACGTGTCGGCCAGTGTTGCACACGTGTTCCACCCGTCGGCCGAGGCGTGCACGAGCACGGCCTCGCCATCGATGCCTTGCACCGGCACCGGCATGAACTCGGGGTCGCCACCGACCGTGCCGTTGCCCACCTGGCCGTAGGAGTTCGAACCCCAGCACTCGGCGGTGCCGTCGTCGAGTGCCGCACACAGCGTCGTGAAACCGACCGACAGGTCGACCACGCCGGTCAGCCCGCCGACCGTCTCGGGTACCGCCGTCGTGCCGGGACCCTGGTCACCGTTGCCGAGCTTGCCGAGCTGCCCCCAGCAGTCGACCGTGCCATCGTCGATTCGGCCGCACGTGGCGCCTTCGCCGGCCTCGATCTGGACGACGTCGGCCATCCCGACCGCCTGGGTGGGCGTGTTGGTCGTGCCGCCCGCGAGGCTGTGTGAACCCCAGCACTCGACCGTACCGTCATCGAGCGCCGCGCACGTGTGGTTCCGTCCGGCGTCGATGTCGACCGCGTCCGAGGAGAGGCCGGTGACCTGGACCGGCGTCTCGCTGATCTCGTACGTACCGTTCCCGAGCTGACCGGACTGGTTGTCACCCCAACACCAGACGTCGCCGTTGGACTTGAGCGCACACGTGTGCTGGAGCCCGGTGGTCACGCCGACCACACCCGTCAGACCGTCGACCTCGGTCGGCGTGAGACGATCCGTCGTCGTGCCGTCGCCGATCTGCCCCTTGAAGTTGCGCCCCCAGCACGCGACCCTTCCGTTCTCCAACGCCGCGCAGGTGAAGCGACTGCTCGCTGCCACGTCGACGGCTTCGAGGTCGGGAATCGTGACCGGCAGCACACTGTTGGAGCTGCCGATCCCGGAAATGTCGCCGACACCGAGTTCACCGTTGAGGTAGACCCCCCAGCAGGTGACACCGCCTTCGTCGTCGAGGGCACACGAGTGCGACGCCCCGACCGAGACGTCGACGAGGCCCTTGACGGACGGCTGGGGAACCTCGCCGGCGACGTCGACGATGAGGTGGGTCGCAGCGAGCGTGTAGAGGCAGACCTTGCCGTCCTCTCCGATCTTGGCCAGGACGGAGTTCGGCACCACGTCGCCGGGGAAGTAGTTGACGTTCGACGTGAGCGGCCGTTCCTCACCACATGGGTACACCGTGACGAACCCCGGCGCGTTCGGCCCGACGGCCGTGACGTTCAAGAACACCGCCGACGCATCGGTGGGCACACCACCCCTACCCGCCACCGTGAGTTCGAGCGTCGAACCCGCGGCGCGCAAACCGATACCCTCGAACAACCCGTCGACGGTTTCGTTGCCCTCACCGATCCGGGTCTCGAGGATCCGTGACGGGTTGACCGTGTTCGGGGTGCGGCCATCAGCGACGTAGCCGTTCACGTCGGCGACGACATCGGTCGCCGCCAACGAGTAGATGCAGACGGTGCCGTCGGGGGCGAGCTTGGCCAGGACGACGTTCGGTACGACGTCGCCGGCCATGTAGTTGACGTTCGACGCCGTCGGCCGCTTCTCGTTGCAGGGGAACACCGTCAGGAAACCTGCCGCCGAGGGCGAAACCGCCGTCAGGTTCAAGAACACACCGTCGGCATCAGGGGTGACTCCGCCTCGGCCTGCGACCTGCAGCTCGAGCGTCTCGTTCGCGTCGATCCGGCCGATCCCTTCGAACAATCCGTCGGTTGTTTCGTTGCCCTCGCCACTCCGGGTCTCGAGGATTCGCGCCGGTTCGACGGGCTCGGGCGAGCCACCGAGCGGCACGTACCCGTTCACGTCGGCGATCATGTCGGTCGCGGCCAACGTGTAGATGCACACCTTGCCGTCGACACCGATCTTCGCCAATACCGCGTTCGGAACAACATCACCGGCTGCATAGTTGACGTTCGATGCCAACGGCCGTTCGCTCCCGCACGGGAACACCGTCAAGAAACCGAGCGACGACGGATCGACCGCCGTGACGTTCAAGAACGCTGCCGTCGCCGTGGCAGGAACACCACCGCGCCCGGCAACGACGAACTCGGTGACCGTTCCGGCGTCGGCGCGTCCGATGCCCTCCGAGACACCGTCCACCGTCTTCTCGTTCGGTCCGGTTCTGGTCTCCAACAACCGCGCCGGCACGATCGACACCAGGTCCAGCGTCGGTGCCGCGACTGCCGGCGAGGCAGGCAACTGAGTGACCATGACACTCGCCAACATGCCCACACACGCGGCCCACACGGTGAAGCGGCGGCCACCGAAGCGCCGAGCACACGAGGAACGATGCGAACCAAACCCCAGAGACCCCATGACCCGAGGGTATGACAACTGTCAAGCGCTCCGCGGCGAATACTCGCGGCGGCAGACGCTACTGCCCCTGGGCGCCCTGGATCGTGCCGTCGGGACCGAGCAGCACCAGGAGCACACCACCGCCGTCGCTGGCGATCGAAGCATCGTAGACCACGGTGTCGTTCGGCCCGCCCTGGATCGCGAGGTCGACGATGACCGGGTCGTCCAACTCCTCACGAACCTGCTCGAAGATCAGGTCGGGATCGAAGTCGATCTGGTCGGCGAAGAACGTCTCGCCCGACGCCTCGCCGACCGGCTCCGGCGCCACGAAGGTGCCGTCCGAACCGTAGGAGCCCTGCTCGGCCATCGTGGCCTCGTCGACGGCGACGACGAACCCGACGGCGTCGAGCCCGGCGCTGATCTCGAAGTACTCCTGCGGAGCGCCGTAGTGGTCCTCGATCGCCGCGACGGCGTCAGGGATCAACTCGATGCGCGGACCGGGCACGCCGGCATCGCCGCCCGAGCCACCACACGCGGCCGCCAGGAGCCCGAGCGCAACGGCAACGAACGAGGTCGTTCTCACGTCTCCATGACGACGGGCACGATCATCGGCCGCCGCTTGGTGCGTTCGCTCACGAACTTGCCGGCGGTACGACGGACGTCGCGCTCGAGCGCCTCGACGTCGCGCTCGCCGTTCTTCAAGGCCTTCTCGACCGCGGCGGAGACACGGTCGCACGCCTCGTCGAGCAGATCCTCGGCCTCGGGCGCGTACACCCAGCCACGCGTGATGATGTCGGGGCCGGTGAGCACCTTGCCGGTCTGCATGTCGACGGTGACCACCACGACGACCACGCCCTCCTCGCCGAGCACACGGCGGTCACGAATGACCCCCTGGCCGACGTCGCCGACGATCCCGTCGACGTAGACGTACCCGGCCGGCACACGTCCGGCGTGCTCGAGACCGTCGTCGGACAACTCGATCACGTCGCCGTCCTCGCACAGGAGCACCTTGTCGTGCGGCACACCCATCAGTTCGCCCAGCCGGGCGTTGGCCGTCATGTGGCGGTACTCACCGTGGATCGGCACGAACCACTCGGGCTGCACCAGCGAGAGATAGGTCTTGATCTCGTCGGCCTGGGCGTGACCGGTGGCGTGCACGTCTTGCACACCGGAGTGCACCACCTCGGCGCCGCGACGCAGCAGCCCGTCGATCACCTTGTTGACGGCGCTCTCGTTGCCGGGGATCGCATGACTCGACAGGATCACCGTGTCGTGGTCGCCGAGTTTGACGAATCGGTTCTCGCCACGGGCGAGCAGCGACAGAGCCGACATCGGCTCCCCCTGCGAACCGGTCGAGATCACACAGATCTCACCCGGCTCGTAGTTGTCGATGTCCGCGATGTCGATCAACGACGACTCGGGGATGTCGATCACCTTGAGGTCACGACCGAGCCGGACGTTCTTCTTCATGCTCAACCCGAGCGTGGCCACCTTGCGCCCGTCGGCGACGGCGGCGTCGGCGATCTGCTGGATTCGGTGCAGGTGGCTGGCGAAGCTGGCGGTGATCACGCGTCGACCACGGTGTTCGGCGAACAATGAGCGGAGCACGGTGCCAACGGTGGTCTCGCTCGGCGCGTAGCCGGGTTCTTCGGCGTTGGTCGAGTCGCCCATCAGCAGACGGACGCCGTCACCGGCGGTCAGTTGGCCGAGCCGGCCGAGGTCGGTCGTGCGTTTGTCGACCGGGGTGAGGTCGAGCTTCCAGTCGCCCGAATGCAGCACGATGCCCTGCGCCGTGTGCACGGCGATCGCATGGGCGTGCGGGACCGAGTGCGTGACCGGGATGAACTCGACCTCGAACGGGCCGATCTTCACGGTCTCGTTGTCCTTGACATTGCGCATGTCGCAGCGGCCGAGCAATCCGGCCTCTTCGATGCGGTTGCGGGCGAGGCCCAGCGTGAGCTTCGCTCCGTAGATCGGCAACGGCTCGTCGCGCAGGTGCCCGATGCCGTCGTCGTCACGGAGCAGGAACTGGATACCGCCGACATGGTCTTCGTGTCCGTGCGTGGCAACCAGCGCGACGATGGCGTTGGCGTTGTCGCGCAGGTAGGTGAAATCGGGCAGCACGAGGTCGATACCGTGCATGTCGGCATCGGGGAACATCAGGCCGCAGTCGATCAGGATGATCGAGCGGTCGTCGCCCGTGCCCTGCTCGATCGCCATGCAGTTCCGGCCGATCTCACCGAGCCCTCCGAGAAATGCGATACGGACGGAATCAGCCACGGGAAGCCTCCAGTTGTGCCCACACGTCGCGGGCTCGGGGTTCGACCCAGTCGGGAGCTGCGCCGAGCGGGAGCCGACATTCGCCGACCGCCCATCCGTGTGTGCGCAGCATCGCCTTGGTCGGAATCGGATTGGGTGCGAGATCGCCGGTCTCGAAGGCGAAGCTCTCGAGCATTCGCCGGTTGACGAGGCGAGCGGCGGCGACGTCGCCGCGGTCCCACGCCTCGAAGAGTTCGACGTGATCGGGAGCGGTCCAGTGCGTCGCGACACCGATCGTGCCGACGGCACCGACGGCGAGCAGCGGCAGCGTGAACGCGTCGTCGCCCGAGTACACCTCGAACGAATCGGGCACCTCGGCGACCAGCCGCGCCGACTCGGCCGGGTCGCCGGCCGCGTCTTTCAGACCGACGATGTTCGAGACCTCGTGCGCCAGTCGGATCAGCACCTCGGTGTCGATCTTGCGACCGGTGCGCTTGGGGATGTCGTAGATGATCTGCGGCAGGTCGCACGCGTCGGCGATCGCTCGGAAGTGCGCCTCGATACCGGCCTGCGACGGCCGGCTGTAGAACGGGCACAGCGCCAAGATGCCGTGCACGCCCAACTTCGCGGCCTGGAGCGACAGCTCGGCCGAGTGCTGCGTGTTGTACCCGACCGTGCCGGCGATCACCGGCACGTCGACGGCCTCGACGACGGCGGCGAACATCCCGAGCTTCTCGTCATCGGTGAGCGTCGGCGCCTCCCCCGTCGTGCCGCAGATCACCAGACCGTCGTGCCCCTGCGCGACGAGATGACGGGCCAACTGCTGGGCGACGTCGTAGTCGACCGCGCCGGCGGCGTCGAACGGCGTGATCATCGCCGTCAGAATTCGGCCGAAGTGCGGCATCAGGAAGTCTCCAGGGAGGAATGCGGACTGGTCACCCGACCATCGTGCCCGCAGTGACCTGGCCGGGGCAACGACGAAGCCGTTCCGATGGCGGACGAACTCCGGTACGACCGATCCGCAGCAGTGCTCGACATCGCTGATCGACTCTACTCCGGTGGGACGCCGACCCAGCATCTACAGTCCGGCTCATGACGATGCGACTCGACGAACTGCGCGCGGCGGTCGCCGATGGCACGACCGACACCGTGATCCTCGCGTTCACCGACCTGTACGGCCGGTTGCTCGGCAAGCGCTTCGATGCCGGGTTCTTCCTCGAGTCCCTCGACGACGGCACACACGTGTGCGACTACCTGCTCGCGATCGACATGGAGATGGAACCGGTCTCCGGGTACGCGTTCGCCAGTTGGGAACAGGGTTACGGCGACGTCCACCTCGTGCCCGACCTGTCGACGCTCCGCAACGCCGCCTGGACCGACCGGACGGCGATCGTGCTGTGCGACGTGATCGACGACGACGCCCACCGGGCGGTCTCGGTCGCTCCCCGCACGATCCTGCGACGCCAGGTCGAACGGCTCGCAGAGCACGGCCTCGTCGCGAAGGCGGCCTCCGAACTCGAGTTCTTCATCTTCGAGGATTCGTACCGCACGGCGCACGCCAAGGGATACGCCGGGCTCGAACCGGCCGGCTGGTACATCGAGGACTACCACCTGCTGTCGACCAGCCGCGTCGAACCGTACGTTCGGGCAGCTCGCACCGCTCTGGCGGCTTCGGGCATCCCGGTCGAGAACTCCAAGGGCGAATGGGGGCGCGGCCAGCACGAGCTCAACATCCGCTACGCCGACGTGCTCGACATGGCCGACCGCCACACGGTGATGAAGCACGCCATGAAGGAGGTGGCCGATGCCATGGGGGTGAGCGTCTCGTTCATGGCCAAGCCGACGACGGACGAAGCGGGCAGCAGCAGCCACCTCCACCTGAGCCTCTGGGACGCCGAGGCAGGTACCAACGTCTTCGACTCGGGCGCGGCCGAGAGCGACACGTTCCGGTGGTTCCTGGGCGGTTGGATGACACACGTGCAGGACTTCATGGTCTGCTACGCCCCGACGATCAACTCGTACAAGCGGTACACCGACGGCTCCTGGGCACCCACCCGGATCGCGTGGTCACGCGACAACCGCACAGCCGGGTTCCGCATCATCGGCGACGGGCCGAGCCTGCGGATCGAGAACCGGATCCCCGGCGCCGACTGCAACCCGTACCTGGCGTTCGCGGCCACGATCGCGAGCGGCCTCGCCGGGATCGAACAGCAGATCGAGCCGCCCGACCCGTTCGATGGTGACGTCTACCAGGCAGAACACCTCCCCCGGGTGCCGCGAACCCTCGAGCACGCGACCGAACGATTCGCCGCCAGCGATGCCGCCAGGACGGCGTTCGGCGACGACGTCGTCGATCACTACGCCCACTTCCACCGGATCGAGGTCGAGGCCCATCAGGCCGCCGTGTCCGATTGGGAACGCGCCCGGTATTTCGAGCGGATCTGAGAGGTCACGATGCGACTGAACGGCAAGGTGGCCGTCATCACCGGCACCGCGGGCGGGATCGGCCGGGCGACCGCCCTCCGATTCGCCGAGGAGGGCGCCGTGATCGTCGGTGCCGACGTCTCGGCCGATGCGAACGCCGCGACCGCTGCGCTCGTGCAGGACGCCGGCGGCAAGATGATCAGCACCACGGTCGACGTCACGTCGACCCGCTCGGTCAGCGACCTGTTCGACCTCGCCGAGTCGGAGTTCGGCCGTGTCGACATCATCTTCAACAACGCCGGCGTCATGCTGCCGGGCGACGACGACGCGATGAACACCAGCGACGACGTGATCGACCGGACGCTCGCGATCAACGTCAAGGGCGTGATCCACGGCTGCCGGTACGGGATCCCGGCGCTCCGGCGGGCCGGAGGCGGCTCGATCGTGAACACCGCATCGTTCGTGGCGTCGGTCGGCGCCGCCACCCCGCAGATCGCCTACACGGCGTCGAAGGGCGCCGTGCTGGCGCTCACCCGCGAGCTGGCGGTCATCCACGCCCGGGAGGGCATCCGGGTCAATGCGCTCTCCCCCGGCCCCCTGCACACCGATCTGCTGATGTCGTACCTCGACACACCCGAGAAACGCGACCGACGCCTCGTCCACGTGCCGATGGGACGCTTCGGACGCGCCGCCGAGATGGCGAATGCTGCGCTGTTCCTCGCCGGCGACGAGTCGTCCTACATGACCGGCAGCAACCTGCTGATCGATGGCGGCCTGACCGCTGCGTACGTCACGCCCGAGTAGGTTCGGCGGCGTGAGCGACCTCCCGCCGCCGGCCGCCCCGACACCTCCGTCGTCCTCGCAAGATCGCCATGCGGTCGCTCCGACGATGGTGCCGACAACCGAGCTGCTGTTCCGATTCAAGCGGCTCGTCACCGTGATGGCGATCACCGCCGTCGTGCTGGCCGTGCTCCCGGTTCCGGCGGTGGTCCCGGTGGTCGTGCTGCTGGTCGTGCCCGTGTTCGTGCTCGTCGTCGCCATCTCCACGAACGACCTGCGGCGCAGACAGTTCGTGTGGCGCCACACCCGCAAGATCTGGGAGTTCCGCCACGACCCCGACGATCTCGCCGAGGCCGGCGAACGTGCGCGTGAGCCGGTCGCCCGCGGACTGCGCCGAGCGTGGCTCCTGCTCGGCCTGTTCGTCGCGGTGTTCCTGATCGGTCTGGTGCTGGCAGGGCTCGCAGCCGGCGCCGGCGAGGCGATCTACGGCTGACGTCGACCCCACATCAGGATCCGTTTGAACGCGTAGAAGTACGGCTCGTGCCGCCCGATGCGGCCGAGCAACTCGTCGCGATACGCCTCGACGAACGGTTCGTGCATGTGGGCGGGCAGGCGCTTGAAGAATCGGGTCAGCGACGTGCCCCGGGTCCAGTCGACCACGTCGGCCGACGAGGCGAACACGTGCGGGTACACCTGCAGCCTCACGTGAGGTTCCGTGACGCCGAGTTCGTATAGCACCTCGGCGTACTGCTCGGGCGCGAGCACGTTGGCGGCGACGGGATCGGGCGGAGGCGTGCCCCCGAGCGCAGACAGGAACGGTTCGCGGCCGGCGACCGCCGTGCTCGCCAGGTGCGACGGGTGATCGTGATTGGCCGGCACCTGCACGGCGAGTTGGCCCTCCGGGGCGAGCGCTCCCACCCACCGTTCGAGCACCGCCCGGTGATCGGGCACCCACTGCAGAGCCGCGTTCGCGAGCACGAGGTCGTGGTCACCGTCCGACGTCCACCGGGAGATGTCGCCGTAGCGGAAGTCGACCTCGACCCGCCCGTGTGATTCGGCGACCTCGAGCATCGCCGGCGAGTTGTCGATGCCGGTCGTGTGCCCGATTCCGAGCCGTTCGGCAGCCGATACCGTCAGCGTGCCGGTGCCGCAACCGAGATCGACGGCGCGCTCGATCGCGCCGCGATGGATCAGGTCGACGAGATCCCAGAACGGTTGCGCCCGCTCCGCGGCGAACCGCTCGTACTGCGCTGGATCCCAATCGACGGTCGCCATCCGTCGACTGTACCCAACTTGTATGCCACTTGTCTACAAGTGGTGCGTCCCGATCAGTCGCCGGCGACCGGAGCACCCTGCGACATGGGGTCGGGCGCCTCTTCGTCGAGCTCGAACTTGATGTACTCGGAGCCGGTGTCCTCCCAGTCCTCGAACTGGATGACGTTCATCTCCTCGAAGCGACGGCGGAGCCACTGATCGTTGCGGTCGAGCAGGCCGAGCTTCTTGCAGTTCGGCACGATCTTGCTGAACAGCATCATCTGGAACACGTCGCGGGTCGGGTCCTTGAGCACCAGCGGGACGACGTCGCGCGGGTTGACGCCGTGGCGCTCCCAGACCTCCTGGCTCAGGAACCGGTCGCGCATGCGGATCGCGGCCTCGAAGGCGAACTCCTGGCGGTCCTTCATCTCGGCGTCGCTCATGCCGTCGTAGACCTCCTTGAGCGAGAGCACCCCGAAGGCCACGTGGCGGGCCTCGTCGCTCATCACGTAGCGGAGCATCTTCTTCAGCAGCGGCTCCTCGGTCATCTGGTGCATGAAGCCGAACGCGGCCAGGGCGAGGCCCTCGACCATGACCTGCATGCCGAGGTACGTCATGTCCCAACGGGAATCCTCGATGATGTCGTCGAGCAGCATCCGCAGGTGCGCGTTGACCTGGAAGCTGCCGCCCATCTTCTCGTCGAGGTAGCGGTGGAACACCTCGACGTGACGGGCCTCGTCGACGGTCTGGGTCGCGGCGTACAGCTTGGCGTCGTACCACGGCACGGTCTCGACGATCTTGGCGGTGCACAGCAGTGCGCCCTGCTCACCGTGCAGAAACTGCGAGAGCGTCCAGCGGCGCTGGTCGATGCCGAACTCGAGCCACTCCTTGTCGCCCCACTTCTCGACGACGGTGCCCTGGTAGTGATCGGCGGTGAACCCGGCCGACTCGGCGGCCCGATCGGCCGAGACGACCTTCTCGACGTCGATGTCGGTGTCCCAGTCGAGGTCGGTGGTGGCGTTCCACTGGCCGACCTTGGCCTTCTCGTACAGCTTGCGGAGCTGCGGGCGGGCCAGCGAGTAGTCCCACGTGAAGATCGCGTCTGCGTTGTCCTTGACGACGTGCTCGACCTCGTCGACGTCGGTGTTGACCACCGACAGGATCGCCTCGACGTCGTTGATGTCGTCTCGGCCGATGATGTCTTCGTTACTGGAATGGGTGACGCTCATGATGTGGGCTCCTTCAGGTGGTGGGGCGGCGGATGGATGGGGACAGCACGGCGAGGCCGGGGCGGAGGAACGACCGAGCCGACTCGACGTCGCCGAGGTCGACGTGGGGGCTCGGCGCGAGGAAGTACGAGATCGTGATGCGGACGAGCAGGTCGATCAGCGGTTCGGCGTGTTCGGGATCGAGGAACGGCTTGAGGATCGGGCCGAGATAGTCGTTGGCGACCCGGATGATCTGCGGCATGCCGTCGACGGTCAGCTCGCTCAGCACGGCGCCCGGCTCGGACGCGAGCATCACGGCGAGGTGGTCATCGGAGCGGAGCTCCCGGGTCGCGGTGACCACCAGCGTGACGACGAGGTCTTCGAAGTCGGTGGTGTCGCCGATCTCACCCGTCAACGTGTCGAAGAACTCGGCGCGCTCACGCGCATGCAGCGCCTCGAAGAGCACGTCCTTGCCGCCCGGGAACAACCGGTACAGCGTCGCCCGCGAGACGCCCGCATGGGCGGCGATGTCGTCGACCGTGACCTTGTCGACACCCCACCGCTCGCAGCACGCCTTGGCGGCATCGAGAATCTGGGCCTCTGCGGCATGGGTGCGCACCCGTGAGACAGTAAGACACAATCTGTCTCACCGTCAAGGGTCGGTGTTTCGTGGCGCGCCGATCCGACACGTCCTCGGGTGACACGCGGCGTCGACGGAACGCGGGTCGAGGACCGCCGAGGCGACGCGCACCGTCTCCGCTGCGGGTGGTGGCGGCCATTCGCCGCCACGCGATCAGGGCGTCGGGAGTTCGTACGACTCGAATCGATCGCGCAGGGTCTTCTTCGAGAACTTGCCGACGCTCGTCTTCGGAACCTCGTCGATGAAGACCACATCGTCGGGCAACTGCCATTTGGCGACCTTGCCGGAGAGGTAGTCGATGATCTCCTCGCGGGTGATCTCGGCACCGGGCACCGCGACGACGCACGCGAGCGGGCGTTCCGACCAGCGCGGGTGCGACACGCCGATCACGGCGGCTTCGGCGATCTTCGGATGAGCCATCAGCTCGTTCTCGAGTTCGACCGACGAGATCCACTCGCCGCCCGACTTGATCAGGTCCTTGGTCCGGTCGACGAGACGGATCCGGCCACGCTGGTCGACGGTCGCCACATCGCCGGTCCGGAGCCAACCGTCGGCAGTGAAGCTCTCGCCCGCACGCTCGTCTTCGTAATAGGTCGCCGCGATCCAGTTGCCGCGGCATTGCAATTCGCCGCTGCTCTCGGCGTCCCAGGGCACCGGCTCCTGCGAGTCGGGATCGACCACGCGCATCTCGGCACCGAAACTGATGCGGCCGACCATCGTCCGGAGATCGGCCTGTTCGTCGAACGGCAGGCTCGCCTCGTCGACGTCGAGGTGGCACACGGCCGCGATCGGGCTGGTCTCGGTCATGCCCCACGCCTGGAGGATCGGCTTGCCGAGTTGCTCGCGGTACGCCTCCGACAACGCTTTGGGCACCGCCGACCCGCCACACGGGATCGCCCGGAGGCTCGACGTGTCGCGACCCTCGAGCTCCGGCAGCACCTGCATCCAGATCGTCGGAACCCCGGCTGCCACCGTCACCCGTTCGTCGATGATCAGGTCGGCGAGCGCCGACCCCGACAGGTCGGCGCCCGGCATCACCAACGAAGCGCCGGCGGCGACGGCGGCGTGCGCGAGCCCCCACGCGTTGGCGTGGAACATCGGAACGACGGGCAGGATCACGTCGGCCTCCCGTGCCCCGAGGCTGTCGACGGTCATCGCGCCGAACGTGTGCAGGAACGTGCTCCGATGGCTGTACAGCACACCCTTGGGGTTGCCGGTGGTGCCACTCGTGTAACACATGCTGGCGGCCCGGTGCTCGTCGTCGACGTGGAACTCGACCGGCTCGGCGGTGGCCAGCAGCTCCTCGTAGTCGAGCAGCTCGTGCCCCGCCAGATCGTCGGGGATCTCGCCGGCACCGTCGTCCATCAGAACGAGGTGGCGCAGGTTCTCGAACGTCGGGAGCAGCGGCGCGAGGAGGGCGAGGAGGGAACGATCGACGAAGATGACCTCGTCGTCGGCGTGGTTCACGATGTACGTCAGTTGGTCGGGGAACAGTCGGATGTTCAGCGTGTGGAGTACCCGACCGGTGCAGGGGGCGGCGAAGTAGAGCTCGAGATGACGGGCCGTGTTCCACGCGAACGTGGCGACCCGGCCGTCCTCCGAGATGCCCAACCGATCGAGTACACCACCCAGTCGGCGCGTGCGGTCGGCCCACTCCGCGTAGTTCGTGCGCTCACGCCCGGTCCCCGTCGCCGTCACGATCTCCTTGTGACCGTGATAGCGCTCGGCGCGATCGAACAGATGGGTGATCGTGAGCGGCACATCCTGCATCAGTCCCTGCATGGCGGCGAACGGTAGCGCGACCTTCCGCCACCGATCACGTCGAGGCACCGGTGGTGCGCGATGATCTGCACGTGGTGGAGCGGCCGACGTGACGACGTCGACCTCGGACGCCTCGCACCGCCTGCAGCGTGCCGCCCTGCGCAATGGCGACCTGCTTCGTCACGTCGTCGTCCACCTGCTCTCGACCGCTGCCGACTGGGCCGTGTTCATCGGCGTGCTCGTGTATGCGTTCGACCAGGGTGGCGCCAGGGCGACCGGTGTCGCGTCGATCGCCCTGCTCGTGCCGTACATCGGCGCCGCGTTCTTCGCCGGAGGCCTCGCCGAGCGGTTCCCACCCGGCCGTGTCCGACTCGGCGGGCTCGGGGTGCAGGTCGTCGGCTACGGCGCCGCGAGCGCCGCCGCCACGGCCGGCGCGAGCCTCTGGATCGTGATCGTCGCCAGCATGCTGGGTGTCGGTGCGGTGACCACCTTGCGGACCTCGGGCGCCGTGATCCTGCCGGCGATCGTGCGCTCGACACGCGAGCTCTCGGTCGGCAACCTCTGGACCGGCTACTCCGAGAGTCTGGGCGCCCTGCTGGGCCCGCTCGCGGCCACCGGACTGCTCGCGCTCGGCGGCCCGGCTGCGGTGTTGGCCGGTTGTGCGGCGATGGCGGCGACCGGAGCGGCGGTGAGCACCGTGCCACGCCTCGTCGACCCTCCCGGCGGCGGCGCCGCGGTCGACACGTCGCGGGGCAGCATCCGACGGGTGGTCCACAACGTGAGCGGCCTCCGCTCCCGCCCTGGAGTCCTGGGCGTGCTGTTGGTCGCCGGCGCCCAGTTCTTCGTCATCGGCGCGCTCGACATCATCGCGGTCGTCGCCGCCGAGGAACGGCTCGACCTGGGCGACTCCGGACCGGGTGTGCTCCTCACGTTGGTGGGCGTCGGAGCCCTCGCCGGCGGCGTCGTGACGACGTTCCTGATCCGGCTCGACCGACTGGCCCCGGTGCTCGTGGGCGCGATGTTGCTGGTCGCAGGGCTCGCCCTCGCGCTCGGATCGAGCGTCACGGTCGTGGCGGCGTTCGTGCTGCTGCCCTTGATCGGTGTGTCGCGAAGCGTGATCGACCTCGTCGCGGATGTGCTCCTGCACCGATCGGCTCCGCCCGAACTCCTCGCGTCGGTGTACGCCGTGATCGAGATCGCCGCCGGGTTGGGACTGATCCTGGGGTCGATCGCCGCGCAGGCGCTGCTCGCGATCGGAGACGTCGAGGCGGCGCTGTACGGCACCGGCGGCTTCTTCATCCTGCTCGTCGTGGTGACGCTCCGTTCGATGCGCCTGGCCGATTCCTCGGCGACGGTGCCGGTGGTCTCGATGAGCGTCATCCGTCGGCTCCCCGTATTCGCGTCGCTCCCGGCAGCCGAGCTCGAGACGCTGAGCCGAGCGGGCGAAGAGGTCGTGACGACACCGGGCCAGCGGATCGTCGTCGAGGGAGAGGAGGGCGATCGCTACTACGCGATCATGTCCGGCTCGTTCGAGGTCACCGTCAGCGGCACGCCCGTCTACCTGGCTCGACGGGGTCAGGGCTTCGGGGAGGTCGCCCTGCTCGCATCCGTCCCCCGAACGGCCACGGTGACCTCGGTCGGCGACGGCCTGTTGCTGGCGATCGATCGCACACCGTTCCTGATCGCGGTCACCGGTCACGACAGCACGCGACAGGCCGCATGGGGTGTCGTTCGCAGCCGATCGACCGATGACGCGGTTGCGGATGCGACCTCCGACCTGCCCGACGAGCCGTGAGGGTCCGGCCGAGCGGTCGGTGGCCGTCGGCCCGCTAGCGTCGTCCCGATGACCGAGACCGTCGACGCGCCGTTCCCGCCGGATCGGCCGAGTTGGGCGCCTCTCACGCTGGCCGCCTTCGTCGGACTGGTCGTGTGTACGAACATCGCCGGTGCGACCTGGGCGAAACTCCTCGAGTCCAGTCCGGAAACGCTGCTGCTCCTGTCGTCACGCAACCGGTACCTGGTGCTGTCGCTCGGCGCCGACGTCTCACCACTCGCCTACTGGGGGGTCGGCTTCGTACGGATCGGCGCAGCGTTCCTCGTGTGCCACCTCATCGGACGCGCCTACTCGACGACGGCGTTGACCTGGTTCGTCAAGTACCTGGGCGTGACACCCGAAGCACTCGAACAGTTCGATCGGATGTTCGACCGGGCCGAGTGGGTGATCATCCCGTTCTTCGCGGGCAGCAACCTCATCGCGGCATTGAGCGGGATCCATCGGACGTCACCTCGTCGACTGGCACTGCTGCTCTCGGTGGGAATCCTCGGCCGCCTCGTACTGATCTGGTGGCTCGCGCAGATCTTCGAAGAAGAACTCGAGGACTTCGTGGGTTGGCTCCAGCGCTACTCGTGGTGGCTCGTGGGAATCTCGGTGGCGCTCGTCATCGCCGTGAACGCCCGCAACTTCCGCAAGGGCGCCGCCGGCTGATACAACTGGCGGATGGCACAAGTCACACTTCGCGGCAATCCGTTCAACACCAGCGGCGAACTGCCCGCTGTCGGCTCCTCTGCCCCGGGCTTCTCGCTCGTCGGCAGCGACCTGTCGGAGATCACCGCCGACTCGTTGAGCGGCAAAAAGGTCGTGCTCAACATCTTCCCGAGCATCGACACGCCGACGTGCGCGACGAGCGTCCGGACGTTCAACGAGCGCGCTGCCGACCGTGACGACACGGTCGTGCTCTGCGTGTCGGAGGATCTGCCGTTCGCCGCCGGCCGCTTCTGCGGTGCCGAGGGCATCGAGAACGTCAAGACCGGCTCTGCGTTCCGCGGCAGCTTCGCCGAGGACTACGGCGTCCGGCTGCAGGACGGCCCGCTCGCGGGCCTCACCGCTCGCTCGGTCGTCGTGCTCGACGCCGACGGCAAGGTGGTGCACACCCAACTCGTCGGCGAGATCGCCGACGAGCCCGACTACGATGCCGCCCTCGCCGCCCTCGACTGATCGGCCGGTCGGCCGGTCGGCCCACGGGGCCGACGGTGTCAGATGTCGAGGAAGTGTTCGAGCCCGACGGTCACACCGGGGTGTTCGGCGATGCGCCGACACGCGAGCACGACACCGGGCATGAAGCTGTCCCGGTCGTAGCTGTCCTGGCGGATCGTCAATGACTGGCCCTGCGCGCCGAAGATCACGTCCTGATGGGCGACCATCCCGTGCATCCGAACGGCGTGCACGTGCACACCGCCGGGCGAAGTCCCTCCGCGCGCACCCGCGTACACCTCGTGCTCGGTCGGGTCGGCATGCCACGGACGATCGCCACGGGCGGCAGCGATCCGTTCGGCGGTGTTGACGGCGGTACCCGACGGCGCATCGATCTTCCGGTCGTGGTGGTACTCGATGATCTCCGCGGTGTCGAAGAACGGCGCTGCCAGCTCGGCGAACCGGGTCATCAGCACGGCGGAGATCGCGAAGTTCGGCGCCAACAGACAGTGCGCGCTGCCGTCGCCGAAGGCCGACCGAACCGACTCGAGGTCGTCGTCACCGAGCCCCGTGGTCCCGACGACGGCGTGGATGCCGTGCATCGCCAGCCACGGCAGCGTCACGCGAGCCGCGTCGGCCACCGTGAAGTCGACGACCACGTCGCACTCGGCGTCGGCGAATGCCCGAAGCTCGTCACCGACGTCGACCCGGGCGACCAGCTCGAGGTCGGCCTCCGCCCCGACCGCGGCGCAGACCGCCGCACCCATCCGTCCGCCGGCTCCGTTGACTCCCACCCGTATCGTCACATCCACGACCGTAGCCAAGCGACGGCGCCGAGGCGGCTTCGATCAGGTCGGGCCGACGCTCACCGTGACGGGCTCGTCGGCGCCGTAGACGCGTTCGACCACGCGGTGGACGTCGTCGAGCGACACCGCCGACCACCGGTCGAGCTGTTCTTCGACGCTCCGGAGCTCACCGAGGATCGTGAGTTGACCGGCGAGCCATGACATCCGGGCGCCGGAGTCTTCGAGGCCCATTTCGTACGACCCCGCCAGGTAGCCCTGGGCGATGTCGAGTTCGTCGGCGGTGATGCCGTGTTCGACCAGCCGGGCCACCTCGACACCGATCAACGAACGGACGTCGGCGGCGTGCTCGGGCATCGTGCCGGCGTAGACCGACCAGGCACCGATGTCGGCGTACGCGGCCGCCGAGGAGAAGACCGAGTACGCGAGCCCGCGGCGTTCGCGGATCTCGTCGAACAGCCGACTCGAGAGCCCACCGCCGAGGATGTGGTTGGCGATGTCGAGCGCCTCCCGATCGGGGTCGAGGCGACGGATCGAGCGTCCCCCGACCACCAGGTGGACCTGCTCGGTGTCGTCGTGGAACGCCACGGTCGCTCCCGGCTGCATCGCCGCAGGCGACGGCTCGCGGCGGTCACGCGGCGCACTCCCGGACGGCAGGCGGTCGAAGGCCTTGGTGACCTGGTCGATCACCTCGTCGGGGTCGACGGCCCCGGCGACCGCCACGACCGTGTTCTCCGTGACGTAGTGCTCGGCGTAGTAGCTCCTGACGGCCTCGGCGGTGAGCCCCCGCACCGACGTACGGTCGCCGGCGGTGTCCCACCCGAGCGGGTGGTCGCCGAACACGGCGGTGCCGAACTCGCGGTGGACCACGTCCTCGGGGCTGTCGTCGTCCATCGCCAGCTCCTCGAGGATCACCTGCCGTTCGCTGTCGATGTCGTCGTCGCGCAGGGCGGGCGCCGTGAGCACGTCGCCGAGCAACTCGACGCCGGTCGCGGCGTGACGGGCCGGGATCCGGCAGTAGTACGCCGTGTACTCCTTGGACGTGAAGGCGTTGATGTCACCGCCGAGGCGATCGATCGTCTGCGAGATGTCGATCGCCGAACGGGATTCGGTGCCCTTGAACAGCAGGTGTTCGAGGAAGTGGCTGATGCCCGACCGCTCACGGGTCTCGTCGCGGGCGCCGGCCCCGACCCACACGCCGATCGACGCCGTACGGGTCGAGATCATGGGTTCGACGGCGATGGTCAACCCGGACGGCAACTGGACGACGCGCTCGGACATGAGACGACCAGTCAATCGCCGAAAACGGCGACACCCCCACCCGGCGGAGCGGGTGGGGGTGTCGGACGGTCAGATGCGAGTGGTGCCTGGCACCGCTCGCGATCGGTCAGCGGTGGCGGCGACGACCACCACGGTCGCCACCTCGGTCGCCGCCGCGACCGCGACCGCCACCGTCGTTGCGCTTCTCACCGGCGGGGCCGAGGTCGCCGAGTTCGTCGGCGAGTTCGGCGTCGAGCGCCTCCTCGAACGAGACGGTCTCGACGTCATCGGACGAGCCCTTGTCGGAACCCTTGTCGGACGAACCGTTGTCGGAGCTGCGCTCCGGCCGGTCGTTCGAACGTGAGCGAGCCGGGGCGCTGTCGCCGCCGTCGGACCCGCCGGAGTTGGCGGGAGCCTCGGGCATGTCGCCGGCCGGGACCAGGCTGACCTTGCCGCGGTCGTCGATCTCCTCGACCTTGACCTCGATCTCCTGACCGAGCTCGAGGACGTCTTCGACGGAGTTGATCCGCTTGCCGCCACCGAGCTTGGAGATGTGCACGAGGCCGTCACGACCCGGGAGGATGTTGATGAACGCACCGAACTTGGTGATGTTCACGACACGGCCCATGTAGGTCTTGCCGATCTCGGCCTTCGGCGGGTCGACGATCGCCAGCACGGCGTTCATCGCCTCTTCCATGCGCCACGCCTCGACGGCGCCGATGGTGACGAAGCCCTGGGCACCGTCGTCGTCGACGCTGATGTCGGCGCCGGTCTCCTGCTGGATCGTGTTGATGACCTTGCCCTTCGGGCCGATGACCTCGCCGATCTTGTCCATCGGGATGGTGAGGGTCTTGATCTTCGGTGCGGTCTCGGCGACCTCGTCACGGGCGGCCGGGATGGCTGCGTTCATGACCTCGAGGATCTCGAGACGGGCGACCTTGGCCTGCGCCAGGGCGTCCTTCAGGACGTCGGCGGGGATGCCGTCGATCTTCGTGTCGAGCTGGAGGGCGGTGATCGCGTCGGCGGTACCGGCGACCTTGAAGTCCATGTCACCGAAGGCATCTTCGGCCCCGAGGATGTCGGTCAGCGTGATGTAGTTGTCGCCGTCCTTGATGAGGCCCATCGCGATGCCGGCGACGGCTTCGCGGATCGGCACACCGGCGTCCATGAGCGACAGGCTCGAGGAGCAGACCGAGGCCATCGAGGTCGAGCCGTTGGAGGCCATGACCTCGGAGACGAGGCGCAACGTGTACGCGAAGTCTTCCTGGCTCGGCACGACCGGCAGGACCGCACGGGCGGCGAGCGCACCGTGGCCGATCTCGCGACGCTTGGGCGAACCGACACGGCCGGTCTCGCCGTTGGACCACGGCGGCATGTTGTAGTGGTGCAGGTACCGCTTCGTGTCGCTCGGCGACAGCGAGTCGATCATCTGGTTCATGCGGGGCATCGCCATGGTGAGGACGTTCATCACCTGGGTCTCGCCACGCTGGAACAGGCCCGAACCGTGAGCGGTCGGCAACACGCCGACTTCGGCGCTGACCGGACGCAGGTCGCCGGCGGCGCGACCGTCGAGGCGGATGCCCTCGTCGATCACACGCTGACGGACCGAGTTCTTGGTGAGCGAACGAACCGCTTCCTTGACGGCCTTCTCCTGGCCGGCGAACTCGGCACCCTCGCCGCACAGGGCGTCGAGCGCCTTGGAGGTGGCCGCGTCGGTGGCGGCGTTGCGCTCGTGCTTGTCGGCGATCTTGATCGCGTCGGCGATGTCGCTCGACACCGCGCCCTCGACGGCGGCGTACACCTCGGGGCTGTAGTCGATGACCGGCTCGAACTCGAGCGGCACGATCGGGCCGTGGGTGGCGATGACGCTGGCGACGAGCTGGCGCTGGAGGGCGATCGATTCCTTGATCCACACCTTGCAGGCCTCGAGGCCATCGGCCAGGACGGCCTCGTCGACCTTCTTGGCGCCGTCTTCGTAGTAGTAGAAGCTCTTCTCGGTGCCACCGGCTTCGACCATCATCACGGCGACGTCGCCGTTGTCGAGCTCGCGGCCGGCCACGACGAGTTCGAACGTGCCCTCTTCGATCTCCTCGAAGGTCGGGTGCCCGATCCACTCGCCGTCCTGGCTGTACGCCATGCGCACCGCGCCGAGCGGACCGTCGAACGGGATGCCCGAGATCATGAGCGCAGCGGATGCGGCGTTGATCGACAGGACGTCGTGCGGGTTGTGCTGGTCGGCACCGAGCACGGTGGTGACGATCTGGGTCTCGTTGCGGAAACCCTCGGCGAACGAGGGGCGCAGCGGACGATCGGTGAGGCGACAGGTGAGGATCGCATCCTCGGTCGGGCGGCCTTCACGACGGAAGAACGAACCGGGGATCTTGCCGGCCGCGTAGGCCCGCTCCTCGACGTCGACCGTCAGCGGGAAGAAGTCCATGCCCGGACGCAGGTTCTTGGCGGCGTTGGACGTCGTGAGCACCTTGGTGCCCTCGATCGATGCCACGACCGCACCTTGGCTCTGCGGCGCGAACTTGCCGGTCTCGAAGGTGAGGGTGCGCTCGGTGCCCGAGATGGGTCCGGATACGCGAATGGGGTCAGCCACGAATGGCTCCTTTCAGGCGAGGCACACTGCCGTCGCCACTCTTGGAGCGGCCGGGTCGGTTCCCAGTTGGCGACCCCGCTGACCTGCAAGTTCAGGACACGGGATGGGCAACCGGCAACCAACTCGTCGCCGCTCGTTGTGCAGAACGCGGACCTTCCGCATTCCGAAGTCAGAGTGTACCGTCACCCGCCCCCAATGTGGGGATGGGCGGCGGGCCGGCGCATCGCGAGTTGTGCCTGGCACAACTCGCGATCAGGGGATGAGGGAGCGGGCCCAGTCGGCGAACTCGGCTTGGTCGTAGGGGACGCCGATGATGCCGTAGGGCCCGTGCCCGATCCCGACGGGAAGACCCGCCGGTACCGCGAAGCGCATCAGCCCGTCGACGAAACGGAGTTCGGTGAACACGAAACCGTTGTCGATCGACCACACCGGTTCGAGATTCGACGCGTCGAGCGCTCGCAGGACACCGTCGTTGGACCCGACGAACAAGATGGATCCGTCCGGCGAGTACTCCAGGGTTTTGATGCTGCCACGCGTGGACACGACCGTCTCGTTCTCCACCGCGTCGGCCAGCGGAGCCACGACTGCGCGGGCGACGTCGTACACCACGATCTCCCCGTCGTCTCCGCTCTGGGCCACGGCGACGCTCGTACCGTCCGGGGCGACGGCGATGTCGTTGATCCACCAGAACAGCCGCTGGTCCCCGACCACGACGCCGGTATCCACGTCGACGAACCTGGTCGCGAAGTCGATGATGTTGACATCGCGTGGACCGGAGAGCACGACCGTCCCCCCGTCCGGCAGGAACTCCCCCGCGACCGTCAGCGCGTCGTCGAACCTCCAGAGCTCCTCGCCCGTGGCGACGTCGATCATCGCCGTGACCGAACGTTGCGTGGCCCCTGCATTGAGCGCCGAGTACGCGGAACCGGCGAGCAGGAGTCGGCCGTCCGGTGAGAACGCCAGCGGATGATCGAGTGCCTCGGACCGCAGATCGAGCACCCATTCGCGGCGACCGACGTCGAAGACACGGATGCCCGAAGCCGCCGGAGCCGCGATCAGGCCGAGTTCGGTGTGTGTCACGGTGTTGAGGTCCTGGAGATCGTCACCGATCTCGAACTCGACCACGAGCTCGCCCGTGAGCGTGTCCCACACCTGCCCGCGTGCTCTCCGGCTGGAGACCATCACGTATCGATCCTCGAACGTGTCGTGGTGCACCGGGAACTCGCCGGCGCTGACGAACGGAGTGGTCGAAGCAGACGGGGGCGCGAGGTCCCACACGATGGCGCGCCCGGAGTCGTCCTTCGAGATGAGACGATCCGCACCGACCCACTGGACGGCGCCGACGGGGGCGTCGTGACCATCCAGGCGGAGCACCTCACGGTGCGAATCGGTCTCGTAGACGCGCACGCTGGTATCGCTGTCGGCTTCGGCGAACAGCCGACCGTCGGGGCTCGAACGAATTCCGACAGGCACCAAGCCGACCAATGTGTTCGGGTAGGGGTCGACGATCGAGCCCTCGCGTACGTCGACGTGGGCGATCGTCCCGTCGGGACGCGGCAGGAGCAGACGATCGTCGTCGCCGATCCATTCGACACTCGACCCTGCCATGTACGGGTCGAGCCCGTGATCGATCCGCATGAGTTCCGAGCCATCCTCCAGGTCGACGACGGCGACCTGTCGTCCGATCAGGAAGATCACCGCCAACCGGCCGCCCGGCGAGAGGCGAGCCCAGTAGGCGTCATCGATGCGCACCACGTCATCGCCCGTCGCACGGTTCCGGATGACGACGGTCGACACCCCGTTCGACCGGTTGCGGACCCGGGAGTAGGTCAGGTGGTCGTCCGTGGCCTCGACGTACCAGATGCTTCCGCGCTCGGGTTGCTCACTCCGGAGCAGCCGCCGGCCGGTCGGGTCCCACCACTGGAGCTCGCCACCGGCGGTGGCGATGATGATCTCGTCGTCGCGCTGGTCCCACGTCGACTGGATCCCGTCGGGCGGTCCGAACTCGCGGACGACCTGGCCGTCGGACACGTCGTGGATCCGGGTGACGGACTCCGAGTCCTCCGACCGTGTCAGCGGAACGGTCACGACAGCGCGGCGGCCGTCGGGCGACACCCCGGCGACTTGGCCGGTGATCGTGAAGAACCCGTTGCCCTGGAACTCGCCGAGACGCCGGTAGCTCTGCGTGGCGTCCCACAAACCGCTCATCGTTTCCGGGAGCGTCACGCCGATGGCGGCTGACCGGTCCGCCGACTCGATCGCTGCCTCGAGCGCACCGTCGGGGTCCGTCGCCGACAACCGCGAGGCCTCGAACCCGACCGCCCGGGCCGCTTCGATCATCGCTCGTCGCTCCGCTTCGGAACGCAACTGTTCGGCACGCTCACGCTCGGCCTCTGCCTCGGCGGCGACCTCGTCGGCGACGACACGAAGGGCATCGGCTTCCCTCGCCGCTCCCTCTGCCTCGATCGCCGACGCCGCGGCCGCCGCTGCCGACTGGTCTGCCCGCCGCCGTTGAACGAGGGCGACCGCGGCCACGACGAGCGCTACCACGGCCAGACCGGCGACGCCCGCCAGCACCGACCGGCGCCGTCGCGCTGCGCGTCGGTCACGGTCGTCGCTGACCCGTCGGCCCTCGTCGAGGAACGCGCTCTCGTCGGCGGTCAAGCGGACATTCGTCGCGCCCGCCCAGAGTTCGTACTGGTCCAGCCGTCCACCTGCGAACAGGAAGCTGGGTTCCCGTCGGCTCGCCAACCAGTCGTTCGTCGCCGTCTGGAGCCGTCGCTGGAGGATCAGGCCCTCGCGCCGCGCGTCGATCCAACCCCGCAGTCGCGGCCACTCGCGGATCAGGGCTTCGTGGGCCACCTCGACCGTCTGCCCGCGAGTCACCGGGTCGTGATCGAACGTCAGCAATCGGAACGACCCGAAGTCGCCCAAGACCGTGTCGAGAGCCGTCGGGTTGAGTCCGATCGAGTCCAGTTCGGTCCGTCGAACCCGGCGGCGTGTGTCGTCGCTCTCCTCGTCGACGACGACGAGGTGGACGAACAACTCCTCTGCGACCGACCGGGCTCCCGCCGGCAGCCCGACGAAGATGTCCTCGGCCCGACGAGCGAGCGAACCGATCACGCCGCCGGTCCGCTCGTACGCTTCGATGGTGAGCGTTCGCCCCTCGCGCTCGCCCACCAGCTCAGACAGCGCGTGCTGCATCAACGGGAGCGCCCCCGGCTCGTCGGCGACGTCGCGGGTGATCAGCGGGATCAGGCCGGTCTCGACGTCCAGACCGGCGTTGCGAGCGGGGCCGGCGATCGTTGCGGCGAGTTCTCGATCGGTCGGCGTCGGCACGGGCACGAGCGCCGCCGACATCAGCGCACCGAAGGCGGGGTACGCCAGCGGGCGGTCGAAGAAGTCCGCCCGGATCGTCGCGACGATCCGCACGCGCGACCGCTCGTCGCCGGCCACCGTGACGAGGTTGTCGAGGAACCTGCGACGGACTTCCTCGGTGGGGGTCATCGAGAACAACTCCTCGAACTGATCGATGACGAGCAGCAGCGTCGTGGTGTCGTCGGGAAGGATCTGCTTCGAGACGCGCAGCAGACCACGATCGTCGGCGGTCAGGTCGTCGATCAGACTCGCCGGTCGGTCGACCGCGACGCGGAGCAGAGCCGACTCGAGTTCTTCGAACGGGTACGTACCCGGGAACATCTCGGCGACGAAGACGTCGCCGTGGTCCAGGTTCCGACCGCGGAGTCCGTCGCGACGAACGACCGGGAGCACTCCGGCCTTGACGAGGCTCGACTTCCCCGAGCCGGACGGTCCGACGACCACGGTGAGCCCCGACCTCGAGATCTGATCGACGACCCGCTCCACCAGTTCGGTCCGACCGAAGTAGTCGGATGCATCGGTCTCGGTGAATGCTCGGAGCCCCTTGTACGGGTTCCTGACCTCGGCGTCGGGAACCACTTCACGGGTGACGACGTCGGACCCGAACGCCTGACGCAGCGCTCGCAGCAGGTCCTCGACACGCTGGTATCGCCGCTGGGGGTCGGCGTCGGTGGCCTTCGCCAGGATGGCGTCGATGGCGACCGGCAGGTCGGGCCGGGTGACGGTCACGCTGACGGGAGGGCTCCCCCAGGTCGGTCGAGTGCCCGTCAGCAGCTCGTTCGCGAGCAGCGCGAAGGCGTACAGGTCGGCGGGCGCTCCCACGCTCACGCCGGCGAGTTCCTCCGGTGCGACGTAGGTGCGCGACGAGTCATCGCAGTCCGCCCGCACGTTCTCGCGGCCGGCCGCGATGCCGAAGTCGCCGAGGTAGGCATTGCCCTCGCCGTCGAGGAGCACGTTCGCCGGTTTGACGTCACGGTGCAGCACACCGTGCCGGTGGGCGTACGACAGCGCCGACCCCACCTGGTCGAGCAGGCGGAGCGCGGCCGGCGGATCCCACGGCGATTCCTCGAGGGCACTCGCGAGGCTGCCCGCCCGCAGCCACTGCATCACCAGGTAGGCACCATCCGGGTCCCGCCAGTAGTCGTACAGCGGCACGATGTGCGGATGCTCGAGGCGGGCGACGTACTGCGCCTCCGCCTCGAAACGCTTCACGAACCCGGGTTGGTTGGCGTACTCGGGCCGGATGACCTTGATCGCCACCTCGCGCCCGACCGACGCCTGGTATGCCCGGTACACGACCGCATGCGCCGCCTCGCCCAACGGGTCACGCAACTCGTAGCCGCGCACGGCGTGACCGGAGATGTCGCGCGCCTCAGGTTCGTCGATCTCGAGCCGACCTGCGGCCGTGGGGGCTCGACCTGAGGTCGCCGGCCCGCTCGGAGCCAGATCGAGCTCGGGCGCCTGGTCGAGCACCTGCCGCTGCAGCGCCCGGAGTTCGGCGGACGGGTCGAGCCCGAGGTCGTCACGCAACCGGTCGCGAGTCCGATCGTACGAACGGAGCGCATCGGTCTGCCGCCCGGATCGGTACAGCGCGATCATGTGGAGCCGACGGAGGTCTTCACGATACGGGTGCTCGGTCGTGAGGGCATCCAGCTCGGCGACCACGTCGGTGTGCTGACCGAGGAGCAACCGCGACTCGAGTCGCACGGTGTTGGCCTGGTGCCGCAGCTCGGTCAATCGGGCGACTTCGCCCCGGAGCGCTTCCGGAGCGTCGAGTCCGGCGTAGGCAGCGCCCCGCCACCGCGCCAACGCGGCAACCGCCTGGTCCCGTGCACTCCGTGGATCCGATGGCAGCGCCGCCACGGCGGCAGCGAGCTCCGATTCGAATCGGATCGCGTCGACATCGAGCCGGTCGCGATCGACGACGTATCCACCGCCGGCCGTGCGGAGCGGGAACTCGGCGCCGAGCGCCCGCCGGACGTTCGACACATGCACCTGGAGCGCCTTGCGGGCCGTCGCCGGAGGATCATCGCCCCACAAGCCATCGATCAGGGTGTCGACCGAGACGACCTGGTGGGAGACCGCCGTCAGGAGCGCGAGCAGGAGCGTCGGCTTCGGACCGCCGATGTCGACCGGCTCCCCGTCGCGCTCGACGACCACGGGACCGAGCACCCGTATCCGGTACCACGCCGATCGAGTCTGCTCGACCACACCGTTCGAGTCCTTCACCCAGCCGTCCCCCTGTCACATCCCGTCGGCTCCACGATGCCCACGACCGGTAAAGGGCCGGTTTTTCGCTCCCTTGCCGGTTCGGAACCCGTCGACAAGCGGTCGTCGCGAACGTGCACACCGACGCCGCTCATCGATCGATGAGCCCGATGAAAGGACACCCATCATGATCACCGCACCCGAATCCTTGCAGAACGCCGAGCGCACCGGAACGGCCCCACGGCTCCGGCGGCTGCTCGCGGCAGCAGCACTGGTCGCGACCGGCTCGCTCGTCGGACTCGGCACCATCGGTTCCGCATCGGCCGGGAGCGAGCCGTGTGCGACCGACGGGCCCGTCTCGGCCGACGGGGCGGAACGTCGGATCCAGACCTGCCTCTCGACGTACGAGGCGGCGTACACCGCCTGCATGTTGGACGCGCCGGGGACGGCGGACAGTCTCGAGCGATGGGTCGAGCACTGCCGCGCGGAGGCCGGCTGACGACGCAATCGCCGCCGGATCAACTGGACGCGCCGCTGAGACCCGACCAGCACACGGCCGCGGTCATCAGTTGCTCAGGCGCTGAGATCTGTGGGGAGCGCAAGGCGCGACGAGCCGCTCTCCATCTGGTGATGGAGAAGCGGCGAGGCGCAACGCCGCGATCGCCGCAGAGATCAGCGCCTGAGGCCGAGTTCGGCGATGAGCTTGCGGTAGCGCTCGACGTCGATGTCGGCCAAGTAGTCGAGCATGCGACGACGGCGGCCGACGAGCATCAGGAGGCCACGACGGCTGTGGTGGTCCTTCTTGTGCACCTTCAGGTGCTCGGTCAGGTGCTGGATGCGATCGGTCAGGAGCGCGATCTGCACCTCGGGCGAGCCGGTGTCGTTCTCGGACGAGCCGTGCTTCGCGACGATGTCTTTCTTGGCGGTGAGTGCCATGGTGTTCTGCCTTCCGGATGGAGGTCGCGTCGACCCGGGCGGGCCGATCGCATCACGCCGAAGTCGGGACCTCGACGGACGCAGCAATGCTACGGGCGAGCCACGACCGGACACAACCAGTACGCTCCCGCCGCGTGGACCCCAGCAGCGGCGTCGAGGTACGCCAGGTCACGAAGTCGTTCGGCCCGACCGAGGCGCTCGCTCCCGTCGACCTCCACGTCGCGCCCGGCGAGGTCGTCACGCTGCTCGGGCCGAGCGGCTGCGGCAAGACCACCCTGTTGCGCTTGATCGCCGGGCTCGAGCAGCCGACCGGTGGCCGCATCACCATCGACGACCGCTCCCCCGCCGTCGCTCGGCGTGCCAAGCGGATCGGCTTCGTCCCCCAGGCGCCGGCGCTCCTGCCGTGGCGCACCGTCGCCGCGAACGCCCGGCTGCTGCGCGACCTGCGCCCCGAGGCCGAGCCGCCGATGCGTCGTGACCCGACGACCCTGCTCGAGCAGGTCGGACTCGCCGACTTCGCCGACGCGTACCCGCACGAGTTGTCGGGCGGCATGCAACAGCGGGTCGCGCTCGTGCGCGCCTTCGCGCTCGGCGCCCCATACCTGCTGATGGACGAGCCGTTCGCGGCGCTCGACGAGATCACTCGCGCCGACATGCGGCACCTGCTGGCCGAACTGTGCGAGCCGGTCAACGCAGCGGTGTTGTTCGTCACCCATTCGATCGCCGAGGCGGTGTTCCTCTCGGATCGGGTGGCGGTGATGTCGGCTCGTCCGGGGCGCATCGTCGGCACGGTCACGATCGACCTGCCTCGACCGCGGGTGCCCGAGACCGAGGACGACCCGGCGTTCTTCGCCTACGAACGCGAGCTCCGTCAGATGCTGCACAGTGGAGCCGGCCGATGATCGAACGACTGCGCAACAGCACGGTCATGTGGGCGACGGTGGGTGCGGTCGCGCTCGGCGTCTTCTGGGAGGCGTTCGTGCGACTGCGCAACGTGCGCGAGTTCGTGCTGCTCCCGCCCTCGGAGGTGGTGTCGACGTTCCTCGAGACCCCCGGCTACTACCTCGACAACATCTGGGTGACGGGTCAGCGGCTCGCGATCGGGCTCGTCGTCTCGCTCGCGATCGCCGTGACACTCGGCGCCCTGCTCGCCGCGTTCCGGCCGCTCGAGCAGGCGAGCCAACCGCTGCTGGTCCTGATCCTCGTCACGCCGTGGGTCGCCTACATCAGCTCGATCGTGCTGTGGGTCGGACGCGGGACACCGTCGATCCTGTTCCTCGTCGTCTTCGTGACCGTCCCGGCGTTCGTCTACGCGACGGTCGGGGGAATGCGCGGTGCCGATCCGGCGGCGCGCGAACTGTTCGCCTCGGTCGACGCGTCGCGGTGGGAGGTGCTGTGGCGGCTGCGGTTGCCGTCGGCGATGCCGTCGTTGTTCACCGCCGCACGTTTCAACGTCGGTCTGGGGCTCGCTGCCGCCTACTTCGCCGAGGGGGCGGCCTTGAGTTCGAACGGTCTCGGCGAGGCCGGCAAGCGGGCCGCAGCGCTCAACGAGGGTTCGATCCTCTGGACGACGATCCTGTGCACCGCCGTGCTCGGCATCGGGAGCCAGGCCGTCGTCGTGGTGATCGAACGCTGGCTGCTGCACTGGCACGCCTCGCAGCGTCGCTCCCCCGCCTGACCGCCGGCGTCACGGGTTGTGCCTGGAGGATCAGCGGATAGGTCGCTCCGCTCCTTTTCATTCCGCTGATTCCTCCCCGTATCCATTGGGAGTGTCGAGCGGCCAGGTTCGGCAGAGCCTCACCCATCCGCTCGACCTCCTGGCACAACTCGTGATCGTCCGATGTGCTCGGTATGGTGCCGGTACACGAAGGTTTTCGACGTCGAACCGACCTCTAGCAACGGTTCGCCTCGGTCGTGTGCTGGCTACATCCGATCATCCACCTCTTGGAGGACATCCATGAAGCGCCAGCGCGCCTTCGCCCTGCTCACCCTTCCGCTCGTCCTGATCGCTGCCGCGTGTGGTGGCGACGACGACACGTCCCCCGGCACCGCCGACGCACCGTCCTCGTCGGTCGATGCACCCCCGCTTCCGAGCGACCCCTCGGCCGACGACGATGACGCCGCCGATGACCTCCGGGTCACCGACGGCGAGGCGTTCCCCGACGCCCGGTGCGAGGCCAATCGGGCCGCCGGCACGATCAGCTATCTGACCGGGTTCGACTACGCGGCCACCGCCTCGATCGTCGAAGTGCTCGTCGCCGACGCCAAGGGCTACTTCGACGAACTGTGCCTCGACGTCGACGTTGCGGCATCGTTCTCCACGGCGAACTACCCGCTCGTGGCGGCGAACGACGCCCAGTTCTCGTCGTCGGGTTCGTTCAGCGAACTCGCCTCCTTCTCCACCGTCAACGACGCCGACCTCGTGGCGCTCGCGGTGGAAGGACGTGTGTCGATCGACAGCCTGATGGTCAAGCCGGGCTTCGACGATCTCGAGTCGCTCGCCGGGACGACGATCGGCGTGAAGGGCAAGCTGCCACCGAGCATCGCGGCGATGCTGGCCGAGGTCGGCCTGGTCGAGGGCACCGACTTCGACACGCTGCTGCTCGACGGGTTCAACCCGATCGCGCACTTCGAAGTCGAGGGCATCTCGGCCGTGCCGGGATGGAAGAGCAACGAGCCGGGCGCGCTCGAACGGGCCGGTGTCCCGTTCACGCTGTACGACCCGGCCGACTATGACATCCCCGGCTCGTTCGGCCTCATCTACACGAACCGCACGTTCCTCGACGAGCACCCGACCGCGGCCGAGGACTTCATGCGGGCGGCCATGCGCGGCCTCGCCGACGCGATCGCCGACCCGGCGGAAGCCGCGGCGATCGCGGTCGACCTCATCAACGGCAACGGCAACCCGAACTTCCTGTCGCCGGAGGGCGAGGCGTTCCGCTGGGCGACCGACGCGCAACTGATCAGCGACACCACACCCGCCGACAGCTTCCCCGGCGTGCCTGACGCCGAGCTGCTCGCGGCCGAGATCGCGACCTACGACTCGGTGGGCGTGTACGGCGATGCCGGGGCACCCGCGATCGACGGTCGTTTCGAGCCCGACCTGGTCGCCGATTTGTACGACGCCGACGGCACGGTCGTCTGGCCGGGCTGACCGCACGGCGCGTGAGCAGGCTGGCGGGGCGCACCTCTCGGCGCGTCCCGCCGCTCACTCGCTGACGACTCCGCGGGCGTGTTCGATGTCGAGCTTGAGCTGCTCGACCAGGGCGTCGATGCCGTCGAACTTGCGCTCCGACCGGAGGAAGTCGACGAACTGCACCCTGGCCGGTTCGCCGTAGAGGTCGCCTTCGTAGTCGAGCAGGTGCGCCTCGAGCAGGGAACTGTCGGCATGCTCGTAGAAGGTCGGCCGGCGCCCGAGGTTGATCGCGCACGGGTGTTGCGAGCCGTCAGGACGTTCGTAGACACCGGCGTACACGCCGTCGGCGGGCAGACAGACACGATTCGACACCTCGACATTGGCCGTGGGGAATCCGAGCAATCGGCCCCGCTGGTCACCTTGGACGACCACGCCGCGGGCCTCGAACGGTCGGCCGAGCATCGCGGTCGCGAGGGCCACGTTGCCACCGGCGAGCGCACGGCGGATGGCGGTGCTGCTCACCGGTTCGTCGACACCGTCGGCCCGTGAGACGAGCACCACCGGCTCGACGTCGAACCCGTACGTCTCACCGATCTCGCGGAGTAGTGCGACGTTGCCTTCGCGGTGGCGCCCGAAGTGGAAGTCGTCACCGACGACCACGCATTCGGCGTGTAGGCACTTGACCAACACCCGCTCGATGAACGCGAGCGGCGACTCTTCGGCCATCTCCTGAGTGAACGGCAGGACCACCGCGGCGTCGATGCCGGTCGCCTCGAGGAGCTCCATGCGCTGATCGTGATCGGTCAGCAACTTCGGCGCCGACTCGGGACGAACGACCGTCGCCGGGTGCCGATCGAAGGTCACCACCGCCGACCGGGCATCGCGTTCGGCGGCGAGCGCACGCACCTGGGCGATGACGGCCTGGTGGCCGTGGTGCAGCCCGTCGTACGCTCCGATGGTGAGCACCGTCCGCTCGGAGGGGAACGGTTCGGTCGAGGCGTCGGTGATCACCAGCACGCCTGCTGACGCTACCTGCCGATGGCGGTCGGGAGCACGACGGACGGTTTGGCCTCGTCGTCACGGAAGGGCTCGTAGACCGCGAGCAGGACCCCGTCGTCGGTGAACAGTGCCCACGGTCCGACTCCCTCGAACCGAGGCAGTACCCGGCCGTTGCCGACGAGCGCGGCAGTCGGTTGGTCGATGACGACCGCGGTGAGCCCGCGCACGGCGGTCTCGACCGGCAGGAGCTCACACTCGTCGGGAGCGCCGGACTCCTCGATCGTGAACGCCCCGACCGCCGTGCGGCGCAGGCGTCGCAGGTGCGCTCCCCCGCCGAGCAGGTGCCCGAGGTCGGCCGCCAGGGTTCGGATGTACGTCCCGGCCGTGCACGTCACGTCGATCGTGAACACGCCGGGATCGGGTGCCGCATCGATCGTCAACGACGAGATCGTGACCGGTCGGGGTTCGCGTTCGATCTCGATGCCTTCACGGGCGAGTTCGTGGAGACGTTTGCCGTCGACCCGGATCGCCGACACCATCGGCGGGATCTGCATGATGTCGCCGGTCAGGTGTTCGGCGGCGACCCGCCGGGCGTCGTCGAGCGTCACCGCCGCCATGTCGAACGTGGCCGTGACCTCGCCCGACGAATCGAGGGTGGAGGTCTCCGTCCCCAGGACGACCTCGCCGACGTACCGCTTCTCGGTCTTCTCGATGAACCGGAGGAGCTTCGTGGTCATGCCGACCGCGACCACGAGGACGCCGGTGGCGTCGGGGTCGAGCGTGCCGGCATGACCGACCTGCCGCTCGTGGAACCGTCGGCGCAACATGCCGACGACGTCGTGGCTGGTGACGCCGGCGGGTTTGTCGACGACGCAGAGGCCGTGGGTGGTGGCGGGCTTACGCCTCGCCACGGCGCTGACGGTCTTCGCGGAGAATGTCGTCGATCCGCTCTGCCGACCGGAGCGCGATGTCGGGCTGGAAGTCGAGGATCGGCGTCTTCTTGGCCCGGATCTGCTTGCCGATCGACGACTGCAGCCGGGCCCGGTTCTCGTCGAGCGCGGCGATGATGTCGGCGTCGCCGTCCTCACCCGCGAGCGAGTCGAAGAAGACATGCGCACGATTGAGTTCGTTGTCGACCTCGATACCGGTGACCGTGACGAACGCCAGGCGCTCGTCGTCGATCCGGACGAGTTCTTCTGCGATGATCTCGCGCAGCGTCTCGCCGACCCGCGCCGAGCGCGGGTACTTGTGCCCGCCCCCGCCACGAGTCGATCGTTTGCCACGCCCTGCCATGGTCAGCTGCTCAGCGTGCGAGCGACCTCGCGCTCGTCGTAGGTCTCGATGACGTCGCCGGGCTTGAGATCCTGGAAGTCGGACAGACCGATACCGCACTCGAAACCGGCGCGCACTTCTTGCGCGTCGTCCTTGAAGCGGCGCAGCGAGGTGATGCTGCCCTTCCAGATGATCGTGCCGTCGCGGAGGAAGCGGACCTTCGAACCACGGGTGATGACGCCGTTCTGCACCAGGCAACCGGCGATCGCACCGATTTTCGGTACCCGGAAGATCTCGCGAACTTCCGCGTCGCCGGTGACGACCTCTTCGTACTCGGGGGCGAGCATGCCGACCATCGCCTGCTCGATGTCTTCGAGCAGCTTGTAGATGATCTCGTACGTGCGGATCTCGACGCTCTCGGTCTCGGCCGCCTCACGGGCCTTGCGATCCGGACGGACGTTGAAGCCGATGATGGTCGAGTTGGTCGTGGCGGCCAAGGTGATGTCGTTCTCGGTGATACCACCCACGGCACGGTGCACGAACGTGAGGTCGACCTCGTCACGACCGAGCTTGCGAAGGCTCTCGGTGACCGCTTCGAGCGAACCCTGCACGTCGGCCTTGAGGATCAGGTTCAGCGTGGCGGACTCGCCGCTCTGGATCTGATCGAAGATGTCCTCGAGCTTGACGCCGGACTTCACACGGGCATCGCCGCGCTGGTCGCGCACCCGACGGTGGAACTCGCGAGCCTCACCGACGGTGCGAGCCGTCTTCTCGTCGGGAGCCGCACGGAACTCGTCGCCCGCTTCGGGCACGGAGCCCAGACCGAGCACCTCGATCGGCGTCGACGGTCCGGCGACCTTGATCTGCTCGCCCTTGTCGTTGATCATCGCTCGGACCTTGCCCCACGCGGGGCCGGCCACGATCGGATCGCCGACCTTGAGTTCGCCCTTGTCGACGAGGATCGTGGCAACGGGGCCGCGACCCTTGTCGAGGTTGGCCTCGAGCACGATGCCCTTGGCCCGCCCGGTCGGGTTGGCCTGGAGGTCTTCGAGTTCGGCGACCACGTTGAGCTGGTCGAGCAGGTCGTCGATGCCCAGGTCTTGCAGGGCCGACATCTCGACGACGATCGTGTCGCCACCCCACGACTCGGGGACGAGTTCCTGCTCGGCGAGTTCGGTGAGCACACGCTGCGGATCGGCGTTGTCCTTGTCGATCTTGTTGACCGCCACGACGATCGGCACGTCGGCCGCCTTCGCGTGGTTGATCGCCTCGATCGTCTGGGGCATCACGCCGTCGTCGGCGGCGACGACGAGCACGACGATGTCGGTCGCTTGCGCGCCGCGGGCACGCATCTGCGTGAACGCCGCGTGGCCCGGGGTGTCGATGAAGGTCAGCTTCTTGCCGTCCTTCTCCACCTGGTAGGCGCCGATGTGCTGGGTGATGCCGCCGGCCTCGCCGTCGACGACGTTGGCCGAACGGATGCGGTCGAGGACCGTGGTCTTGCCGTGGTCGACGTGACCCATGACGGTGATGACGGGCGGCCGCTCTTCGAGCAACTCCTCGTCGTCGTCGTCGCTGTCGTCGAACATCGCCTGGAGTTCGATCTCCTGCTGTTGACCCGGGTTGACGAGGAGAATGTCGGCACCGAGATCGAGCGCGAACAACTCCATGTGCTCGTCGGAGAGGCCCATGGTGACCGTGAGCATCTCGCCGTGCTGCAGGAGGAACTTGATGACGTCACCGGCGGTGCGGTTCAGTTTCGGGCCGAACTCCTGGGCCGAGACACCGCGCTCGATGACGACCGTGCCCTCGGGCACGGGTGCATCTGCTGCGGTGAAGCTCTGCTCCTGGGGCTGCAACTCGTCGCGATCGCGACGACGACGCCGCTTGCTGCGACGTGGTGGTCGGCGTTGGCCGCTCGGGCGACCGCCACCGGGGCGGGGGCCGCCACCGGGGCCGCCACCTGGGCGACCGGCGAACCCACCGGGGCCACCTCCGCCACCAGGGCGACCTGCGTAGCCACCCGTGCGACCGCCGGGACCGCCGGCAGGACGACCTGCTGCGGGCCGCGCTGAGCCGGGGGGCGGCGGGATCGGCTTGCCCGACGCGGAGACCGGACGACCGGGGGGCGGCGGGATCGGCTTGCCCGACGGCGCCCTCGGGGGTGTCGGCGGAGCGGCCGGCGCCGCCTTGGCTTCGGCGGCCTCGGGCCGTGCCGGGGGCTTGGGAGCCGAATCGGGGCCGGGGCTCGAAATGGTGCGGGCGGCAGCCGATTCGGGGCCGGGGCTCGAAATGGTGCGGGCCGCGGCCGACTCGGGGCCGGGGCTCGAAATGGGCTCGGCGGCCGGCTCCTCGGCCGGAGCCGGAGCGGGTGCCTCGGCGGGCGGCTCGGCAGCAGGTTCGGGTGCCGGCTCGGGAGTCGGTGCTTCGGCGGCGGGTGCCTCGGCGGGTGCCTCGGCGGGCGGCTCGGCAGCAGGCTCGGGTGCTTCGGCCGCGGGCGGCTCGGCGGCCGGCTCCGGCGCGGGCGCTTCGGCGGCGGGCGGCTCGGCAGCAGGCTCGGGTGCTTCGGCCGCCGGCTCCTCGGCGGGCTTCGCCTCGCTCGCTGCCGGCTTGGCCGCTGCCTTCTTGGCGGCGGCCTTCTTCTTGGCCGGCTTCTTCTTCGGCTCGGGCTTCGGCTCCTCGGGCTGTTCGTCCCGGGTGAGGCCGTCACGAACTGCCCGCCGGCGAACCATGTCGGCATACGCCTCGTTGAGCGAGGAGGAATGGCTCTTGATCGGAACGCCGAGCACGCCGCACAGGTCGACGGCCTCGGCATTCGTCATGCCGAGTTCCTTGGCTAGTTCATGTACTCGGATGTTCTTCGCCACCTTGTGGGCAACCTTTCGTCGTTCGTCAGTCTCGCAGAGGCGGGGGCGTTCCCCACCTGTTCAGTCGTTCAGTTCGGCCAGTCGAGCGCTGAGTTGCTCGATCGCCTCCGGGCGCACCGTGGTACGCCAGGCTCGATCGAAGGCACGCTTGCGGCGTGCCGGCTCGAGACACCCTGATCCGCACAACCAGGCGCCACGACCGGGCGCTCGGCGATCGACACGGATCGTTCCGTCGGCGTCGAGGACGCAGCGGAGCAATCGTGTCTGCGGGTGCGGCTGACGGCACCCGATGCACGTACGGATCGGAACGTGAGCGTCACCCGGCTGCGTCATCCTCACCCTCGGCGGAAGCGGCGGCCTCCGGCTCGGTGTCGTCGGCGGTCGACTCGGCAGCAGCATCGTCGGTCGACTCGGCAGCAGCGTCATCGGTCGACTCGGCAGCAGCATCGTCGGTCGACTCGGCAGCAGCATCGTCGGTCGACTCGGCAGCAGCGTCATCGGTCGACTCGGCAGCAGCATCGTCGGTCGACTCGGCAGCAGCATCGTCGGTCGACTCGGCAGCAGCGTCATCGGTCGACTCGGCAGCAGCATCGTCGGTTGCGCCGCCTTCGGTCTGAGCGATCCAGTCGGCCTGGCTGATCACGCTGCCATCGGCGGCGTGCCATTCCATTTCGCCGGCTTCGTTCTCTTTCCACTCGCCCTCGGCGTACTCGACGTGGTCGTCGAGGTAGCTCCCGGCGGGGACGCCCTCGGCGACCTGCGTCTCGGATCGGATGTCGACACGCACGCCGGTGAGGCGAGCGGACAGACGAGCGTTCTGACCCTCGCGGCCGATCGCCAGGCTGAGCTGGTGGTCGGGCACGATCACGTCGGCGGCGGTGCCATCTTCGGAGATGTTGACCTGGTTGACCTTGGCCGGCGACAGCGCCTTGGCGACCATGTCGGCAAGGTCTTCGCTGAACGGCACGATGTCGATCTTCTCGCCTCGCAACTCGTTGACGACCATGCGGACGCGAGCACCGCGTGCACCGACGCAGGCACCGACCGGGTCGACGTTGTGGTCGTTCGACCAGACGGCGATCTTCGTGCGGTGCCCTGGTTCACGGGCGCATGCCTTGATCTCGACGATGCCGTCGGCGATCTCGGGCACCTCGAGTTCGAAGAGGCGCTTGATGAGACCCGGATGCGTGCGGGACACGACGATCTGCGGGCCCTTGGCGGTCTTGCGGACCTCGACGATGTAGGCCTTCGCACGGTCACCCGGGTTGGGGCGCTCGTACGGGACCTGCTCGGCCTGCGGCAGCAGGGCTTCGACCCGGCCGAGGTCGAGCAGCGTGTAGCGCGTGTCGGTCTGCTGGATGATGCCGGTGACGATGTCGCCCTCGCGGTTCGCGTACTCCTCGAACTTGCGATCGCGCTCAACTTCGCGGATGCGCTGGCTCATCACCTGACGGAAGGTCTGGGCGGCGATGCGTCCGAGGTCTTCCTTGTCGGGCGTGTCGTCGCGCTCGTTGACCCAGTTGCCGTCCTCGTCGAGGTCGTAGGCGGTGAAGGAGAAGGTCATCGTGGTCGGATTGACCTCGACGACGACCTCGTCGGCCGCGCCGGGACGGCGCTTGTAGGCGCTCGCCAACGCGTCGACGAGTACGTGGAGGAGATCGTCCTCCGACATGCCCTTCTCCTGGGCGAGGAGGCGAATGGCTTCGCTCATGTCGAGATTGCTCACGATGGCTCCTTCTTCGAATCCGACGATTGCTGCGCGCCCGACTTCGAGGGCTGCGGCGACTTGCTCTTGGTGCTCTTCTGCTTCTTCTTCGGGGCACCCTTGCCGCCCGGCTTGGGCTGCGGTCCCCACACGAACACGGTTCGGGCGCGGTCGATGTCGGCGAGCGCGACGACCTGTTCGGTCAGGTCGGCATCGTCGAGACGGACCGTCGCGGTCGTGTCGTCGGCGGCGACGAGCACACCTTCGAAGCGACGCTGCTCGGCATTGGTGTCGGCGAGACGCACGTTGATCGTCTTGCCGATCTCGCGCTGAAAATGGGCGGGAGTGCGCAACGTGCGCTCGACACCCGGGCTCGTGACCTCGAGCGTGTACCGGCCGGGCATCGGGTCGTGGTGGTCCATCTCGCGAGAGATCAGACGGGTCGCCAGTGCGAGCTTGTCCATGTCGACGCCGCCCTCGGAACCGGGGGGCGTGTCGATCGTGACCCGCAGCGTGCCGCCCCGTTGTTCGAGGTCGTAGAGGTCGAGGTCGAGGTCGGAGGCGATCGGTTCGATCAGCTCGCGGACTCGTTGGAGTACGGGACTGTCGGTCATGTCGATTCGCCTCCTTTCACAAAACAAGGCGTGAGCCGGAGCCCACGCCTTTCGGTCACCAAACCAATAGGGATCTCTACTATAGCCGGAGGCGGGGCCCTTCTGGCGGGGTGCCTGTTCGGCTAGCGTCGCCGCCGCGGCCCACGAAGCGAGCGATCCGCCGCAACCGGCACTGACCCTGGAGCGCGGCGCGACTGGGGCGCGACAATGCCGCCGGCGACAGGGTCACATGATTCGCAACGAGCGCTCCGGGCGAGGAACTCCTCGCCGAGAACGCCCGTGCCGAGCCGGAAACCCGCCCCTCGACCCAAGGAAGCCCATGTGACCGACCACCACGTCCTCATCGTCGGCGCCGGCCTCATGGGCCGCCGCCACCTCGAAGCCTTCTCGTCCCTCAGGACACAGCACACCTCGATCGCGATCTCGATGTGCGATACCGACGACGCGCAGCTGGCAGAGATCGCGGAGATGGCACCCGACGTCGGTCTGGTCACGGATCTCGATGCCGCGCTCGACGGATCGTGGGACGGCGTCGTCGTCGCGACGCCGGCCCACACGCATCTCGCTGTCGGCCGACGCGTCACCGCTGCCGGGTTCCCTCTCCTCATGGAGAAGCCACTCACCCTCGTCCCCGACGGTGTCGCCGAGTGGGCCGAGGAGTGCAGGGCATCCGGCGTACCGGTGATGGTCGCATACCCGCTGATCAGCAGCGACCTCGTCATCGAACTGCGTGACCGGGTGCTGTCGGGCGACATCGGAACACCGATCCAGTTCGTGTCGATGCGCGGCGCCCACCAACCGACCGTCCGACCCGACTACGCAGACACCTACTACGCCGATCTGGCCACGGGTGGTGGCGTCGTCTACGACATCCTCACCCACTCGGTCAACATGGGCGAATGGATGCTCGGTCCCATGACCGAGGTCTCGGCCGACACCGACAACTACGTGCTCGGCGACGTCGACGTCCCCGACACCGTGCACATGGTGGGGCGTCACGGTCCCGTGATGGCGGTGTACTCGATCGGCCACCACCAGGAGCTCTTCGAGTTCATCATCACCGTGCACGGCACGGCCGGCTCACTGCGTCTCGATCTGTACGGCGACACGCTGTCCCGGTCCTCCGGACCGAACGGCACCTGGGCCACGGTGAGCACGAGTCACGACCCGCATCGTCGCTGGCTCGCCAGCCAGGCGCAGACGTTCCTCGACGTCGCCGCGGGAACCGCGACCCCACCCTGCGACCTGCTCGGTGGGCTCGCAACCGTCCGCTCCATCGCGGCGGTCATGGATTCGGCGGCGACCGGTCGTCGTGTCGACATCGCCGGCGACGCCTGAGCATCGGGCTCGGCGGCCGTACTCCAGGGTCGATCGGCGGCCCCTGCAGGAGCGAGCAGCGATGACCCGTCGGTCGCGATCGGTGTAGCGTCACGGTCGTGAGCGAGGGAGCGAGCGATCGGACGGTACCCGAATCCGAGCGGTCCCGCGGCTCGGGAGCGACGGTCCTGCGGTTCCCCTCCAACCGGCCACCCGTCGCGACGCAGGTCGATGTCGACCCACCCCGCCTCCGTGACGTCATCGGTGACGTGCTGCGCGACGAACGGCAGCGCCAGGAGCGCACCCTGGCCGACGTGGCCGACGAGGCCGCCGTGTCGCTGCCCTACCTGTCAGAGGTCGAGCGTGGCCGCAAGGAGGTGTCCTCCGACGTCTTGGATGCGATCGGCACGGCACTCGATCTGCCGCTCGTCGAGATCCTCGAACGGTCCGCCGAGCGCCTCCGCATCGAGGGCCGCTCGGTCCAACACCGGATCGAGTCGGCGGCGCGTTCAGATGGTGTTCGGGGTCAGCGCACGACCCGTTTCCAGCTGGCCGCCTGAGTTCGCGGCGGGCACCACGTCCGCCGCGCCGTAGGCGACGGCCTCCGCGCCGGCCAGCACCAACGCCCGGTCGGTGTCGGCTCGGACGTCGGCGACCGATCGGCCGGTGTGGCGGGCGAGCAACGACTCCATCTCGCCACGGACCCTGGCCAGTTCGGCTGCTTCGAGCGCCAGGTCGCTCATCGACCCGCGCCGGCCGTCGGCGTGTGGTTGATCGAGCAACACCCTGGCGTGTTCGAGGACGGCCCGCTTGCCAGGGGCTCCGGCGGCCAACAGCACGGCCGCCGAAGAGGCTGCCTGGCCGACGCACAGCGTGGCGACGTCGGGTGCGACGAACTGCATCGTGTCGTAGATCGCCAGCATCGCGGTGAACGACCCGCCCGGCGAGTTGATGTAGAGGTGGATGTCGTGGTCGGGTTGCACAGCGGCGAGGTGGAGCAGTTGTGCGATCACCACGTTGGCGACGCCGTCGTCGATCGGCGTGCCGATGAAGATGATCCGGTCGCCGAGGAGCCGGCTGTAGATGTCGGTGACGCGTTCACCGCGCGGGGTCGTCTCGATGACGGTGGGGATCGTGTAGCTGCTCATGCCGCACTCCCCTGCACACCCGATGCCAGGCCGACCCGCCGGACCACTCGTCGCGGCAACACCTCGTCGAGCGAGTGGACGATGTGGTCGACGAAGCCGTACTCGAGTGCCTGTTCCGCGTCGAACCACCGGTCGCGGCCGACGTCGTCGACGACCTGCTCGATCGGGGTGTCGGTGTGCCGGGCGATGATCGAGCGCATCCGGTCGAGCGTGGCCACGAGGTTGGCGGCCTGGATCTCCACGTCGGCCGCCGCTCCCCCGATCCCTGCCGACCCTTCGTGCATCAACACCTGCGCGTTCGGGAGCGCGAACCGTTTACCCGCCGCGCCGGCGCACAGCAGCACCTGCCCCATGCTCGCGGCCAGGCCGGTGGCGACGGTGACGACGTCGTTCGGGATCAACTGCATCACGTCGTAGACGGCGAGACCGGCGAGCACCGAGCCGCCGGGCGAGTTGATGAACAGGCAGATGTCGGAGTCGGGGTCGTCGGCGGAGAGCGCCAGGAGTTCGGTGATCAGCCGGTGGGCGGACTCGTCCGACACCTCGTCGGCGAGCATGAGGATCCGCGCATCGAGCAACCGGTCGGACAACGGTCGGGCAGCAGCAAGGGTCATCCCGCCAGCGTCGCCGCGGGACGTGGTGGTGATGCACCTTTCTGCCGCAGGCAGAAACGTGAGCTCGGGCAGAACGGCGATCGTCGACAGCCGTCGTTCGACGGATCGGCGGCGGCGAGACCTTCGTCGTCGACCGTCCCCCGGATTGATCGCGCGGTGATCAGTGCGTCAGCGGCGGGATTCCATCCATTCGACGATGGCGGGGCGCAGCCAGAGTCGCGGTCGACCGTTGCCGAGATCGACGACCGGGCGGGGCATGTCCGCATAGCGACGCTGATACAGGCTGACGCTGTTGGCGTGCGCCAGACCGAGCAGCGACGCGAGTTCCCGCGAGTCGATCAGCTCTTCGGTGTTCACCATGGGCGCCATGCACACAATCTAGCCCTGTTGTCTCACCCCGTAGACACCTCGCGTCTACGCCCATAGACTGCCTCGGATGAAGCCGAAGGCGAACGATCCCTGCTGGTGTGGCACCGGCGCCAAGTACAAGCGCTGCCACGGCGATCGCCGTGCACTCGACCACCCACCGGTTCGCATCGGCAACGTCACGCCACCCCGACCGGTCCCCGACCACATCGAGCGCCCCGACTACGTCACGACCGGACGCATCTCGACGCCACGGACACCCCAGATCCACGACGCCGAGTCGCTCGTCCGGATGCGTCACGCATGCGCGGTGGGCGCCGAGGTGTTGCTGCGCACCGGCGAACACGTCGAAGTCGGCCGGACCACCGAGGAGCTCGACGAGATCGCCCACCAGACCTACATCGAGCTCGGCGCCTACCCGAGCACCCTGCATTACCACGGGTACACCAAGTCGATCTGCACGTCGGTCAACGGCGTGATCTGCCACGGCATCCCCGACGACCGCCCGCTCGAAGACGGCGACATCGTCAACATCGACGTCACCGCATTCATCGACGGGATGCACGGCGACAACTCGGCGACGTTCCACGTGGGCACACCGACGCCGGCGATGGTCGGCCTCGTCGAGACGACCAGGGAGGCGACGCTGCGAGGTATCGCCGCGATCCGACCGTTCGAGCCGCTCCAGAACGTCGCCCATGCGATCGAGACGTTCTCGACGTCCCGTGGGTACCGGGTCGTCGCCGAGTACGGCGGGCACGGCATCGGTCGGACGTTCCACGCCGACCCGCACGTGCACCACTGCGTCGACCGGCGCGACGAGGCCGTCGTGGTGCCGGGCATGACGTTGACGGTCGAACCGATGCTCCTCACGGGCCGCCCCGGCTTTCACCAGGCCGACGACGGCTGGACCGAACACGTCGACGACAATCGGCCGTCGGCCCAGTTCGAACACACCGTGCTCGTCACCGACGCGGGCGCCGAGATCCTGACCGTCACCGACGACGGTCGCACCGCGGTCGGCACCCTGGCCGACCTCCACCTCGCCGGCGACCGCTCCGCCTGATTTTCGCCTGATCGTCTGGTCGCGGGCACCGCCCGGGACAGGTACCCCACCGACGCCGACGCGTCGGTGCGACCTCGAACGGGCGGTGAGGTTCGACGACCGGACCGTGCCGACACCGACCCGATGACGGGCCCTACGACTGGTCGAGTCGGAGGGGCACCCGCACGAGGTCGAAGTCGAGCGGGTCGGTGGCGTTGATCCGGGTGAAGTACAGGTACGGCGTCTCGCCCGTGGTGTCATAGCTCATCGATTCGCTCGCCGGGTCGATGAGCGTGGCGTAGGGCTCGAACGGCGGTGCGTCGGCGGTGTAGACGAATTCGGCGGCCTGGATGAACACCGGATCGGTCCAGGTGATGAGATCGGTCGACGTGGTCAGGTACTGGCCGTTCGGGCCGTGGTTGGTGAATCCTCCGATCGCGACGAACCGTTCGAGATGGGTGTTCCAGGTCAGGCCACCGATCGGCGGCGACACCACCGACGCGCAGTCGGCCGGCGCGTCGACGTTGCCGTCGTAGGCGGATGCGGCGAAGGAGAGGTTGAACCCGTCGCCGTCCCAGGCGCGCCACGACGACGGGTCGTCGATGGTGTCGGTACGGAGCAGGCACGTGAACTGCACGCCGCGGTCGCGACGATCGTCGAACTGCGACAGCATGTAGAAGTGGCCGTCGGTCGGGTGGCGCACGATGTTGCTCGGCTGCCACATCGCCAACAGGCCGACGTCGTGTTCGTACGGCACGCCCGGTGATGCGATCACGCCGGATGCTCCCGTCGACGGGCTGAACGTGGCACCACCGTCGGTCGACACCGACGAGGTCAGTTCGACCTGCTGGCAATCCCACGTGTCGCCGGTGCAGACCTCGCCGTCCGACGTGATCACCACGGCGAACTCGGTGGCGTCGAAGCTCGAGTCGGCACCGGCGACGACCACGAAGTCGATGGTCTCCCCCGCCGTCAGTTCGAGGTCGAGTCGCTGCTCGACGGCGGGGTTGCCGTCGTCGAGCACCTCGGACAGCAGCACGTCGTCGCCACGTACGACGGTGACGGTCACGCCGTCGCCCCCGGTCGCTGCGCGTCCAGCCGAGACGTCGATCACGTACCTGCCGTCGGACGGTGCGGTGTAGCGGCGGACGGCATCGCACCCGATGTCGGGGTGGGCACCCCAGAAGTCGACGAGGCAGAGCGTGTCGCCGTGTCGGTAGCCCGACAGGGCCGGGGTCATCTCGACCGGCCCGGCGCCGGTGCGGGCGAGGTACGACCAGCCCTGGTCGCCGTACTCGTTCAGGAGGGCTCGTCGCGAGTCGGCGAGTGCCGCTTCGTAGCCGTGGTACTCGTTGTGGATCACGGCGTGAACCGTCTCGCCGTCGTCGGTGTACACCGCCGCGATCCACTCGAAGTGGGCGTGCGCGGCGGGGTCGTGGTCGTAGCTCGACGGGCGGATGATCTCGCACGAGGGTGCAACGTCGTCGAGGCTCGGGCCGACGAGGCGTGTGTTGGAGGGCGCCGAGAGGATGACGCTGGTCGAGCCGTCGGCGCTGCGGAACGCGCGTGCCGGCAGGTCGGGGCGCTGGAAGTCGCCGCACGCCTGCTCGGAGTAGTCGAACACGACCTCTTCGTCGCCGATCACCTCGACCATCACGACCGGAAGCGGTTCGGGGGTGGGTGCCGACGTCGTCGTGCCGCTCGCGGTGCTGCTCGGGGCTTCGGTGCTGCTCGTTGGCGACGTGGCGGCGGGCGACGAGGTGCTCGGCACGGTGGTGTCGACCAGGTCGGTCGTGGATGCAGCCGACGGCTCGACCGACGAACCGCCGCACGCGGCGGCAATGATCGCGAACAATGCGGCGGTCGCTGCGCCGATCGGTCGACGTCGTCGGCGAGCGGCCCAGCGGGCCACCGTCACGTCTCGCACCGTGCCACTCGGTCACCGGCGTCGCGATCGGAGTGCGAGCAACGGCGGCGTGGGTCGGCGATCCGCACGAAACGCAACGTAGCAGGCACCCCGGCACTGTCGGCCTGGACGAAACGCACCCTGGTGTCGGCGCACATCTCGATCACCGTGAGACCGCAGCCCCGCCCGAGTCGGGTACCCGACACGTGCGGCAGCGAGACGGCAGCACCTCGGCCGACGACCTCATGCATGGCCGATCACGAGTTCGGGGCCCGTCTGGAGGCGTTGCGGTCGGCTGTGTCGAAAGTCGTCGACATACCTACCCTGCTGCAGCGGCATGGCAACATCCATCCATGAGTCTCAGCCGTCTCGGTCTGCTCCTGTCGCCCGTTGGGCCCTGGAGTGCGCAGGCGCCTGGGTACCGGTGGGCGGAGGAGGTGGGGTACGACGTCGTGTACACGGCGGATCATCTCACCCATCCGACGTTCCCGGGGTCGTGGTTGGGCGAGGCCTTCACCACGCTCACGGCGGCCGCTGCGGTCACCGATCGGATCATGTTGGGGACGCTGGTCGCCTCGTCGGCGTTCCGTTCCCCGGTGTCGTTGGCTCGGGTGGCCATGACGGTGCAAGACATCAGTGCCGGTCGACTCGTCCTCGGTGTCGGCATGGGGGCGCCGTTCTGTGTCGAGGCCGATCGTGGCGTCAGCGATTCCGTCGGTGAGTCCTCGACCCGGTTCGCCGATGTGGTTCGGGGATACCTGGAGGTCCTCGACGGTGCCACCGACTGGCAGGGTGACGCGACGGCCTTCGGTGGGCTCCAGACGACGGCGCGGCCCGACGGCGTCGAACGGCCCGAGCTGGTCCTCGCCGGTCACGGTCCACGATCGCTCGCGCTGGCAGCGGCCCATGCCGACACCTGGAACACGTATGGCGGGCCCGGGACCGCCGACCTCGACGGCGACGACTTCTGGCAACTCCTCGGCCGTCAGGTCGAAGGCTTCGGCGAGGCGTGTGACCGGCAGGGCCGCGACCCGGCGAGCGTTCGGCGCTCGGTGTTGCTCGGCTTCGGTCGGGTGCACCCGACGGCAAGTGTGGGCAGCTTCCTCGACGCCGCCGAGCGTGCGACCGAGCTGGGGTTCGACGACCTGATCGTGTACGGATCGCCGTGGGCCGACGGTGAGCCACGCGATCTCGATGTCCACGAACAGGCGCTCGCGCAGTTGCGCTGAGTTTGCCGGCTTCGCTCGCCGCGCCTCGGTGTCGAGGGGACGGTGGTCAGCCGCGGTGGAGCCAGGTGAGGAGGTCGGGTGGCGCCGAGCGCGATGCCCGGGCGAGGTATGCGGCGAGCGTGTCGGGATCGAGGATGTCGCTGCCGGCCCCGGATCGGCCGGAACGGAAGAAGCGGCTCTTGTCCGTGAGCACGGCTGCAGGGTCGGGCACGAGCATGTCGCCGTTCGCTTGCATCGACCCGAACGTCGCTGCTTCTGCGAGTTCGTCGACTCGCTCGTCGGTGACATCGATCTCGAGCAGGCCGGCGATCCGCTTCATCTCATCGCTGAGGTCGTGCAGCAGGTCGGCGTAGTGCACGAGCACGACGTTGGGTTCGCCTCGTCGACTCCACGCATCGGTGAGGTGGTGGAACATCCCGCCGAACGAGTCGAGGTCCTCCTGTGCGGTTTCTTCCGATTCGATCCATTCGGCGAGCCATTCATCGAGCGGCGGCAGAGGTCTGGGTTGGGCGAGGTCCGGTTTTCCGATGAGCTCGGCGAGGCGCTCGCGATTGATGTTGAGGATCTGGTGATACAGCGACGCGATGGCGTCGAGCGGGTGCCGGGCGACGACGATGTACGTGACTCGATCGTCGTGCGGCAGCCCGTCGAGCGGTGTGTGCGTCTTGATGAACCGGCGGTGCGTCTGCGCCCCGAGGTCCTCGAAGAGCTCGTCTTTCGGGAGGACGAGCCAGTCGAGCCACGGGGACAGCTCCGGAAGCGGCCGCGGGAGATCCGGCGAGTCGAAGATCAGCAGCGCACAGATCATCTGAACCCAGGTGGTACCGGACTTGGAACGGGTGCTGATGATGATGTCGTCATCCCGGAGTTCGAAGTCGAGCCAGCGAGCGCTGTCGCCATCGTCCAGGTACCGAGTCGGCGTCGTCACACCGACACCATAGGCGTCGGGGTTCGCACCGTCCGCGGGTTCCGGGAGCGCGGCTCGCCGGTGCCGGTTGGGCGACCAGTTCTCGAGCCCGACCTCCCAGGTGGTGATCCGCCCGGACGGCTCGGTCGTCGTGTTGTCCACCCACGAGCAGATCTTGGGAGACGACGTCCAGGTGTACCTCGGCGGCCGGTTCCCTGTGACACCCTCATGCGCATGATGGGGGCATGAATCGGGACGGGGTGATCACTGCGATCAAGGCAATCGACGGCGATGTCACCGCGGCCGACTCGGCCCGATGCGCCGATCTGCTCCGAGACGTCCGCCTCGCACGCGGCTGGCTCGACGCCGCCGAGGCCCGCATCACCTCGCGCATGACCGTGCTCCACGATTCCGCCGGCGCCGCTCCGGCGGCCGACCTGCACACCCGCTGCGGCGGCGTGTCGGCAGCGGAGGGCAAACGCAAGGAACGCCGCTCGAAGACGCTCGACGAGGCACCCTCATTCGGCGATGCGCTCGCCGACGGCGCGATCGGTGCCGAGCACGTCGACGCACTCGCCAATGCCACCGCCCGGCTCGACGACGAGGTCAAGGCATCACTCCTCGGCGAGACCTCCGATCTGCTCGGCGCAGCGGCGTCGATGTCGCCGGAGCGCTTCGGTCGGCACGTCCGTGACCGCGCCAGGCGGATCGAGCGTGACAACGGCGTCGAGCGCAACACGCGTCAACGTCGTGAGACGTACCTCTCCCGCAAGCTGAACGGAGCGACGGGCATGGTCGAGGGGCGGTTCGCCTTCCACCCCGAGTTGGCGAACCAGGTCTTCGGTGCCGTCGACCGACAGGTGGCAGCGATGATCGCCGAGGGCGAACGCAACGGCGATCCGGCATTCGTCGATCGGGCTGTCGATCGCAATCGGGTCGCCGCCGAAGCGCTCGGCTGTCTCGTGGCCGGTGGACATCAGGCGGTGCGCCCGCTCGAGGCCGACATCACGGTGATCGTCGACGAACGCACCGTGACGACCGGCGAATTGAACGACCACTCGGCCTGCGAGACCGGCGACGGGCTCGAGTTGCCACCCGCCTCGATCCTGCGCCTGCTCTGCAGCGGCCGGGTCACACCGATCATCGTCGACACCGACGGCAACGCGCTCGACGCCGGCGACACGGTTCGCTTCGCCAATCGCAAGCAGCGCCGGGCCCTGAGGGCGATGTACCGGACCTGCGCCTTCCACGGCTGCGACGTCGTGTTCGACCGCTGCGAGATCCACCACATCACGCCATGGGAGCACGGCGGCCCGACCGATCTGCTCAACCTGATCCCCATCTGTTCCCGGCACCACCACGTGGTGCACGAGGTGGGGTGGTCGCTCGTGCTCGAACCCGACCGAACGCTGATCATCCACCAACCCGATGGCACGGTGTTCGGCCGAACCCGACCCGACCTCGCCGAACACACCCGGGCCCGAGCACACACGCGAAGAACCGCTGCGTGATGCGCGCCGCCGACGAATCAATCGATCCTCGCCGAACGCCCACCCTGCGCCGGGGTGATGACGGGTATCGTCGCTGCGTGCTCCGGATGTCGAAACTGTTCCTCAAGACGCTGCGTGACGATCCCTCCGACGCCGAGGTGCCATCGCACCGGCTCCTCGTTCGTGCGGGCTACATCCGTCGGGCAGCACCCGGCGGGTTCACGTGGTTGCCGCTCGGCTGGATCGTGTTCCGCAACGTCGAGCGCATCGTCCGTGAAGAGATGGACGCGGCCGGGTTCCAGGAGGTCCACTTCCCCGCGCTGCTCCCCAAGGAACCGTACGAGGCCACCAACCGGTACGAGGACTACGGCGACAACCTGTTCCGCCTCCAAGACCGCCACGGCAACGACTTCCTGCTCGCCCCGACGCACGAAGAGATGTTCACGCTCGTCGTGAAGGATCTGATCGCGTCGTACAAGGACCTGCCGCTGTCGATCTACCAGATCCAGACCAAGTACCGCGACGAGGCCCGGCCCCGCGCCGGCCTGCTGCGCGGCCGCGAGTTCGTGATGAAAGACTCGTACAGCTTCGACATCGACGACGAGTCGTTCACGAACTCGTACCAGGCCCACCGCGACGCCTACATCAAGACCTTCGAGCGACTCGGGCTGCCGATCGTGATCGTTTCCGCGATGTCAGGGGCGATGGGTGGCTCGGCGTCCGAAGAGTTCCTCGCTCCGGCCGAGGTCGGCGAAGACTCGTACGTGCGATGCACCGCCTGCGACTACGCCGCCAACGTCGAAGCCGTCCGGGTGCCCGTGCCCGACACCGTGCCGTTCGACGACGCCCGCCCGGCCACGGTCGTCGACACCCCGAACACCCCGACCATCCAGACGCTCGTCGACCACCTCAACGCACACGCGGAGTTCGCGCGGCCAGAAGGTGCGTGGACCGCCGCCGACACGATGAAGAACGTCATCGTGAAACTCCGCCACCCCGACGGCACCACCGAACCGGTGGCGATCGGCGTCCCCGGCGACCGCGAGGTCGACCTCAAGCGTCTCGGCGCCCAGGTCGAGCCGGCCGAGATCGAAGCGTTCGACGAAGCCGACTTCGCCAAGAACGCCGCCCTGGTCAAGGGCTACATCGGCCCGGGAGCTCTCGGTAGCGACAGCGCGTCGGGCATTCGGCTCCTCGTCGACCCTCGAATCGTCGACGGCACCCGTTGGGTGACCGGCGCCAACGAGCCCGGCAAACACGTGATCGACCTGACGTATGGACGCGACTTCACCGCGGACGGCGTCATCGAGGCGGCCGAGGTGCAGGCAGGCGATGTCTGCCCCAACTGTGGCGGCGACGTCGAGATCGCTCGCGGCATCGAGATGGGCCACATCTTCCAGCTCGGTCGCAAGTACTCAGAGGCGCTCGGCCTGCAGGTGCAGGACGAAGCCGGCAAGCGGGTCACGCCCACCATGGGTTCGTACGGGATCGGTGTGTCACGCGCGGTCGCCGCGCTGGCCGAGGCCAACCACGACGACATCGGCCTGATCTGGCCGCGCGAGGTCTCCCCCGCCGACGTCCATCTCGTGATCGCCGGCAAGGAGGGCGGCCCGCAACGGCCCGCCGCCGAAGAGCTCGCCACGGCGATGGAAGCCGCCGGCCTCCGGGTGCTGTTCGACGACCGTGAAGGGGTCTCGCCCGGCGTGCGGTTCAAGGACGCCGAGCTGATCGGCGTCCCCACGATCGTCGTCGTCGGCCGCGGAATCACCGACGGCCTCGTCGAAGTCAAGGACCGTCGCTCCGGCGAACGGTCCGACGTGCCGGTCGGCGACGTCGTCGCCCAGCTCACGTCGGACGACTGACCGCTCCGCTCCCCGGCGGTGACCGACCGGGTCGCCGAACGCCCGACGGCACACGCAGCCGGGCGATCGGTCGATAGATTCCCGCCACCGGAATCGTCCGGAGTCGAAAGGTTCATCGTGTTCACCGCTCTAGCTGCCCTGTTCATCGGGGCAGGTGTTCTCGCCGTCGCTGCCGATCAGTTCGTGATCGGGGCGGCACGTGTCGCCCTGATCAAGCAGGTACCGGCCCTCGTCGTCGGCATCGTCGTCGTCGGATTCGGAACGAGCGCTCCCGAACTCCTCGTCTCCGTTCTCGCCGTGGTGGGCGACGAACCCGAAGTGGCGATCGGCAACATCGTCGGCTCGAACATCGCCAACCTGTCACTCCTGCTCGGTGTCGGCGCACTCCTCGTGCCCCTCGCCGTCGATTCCAGAACGGTCCGACGCGAGGCGATGCTGGTCGTGGCGGCGACCGTCGGGTTCGGTCTCGCCGTGCAGGGTGGCGGCATCGGACGGATCGCAGGCGTCGGGCTGCTGGCGGCGATGGTGGCAGTACTCGTGGTGGTCATCCGGACCAGCACTGACGACCCGCTGGGAACGGACGTGATCGAGTTCTCGGACACGACGGAACACCGCCTGGCCCGCGAGACCGGTCGGCTCGTGATCGGGCTCGCAGGGACGCTCGGGGCCGCCCAGCTGCTGCTCTGGGGAGCGATCGACCTGGCCGACCGTGCCGGACTGTCGGGTGGCTTCGTCGGCGCAACGCTCGTCGCAGTCGGCACATCGCTGCCGGAGCTCGTGACGGTCGTCCAGTCGGCGCGCCGTTCGGAGACCGACCTGATCGTCGGCAATCTCCTCGGCTCGAACCTGTTCAACGCCCTGGTCGCCGGAGGCGTCGTCGGGCTGATCGGTGGTCCGCGGATCGACAACCAATCGCTCACGGCGGTCGCGGTGATCGCATCGATCGCTGTCGCGTGTCTCGCCGCGCTCGCGATGCGCAGCAGCTACGTCGTCAGCCGCCGGGAGGGAATCATCCTCGTCGCTGCATATGCCGTGGTCGTCCCGCTCCTGATGTGACGCAGCACCACACCTGTCAGCTCGTCGTCCGCGCTTGCCGCCGGCCGACGCTCAGCGTCGCTTGAGCCGTCCGACGCCTGTAGCCCCGACCGAGGCGGCGAACATCCCCACCGCCGCGATGGCGGCGATGTGGCGAAGCATCTGCGATGCGTTCATCCGGCGCCCGTTCCAGTGCAGGATGGCTTCGCTGCTGCGATAGCTCAGGATCGAGCCGGCCGAGCCGATCGAGAGCAGCGAGCCCGCCGACCCCAGCGACAGGACCGATCCTGCCGACCCGATCGAGAGCAGGGAACCTGCGGACGCCACCGACGCGATGGAACCTGCCGACCCCACCGACATGATCGACCCCACGGCAGCCGCCGAGTCGATCGACCCGACGGACACGTACGATCCGATCGACAGCACCGACATCTGCGCAGCCTGTCAGCCGTGGACGAGGTAGCGCCACCCGGCGTCCTCGTCCATCACGAGTCGGCGACGTGGCCCCTGCACCATCGGGTCGCCGATGCCATATCCGGCATCGCCCTCCCACAGGCAGATCCGGGCCCCGTCGGGGGCGACGACGATCTCGGTGGCGAAGTGGGCCGGCTCGACGGCGGCGAGCACCGAGACCACGTCGCCGTACCGGACGAGCTGTTCGAGTGTCACGAACGTCGGTGGTGCGACCAACGCGTCGCCGCTCGCCTGCATCCGGAGCGCGTTGGCGGGGGCGATCCATCGGTGGTCGAGCACCTCGCCCTCCTCGACCGTGATGTGCTCGTCACCATGCGACGCGTCGGCCGGGGCCACGAAGAACCAGGTCGAGAATCGACGGCGCGTATCGTCCGGCGGCAGCCAGTGACTCCAGTAGACGAGCGACGAGGGATCGACGACCAACCCGAGCTCCTCGTGCGCTTCACGCACCGCCGCCTGCCGAGCGGCCGGAAGCGGGTCGGGGGCGGTGTCGGCCGGCACGTCGTGCGCCTCGATCACCCCGCCCGGGAACGCCCACAAGCCACCGAACGCCGTGTCGATGCCCCGATGGATCATCAGGACCTCGAGTTCCTCGGCCGGCCCGTCACGCAGGAGGACCACGGTGGCGGCCGGTTCGGCCGCACGCTCCGGATCGGGGTGGTCGATGATGTCGATGACCATCCGACCAGTGTGGCCGGTCACACGCCGCTCGTCGCGGACGCGGCCGGTTCAGCCGACGCTGACGACGACGCAGTCGATCGACTCGCCGGCCATGATCCCCGGACCGGAGATCGAACCGCTGGCCGGCGTGGCGGACGTGCCGGCTTCGACGACGCCGTTCCACGACAGGCTCGATGCCGTCACCGACGTGGCGTCGACGGTGGTCGAGGCGTTGCGCACGCTGATCGCCCGCTTCGCCGAGGTCGCGATCGCGACGGTCCAGTTGGTGATCCTGGCCGACGAATCGTTGGCGATCGTGAGGGTGGCGTTCGCGCCGGTCGGCCAGGGCGTGCCGGTGACCGTGAACGAACACGTCACCTTGCCGGTGTCGACCTGCGTCGGCACGACGGTGCAACCGAGTTCCTGACCTTTCGTCAGTCCGGCTCCCGACACCGACCCGCCCGTCGGCTGGGCGGTCTGGCCCGGAGCGACGACCGCGTTCCAACCGGCATCGCTCGCCGTGAAGTATGTGCCGTCGACACCCGCATCCGATGCTCCCCACAGGTTGATCGTGCGCCCTCCGTGGGCGATACGGACCGTCCAGGTGGTGATCTTGGCGTCGCCGCCGTTGCGGATGGAGAGCGCTGCATTGCCGCCGCTGCCCCAGGCGTCGTACACGACGAACGAGCAGGTCACCGCGCTCGGTGCCGGCACGGTGGTCGGCGTGACGGTGGTCGTCGGCGTGACGGTGGTCGTCGGAGCGGCCGTGGTCGTCGGAGCAGCCGTGGTCGTCGGCGCGGCCGTGGTCGTCGGCGCGGCCGTGGTCGTCGGCGCGGCCGTGGTCGTCGGCGCGGCCGTGGTCGTCGGCGCGGCCGTGGTCGGGAGGTTCGTCGGCGCGGCGGCGACCGTCGTCGGCACGGTGGAGTCCACCGGCACGAGCGTGAAGTCGTCGGCGTCGTCGGCCACGACGACGTCCCACAGAGCGGACGGGGCACGCAGCAGGCCGGTACCGACCAGCACCTCTTCGGAGGGGTAGTACCCGTGCTGCACGTGGTACGCCTCGAGCGCGGTCACGAGGGTGGTCTCATCGGCACCGCGGGCGGCCTCTGCCGCCCGGTCGGTCGTGCCGCCGACGGAGAACACGACGATGGTGGCGAGCACGCCGAGCACCACGATGACGCAGAGCAGCTCGATCAACGACAGGCCGGCGTCACGGGTGACACCCGGCGCTTCGACGTTCTGGGGGGAGACTTGGGAGGCGAACACGACTTTGCACTTTCCTGACATATTTGAGCGGAACTCGGCACATCCCGAGCGACCACGAAGCTATGCCCCGATTTGTGCAAAGTAAACGTCAAGTCCGCCGTTTCAGCGAAGCTTGTCGAGTTCTTGAATGAGCTCGCTCACCGGCCGGTACGTCAGGCCTGCGATCGCCCGATGGGCGTAGCGGATCACGCCGTCGCCGTCGATGATGAAGGTGCTGCGTCGGGGGAACCCGATCGGGCCGAGCGTGCCGTACGCGGCCGCGACCTCCTTGTCGGTGTCGGCCAGCAACGGGAACTCGTAGCCGTACTTCGCCACGAATGCGTCCTTGCTCTCCACGTCCTGTGCCGAGACGCCGAGGATCTGCGCGTCGAGCGCCTCGAACTGGTCGAGACCGTCGTTGTACGCGTTGAGCTGCTTGGTGCAGACCGGCGAATCGTCGCCCGGATAGAAGATCAGCACGACCGGCTTGCCCGCGTAGTCGGACAGTGAGACCGTCCGACCTCCGGGACCCGGCAACGTGAACTCCGGGGCGCGGTCGCCGATCCCGACACTCACGCCGACGCCGCTTCCATGACGTCGTCGCTGATGTCGAAGTTGGAGTACACGTCCTGCACGTCGTCGTTGTCCTCGATCGCGTCGAGGATCCGGAGCAGCTTCTTGGCATCCTCGACCGAGTCGACGGGCACCAGGTTGTCGCTCACCATCGGCATGTCCGCGGAGATCACCGTGTAACCGGCTCCCTCGAGCGCCTCTTTGACCTCGAACGTGTCGCTCGGGTTGCACGTCACCGTCCACGCCTCGCCAGAGCCCGAGACGTCGTCGGCACCGGCCTCGAGCGCTGCCATCATCAACTCGTCCTCGTCGACCGCTCCCTCGATGAGCACGACGCCACGGCGGGCGAACTGCCATCCGACCGCGCCCGGCTCGGCCATCGAGCCGCCGAGCTTCGACAGGATGTTGCGGATGTCGGCGCTGGTGCGGTTGCGGTTGTCGGTCAAGACGTCGATCAGCAGCGCCACTCCTCCTGGCGCGTACCCCTCGTACATGATGTCCTCGTAGGTGCCACCGTCACCTTCGCCGGTGGCGCGTTTGATCGCACGATCGATGGCGTCGTTGGTCATCGAGGCCGCCTTGGCCTTCTGCACCGCGGTGCGCAGCGTCGGGTTCATGTCGGCGTCGCCTCCACCGGCGCGCGCCGCGACCTCGATCTGGCGCGCCAACTTGGCGAACAGCTTGCCGCGCTTGGCGTCGGCGGCGCCCTTCTTGTGCTTGATGGTTGCCCATTTGGAATGGCCCGACATGTCAGATCTCCGTCTGCGATGTAGTGAGGAAGCTCGAGAGGAACTGGGCGTGCAACCTCGCGTCGTTCGCCAGCTCCGGGTGGAACGATGCCACGGTAATCGGTCCGTGGCGCAGCAGTACAGGGACACCGGCGTGCTCGGCCAAGATCTCGACGTCGACACCGACACGAGTGACCTTCGGCGCACGAATGAACACACCGTGGAATCGATCGGCGTCGATGCCGAGTCCGGGTACGTGCAGGTCGGTCTCGAAGCTGTCGAGTTGACGGCCGTAACCGTTGCGCTGCACCGAGATGTCGATCACGCCGAACGATCGTTGATCGGGGCGGCCGTCGAGGACTTCTGCGGCCAGCAGGATCATGCCGGCGCAGGTGCCGAACGCCGGCATGCCGTCGGCGAGGCGGGCGGCCAGCGGGTCGAACAGCTCGCTGGTGACGAGCAGCTTCGACATCGTGGTCGACTCACCGCCGGGCATCACCAGCGCGTCGACGCGAGCGAGATCCGCCGGCGTGCGCACCTGGAGCGTGCGGTGGCCGAGGCCGTCGAGCAGCGCCTGATGGGAGTGGAAGGCGCCCTGCAACGCCAGCACGCCGATCATGTGGACGCCGGGGCTCACCAACCGCGGTCGGCGTACCGCTGGTTGATCTCGTCCATCCCGATGCCGGTCATCGGGGCGCCGAGGCCCCGGCTGACCTTCGCGAGGATCGACGCATCGTTGAAGTGGGTCGTGGCCTCGACGATGGCAGCGGCGCGGCGCTCCGGCTCGTCGCTCTTGAAGATGCCGGAGCCGACGAACACGGCCTCGGCACCGAGCTGCATGGCGAGCGCGGCATCGGCCGGGGTGGCGAGCCCACCGGCGCAGAACAGCGGAACGGGGAGCTTGCCGGTCTCGGCGATCTCCTGCACCAGCGAGAGCGGCGCCTGGAGCTGCTTGGCCCATTCGAACAGCTCGGCCGAGTCGGCCTGGCCGACCTTCTTGATGTCGCCGATGATGCTGCGCAGGTGGCGGACGGCCTCGATCACGTTGCCGGTGCCGGCCTCACCCTTGGAGCGGATCATGCAGGCGCCCTCGGAGATACGGCGGAGCGCCTCGCCCAGGTTGGTCGCGCCGCACACGAACGGCACGGTGAACGCGAACTTGTCGATGTGGTGGGCCTCGTCGGCCGGCGACAGCACCTCGGACTCGTCGACGAAGTCGACGCCGAGCGCCTCGAGGATCTGTGCCTCGACGAAGTGGCCGATGCGGGCCTTGGCCATGACCGGGATCGACACGGCCTCCTGGATGCCCTGGATCATGTCGGGGTCGCTCATCCGCGACACGCCGCCGTCGCGACGGATGTCGGCCGGCACGCGCTCGAGCGCCATGACGGCGGTCGCCCCTGCGTCTTCGGCCACCTTGGCCTGGCCGGGGGTCACGACGTCCATGATGACGCCACCCTTCAGCATCTCCGCGAGTCCCCGCTTGACGGGGAACGACCCAGTGATGGACACCTGTTCGGACATGGGTGACATCGTATCGACCGAAAGCCGTGGGCACCCTGGTGGGTTCGCCACCAGGGTCGGCCGCGCCGTCAGCGGCTCCATGCCGACCGCCATCAGCCAGTTCGTCGTCCGGGCGCGCCAGACTGATCCGATGCCCGACCCCCCACCCTCATCGAACGAGCGGGCCCGGGTCGACACGTACGCCTCGTTGCGGATCCCTGCGTACCGAACCCTGTTCACCATCGGCGCGTTCGGATTCGTGGCGACCCAGGCGCAGGCGATCGCTCGGGGCTGGCTGGCCAACGAACTGAGCGGCTCCAACACCGGCCTCGGCGGTGTGTTCATGGCCTTCGGCGTGCCGATGCTGATCGCGACTCCGCTCGGCGGCGTCGCCGCCGACCGGTACGCCAAACGCACCATCTTGTTCCTGACCAATGCACTCCTCACGATGAGCGCCCTGTGGATCGCCGTCGCGGTCTCGTTCGACTTCGTGGAGTATTGGATGCTGCTCGCGACCTCCGCGATGCAGGCGACCGCGTTCTCGTTCCTCGTGCCGTCGACCATGGCGTTGACCGGCGAGGTGGTCGGCCACGGACTCATCGCGAACGCGATCGTGCTCGGTCAGATGAGCATCAACAGCGCCCGCGTCATCGGGCCGGCGATCGCCGGGATGTTCATCGGGATCGCATGGATCGGTACGGCCGGCGTCTACTACTTCTCGGCGGCGCTCAGCGCGATGGCGTTCTTCTCCTGCCGGAAGTTGCCGCCCGGGCTCCCCCGTGGCGACGATCTCGACACGACCGCTCGCGCCGAGTTCGCGGAGAGCCTCCGATACGTCTGGGAGCGGCGCCACATCGTCAACCTCGTGGTCGTCTCGTTCGTCGTGGTGATGATCGGGTTTCCCTTCATCGCATTCCTCCCCCGCTTCGCCACCGACGTCCTCGAGGTGGGGTCCGCCGGATACGGGTTCCTCGCTGCGTTGTCTGCTGTCGGCGCCGTCGCCATCTCCGCGTTCATCGCCGGCCGCGGCACGGGTCGCGCAGCGTGGCGGATCCAGGCCGCCTCGGGCATGACGTTTGGCGTTGCGCTCATCGTCCTCGCGATCGCACCCTCCTACCTCGCGTCGGTGCCGGTGATCATCGCTGTCGGCGCGGCGTCAGCGGGTTTCCAGGCGATGAACAACTCGCTCGTGCTCGCTCTGTCCGACCTCGAGTATCACGGCCGGGTGCAGAGCCTGATGATGCTCTCGTTCAGCGGGTTCGGGATGGCGGCGCTCCCGCTCGGCATTCTCGCCGATCGCCTCGGGCTACGCGAGACCCTGGCGATGATGGGCGCGTCGGTGATCATCGCGATGGTGGTGTTCCTGGCGGTGAGCAAACGCACGCGTCAGCGGTTCGGTGACGCCGTCGCGTTGGCGTGAACGATCCGAGCGAACTCGAACGCATTGCGTGACGTCGCATCGATCGGCGTCACATCACTCCGACACTTCACGATGTCTCACCACTTGACATCGGAGGCGTAGAGCGACCAGACCTCGACGAGCTTGCCGTCGACGACGCGGTGGATCTGGAGCCACTGCAGCGTCCGCGGCATCCCGGTCTCCATGTTGGCGCCGCGCATCGTCGTCCGGCTCCACACACGGTCGCCGTCGACGAAACGGTCGTGGACGGTGATCTCGGCGGCCCCGAGTGCACGCTGATAGCTCTTCAGGTCACGCTTGAGTTCGGCGTGCGATCGGTACTCGGTACCGGCCGGACCGTGACGAAGGAGCGGGTCGGCCGCGAGTTCGTCGACGACGCTGAGATCGCAAGCACCCCAGGCGCGCGCCTGCCACTGCTCGACGACGCTGACCGGATCGAGCTGAACGCCCATCGGGTAAGTATCGCAGAACGCGACCCCGTCGGCCCACGGTGCGGGCACAGCACAGCCGAGAACGTGCGTTGCCTACGATGTGCCGATGACCCCACTCGTGCTCACCCTGATCGGCGACGACCGCTCGGGGCTCGTCAACGCGATCGCATCCGCCGTCGCCCGGCACGGCGGCAATTGGGAGCGCAGCGAGATGGCCGAGTTGGCCGGCAAGTTCGCCGGGATCGTGCTCGTGACGATTCCCGACGATCGCGTCGACGAGTTCACCGATGCGATGCAACCGCTCAGCGGGTTGCTCGACGTCACCGTCCAGCGCGCCGTCGGCGACGGCACCGACGCCGACCCCGACGGCCGACGGCGTTTCACGCTCGACCTGCTCGGCTCCGACCGGCCGGGCATCGTCAGCGACATCACCGGGGTGCTGACCGCGCACGACGTCAACATCGAGTCGTTGGCGACCGCAACGCGTGAGGCCCCGATGGCGGGTGGGCTCCTGTTCGAGGCGACGGCCGAGCTCGAAATCCGAACCGGCACCGATCTCGAGTCGCTTCGTTCGGCGCTCGAGGAGCTCGCGAACGAGTTGATGGTCGACCTCGACCTCGACGCCTCGTTCTGATCCGCCGGACAGGGTCAGTTGACCTGGCGGTCGTGGCCCTCCCAGAAGGGTGCCCGCAGCTCGGTCTTCAGCACCTTGCCCGACGGGTTGCGCGGCAGCGCATCGACCCACTGCACCGAGCGGGGCACCTTGTAGCCGGCGAGCTGGGTGCGGGCGAAGTCGATCACCCCGTCCTCGTCGAGCGCATCGTCCGAGCGCACGATCAGGGCCATCACCGTCTCGCCCCAACGCTCGCTCGGGATGCCGATGACGGCCACGTCGGCGATCTGGTCGTGGCGCATCAGGGCGTTCTCGATCTCGGCGGGATAGATGTTCTCGCCACCCGACACGATCATGTCCTTGACCCGGTCGTGGATGTACAGGTAGCCGTCGCGGAGGTAGCCGGCATCGCCGGTGCGGAACCACCCGTCGACGATCGCGTCGCGGGTGGCACCGGGATTCTTCCAGTACCCCTTCATCACCTGCGACGACCGCACCCAGACCTCGCCGACCTGGCCGTCGGCCACGTCGCGCTGCGACTCGACGTCGACGATCCGGAGCTCGACGTCGCCCCACGCCCGGCCGGCGGCGCGCAACAGGTGGGAGCGTTCACCTCCCGGATCGTGGTCCTCCGGGTCGAGTTGGACCACGCCCCCGGTCGTTTCGGTGAGACCGTATGCCTGGGCGAAGTCGCACCCGAACAGTGCCATCGAGCCGACGAGCACCGCCTCGCTGATCGGTGAGGCGCCGTAGACCAGCGTCCGCATCGACGAGAAGTCGGCGTCGCTCGCGCCGGGTACGGCGAGCACGAACTGGAGCACCGCCGGCACCAACAGCGCGTGGGTGATGCCGTACTTCGGGATCAACCCGATGATCTCCATCGGGTCGACCTCCTTGGTCATGACCGTGTGCGCACCGTTGACCATGCCGGCGAGCGCCCAGCCGCTCCCGGCGATGTGGAACAGCGGCATCGCGACGAGATTGACCGCGGTCGAGTCGAACTTCCACGCCTCTCGCCCGATCGCCATCGTCGACATGAAGTTGTCGTTGGTGAGCTCGACGCCCTTCGGTAGACCCGTGGTGCCCGACGTGTACAGCTGGTAGCACGTGTCGTCGCCGGCGATGGAGACGTCGGGCTCCACTGGGTCGTAGCCGGCGACCCAGTCGGTATATCGCAGATGACCGCTGTCGCCGGGGTCACCGATCACCACGACGAGTTCGACCTTCGGGAGCGTCATCTGGTCGAGGTGCCCGATGAACTCCTCGCCGACGAACAGCATCTTGGCGTCGGCGTCGTCGATGATGTATTCCATCTCGACCGGCGCGAGTCGCCAGTTGACCGCGACCGACACCGAGTTGAGTTTCGCACCGCCGAACAGGTGCATGAAGTACTCGGGCGTGTTCCGATCGAGATACGCGATGCGATCGCCGGCGCCGACACCGAGTTCGGTCAGCCCCTGGGCGACCTGCTGCGCCTCCGTGTCGATCTCGCAGTACGTCCAACTGCGGTCACCGGCCGTCAGGGCAATGCGGTCGGGTGCTGCGCCGGCCCAGTACGCGCTGATGTCGGCGAGTCGGGTGATCGCTCCCGGCTCGGGTCGGAGTTCGTCCATGGTCGTGGTCCCTTCAGGATCCGTGCACGATGACGCCGCGGATGTTCTCACCGTCGCGCATCGCCTGGTCGCCGACGTCGATGCCGTCGAGCGAGTAGGTGATCGTGATCAGCTCGTCGAGTCCGGGGTGCTCGTCGCCGTGGCAGCGCATCACGTGGGTCCGCTGCACCACCGCCCCGCACGTCTCGGGCGCGTCGACATCGATCGACCACATCTCACCGATCCCACGGACCACCCCCGCCTTGCACTCCATGCCGAGTCCCCCTCGATCGTCGACGTGACACGCACATTGGAGCACACCCGACACCGGCACCTCCGGCCGGACGTCACGAGCGCCGTCGGATCGCGTCCGACTTGGATCGGACTTGACGTGGAACGGGCGTTATCACACAGCGATCGCACGTGGCCCCTCAAGACTGTCTCAGGGTTCATCAAGCGCCCTTTCCATCCCGTCGATGGCAGTGCACCTCACACTCCGGTGAGGACGGACCCCCAGGACGTGACTCCATGATCTTCAGCATCGAAGTGCGGCAACGAGCAGTTCGTTCGGTCGAACTCGTGTGCCCGAGATGCGGTCTCGACCGCACTGGTGCGGAGACGGTCCCGGCTCGATGGGCGTGCGTGTTCGGCGTGCCGATCGTGCCGCTCGGCGAACACGATCCGATCGTCACCTGCGACGAGTGTGGACACACCTCCGACCTCGGGGTGCTCGAGGTGCCCACGACGGCACAGCTCTCGGTCCTCCTGCGCGAGGCCACACTGGGGGCGCTGGTGATCGCGGTTCGGGCGACCGAGGCCGGCGACCTGGCGGCGGCGCGGGCCGCAGCGGCCGTGGCGTTGGACGAAGCCGGATTCTCGACGGACGTTGCATCGTTCGACGAAGCGTTCCGGTCGCTCAGCGAGGTCGAGGCACGGCTTCGGTTGCGTCGAGTCGGCCATGAGCTGACAGCGTTCGGCAAGCAGGGGTTCCTGCACCGGATCGCAGCGGTGGGCGCGGCGTCGGGGACGACCCGCACCCGCGACGCGCTCGTGCAGATCGGCTGCGATCTCCGTATGGCGGCCCCGCACATCAACGGCGTTCTGGCCGTCGCCGACGTCGCCGCCTGATCCGACGCGCACTCGCTCCGCTCGGAGTCCCCCGCACGAGGGCTCCGATGTTGCAGAATCGACGGATGCATCCCCCGTCGACGCGCGCCGAGCCGTGGTGAACGCTGCGATCCGTCGGGTCGCCACGCTGCTCGGCGGCACGCTCGGCGCCGGGGTGCTGATGTTCGGTGCCGGCGCTCCGCCCGAGCGTTGCCCCGATCTCACGCCGAGTTCGTTGCGGGCGGCGGCGACGTCGGCTGCCGATTGGCTCATCGACAACCAGCAGCCCGACGGTACCTGGTTGTACGAGTACGACCGGGTCCGCGACCGGGCGGTCGACGACTACAACATCGTGCGACACGCCGGCGTCATGTCGTCGCTCTACCAGGCGGCCGCACGTGACATCGACGGCGCCCTCGAGAGTGCCGACCGGGGCCTGATGTGGGCGCTCGACAACGTCGTCGAGCGAGAGGACTGGGCGGGGGTCACCACGACATCGACGATCCAGGCCGGCACGAACGCGCTCCTCCTGGCAGCGCTGGTCGAGCGACGGCTGATGACGGGCGAAGAGACCTACGACGTGTTCATGGGCAACCTGGCGCGATTCCTCGATCGGCAGGTCGAGCCGAGCGGAGCGCTGCTCGCCTACTACGACCTGGGGCCCGATCAGGCTCGGCCCGAGACGTATTCGATCTACTACACCGGTGAGGCCTACTGGGCGCTCGGACGACTGCACCGTGTCGATCCGACCGCCGGATGGGGCGCCACCGCCGACCGGATGGGCGAGTACATGGCAACCGTTCGCGACGACGTCGAAGACATCTGGCCACCGCTGGCCGACCACTGGTCGGGCTACGGGCTGGCCGAGACCGCTGCATTTCCGGATCGCCCGCGCGGCGAGCCGCTGACCGAGGAAGAGGTGGAGTTCGTGCGACGACAGGGAGACCTCATGGGTCAACGCGTCCGTTCGATCAGCCAACGGTTCGGCCCCTGGGGAACCGTCGTTCGCGGCACGTTCACCCCACGCGGCGGAGGCTACGGCGTGTTCGGCGAGGGACTCGCCGGGCTCTGGCAAGCGGCCGAGCTCGATGATCGACTCGTCGAGGAACGGGCACCGCTCGGCGAGCGAGCCCTGTGCATCAGCGGCCTCGCAGTCGAGGCCCAAGCCGACGCCGACGAGGCCGCCGAGTATCCCGACCCCGGCAAGGTCGAGGGCGCCTGGTTCATCGACGACGTGACTCGCATGGACGATCAGCAGCACGCGTTGAGCGCGCTGCTCCTCGCGATGCCGATCCTCGAAGCGGCCCCGTTCGACACGGGGCATCCGTCGCCGGCGGCCTGGCTCTGGATCCTCGTGATCCTCGGCACGATCAACCCGGTGCGAGCGGCATTCAGCATGCCGCGCAACGGCACACTCGGCCGTCGGACGTCGTTGGCGTTGCTCGGCGGGCTGCTCGGATCCGTCGTACTCTTCGCCGTCGGCGCCGCGAGCGGCTGGGTGATCGACCTGGTCGGGACAAGCGAACCGGCGATGCGCCTGGCCGCCGGCAGTCTCTGCCTGCTCTCGGCCGGTATCGACATCGGCCGACGCCCGACGACCGACGAACCGGCACTCGACGGCCTGCGGGCGGCGATCATGCCGGTCGCGCTCCCCCTGTTCATGCGGCCGGCGATCCTGCTCGCCGGGTTCAGCGTCGTCGCCGACCACGGCCCCGGCGTGTATGCGATCGGCCTGGCGATCGCGGTGGCCGTCCTCACCGCGCTCAGCGCCCTCGAGATCGGCGCCGATCCGGAACGGCCCGTCCTCGTGTGGATCGGCCGGGTGCTGTCGTTCGTCGCCGTCGCCGGTGCAGCGCTGCTGATCGCCGACGCCGTGTTCGACATCTGATCCGCCTAACCTCCGGCTCATGCAGGGCTTCGGGGGCAGGGTCGTCGCGATCACGGGGGCGGCCTCGGGGATCGGTCGGGCGCTCGCGATCGACCTGGCGCGGCGCGGGGCACACCTCGCGTTGAGCGACATCGACCCCGACCGACTCGCCGAGACGGTTGCGATGTGCCACGGTTCCGGCACCGAGGTGACGTCGGCGATGGTCGACGTCGCCGACCGGGAGGCGGTGTTCGCCTGGGCCGACGAGGTCGTCGCCGACCACGGCCGCGTGAACATGATCGTCAACAACGCCGGCGTCGCCGTCGGGGCGACGGTCGAGCGATCGTCGTACGACGACATCGAGTGGCTGATGGGCATCAACTTCTGGGGTGTCGTGCATGGCACCAAAGCGTTCCTCCCCCACCTCAAGGCGTCCGGTGAGGGACATGTGGTCAACATCTCCAGCGTGTTCGGCCTGGTCAGCATCCCGACCCAGTCGGCGTACAACGCGGCGAAGTTCGCCGTGCGGGGTTTCTCCGATGCCCTGCGAATCGAACTCGAGATCGAGCGCGCCGACGTCTCGGTCACCACGATCCACCCGGGCGGGATCAAGACCAACATCGCCCGCAACGCTCGGGTCGACGCGAGCGTGGCCGACGTGGGCGGCGACGCCGGCGGATTCGCCGACGAGTTCGACAGACTCGCCCGTACGACACCCGAGCGGGCGGCCGAACAGATCCTCACCGCGGTCGAACGCAACCGACGCCGGGCGCTCATCGGCCCCGACGCCAAAGTCTTCGACCTGGTGTCGCGACTCCCGGCGGGGTGGTACCAACGCCTGCTGATCGCCGACGGACGGCGGCGCGCGTGATGGCGCGGCGCATCTGCCTGCTCGTATCGGCTGCGGTGCTCGTCGCAGCCTGTGGCGGCTCGAGCGACGACCCGGCGGCGACACCGTCGTCGACGGACCTCACCACCACGGTTGCCGTCACGTCGACCACGCCGACGACCACCGAATCGGCCCCACCGACGACGTCCGCTCCCACCGACACCGCGCCGACGACCGCTCCACCGCCGACCGCGACGACCGCGACGAGCGCTCCGGCATCATCCGTGCCCGTGACGTCGGCCGCTCCCCCGACGACCGGCGCTCCGTCGATCCGTGACCTGATCGACAGTGGCGCGGTCCTCAACCTGGCCCACGCGGGCGGCGACCAGGATGCTCCGCATTCGACACCGTTCGCGTTCGCCGAGGCGGTCGCTGCCGGTGCCGACGTGCTCGAACTCGATGTGCAACTGAGCGCCGACGGCGTGCTCGTGGTCCAGCACGACGACACCGTCGACAAGACCACCGAGGCCACCGGGCCCGTCTCGGCGCTCACCTATGACGAACTGCACGCGCTCGACAACGCCTACTGGTTCTCGCCCGAGTGCTGGCCCTGCAAGGACCGACCCACCGAGGAGTACGTGTACCGGGGTGTGCGAACGGGAACGGTCGCTCCCCCGCCCGGCTACACCGCCGACGATTTCGCGGTGCCGACCTTCCGCGAGATCGCGACCCGGTTCCCCGATCTCCCGCTCGACATCGAGATCAAGGGCACGTTCCCCGATGCCGTTGCGGTCGCCGAACGCTTGTCCGAGGAACTCGTGGAGTTGGAACGCGAACGCAGCGTCGTCGTCGTGTCGTTCGACGATCAGGTCGTCGACGCGTTCCACGCGATCGCACCCGACGTCTCGGTCAGCCCCGGGCTCGGGCGCCTCACCGAGTGGTTCCTCTCGGCGGCCGAACTCGAGCCGCACTTCGAGGTGCTCCAACTCCCTCCGTTCCAGGGCGAGATCGAAGTGATCACCGCCGAGGTCGTCGACCGGATCCACGCCGAGGGACGCGTCGTCTGGGTATGGCCCGACGACGCGTCGTCGCAGGAGAATGAGACGTTCTACCGCGAGCTGCTCGCCGACGGCGTCGACGGGGTCATCGCCGGCCGACCGGCGGCCATGACCGCTGCGCTGACCGACTGACGACCGCCGCCCCGTGGCCGGGGCGAGGCCGGATCAGAGCCGGGGCTCGACCGTTTCGACGCGGAGAATGTTGGACGCCACGGCCTCGTTCGACGAACCGGCGACGACGGGCACGATCTGCCCGACGTCGAGATAGCCGCGCTGTTCGAGTTCGGACAGCACGCGGCGCACGCGCCCGGCGTCCTCGCCGTGGGAGGCGACCAGGATCGGCGTCGCGCCCCAGACCAGATTGAGCTGCCGGAAGGCCCGTTCGTTGCCCGTCACCGCCAGCACGGCGGCCTTCGGGCGGTAGCGGGTGATCGCACGGGCGGTCGCCCCGCTGCCCGTGATGCACACCACGGCGGGCGGCGCCAGGGCGCGGATCGCGCGGGCGGCGGCGGCCGACACCGCGTTGGCGACGCGACCGTTGTCGGTCTTGGCCTCGGTCTGGCCGATCTCCTCGACGGCGTGGGCCCACGAGTCGGAGTCGAAGGCGCTCTCGGCCTCTCGCAGGATCTCGTCCATCATCGTGACGACGTTGACCGGGTCACGCCCGATGGCGGTCTCCCCCGACAGCATGACCGCCGACGTGCCGTCGAACACGGCGTTGGCGACGTCGGACACCTCGGCCCGAGTGGGCTGCGGGTTGTCGATCATCGTCTCGAGCATCTGCGTCGCGGTGATGACCGGGCGGCCGACGCGCACGGTCGCCTCGATGATCTGCTTCTGCAACGCCGGCAACTGTGCGAGCGAACACTCGAGGCCGAGGTCACCACGGGCGACCATCAGCGCATCACTGGCCTCCAAGATCGCGTCGAGATCGTCGACGGCGGCGCGGGTCTCGATCTTGGCGACGACCATCGGGCCCGCCGGCGGCGGTGGGAGTTCGAGCGACAGGAGGTCGGCGGCGCTGCGCACGAACGAGATCGCGATCATGTCGACGCCCGCGGCGACCACGGCGGCCAGCGCCTCACGGTCGAAGTCGGTCGGCGTGGTGATGCTCAGGCGGTCGGACGGGATGTGCACACCGGGCCGGCCCCGCATGAGACCGCCGTGCACGATCTCGGCGATCGCGGCGTCGTCGGTGACGTGCTTGACGCGCATGGTCGCCTTGCCGTCGCCCAGGTGCATCAGGTCGCCCTCGCGCACGTCGGAGACGAGCGCGTCGTGGCTGACATGGATGACCTCGGCGGTGCTCGGCTCGAGCCCCGGACGCAGTTCGACCTCGCTGCCGCCTTCGAGCATCACGCCCTCGTCGCCGAACGTTCCGGCCCGAACCTTGGGGCCGGGGAGGTCGATGAGGATCGCCGGCGCTGCGTCGATCGAGTCGCTGACCGAGCGGATCAGCTTGACCCGCTCGAGCACGGAGGCGATGTCGTCGTGGGCCATGCTGAGGCGGAAGACATCGACGCCCGCCTCGATCAGGGCGGCGACCTGCTCGCGCGAGTCGGAGGCGGGGCCGATCGTCGCGACGATCTTGGTGCGACGAGCTGCGTTCACGGTGACCATGGTGTTGTCCTTCTGCCGTCGATCGATTCGACGGGATTGCGGTTCGGATGAGGCGTGTCCCACCTCATTGGATGCGCGTCCCAGTGTACGGACGCTTCGGAGGTGCGTCCTAGCGTCGCCCGAGCGGCCGGTAGAAGCGCTCGTCGTACTCGGCGACCATCCGGCCGGACGTCACGAGCGGGCCGAGGTGGCGCAGCATCGCCGTGGTCATCGACCACCAGGCGTCGCGGTCGTCGAAGGTCGGCAGCACCTCGGTCGCCAGCAGATCGTGCAGCGCCCTCGCTTCGGCCAGGTCACGGGCCGTCGGGTCGTCGAGATCGCTGGTCGGGATCGCCCAGCCGATGCCGTCGACGAACCAGTCGGCCCACCAACCGTCGAGGATCGAGCAGTTGAGGCCGCCGTTGAGCGCCGATTTCTCGCCGCTCGTGCCGCAGGCCTCGCGCGGTCGGACCGGGTTGTTCAGCCAGACGTCGCACGCGCCGTACATCTCCTGAGCGATCTCGATGTCGTAGTCGGGGATCAGTGCGAACCGGCCCTGCGCCTCGTCCGAGGCCGCGAAGGCGGCGATCTCGGCGAGCACGGCCTTGCCCTCACCGTCGGCCGGGTGCGCCTTGCCGGCGAACACGAACTGGGCGCCGGCGTCGAGCGAGCGGCGCAACCCGTCACGGTCGCGCAGGAGGAGTGCTGCGCGCTTGTAGGTGGCGAATCGACGGGCGAAACCGATGATGCACCGGTCGGCGTCGAACGTGACCCCGGTGCGATCGAGGATCAGGTCGACCAGCCGTGCACGGCCGGGGGCTCGTGCCGCGTCGAACGCCTCGCGCGGCGCCGCTCCGATACTCGCCCATGCCGTCGCTGCGCCGTCGGACCAGCGAGGGCCCAGGTGTTCGTCGAAGAAGGTCTGGAGTTCCGGGCTGACCCAGGTCCGGGCGTGGACACCGTTCGTGATGCCCTCGACGCCGGCTGCTCGCGGCAGCGAGCCGAAGAGCTTCCGGCTGACGCCGCTGTGCAGTTGGCTCACGCCGTTGGCTCGACCGCAGAGCTCGAACGCAAGGGCGGCGGTGTTGAACGGTTCGGCGGGCGGGTCGCTCGGCAGTCGAGCCCAGTCGAACAGCGTGTCGACCGTGACGCCGAGCCGATCGGCCCAGACGCCGAGTTCGGGCCCGACGAGGTCTGCGGCGAACCGGTCGATCCCAGCAGGGACCGGCGTGTGCGTGGTGAACAGCGAACGGTGACGCACATCGGTGATCGCGTCGTCGAGGCTCCGCCCCGCCTCGACGTGCTCGGCGAGCAGCTCGAACAGCAGGAAGCAGGCATGACCTTCGTTGAGATGGAAGACGTCGGGCTGCAACCCCAGCGCGCGCAGCGCTCGCACTCCACCGATCCCGAGCATCAGTTCCTGGTGGAGGCGATGTTCACGACCGCCCGAGTACAGACGGTCGGTGATCTGCTGCGCCCACGCCGGGTTGGTGTCGACGGCGGTGTCGAGCAGGACGAGCCGAGTGGCGCCGACCTGCTGCTGCCACACCTTTGCCGCCACCTCGAACCCGCCGATCGTGACGTGCACGACCGCACCGGTGTCGACGGCGCCGACCGCTTCGGGGTCGACCTGCTCGTAGCGCTCGTGCTGCTGTGTCCCGTCGATCGACTGACGGAAGAAGCCCTCGCGGTAGAAGAGGCCGACACCCACCAGCGGCAGGGCGAGATCGCTGGCGCTCTTCAGGTGATCGCCGGCGAGGATGCCGAGGCCGCCCGAATACTGCGGCAGTTCCGCCGCGATCCCGAACTCCGGGGAGAAGTAGGCGATGCTCACCGTCGACACGGCGTCGACCACGGCGGCCAATTCGGTGGCCAACTCGTCGAGCGTCGATCGGTGGTTTTCGACCCAGGAGTCCAGCGCTGCGACATCTGCTCGCTGCAGCACGGTGACCGGATGTGTGCCGGCGGTTGCACCGGGCAGTGTGCCGAGCAACCGTCGGGTCGGTTGGTGCCACGACCACCGGTGGTTCGAGGCGAGGGCGAGCAGGGCACTGTCGATCATGGGAGTTCCAGGGAGTCGGGCCGTCCGGCGGCCGGAGATGTGACGTCGGGACGCTATCGGCGCCTGCGTTCGGAGCGACCCCGACAGCTGACCTCATCGGGCCGAAGCCCCTACGATGCGGTGATCTACGGGAGGGAGGACCCATGGACACCGACATCGACGTCGACACGTACATCAGCCGCACCGAACAGTGGCCGGACGAGATCACGGCGTTGCGTCCGATCCTGCTCGCGAGCGGGTTGACCGAGGCAACCAAGTGGGGCAAGCCGTGTTACCGCCATGGTGGTGCGAACATCGCCATCGTGCAGGAGATGAAGCACTTCCTGGCCCTGATGTTCTTCAAGGGCGCATTGTTGAGCGATCCGGCCGGTGTTCTCCACGCGCAGGGTCCGAACTCGCGCTCGGCGCGTCGCATCCAGTTCACGTCCGTCGACGATGTGGAACGCCTGGCCGGCGTCGTCGCCGAGTACCTCGACGAGGCGATCGCAGTCGAGGAGGCCGGGCTCGAGGTCGAACCCGCCCCGGAACTCGAACTGGTCGACGAGTTGCAGCACCGGCTCGACGAGAACCCGGAGCTGAAGGCGGCGTTCGAATCGCTCACCCCGGGCCGACAGCGGGAGTACCACCTCCAGATCTCCTCGGCGAAGCAGTCGGCAACGCGTGAGCGCCGGATCGACAAGTTCGTCCCGAAGATCCTCGCCGGCAAGGGCTTCCGCGACCGCTGACTCGCGGCCGTGTTCGGCCCGACCCGGCCCGGCGACACGCCGGCGAGGCCTTCGCCATGCGTTCACCGACAATACGACTGGCCCACGCTCTCATCGACGCTCCCACCACGCTCGGCCCGGCCGGCTGCGATCGCGAGCGACTGTGCTCGAGCGGCGCTCGATGGTGGCTCGCCGCCTCGGTCGTCGATCACGGCGTGTTGTCGATGAAGTCGCCGTTCGTGATCACGTCACCGCCTGCAGCGACGGGTCCGCCGACGCTCAGACCGGCACCGACCTGCAACGACCTGCCGAGCACCGTGTCCCGCCCCGCTGCGAAGCTGCCGTCGACGGACAGATCGGCACCGACCGACGCGCCGTCGTCGACCGCCAGCGCACCGCCGACCGCGAGACCGTTGCCGACCGACAACGACCGTCCGAGCGTCGCATCGCCGCCTGCTGCGAGCGGGCCGGAGATCGTGGCTCCACCGTTGACCGCCGCGTCCCCCGCGACCGCCAACGACTTGCCGAACGAAGCGCCTCCGCCGGCCGACACGGAACTGCCGACCGACACCGACCCTGCGATGGCGACGTCGCCGGGGAATGCCCAGTTGCCCGATGGGTCGGTCACCGCGGCGAGCGCTGCTTCCAGGGCGGAGATCCGGGATTCCAGTGCAGCGGTGTCGACCGGCAGGTCGTCGATCGTGGCGGCGATCGCAAGGTCGACCTGGGCCTTCGTGTAGTAGCGATCGTCGTGACGGTGGTCGGTGTAGTAGCCGTTGACGTCGGCGATCACGTGCACGTCGCCTTGCAGATTGAAGACGTCGAACTGGCCGTTCGCGTTGATGCCGGTGGTGACCGCGTTCGGCGTCGGCGGTGAACCTGGCACCGGGTTGAGGTTCGACACGGCGGGCTGCGTCGTCCCCGTCGCCCACACGACGATGAACGTCGGCAATGTCGCATCGATGGCGGTGACGTTCATCGAGACGCTGCGAGCCGTCAGCGGGATCTCGGTGCAGTTGCCGGTGTCCGAGGTGGTCGTGTTCACGGTGTAGGTCTCACCGGTGCCGAGCGGCGACGTTCTCGGGCCGACCGCGAACTCGGCGCGGGTGTCCATCACCCGACACGGGGCGATCGGCACGAACGCGAGAGCACCGTCGGGTTGCGCCGCCGAGACGATGGCGACCCCACCGCCGCCGAGCGTGGTCGCGACCAGCGCGCCGATCGCTGCCCAACGGGTCCTGATGATCGACATGGTGTCCTCCGCATTCGTGGTCCGATGCGCTCATCGTGACACGTAGCGGAACATGGTCGTTCACGGGGACCGATCTCGACGCGGCCCCACGGCCCCGGTGGACCGATGCGACTTGCCCGAAGCAAGCCACCAGGAATCCAGCGAGGGCTCATCGACCCGAGACGCGGGCCCGGCATGGCGTCGACCGCCGCCGGTGAGAACGACAATGACCAGGGCATTTGCCCTGGTCATTTGGTGTCGGAGGACCGAACGACGCGATCCCGTACCAGCCACTGGCGGCTTGGCTGACGCAGGACGCGTTCAAGGATCCGATCAATAGCGAAAGCGGACCTCATCGGTTTGATAGCCAAGCATGGCTGATAGGGAGAAGAGCGCCATCCCGGAGGTCCAAGACAACGCGTTCGACGTATCAACACCGAAGGCTGATTTCACGCGTTCCAGGGGTTCCTCACGACTCCTGCGGTGGCCTGTGGTTGGATCACCGGGCACCACCCTTAGCTCAGTCTCCGGTTGATCGGCTCCGCCGTGGTCGAACGTAGCGGTAAGCAACCGAGCATGGGCCCCATCGACGAAGCCACGCTGCGGTTCGTCTAACTCAAGCAAGATGAGCGTTCTGGTGACGGAAAGGTCGGGCTGGCCAGCGGTCATGGAGCCAACAATCTGAGCTGCGTCCGAGTACCGGCGCTTCATCGCTTCGTCAAGCGCCGGCCCAAGGTGATGTTCCGTCAGCGCAAACTCAGCACGCCGGGAATGCTGATTGAAGGATCTTGCGCTCTCATCCAGCGCCTTGATCTCCGCCTCGATGCCATCCCGGGTTGCGATCCCAAATCGGGTCGTCGCTCGGCCGAAACGTGCGCTAGCGGGAACCTCAAGCGAATGAAGCATCCGGAGGCGATCGTTCGATACGAATAGACCTTGATGACTGTCGCCTGGAACCCGAAGCGCCTGATTGAGGCCGGTGATCTCGACCAGCGTGCTGCCGGATGCGTCGCCGCCGTACACGTACCCGATCTCGCGCTCGAGGCCGTACACCGTGCGCTCAAGTGGAGTGCACACAAGGCGAAGAGCATTCAAGAGCTGGACGCGTTCCCGCACCTCTTCATCGAGACTCAAGTTCGAGCGCTGCGAATCGTCGACCGCACCGCTCACCAATCGCCAGGCGTTGGCGAAGCGCCCGGATGGCACGGGCGGTCCCGGGTTCGGGGCGATAAAGTGAACGCGCAGCAGCGTGTCGAGCACTTCAGCCTCTAGCCCGGTCAAGCGTGCTAGAGCGCCGTCTCTCTGCTCGGCTGTGAAGAACGCGATGGCCAAGTAGAGCGGGACGCCGCCGAAGTCCGCCTTGGCCAGCATGCAGGGCGTCTCGGGCGGCGGGAGACGCGTAGTTCCACGGTTGATATCGCGCAGTAGTTCCGCCAGCTGTCGGACAAGTTCTGGACCGTCTGGGTCGCCGACGCCGTAGATGCCTCGATCGAACTCGCCGAGCTCGCGCGCCACTACGGTCTGGAACAGCAACGACGCAATTTGGGTGATAGGTAGGCGACCAAGTTCGTTCGCCGACCGCCCAAGGAGGGCCGCCACAGCGTCCGCGCTCCGCCATGTTGGCACGATGACAGTAGTGGTCTCGTTGGAGGCCACGTGAATAAGGCCGCTTGCTGCGAGACCCTCGATCGCGTCTGCAGCGTTGCCGGCCAACCCGAACGCGGATCGGGCATGTTGAACGACCGGGGATGCAATGATGGCCTGTTCGCCTTGATCGAACTCAACCAGCTCCAGTGTGGCCGCTGCAATCGCCAACTCGTCAACTGACAGTGCGAGCGCTTCGTTGACTCCGGGAGCATTTCCATCGATGGTCTGCGCGCTGACCATCGAGAAGGTCATGAAGTCTGAAGCCTGTGCGCCAGGGAGTTCCAGTTGGGCGCTCAGTTCGATCCGAGCGGCCTCTAGCGCGCTCTGCTTAGTTTCCTCGGTGAGAACGAAGTCCCACAGAACCCGTCGCCGCAATTCGTGAAACCAGGGGTTGGCCGACTCAACCATCAAACCTGCATCGATAAGACGCAGCTGAAGCGCTCGCCAGGCAAAGCCATCCATTGCTAGCAACTGGCAGACGCGCTCGTCCGTTACGGCAGACGGGTACACGAGCAGTCTGGCAACGGAAATCTGGGTCAAGAAGTCTAGGGAGTTCCATGCGAGGCGGGCCCGGGCGCTCACGACGTCGGTTGGTGTCAGAGCCTGAAGAGTGGCTGGGCGCGGATCGAACGCCAGCAGCGAGATTGCATCCGCGACGTGCATGCCATAGCCATTGGTCGCCGCGACGACTGCTTCCGCTAGCCGAGCGTCGAGACCGACATTCGCTAGCCACTCTCTGACTGCGTCCACGTCGAGCCCGGTCAAGGGCAGGAGCTGCGCGCCCGCTATTGCGAGTTCGTCGGCACGTCGGCGTGAGTCGGAGTCGGAGGCTGCATAACTGGCACGGATAGAAACGCCGCCAGGAAGCTTGTCCGCCACGTCGGCGAGCCTCCGCTGATCGTCATCACTTAGACGTTCCAGTCCATCGAGCGCAAGAAGGACTGACGTTTCGCCAGCAAGCGCTGAAGCCTCCTGGAGAAAGCCGACTAGGAGATCGACGACATCGTCGTCGCTCGCTGCGGTGATCCTGGCCGATAGCGACTCACCCTGGGAGGCGATGAGAGAGTCGGCCATGTCCGATAACACCTGAGCAGCGTCATCACCGAGGTGACGTCTCACCGCATGAAGGAGATAGTTGCCGACTGCGGCCCCGAGGTCCTTGAGGCGGGCTTGCCCTACCCGCTCAGCGGCATCTACGAGCGTGCGCCCGATCCGTTGCAGGGCATCTTCCCTGATGGCGATCATCGCTACCGCACTCCCCAGTGCATCGAGCAACGCGATCTGAAGGCTGCCGGGCGCGCGGGACATCAGCACGGGAGCTGGGGCGATCGCATCAGCCGAGGCTGTCTGGGCCTGCCGAAGGACTGTCGACTTGCCGACACCTGAGTCACCGACCAGAACCGCAAGGCCCGCGCGCGACTCGGCTAGCCAGTGAATCTCCGAATCTCGCCCGTAAACGTCCACAGAATGTGTTGCGGGTGCGTTCTCTGTAATACAGCACCCTCAAACTGCACAGTACCTCCTTGGGCACTCCCCTTCTGAGTTGCCGAGCCCGGTGGGCGATGGCGGAACGCTCTTGATCTCCGACGCACTCGGCGCGAGCGCGTATGGTCCTGGTCACACCACCCAGCCGAGGAGTTTGCTGATGCTGACGATCGGATACGTCCGGGTATCGACTGACGACCAAGTCGAGCACTCCCCCGCTGCCCAACGGAAACGCTGTGCCGAGTACGCCCGCTCGAACGGCCTCGAGCTACCCCGGTTCCTGTGCGACGAAGGCCTGTCGGGCAAGAACCTCGACCGGCCTGCAATGCAACAGCTGATCGAGCTGATCGAAGCCGACCAGGTCGCGAACCTGATCGTGTGGCGCATCGACCGCCTCTCACGTGACTCAGGCGACGTCAACCGGCTCCTGAAGCTGTTCGAGCGTCACTGCGTCATCGTGCACTCACTCAGCGAAGGCACCGTCGAATCCGTCACAGCCTCGGGGCGGTTTACGGCGGGCATGCACGGGCTGTTGGCGCAGCTGGAACGCGAGAAGATCATCGAGAATGTCACGACGAGCATGCACGAACTCACCCGCGCCGGGTACTGGCTCAACACCCCGCCCATCGGTTACGACCTCGTCGACCGGGTCCTCGTCGCGAACGACGATGCTTATCTCGTCCGCCGGGCGTTCGAGGCCCGGGCCGCCGGCGCATCACTGCCCCAGGTCTCCGACGCGACCGGGCTCAAGTACTCCCGTGTCCGGCACCTACTGCAGAACCGGGTCTACCTGGGAGAAGTCTGCATCCGTGACGATTGGTTCCCCGGCCGACACGAAGCCCTCGTCTCGCCGGAGCAGTTCGACGCTGCCCACCGCGGGCACGTCCCTGGACGACGCCGTGGCACCGACCTGCTCACCGGCCGCGTCCGCTGCGGCCTCTGCGGGCGTCTCACCGCGATCGACACCAACGGACGAAACCAACCGATCTACCGGTGCCGACACCGCGGCCACGGCTGCCGCATCCCCGGCCGTTCCGCTGCCGGGCTACATCGCGCGGCACGTCTCGGCATCGAGCTGCTGCGCACCGATGACCAGCTGATCGACGCGATCCGGTTTCAGCTCGCAGGAAAGGCCGAGCGAGCCGGAGGCGGGGCGGCGGAGCCGACACGCTCCGGAGCGCTGGCCAACCTGACCAGGAAACGCGACAGGCTTCTCCAGCTGTATCTCGACGACAAGATCACCGACGACTACTTCGCCGCCCAAGAACGCCAGATCACCGACAAGATCAACGCCCTCGAAGCCGACCACGCCGAAACCCTCGAAACCGCCAAGACCACCAACGCACTCGCACAAGCCTTCGAACGAGCCGCCGCACTCCTGCGCGATCCCGACTTCGACTTCGACGACATCTGGGCCAACGCCAACGACAAAGAACGCCGCGTGCTCGTCGAAGAACTCATCGAAACCGTCACGATTCACGCCGACCGGCTCGAAGTCACCGTCACCGGGGCTCCGCCCTTCCTCGTCAAACTCGACGAGGTCGGACTCCACCCCAGTGGTACGGGACCTGTTGTGTCGGAGGGGGGACTTGAACCCCCACGCCCATTAGTAGGGCACTAGCACCTCAAGCTAGCGCGTCTGCCATTCCGCCACTCCGACGTGACTGTGTTGCGTGAGCCGCCAGGCTATCGGCTGTCAGACCCGGACGAACAGGAAACTCAGAGCAACCAACGTGAAAATCCACACCAGCGACAACACGAAGGTGATGCGGTTCAGGTTGCGCTCCGCTGCGGTCGACCCGAGGGCCGCGCCGCTGCCGCCGCCGAACATGTCGGACAAACCACCGCCACGCCCACTGTGCAGCAGGATGCCGGCGATCAGGGCGAACATGGAGACCACATTGATCACCAACACGATGTACAGCATGACGTCACGCACGATTGGGCATGCTATCTGCTCCTGGCCGAGTCCGGCTTCCAACGATCGCGGCGATACAACCACGTCGGGCTACGGCCGTCGGGCGGACGCAGTTCGTCGTTGAGCGCAAGGGCGTCGGCCCACTCCCCCAACAGTCGTCGGATGTCGTCGAACTCGATCGCGCTCTCCATCGTGTCGACGAGCACGTAGTTGCGACCCTTGATGTCGGCGATCAGTCCGCCGCCGCGCCCGTCGCGCCGCGTCCGCCACACACCCACCCGGAGGCGCCGCAGACGGTTGAGGCGGTCCCACTCGATGAACTGATGCCGCAGCAGCGTGCGCCGGACCACGCCGTCACGACGGAACTCGGCCGAGATCGGCAGGTCGAACACGGCCACCCCGGCGAAGAGCACCGACAACACCAGCAACCCGACGGTGACCAGGTTCGCGCCGATGTCCCAGACGAGCAGGACCGAGAACGCGAAGAACATGGTCGCGCCGAGGAACGACATCACGATGCCGGTCCAGGTGGAGTGCAGGGTGATCGAGCGGTCGTCGTAGACGGGAACGTTCGAGAAGATCGCCACGCCGATCAGGCGGAGGCGTGAGCGGCCGTGACCTCGATCGGCTCACCCGGCTCGAGCGGGTGGTGGCACGCCGAGAACGATCCCTCGAAACGTTCCACGAGCGGCGGCTCCACTTCGGCGCAGACGTCGGTGGCTCGCCAGCAGCGGGTCCGGAACCGGCACCCGCTGGGCGGATCTACCGGCGACGGCACGTCACCCTGGAGCACGATGCGGTTGCGTTCGCGCTCGCGGCTCGGCGACGGCACCGGCACGGCCGACAGCAGCGCGGCCGTGTACGGGTGGGTCGGCTTCTGGTACAGGTCGCGACGGTTGGCGATCTCGACGATCTTGCCGAGATACATCACCGCCACCCGGTCGGACACGTGGCGCACCACCGACAGGTCGTGGGCGATGAACAGGTACGCGATGTTGCGCTCTTCCTGGATACGGCGCAGCAGGTTGATGACCCCCGCCTGCACGCTGACGTCGAGCGCGGAGACCGGCTCGTCGAGCACGATGAAACCGGGGTCGAGAGCGAGCGACCGGGCGATACCGATGCGCTGACGCTGGCCACCGGAGAACTCGTGCGGGTAGCGGTTGCCGTGCTCGGGGCGCAGTCCGACGGCCTTGAGCAGGTCGGCGACCTTCTCGTGGCGCTCGGATGCGCTCAGATCCTCGTGGATCACGAACGGCTCGGCGACGATGTCGTTGACCGGCATCTTCGGGTTGAGCGATGCGTACGGGTCCTGGAACACCATCTGGATGTCTCTGCGCAGATCGCGGAGCTGTCGACGGTCGAGGCCGATCAGCTCGCGGCCGTCGTACTTGACCGATCCGGAAGTCGGTTCGTGGAGCTGCAGGATCGCTCGGCCCGTGGTGCTCTTGCCCGAACCCGACTCGCCGACGAGACCGAGCGTCTCCCCTGCGTCGAGGTCGAACGACACACCGGACACCGCGTGGACCTTGCCGACCTGACGTCGGATGAGGCCACCACTGTTGACCGGGAACTCCTTGACGAGGTCACGGACTTCGAGGAGGGCCATCAGATCGCTCCCTGGTTCTCGGCGGGACGCTTGAACGCCTTCAGCTCATCGGACAGGCCGACCAGGTCTTCCCACCGGTGGCACGCAGCCAGGTGATCGGGCCGCTCGGTCGGTTCGAGGTCGGGCTCGACCTTGCGACACGTGTCGATCGCCATCGTGCAACGCGGCTCGAACGGGCAACCGTCGGGCGGATTCACGAGGCTCGGAGGCGTGCCGGGGATCGGTGTCAGTTCGTCTTCGTCCTGGTCGAGCGACGGGATCGAACCGAGGAGTCCGAGCGTGTAGGGCATGCGCGGGATCTCGAAGATCTCGTCGACCGAACCACGTTCGACGAAGCGCCCGCCGTACATGACCGCGACCCGATCGGCGGCGCCGGCGATCACACCGAGGTCGTGGGTGATCAGGATGATCGCGGCGCCGAGCTCGTCCTTGACCGACATCAACGTCTCGAGGATCTGCGCCTGCACGGTCACGTCGAGCGCAGTAGTCGGCTCGTCGGCGATGATGATGTCGGGATCGTTCATCATCGCCATCGCGATCATGACGCGCTGGCGCATGCCACCCGAGAACTCGTGCGGGTACGAATCGGCCCGCTGCTTGGGCTGCGGGATTCCGACGAGCTGCAAGGCGTCGATCGCACGCATCTTGGCTTCCTTCGGCGTCACCCGGTGGTGCGCACGAACGATCTCGCCGAGCTGGTAGCCGATCGTGTACACCGGGTTGAGCGACGTCATCGGATCCTGGAAGATCATCGAGATGTCGTTCCCGCGGTGATGCCGGACCTGGCGGTCGGGCACGCCGATCAGGTCGTTGCCCAGGTACCTGGCCGTGCCGGTGATCAACGCCGTCTTCGGCAGCAGACCCATGAGCGCCATCTGCGACACCGACTTGCCGGAACCCGACTCGCCGACGATGCCGAACACCTCGTTGCGTCGCACCTGGTAGCTGACACCGCGTACCGCCATCACCATGCCGTCCTCGGACGGGAAGGTGACGTTCAGGTCGTCGACGTCGAGCAGGATCTCATCGCTCTTGGACACGTCGCTGCCCGTGTCGGCGCTCATTGACGGACCCGCGTCTGGCGGGGGTCGAACGCGTCGCGCAGGCCGTCACCGATGAAGTTGATGCACAGTGCGATCGTCACGATGAACAGTCCCGGCCACCAGAACAGCCACGGCCGCGTGTTGAACGCCGTCTGGTAGTTGGAGACCTGCTTGCCGAGCGAGATCTCACCACCACCGATACCCAGATACGCGAGCGCCGTTTCGACCAGGATCGCGGCCGAGATCAGAAGTGTGCCGAGCACGATCACCGATCCGATCACGTTGGGCAGGATGTGCTTCCACATGATCCGCGAGTTGCTCGCACCCATGGCGCGGGCTGCTTCGACGAACTCCTTCTCGCGCAGCGACATGAACTCGGCCCTGACCACACGGGACGTCGTGAGCCACGACGCCAGCGCGATGATCAGCGCGACCACCAGGAAGCTGTCGGACTGGATGCGACGGCCGAGCACGGCGGCCACGACCAGGAGCGGGATCGTGAACAGCACGTCGACGAAGCGCATGAGCACGTTGTCGACCCATCCGCGGTAGTAGCCGGCGAGTCCGCCGACGACCGTGCCGATGAAGGTGGCCAGCAGACCGGCGACGGCGGCGATCAGCAGGCTCTGCTGGGCGCCACGGAGCGTCACGGCGAAGTAGTCACGACCGATGTTGTCCTGGCCGAACGGGTGCTCACCGAGCTGGAGCCCGTCACCGTCGAGCCACGGGATCGCGTCGAGCGTCGGGCGGCCACCGTCTTCGAGGATGCCGCTCTTGTCGGCCGGGTACTTCCACAGGGGCAGACCGACGTAGGCGAGGATCACCATCGCGACCAGGATCGCGAGGCTGACCATGGCCAACCGGTGGCGGAAGAAGCGGGAGATGACGAGTTGGCGCTGCGTCTTGGATTCGACCGTGAACTCTCGGTCGATGTCGCCGGCGATGGCGGTCTCGTCGTAGGTCATGGCGTCGGTGACGACACTGCCGGCGATCGAGGAGTTGCCCTCGCCCGTGATCGGCGGTGTGCCCTGATTCTCGGTGTTCATCGGCGGATCCTGGGGTCGAGATAGGCGTACATGATGTCGGCGACCGCGTTCAGCAACACGATCGAGACGGACGTGATGACCAGGAAGCCCATGACGGGGTACGGGTCGACGTCGACCAGGCCCTCGACGAAGAGCGAACCCATGCCCTTCCAGGCGAAGACACGCTCGGTGATGACCGCACCCTCGATGATGGTGGCGAAGCTGATCGTGACGACGGTCATCACGGGAATGAGTGCCGTACGGAATGCGTGACGCATGATGACCTGCGTACCCGGCAGGCCCTTGGCCTTGGCCGTGCGGACGTAATCGGACTTCAACGTGTCGAGCATCGACGAGCGGGTGAACCGCATGAACGTGGCGAACCCGATCAGCGCGAGCGCGAGCGACGGCAGGATCTGGTGACCGGCGTAGTCGACCATCGTCTCCCAGAACGGAGCGTCGAGGTTCGGCGTCTTCGGACCGATCGTCGCGATGGTGCGACCGGGCTCCCAGGCGGAGATGAAGCGATCGAACGACACGATCGCGCCGACGAGGAACGCCGCCGTCATGCCGGCCCGGATCGCTGGACGGCGGTCGATCTCGCCACCGAGTGCGGCACCGGTTGCAGCACCGAGACCGAGGGTCAGGATGGTCAGCAGGAACATGCGGGTCCAGGTCATGTCGTCGATCCACGAATCGAACACGAGCGAGGCGACGACGGCGAGGGACGCTGCGGCGAGCGCGGAGATGACGACCTGCTGCGCACTGAGCGGCGCGTAGATCATGGCGGCCAGCACACCACCGGCGAGCGACAGCAGGATGACGACCGGCAACGACAGGCCGGGGTTGACGATCCAGTCGGTGGCGTCGAGCACGGCGAACAGGCCGACCATGACGGCGCCGACGGCGAAGAACGCGACGGCTCGTCGTTGGAGTGCCCCGCCGACGAGGCCCGCGGCGATCAGCCCGGACAACACGCCGATCACGATGATGCCGACCACCGAGAAGCCGGGCTCCTCGAGGTAGTTGTTCAGCTTGATGGCGCCGAACTCCTTGAGCATCACGGCGAGCCAGAACACCGGCAGGGAGAAGAAGAGGAACGCAGCGAAGGTCGACGTGTAGTCGAGGGCGCTGTACTGGCGAACGGCCGTGATGATGCCGATCACGAGGCCGATCAGGATCGACGCGAGGGTCGCGAGGATGATCAGCCGGAACGTGGTGCCCATCGCCTGGGACAACAGTGCCCAGACGTCTTGGCCGTCACGGTTGACGCCGAAGTCACCACGGAACAGACCGGTGAGCCAGGAGAAGTACCGCTCGTGGAACGGCACGTCGAGTTCGAGCAGTTTGCGCATCTGCGCCATCGTCTGCTCGCGGTTCGGGTCTCTCGACTGGCGATACTCGGCGAGGGGGTCACCGGAGATGGTGACCAGGAAGAACGAAAGAAACGTCGACGCCAACAGGATCGGGATCGACACCAGGAATCGACGAACGATGAAGAAGAACATGTGAGATGAGGTCCGGATCGTGCGGTGTGCCGGGCCGCCGAAGCGGCCCGGCACACCAACGAAGCGTCAGGTCAGTGGATCACCGACCTGGCGGCTCAGGAGAGCTGCCAGGAAGCAGCGTTCCACATCAGCCCGTTGTTGGACGGGTTGTAGACGATGTTCTCGGCGTTCTCGCTCCAGGCGGCGACACCCGGGAAGCTGAACACCGGGATGGTGACCAGGTCTTCCCAGATCAGAACGTCGAGTTCGTTCGACAGCTCGAGCTGTGCATCGGCGTCGAGCTCGGCGTTGATCGCCGCGGCGACCGCGTCGACTTCCTCGCTGCAGTAGCCGGTGAAGTTGATGCCACCTTCGCAACCGTAGATCGCGTCCTGGCCGGACTTCAGCGGGCTACCGGCCCATGCGAACATGGCGACGTCCCAGTCGCCGGCCGACAGCTCGACGTCGAAGAACGTCTCCGAACCGGCGTCGATGACGTTGAAGCCCTCGACCTGGTTGCAGCTCTCGACCGTCAGGGCGACCTGGTCGGTACGACGCTGGTTGCCACCGTTGTCGAACCAGCCGACGCGGACGTCGATCGGCAGGGCCTCACCGGAACCGGCGAGCAGTGCCGCCGCGCCCTCGATGTCGACCTCGTCGAACTGGCCACCGGAGTTGTCGACGTATGCCGCCTCGAACTCCTGGATCGTGCGGTTGTTGAGGATCTGCGCATCGGGCACGAGCGGCTGGATCAGGTTCGACACCATCTGCTGGCGGGGGAGGCACTTCGCGAACGCCTCACGCACGTCGCGGTTACCGAACGCCGTGTTGAAGTTGAAGTCGAAGTGCTCCCAGACGTACTGGTTGCCGGTCTCGACCACGACGCCGTCGGTGCCCTGGAGCTGCGCGAGCAGGTCAGGGGTCGGCTGCGGGTCCATGGCGTTGATCTCGCCGTTGGCGAGCGCCTGGGCCTGTGCCTCTTCGGCGATGTAGCGGATCGTCACCGGGCCGTTGGCCATGGTGCCCCAGTAGTTCTCGTTCGGCACGAGGGTCAGGCTGGCGCCCGCTTCCCACGAGTCGATGATGAGCTTGCCACCGGACGGCATGATCTCGGGCTTCAGTTCACCCGGGTTCAGCGACCAACCGTTGTTGTGGAACTCGGCCATCGCGGTGATCGCCTCGAGGTTGTCCGACTGGAACGCCTCGACCGAACCGCCGGGCTCGGCACCTGCCGCAGCCTCGATGATGTGGGCCGGCAGCAGACCGGCGAACAGGGCACGCCAGTCGGAGTAGATCGCGCTGTACGAGGTGGTGACGGTCTTGCCGTCATCCGAGCACTCGACCGACTCGATGTCTTCGTAGCCACCGGTGCCGGCGACCTCGAAGAGACCGAGCTCGGAGCCCGACTCCTCGTCGACGACGGGGTTGCCCTCGTCGTCGAGCTGCTTGTAGGTGCCGTTGCTCGATGCCCAACCGAAGTAGAAGTCGTTGCAGTCGATGGGATCACCATCGGACCAGACGGCGTCGGCGTTGATGACGTACTCGATGACCTGCGGGTCATCGCTGACCACGTTGACGGCGTCGACGAACTCTTCGTCCATCTGCAGCTCGCCACCGGGGCCGGCGAAGTTGAACGGCGCCGGGAGCACCTGCGTCAGCACGATCGTGTTCTTCACCGAGTTGCTCGATGCGAGACCGTTGTTGTAGTTGCTGAACTCCTGCGCGTTGCCGTACGCAACTGCCTGGCCGGCCGGCTCGTCGCCGTCGTCGGTCGGCTCGTCGCCGTCGTCGGTCGGCTCATCGCCGTCGCCGGTCGGCTCATCGCCGTCGTCGGTCGGCTCATCGCCGTCGTCGGTCGGCTCATCGCCGTCGTCGGTCGGCTCGTCAGCGCTGCCGTCAGCCGTGTCGTCGGCCTCGGTCGTGTCGTCGTCACCGGCGTCGTCGTCGTCTCCGCCACAAGCGGCGAGAACGAGCGATGCAGCGGCGACCGTAGCGAAGAGTTTGGTACTCCTGCGGGTCTTCACGTAGATCCTCCTGGGGATTGATGGAGGGAGGTATGTCGTGTCGCCCAGCACCCACGTAGGAACCAAATTGTCCCGGCCCCGTGGTCAGCGCTGATGCGTCAGCGAACCCGAATCGTCCTCCCCGAGCAATTCGGGCCTTGGCCAAACCTAGCAGCAGTTCCTACCCATCGGTAGCGACGGAGGCATTTCGAACGCGTTAAAGGTCCGGTCGATCTGTTCCAGAATTTGACGCAGCGAGCAGTCAGCCGGCCGCGATCTGCACGATTCGAGCGAACTCGTCGGGGTCAAGGCTCGCTCCCCCGACCAGCGCACCGTCGACGTCGGGTTGCGCCATCAGCTCTTCGGTGGTGCCGGCCTTGACCGACCCGCCGTACTGGATCCGCACCGCGGCCGCGGTCTCGGCGCCGAACTGGGCACCGATCGCGCCGCGGATCGCGTGACACACCGCCTGTGCGTCGTCGGAAGTCGCCGTCTTGCCGGTGCCGATCGCCCAGATCGGTTCGTAGGCGATCACCATCGCGGCGACTTGGTCGGCCTTGACCTTGGTGAGGCCGGCGGCCACCTGGCCGAGCACGACCGCTTCGGTCTCGTCGGCCTCGCGCTGTTCGAGCGTCTCCCCGCAGCACATGATCGGCGTCATGCCGTGCCTGAGGATGGCCCGCACCTTGGCGTTGACCGTCTCGTCGGTCTCACCGAAGATCTCGCGGCGTTCGCTGTGGCCGCAGATCACGTACTTGACGTCGAGCTTGGCCAGGAATGCGGGCGACACCTCGCCGGTGAACGCTCCGGCGTCCTCGTGGTGGCAGTGCTGGGCACCCAAGAGCAGCTCGAGACTGTCGGCCTCGATCACGGTCTGCACGCTGCGGATGTCGGTGAACGGCGGGTGCACGCTCACGTCGACCTGCTCGTAGATCTCCTTCGGCAGCGAGTAGTGCAGCTTCTGCACGGTCTGGATCGCCTCGAAGTGGTTGAGGTTCATCTTCCAGTTGCCGGAGATGATGGGAGTTCGCTTGGTCATCGGGTCATCCTTCGATTCGTGGCGTGTACGAGTGCTGCCCCATCACGAGTTGTGCCTGGCACAACTCGTGATGTCAGGCGTTCGGGGCGCTGCGGAGGGCGGCGAGGCCCGGCAGGTCGCCGAGCTCGAGGAGTTCGAGGCTCGCGCCGCCTCCGGTCGACACGTGGTCGACCTCGTCGTCGAGCCGGAACTGGGCCAGCGCTGCCGCCGAGTCGCCACCTCCGACGACGGTGAACGCCTTGGTGTCGGCCATCGCCTGCGCAACGGTCTTGGTGCCGTTCGCGAACCGTTCGTCTTCGAACATGCCCATCGGGCCGTTCCAGAACACCATGCGGGCGTCCATGATCACGTCGGTGAACGCAGCCGCGGAACCCGGGCCGATGTCGAACCCCTTCGCACCGTCGGGCAACTGCGTGCCGAACGTCGCGAACTCGCCGGATGCGTCGACCCCGACGAGGTCGTCGGGCAGATGGATCTTGTCGCCGCTCTCGGCGAGGATCCGCTTGCACGTGTCGACCTGGTCCGGCTCGTACAGGGAGTCGCCGATCGATTTGCCCTGCGCGGCGAAGAACGTGAAACACATCGCCCCGCCGATCACCAACGAGTCGACGGTGTCGAGCAGCGCTTCGACCACGCCCAGCTTGTCGGAGATCTTGGCGCCGCCGAGCACGGCCACGAAGGGGCGCTTCGGGCGGTCGCGCAGACCGCCCAGGATCTCGACCTCCTTGGCGAGCAACCGGCCCATCGCCGACGGCAACGTCTTGGGGGGCCCGACGATCGACGCGTGTGCGCGGTGCGAGGCACCGAACGCGTCATTGACGTAGAGGTCGACGCCGTCGACCAGCTTCGCCACGAACGCGTCGTCGTTGGCGGTCTCGCCCGCATCGAAGCGCAGGTTCTCGAGCAACTCGACACCCGGTGCGAGCTCGGCCAACCGAGCCCGCACCGGGTCCATCGAGTACTTCGGGTCCGGCTCGCCCTTCGGGCGCCCGAGATGGCTGGCGCACACGACCTTGCCACCGGCCTGCTGCAACCACTGGATGGTCGGCAGCGCGGCCCGGATGCGGAAGTCGTCGACGATGCGATCACCGTCGATCGGCACGTTGAAGTCGGTGCGGACCAGGATGCGGTGGCCCTCGATGTCGCCGAGGTCCTCCAGCGTCGGAATGCCGTTGATCACCGGCGGCCTCAGCGCCCCACGTGCAGCACGAGGTCGACGAGGCGGTTGGAGTAGCCCCATTCGTTGTCGTACCACGAGCAGACCTTGGCCATCTTGCCGTTGACCATGGTCATGCCCGCATCGAAGATCGACGAGGCCGGGTCACCGACGATGTCGCTCGACACGATCGGGTCCTCGGTGTAGCGCAGGATGCCCTTGAGATCACCCTTGGCGGCAGCGGCGGCGTAGGCGGCGTTGATGTCGTCGACCGATGCCTTCTTCTTCAGGTTGGCGGTGAAGTCGGTGATCGAGCCGGTCGGCACCGGCACGCGGAACGAGGTGCCGTCGAGCTTGCCCTTCATCGACTCCATCACGAGGCTCGTCGCCCGGGCTGCACCCGTGCTGGTCGGCACGATGTTGATCGCCGCACCGCGGGCCCGACGCAGGTCGCTGTGCGGGCCGTCGACCAGCTGCTGGTCGCCGGTGTAGGCGTGGATCGTCGTCATCAGACCGTTGGTCACGCCGAACGCGTCGTCGAGCACCTTGACGAGCGGCACGAAACAGTTCGTGGTGCAGCTGGCGTTGGAGATCACCTGGTGCTGCTTCTTGTCGAAGTCCTTGTGGTTGACGCCGTACACGACCGTCAGGTCGGCACCCGCCGACGGGGCCGACACGATGACCCGGCCGGCACCCGCGTCGACGTGCTTGGCGGCGTCGTCGCGCTTGGTGAAGAAGCCGGTCGACTCGATGACGACATCGACGTCGAGGTCGCCCCACGGCAGATCGGCCGGGTTGCGCTCGGACAGCACACGCAGCGAGTCGTTGCCGACGCGCAGGCCGGTCTTGGTGGCCCGGATCTTCTGCGGCAGCGTGCCCATGACCGAGTCGTACTTCAGGAGGTGGGCCATCGTGTCGAGCGACCCGAGATCGTTCACCGCGACGAAGTCGATGTCCGCATTGCGTTCTTTCGCTGCACGGAAGAAGTTCCGCCCGATTCGACCGAAGCCGTTGATGCCAACTCGCACCGTCATGTCCAGGTTCCTTTCATGGGGGATGCTCTGTCGCCGACATCGTGTCGACCGCGTTCAGACCTACCGGACACAGACACTAGTTGCACCACTACTGAACGGTATGTAAGTGATCGACCGATCAGCTCGAACGGACCGATCGCGCTCCGGTTCAGCCGCCGCTGCCGACGTCGCGATGTGAGGTCCGGACGGCGACGCCGCGCGCCCCGAACCGCCGCGACAACTCCTCGGCGATGGCGACCGACCGGTGGCGACCGCCGGTGCAACCGATCGCGATCGTGAGATAGCTGCGGCCCTCGGCCTTGTAGCGCGGCAGCAGGTCGACGAGCAGCGTCTCGAGATTGTCGAGGAACCCGCTCGTCGCCTCGCGTTCGAGCACGTAGTCGCTCACACGTGGGTCGTGCCCGGTCAGCGGACGCAACGTTTCGTCCCAGTGAGGGTTCGGCAGGAACCGGACGTCCATCACGATGTCGGCGTCGAGCGGTAGACCGTTCTTGTAGCCGAAGCTCTCGATCGCGATCTGGAGGTGCTCCCGGTCGGGTTCGTCGAACGCAGCGACGAGCCGCTCCTTCAATTGGTGCACGTTGAGCTCGGTCGTGTCGATCACGAGGTCGGCCTGCGCCTTGACCGGTTCGAGGAGTCGTCGTTCGGTCTCGATCGCCTCGAGGAGCCCGTCGGCCTCGCCTGCGAACGGGTGTTTGCGTCGCGTCGCGTCGTATCGCTGCACGAGCGCCGGCGTCTGCGAGTCGAGGAAGAGCAGCACGACCTTGTGCCCCGCACCGCGCATCTTGGACACGCCCGGCAGCAGGTCGTCGTGATTGCGCCCCGACACCAGCGCGAGCCGGCCGATCGGGCTGCCGGGTGTCGATGCGAGGTCGACGATCGTGGGAACGAGCGACGTCGGCAGGTTGTCGATCACGTAGAAGTCGAGATCGTCGAGTACGTCGGCGGCCGCACTTCGGCCGGCACCCGACAACCCGGAGATCAAGACGACGTCGGCCACGCCACCACCCTAGTGAGCGAACCTCGTGAGCGAACCCGACCGACCGGAACGAATCAGATCAACTCGAAGCCGGTCACCAGAAGGCCGTCGGGACCGCACACCGTCGCGGCACGCATACCCCACGGCCGGTCGACGGGCGGAGCGACGAGTTCGGCGCCGCGGGCGACGACCGTCTCGGTCCAACCGTCGACGTCGACGACCTCCCACGCGAGTCCGATCGGCACCGGACCGGCGGCCGGATCGGGTCGGTGCGGCCGCTCGGGCGACGCCGGCCCACCGAAGATCTCGATCTGGGCCGCCGGCGCCTGGAAGATCGCGCCGCGACCGTCGTCGTCCCACGAACCGACCACGCCGAGACCCAGGACCTCCTGGAAGAAGTGCGCAGCAGCGTCGAAGTCGTCGGGTGAGTACATCACTCGGAACAGACTCATGATCGACCGGTGTCCCCGTCGACGCTCTCGGGCAGCGTCCAGGCCGCGGGAGCGGTCGCGATCCACGACGAGAACAGCTCGATACAGCCGTCGTCGTCGACCACTGAGACAGCAACACCCGCATCAGCGAGCCACTCGGCCGCTTCGGTCGACCACGACCGACCGTCGCCGACCACGACCGACCCGATTCCCAGAAATCGGACCAGGCCTGCGCAGTACCAACAGGGCGTCATCGTCGTGACCAACGTCGTCGCGGCGTAGTCCGACAACCTGCCGGCGGATCTGACGGCTGCCGTCTCGGCGTGCATCAGGTGATCGTCGTACTGGACCGACCCGTTACGACCGGACCCGATGATCGTGCCCGTCCCGTCGACGAGCACGGCTCCGATCGGAACACCACCCTCGTCGAGCCCGAGCCTCGCCTGCCCGAGGGCCGCGCGAAGTGCCGACGTGCCGTCGGGATCGGAGACGTCCGGATCGTCGTTCATCGGGCTCCCATGCTCGTTTCAGTACAGCGTCTTGTCCAGCATCGAGACGATCCACTCGCCCGACGTGATCGGCTCGAACAGCGACGGGGCGTCCGGCGTCGCACACGTCGGGATGCACTCGATCAACGCGTCGTAGGCCGGCTGCTGGAAGAACGCGATCGAAATGCGATCGCCGCGGACATCGGACGGCACGACCACGCGGTGCGTCGTCGACGTCCAGCGACCGTTGGTCCACCGCGCCATCAGGTCACCGAGGTTGATCACGAACGCGCCGGGCACCATCGGGATGTCCTCCCACACCCCGGCCGGCGATCGGATCTGCAGCCCGGGTTCGCCGTCGGTGTAGAGGATGGTCAGACTCCCCCAGTCGGAGTGCTCGCCGCGCCGGAGTTGTCCCGGCGCCGGCGGCGTCGCGATCTCCGGGTAGTGGTTCACCGTCAGATTCGTGATGTGATCGGTGAGTTTGTCGGCGAACCAGTCCTCGTCGAGATCGAGCGCCAGCGCCATCAACCTCATCAGTCGCGCCGCGAGCTCTTCCATGATGCCGTAGTACCGCTCGAATGCACCCCGGAACCGTTCGGGTTCGTCGGGCCAGACGTTCGGGGCGAAGAAGGCTTCGCGCCCCGGTTCGAGGCCCGACCGACGGGCCACGTCGGGGTCGTCGAACCGGTTGATCGTGAACAGTTCGCACAGGTCGGGTGGGGTCTCGACGTCACGCGAGGCGGCGAGGGCGGACCGCTGCGCCGGGGTGAAACCCCGATAGGCGCCTCCGGTTCGGGTGCACCGGAGCTTCTCGTCTTCGGGCAGCGCGAAGAACTCCCTCGCCGCCGACTCGATCTCGCGAATCGCCTCGTCAGCGACACCGTGGCCGCGGACGACGAGAAACCCGACGTCCGTGCATGCCTTCGCGATCGTCGCCACCACGGCGTCGCGGTCAGGGCCCGGAGCGTCGCTCCCCGTCAGGTCGACGAGCGGGACACGGGCGGAGACCGGCATCGCTCAGAACCCGATGCTCGAGTCGATGAACTCGTTCGTGTACGTCGATTCGGCGGTCAGCTCGTCGGGGACGTCGGGCAGCACCGACTTGAGGAGATCGACGACCTCGGTCATCCGCGTCTCGTCGAAGTTCCCGACGACGTCGTCCGGGCCGTTGCCGACCACGCCCAGCTCGAGCGCGGTCTCGACCGAGTAGGTCATCTGGCCGGGGTAGAGCACCCAGAAGGAGTCGAGGTCCTCGACGATGTCGAGGATGAGCTGGCTCGTCGCGTCGGCATCGGACCAGTGGTCGACGACCGACTGCTGGAAGATCGGCACGACGGCCTCGAGACACGGACGCAGCTCCTCGAGCGCGTCCTCACGGACGACCAGGGGTTGGGAGTAGACCTCGAAGCCTGCGTCGTGCACGAGCAGGTACTCGACCGGACGCATCCACTCGGCGAGTTCGTTCTCGTAGAAGTACGGCTCGCTGGTCGCGAAACCCTGCTGCACCACGGCGCCCTCTTCGGCGACGAATCGAGCCGGCGCCCCGTCGTACGACGGGTCGACCTGGTCCCGTGACAGGATTCCCGCTTCGACCATGTAGTCGATGTAGGTCGCCCCGGCGAAGTACAGCACGGTGGCACCTGAGGCGCCGATGTCGGCGAACGAGTCGAACGAGTGCACCGTCGGGTCCCACATGAGGATCTGCGGGTTGATCTCGAGCGGCGCGACGACGGCGACCGTCGGGCGCCCGTCGGCTGCGGCTGCCACCGCCTCGTCGGTGCTCACGTAGGCGAGATGGATGCTGTCGTCGAGGAACATCGTGCTCGTGCCCGGCTGGTACCCGAGATACGGGCCGCCGGCGCGAATCTCCAGATCGATGCCGGTGTCGAGCAGTGGGCCGGAGAAGGTGCCGGTCTCCGCGTCGAGGCTGCCGGACTCTCCGATCAACCCGTAGGCGTAGCCGTGCTCGGGCGACGGGAACCAGTCGGTCTGCAGCACGAGCGGATTCGGACAGACGCCGGTCAGGTCGGTGGCGGACGCTTCATCGGTCGGCTCGGTCTCGTCGGTCGGCTCGGTCTCGTCGGTCGGCTCGGTCTCGTCGGTCGGCTCGGTCTCGTCGGTCGGCTCGGTCTCGTCGGTCGGCTCGGCAACCGGTTCCGCTCCGTCATCGCTCTCCTCCGAGGCAGCGTCGGAGCCGGACTCCTCCGCTGACGGGTCGGTCGTCGGCGTTGCCGCGGACGGGCTCGCAACGGGCTCGTCGTCGCCACAGGCTGCGAGCACGCCGATCACGATCAGTCCCGACCACAACGCACGTCTCTTCAGCATGTTCCATCCCTTGGTCTCGGCCGAGCCTCTTGGCCCGAGTGTTCATCCTGGGTGAACACTAGCCATGGTCGACGAGCCGCAGGTTTCCGGAATGTGAACGCCGTGGATCTCCCTGATATCCGTCCGCAGGATGAACGACCGCTCGGCGCGACCGCCTCGACGTGTTCACCCAGAACGAACAGTGGCGACACACCGTTGGTCAACGCGATTCGTCACGTGCCGTGATCAGGTACACCAGCGCCGACTCGTCACCGACCGAGCGGCTGCGGTGCGGCAGACGCCCGTCGTACGAGAGACAATCGCCGGACTCGAGTACCAGCAGGTCGCCGTCGAGGTCGACCTCGACCGTGCCGGTCACGACCAGGAACAACTCCTCCCCGGGGTGCTCGTAGTACTCACCCATCTCGTCCGCGAGACCGCGGAACTCGATACCGGTGAGCGGACGGTCGCCGCGGACCAGGGGACGCACGTTGTCGGACAACTCCTCGTTGAGCCCCACGACACGGTCACCAGACCGGCGCCGCACGAGCGAATAGCTGCGTGCCTCGCCGCTCGACAACAGCGCCTGCGCCGTCGTTCCCAGCGTTCGGGCAACGCGATGCAGCGAGGAGATCCGCGGCCGCGCCAGCCCGCGCTCGAGTTGGCTGATGAAGGACGGCGACAGGTCGGCCAGCTTGGCGAGCTCGCGCAGCGACAGGCCGGCCTGGGATCGTCTCGCCCTGATCTCGCGCCCGAGCGCGACGTCGAGGTCCACATCGAGATCGCCGTCGCCGGACCCGCCGTTCATCGGAGCGAACCTATCGAACCCATCTCGATCGGGCTCGCACGATCAGGACCGACGCTCACTCCTACGCGGTGCGGCGAAGGCGGAGGTACAGCAGACGTGGGACGGTGGCGGCGTCTCGATACTCGGGTGCGCGGTCGAGGAATCCGGGCGGCGGCGCCGGTTCGACCATCCGCTCCAGCACGAGGCCGTGCTCGATCAACGTGTTCAGGTAGCGCGACAGCGGACGGTGGATGAATCGGATGTAGACGCCGAGTTCGACCTGTTCGATCGACTCGCTCTCCACGAGGTACGGGCCGATCCGCCAGTACTGCTCGGGCGGGTCGATCATGTGGTCGTCGATCCACCCGCTCCCCGGGGTCTGCAACAGCGGATGATTGAGGAAGAAGCAGAACCGGCCGCCGGGTTTGACGACCCGGGCGACCTCCGCGATCGCTGCGTCGACCGCGTCGATGTGTTCGAACACCAGGCACGCGACCGCAGCGTCGAAACTGGCGTCAGCGAAGGGCAACTCGTCGGCGGTGGTGCGGAGGTACGCCGGCCCTCCCCCGCGCTCGTGCGCCACCCGGATCTGGTTCCACGTCGGGTCGATCCCGACGACTCGAGCGCCGACCGTGGCCATCATGCGTGCGATCTGCCCGTCGCCGCAGCCGATGTCGAGGATCGTGTGCGCATCACCGAGCTCGGCAGCAGCGAGCGGGAGGATCTGCTCCTCGTATTCGGGGTCGGCCCCGTCGGTGAATCCGTCGATCCACCATCCGGCGTGGTCCTCCCACAGGTCTCGGGACGGATCTCGATCCAACTCGCTCGTCACAGTCGAGGAGGTTACGTTGCCCGTATGAAGTTCTCTGCCTGGCCGAACATGTCCCAATCGCCGAGCGAGGTGTTCGACACCGCCCGATGGGCCGAAGGTGCCGGTTGGCACGGCGTCTGGTACGCGGACCACTACATGCCGAACACCGGCGACGAATCGTTCACCCCCGGCGACTCGCACGAGTGCTGGGGCATGCTCCCGGCGATCGCAGCGGTGACCGAACGGGTGCGCATCGGCTCGCTCGTGGCACCCACCTCGGTCCACCACCCCGCCGTGCTGGCCAACCGTGCGGCGACGATCGACCACATCTCGAACGGCCGGATGGTGCTCGGCATCGGCGCCGGGTGGCAGATCAACGAGCACCGGGCCTACGGCATCGAGCTCGAACCACCCAAGCAGCGCGTCGACCGATTCGACGAGGCCATCCAGATCATGCGTTCGCTGTTGGCCGACGACCGAACCACGTTCGACGGGGACGTCTACACGATCACCGACGCGCCGTGCGACCCGGCGCCGATCCAGTCGACGCTGCCGATCCTGGTCGGCACCGGCAGCCCGCGCATGTTGAGGATCACCGCTCGCCACGCCGACGAATGGAACACGTGGGGTGGGCCGGCGATGGCCGCCGGCGCCCGCGCCAAGTTCGACGCCGCATGCGAGTCGGTCGATCGCGATCCGGCCACGATGTGGACATCGGTGCAGGCGCTCGTGTTCGTCACCGACGACGATGCGCAGGCCGAGAAGATCCTCGCCGGGCCGATGGGCCCCCGATCGATCGCCGGCACCCCCGACCGTCTCGTCGAGATCATCGGCGAGTACACCGAACTCGGTTTCGACGAGTTCATCATGCCCGACTTCAATCTCGGCGACGATCCCGGCCCACGCCGTGAGGCGTTCCAACGTTTCGACGACGAGGTCGTCGCGCAGCTCAGCTGACATCGAGCACATCCCGACCACCCGCTCACCGGCGGGAAGTCTCCGGCGGCTGACCCGTCAGGGGTGAAACTTGTCGTAGACCGCCTCGGCGACGGCATCGGGGAGGAAGCTGAGCGCCTGCAGGTCGGCGAGCTCCGCCTGCTTCACCTTGTTGACGCCACCCATCGCCGCCACGAGCTTCTTCTTCCTGACCTCGCCGAGGCCGGGGATCCCGTCGAGCGAGCTGGCGGTCATCCGCTTCGACCTCCGCTCTCGGTGGAACGTGTTGGCGAACCGGTGCGCCTCGTCGCGGATCCGCTGGAGCATGAACAGCGCCTCGCTCCCCCGCGGGATCTCGACCGGCGCCGAACGTCCGGGCACGAAGACCTGTTCGAACTGCTTGGCCAGGCCCGCGACCGGGATCTCGTCGGTGAGGCCGAGTTGATCGACGACCCGCTTCGCGACCCCGAGCTGGCCCTTGCCGCCGTCGACGACGAGCAGCTGGGGCGGGTAGGCGAACTTGCCGGGCTTCTCGCCGCGCTCGTGCGCCGGTTGGTCGCGCTCGTGGATGTACGCCTGCAGCCGACGGGTGAGCACCTCCTCCATCGCGGCGTAGTCGTCGTTGCCGTCGATGTTGACCTTGAAACGCCGGTACTCGCGCTTGGCGGGCAGACCGTCCTCGAGCACCACCATCGACCCGACGTAGTCGGTGCCCTGTAGATGCGCCATGTCGTAGCACTCGATCCGCAACGGCGCCTCGGGGAGGTCCAGCACCTCCTGGAGATCGGTCAGTGCCCGCGAGCGGGTGTTGTGGTCGGAGGCCCGCTTCATCCGATGCCGGGTGAATTCCTCTTTGGCATTGCGCTCGACGGTTTCGAGCAACGACCGCTTGTCACCGCGCTGCGGCACGCGAATCTGCACCTTCGACTCGCGCATGTGCGTGAGCCACTCCTCGTAGGTGTCCGCGTCGTCAGGCGGGTACGGCACCAGCACTTGCTTGGGGTATCCGGTGACCGGCTCCTCGCCGTACACCGCTTCGAGAATGCGATCGATCAACTTGCCGGGGGTCAGTTCCTCGACCTTGTCGAGCACGAAGCCTTTCCGCCCGACCACCCGACCGCGCCGCACGAAGAACATCTGCACCGACGCTTCGAGTTCGTCGTCGGCGATGCCGATCACGTCGATGTCCTCGTTCTTCTCGGCGACCATCTGCTGCTTCGCGACCGCCTTGCGGACCGCAGCCAGTCGGTCGCGCAGCCGGGCAGCCTTCTCGAACTCGAGGTCGGTCGCGGCGTTGCGCATCTCGGCGTCGAGACGATCGATGATGTCGTCGGTGTCGCCCGCCAGGAAATCGCACAGCTCACGCACGAGTTCGCGGTACGGCATCTCCTCGATCTCGTCGACGCACGGACCGGCGCACTTCTCGATGTGGAACAGGAGACAGGGTTTGCCGAGTCGCTCGTGCGACTTGAACTTCGAATCGCTGCACGTGCGGATCGGGAAGCTCCGCAGCAGGAGGTCGAGCGTGTCGCGGATCGCATAGGCGTGCGCGTACGGACCGAAGTACCGGACGCCCTTGCGCTTGCGTCCTCGCATCACCATCGCCCGCGGCCACTGCTCGTCGACCGTGACCGCCAGGAACGGGTACGACTTGTCGTCGCGGAGTCGAACGTTGAATCGAGGGTCGTGCTGCTTGATCAACGAGTACTCGAGCATCAGCGCCTCGACCTCGTTGCGCACGATCGTCCACTCGACCGACTCGGCGGTCTCGACCATCTGCCGGGTGCGCGGGTGGAGGTTGCGGGGCGACTGGAAGTAGTTCGAGAGCCGTTGACGCAGGTTCGATGCCTTGCCGACGTAGATCACCCGACCGCGCGCGTCCTTGAACTGATACGAGCCCGGTGCTTCGGGGATCGTGCCGGCGGGTGGACGCTTGATCACGACGGTCAGGTTAGGGATCCGACGGCGACGATCGACCGGCGGACCGGAACCGGAGCCGGGGAGCGGTCACATCCGACATCGGCCGGGCTACGGTGATGGCCGATGGCTGGTCGTTTCTCCTATTCGTCGCCCGAGAGCAGGTACGGCGGCACCCCGTGGTTCAAGGTGGGCGACGTCGACGTCGGCACGGCGGTGCTCGTCGCCGGCGCATGTGTGCTGTCGATGTTCGTCTGGGCGGTCAGCCCGAGCTCGATCGAGCCCCTCTTCCTCGACGCCTCCGACGTTCGGGGCGGACAGATCTGGCGGCTCGTGACCTGGCCGTTCGCGAACCGCCCCGACTTCTGGACCGTGATCACGATCGCGATCTTCTGGTACTTCGGACGCGAACTCGAAGGCCTGCTCGGACGCAACCGCTTCGCATGGTTCCTCGGCATCCTGACGATCGTCCCGGCCGTGTTCGCCACCGTGCTCGATCTCAACGTCGCCGGCATCGACTACCTCGAGCTCGGCGTCTTCATCGTGTTCATCGCCGAACACCCAACGGCACGGTTCTTCTTCAACATTCCCGGCTGGGTGATCGGCGCCGTCATCGTGGGTCTCCAGATCCTGCAGCTGGCGGGCAACCGCAACGGTGCCGGCCTCGTGTTCCTCCTGGTCCTGCTCGCCACCGCCGGTCTGGCGGCCCGCAGCTTCGGGCTGGCGACGCAGTTGCCGTGGATCCCGAAACTGCCGATGCCCGGAGCGGGCGCCGGCCGATCGTCGACGCCCAAACGCCGTCGCTCCGGCGGAACCGCGACCAAGGCCCGGTCGAAGCAGACGGTGGTCGAGGGGCCGTGGACCGCGCCGACCCCGCCCCGGCCGTCGCCCGACGCCGCGGCCGCTCAGGCCGAACTCGACGTCCTCCTCGACAAGATCTCCGCCGGCGGCCTCGATTCGCTCACGAGCGACGAGAAGCGCCGCCTGAACGACCTGTCGAAACGCCTGCGCTAGCTAGCGAAGCTGCTGCTTCTGCACCTTGCCCATCGCATTGCGGGGCAGGAGCGACACCCGCCGGATCTCCCGCGGCCGCTTGTGGACCGACAGCAGCGCTGCGACGTGGTCGATCAGCGCCGCTTCGTCGACGTCGTCGCCGACCACCACCGCGACGATCCGCTCCCCGAGATCGTCGTCGGGCACCCCGATCACGGCGGCCTCGCTGACGGCCGGGTGTGACAGGAGCGCCGACTCGACTTCGCCCGCGCCGACCTTGTAGCCGCCGGTCTTGATGATGTCGATCGAGGCCCGACCCACGATCCGGTGGAAACCGTCGTCACCGATCGTGACGGCGTCACCGGTGACGAACCAGCCGTCGTCGGTCATCGCCTCGGCCGTCTTCTCCGGGAGCCCCAGGTAGCCGTCGAACAGGGTCGCCCCGCGCACCTGCAACCCACCGATCGTCACGCCGTCGTGGTCGACGGGTGCTCCGGCATCGTCGCGGAGTCGGGTCTCGACACCGGCGATCGGGACGCCGACGTGGCCGGGCCGCCGTTCGCCGTCGGCCCGCGTGCTCAGCGTGATCAGCGTCTCGGTCATGCCGTATCGCTCGACGGGTACCTGACCGGTCAGCGAGCGCAGCTGTTCGAACACCGGCACCGGGAGCGCGGCGCTTCCCGACACGAGCAGCCGCGCCGAGGCCAACGCCCTCGCGTGCTCCGGTTCGGCGACCAATCTGGACCAGACGGTCGGCACGCCGAAGTACATCGTCCCCGACGCAGCGGCGTAGCGGTCGGCGGTCGGACGACCGGTGTGGCACAACTTCGAACCGACCCGGAGCGCTCCGAGCACGCCGAGGACCAGCCCGTGGACGTGGAACAGCGGCAGGCCGTGCACGAGGGTGTCGTCGGGGGTCCACCCCCAGGCGTCGGCGAGTCCGTCGAGCCCGGCGGCGACGGCCGAACGCGGGATGACGACACCCTTCGGCAACCCGGTCGTGCCCGACGTGTACATGATCAACGCCGGTTCGGCACCGTCGTCGGACGCGGGCGGTCCTTCGCCCGACCGGGCGGGCGCCGTACGGTCGACCGGGACGACCGGGAGTTCGACCTCGGGCCATCCCGGATCGCCGAGCACCAGTGCGGCACCCGAGTCACGGAGGATGTGGTCACGCTCCATCGGCCCGGCGTCGGCCGGGATCGGCACGACGGGCACCCCGGCTCGCAACCCGGCGACGACGGCGATCACCGTCTCTGCGGTCGCGGTGCCGGGGACGGCGACGGCGGGCGCACCGGCGATCGTCGACGCGAGTCGATCGGCGCACGCGGCGAGCGTCTCCCACGACATCGTGTGACCGTCGACGACGACGGCGTCGACATGATCGCCGTGGCGGCCGTCGAGGGTCGGCAACAAGGACATCGTCGAATGTTGGCACGCCGCTCCGCCCTGGCCACCACTCCGCTCCTCCCTGGCCACCACTCCGCTCCTCTGCTGGGAACCCGACACTCCCCGCCGCACCGGGACCGCCACGACACCGACCGTCATGACACGCACCGTCACGACACACACCGTCACGACACCGACCGTCATGACACACGCTGACACCTGGACATTCTGGTTCGTGTGTCATAAGATGGCGGGATGGTGTCCACCGACGAAACGCGCCAGGCCCGCTTCGACGAGCTGATCGACGCGGACGATCGCATCGAGCCTCGTGACTGGATGCCCGACGAGTACCGCAAGACACTCGTCCGTCAGATCGCCCAACACGCCCACTCCGAGATCATCGGCATGCAGCCCGAGGGCAACTGGCTGACCCGAGCCCCCTCGCTGCGCCGCAAGGCGATCCTCACCGCCAAGGTGCAAGACGAGGCCGGCCACGGGCTCTACCTCTACGGCGCGGCCGAGACGCTCGGCACGCCTCGCGAAGAACTGCTCGATCGGCTCCACACCGGTCGCCAGAAGTACTCGTCGATCTTCAACTACCCCACACTCACGTGGGCCGACGTCGGTGCGATCGGTTGGCTCGTCGACGGCGCCGCGATCATGAACCAGGTGCCGCTGTGCCGATGCTCCTACGGGCCGTACGCCCGAGCGATGGTTCGGATCTGCAAGGAGGAGAGCTTCCACCAGCGGCAGGGCTTCCAGATCATGCTCGACCTGGCCAACGGCACGCCCGCCCAGCACGAGATGGCCCAGGCCGCGCTCGATCGGTGGTGGTGGCCGTCGATCATGATGTTCGGGCCGCCCGACGCCGAGTCGGTCCACGGCGATCAGAACATGCGCTGGGGCATCAAGCGGTTCGGCAACGACGAACTCCGCCAGAAGTTCATCGACGCCACCGTGCCGCAGGCCGACCTGCTCGACCTCACCATCCCCGACCCCGAGCTGCGCCTCGACGAATCGACCGGCCACTACGTCCACGGCCCGATCGACTGGGACCACTTCTGGGACGTCGTGAAGGGCAACGGGCCCTGCAACCGCAGCCGGATCGACACCCGCGTCGGCGCCCACGAACGCGGTGCCTGGGTCCGCGAGGCCGCCACCGCCTACGCCGACAAGCAGGCCGCCCGCACCGCGGAGGCAGCAGCGTGATGCGGGGTGCGGGGCGATGACGGGCAGCACGTCGGACTGGCCGCTCTGGGAGGTGTTCGTGCGAGCCAAGCGCGGCGTGAGTCACGTCCACGCCGGCACCGTCCACGCACCGGACGCCGAACTCGCGCTGCAGAACGCACGCGACCTGTTCACCCGGCGATCCGAGGGCGTGAGTCTCTGGGTCGTCAAGTCGAGCGAGATCACCGCCTCCGACCCCGACGATCGCGACGCCTTCTTCGACCCCGCCGCCGACAAGACGTTCCGCCACCCCACCGACTTCGAATTGCCCGACGAAGTCGCGAACATGTGATGACGCTCGTCACCTACGTGCTCCGCCAAGGCGACCGGGCGCTGATCCTCGCCCAGCGCCTCCTCGAGGAGATCACGCACGCACCGGAGATCGAAGAGGACATGGCGCTGTCCAACCTGGCGCTCGACCTCATCGGCCAGGCCCGGGGTCTGTACACCTACGCCGGCGGACTCGAGGGCCCGGCCGACGACGGCCACGTGCGCACCGAAGACCACTACGCGTACTGGCGCGAACAGCACGAGTTCCTCAACCCGCTCCTCGTGGAGCAACCCAACGACGACTTCGCCCACCTGATCGCCCGACAGTTCCTCCACGACGCGATGGCGCTCCCCTACTGGCAGGCGATGACGAACTCGGCCGATGACACGCTCGCCGGGCTCGCCGGCAAGGCGGTCAAGGAGACCGCCTACCACCTGCGCCACAGCCGTGGTTGGGTGGTTCGACTCGGCGACGGCACCGACGAGAGCCACCGCCGCATGCAGGCCGCGATCGACCACCTGTGGCGCTACACCGGCGAACTGTTCGAGCACGACCACGTCGAAGACGAACTGATCGCCGACGGCGTCGCCGCCGACCCGGAATCGGTCCGCGCCGAGTGGCGACGGGTCGTCGACGAGGCGCTGGGCGAGGCCCGACTCGAGGCGCCCGACGACGGCGTCATGCAGACCGGCGGTCGACACGGTCGCCACTCCGAAGGCTTCTCGTACCTGATCGGCGAGTTGCAGGTACTCGCACGGGCCCACCCGGGAGCGTCATGGTGACGACCATCGGGGCGCTCGACGAACTCGTTCGCGACATCGACGACCCCGAACTCCCGCACGTCACGATCGGCGACCTCGGCATCGTCCGCTCGGTCGAGATCGACCGCGAGCGCGGCACCGCCACCGTCGTGCTGACCCCGACCTATACCGGCTGTCCGGCCACCGACCAGATCCGCGACGACGTCACCGCTGCCGTCGTCGCCGCCGGGTTCGAGCCCGACGTGCAATTCGCGATCAGCCCGGCCTGGACCACCGATTGGATCACCGAGCGCGGACGCGAACGGCTGCGGGCTGCCGGCATCACTCCCCCGCCACCGGTCGGTGAACCCGGCGTCACGTTCGTCGATCCGCCGGTCGCCTGCCCCCGATGCGGCTCGCGTCGCACACGGCTGATCTCGCAGTTCGGCGCGACCGCCTGCAAGGCCAGCTACGTCTGCTCGTCGTGCTCCGAGCCGTTCGAACTGTTCAAGGCGCTCTGATGACGGCCCAGCCGACGACCACCGACGTCATCGACGATCTGTTCGCGCCGCTGACGGTCACCTCGGTCGACCACGACACCGACGACAGCGTGATCGTCACGTTCGACCACCGCCCGGTGACCGATCACGACTTCACGTTCGACCACGGGCAGCACCTCACGCTGCGCCGAACGTTCGACGGCGTCGAGATCAGACGCAGTTACTCGATCTGCTCGGCGGCACCGTCGGGCGACCTTCGGGTCGCGATCAAGCGCATCGACGGTGGCGTCTTCTCGACCTGGGCCAACACCGAACTCCGGGCGGGTGACATCGTCGACGTCATGGCTCCGTCCGGTCACTTCGGGCACCGTCTCGAAACCGATGCGGCCCGGCGATACACGTTGCTCGCTGCCGGGAGCGGCATCACCCCGATCTTCTCGATCGCCGCCACCATCCTCGCGAGCGAACCGCGAGCACACGTGACGCTGCTCTACGTGAACCGCACCTCGCAGTCGACGATGCTGCTCGACGAGCTCCACGATCTGCGCGATCGTCATCTCGATCGCTTCGTCGTGCACTTCGCGTTCACCCGCGAAGAGACCGGGGGCGCCCTGCTCACCGGTCGACCCGACCGGGTACGACTCGACGATCTCGTCCGACACGGCTTCCTCCCCGCCGACGTCGATCACGCGTTCCTGTGCGGTCCGATCGAGTTGATCGAGGAAGCCGCGCAGGCGCTCGTCGCTGCAGGACTCGATCAGGGCTCGGTGCATCGGGAGATCTTCACGACCAACCAGATGGGCACGGTCAGTCTCGCCCCGCAGGCGATCACCGAGACCTCCGTCGCCGTCGCCACGGGACGCGCGACCTTGCACGGTCGGGCGACGCAGTTCGATCTCTACGAGGGCGACACCGTGCTCGACGCCGTGCAGCGGGTACGTCCCGATGCTCCGTTCAGTTGCCGGTCCGGCGTGTGCTCCACGTGCCAGGCGGTCGTCCGGGGCGGATCGGTCGAGATGGAGGTCAACTACGGCCTCAGCGACGACGAGGTCGCCCGGGGCTACGTGCTCACGTGCCAGTCCCGGCCGACGACCGACCACGTCGACCTCGACTACGACGCCTGACGCCCGCGACACCGTCCGGCAGCGTCACCGAGCGTCGTCGACGACGAAGCGCCCGTGCAACCAATTGGCGTCGGCCACGATCGAACCGGACGCCGGTTCGGCGACCGCCGCCAGATGGCGTTCGGCGGCGTCGACGCAACCGCCGTACACGAACGCCGCCAGCGCGCGGGCCTTGGCGCCCGCCCACCCGTCGGGCAGCAACGCCTCGGGCAGCAACGGATCGACGAGCACGATCCGCCGGTACGCGGCGATCAGCAACATCCGGAGTTTGGACGCGTCCTCCGGTGTCAGTGCCTCGAACGTCGCACGATCGATGTCGCCGAAGTCGTCGACGAAGGCGTGGTAGTCGGCCGCGACCTCGTCGAGCGGGGCGCATCGCCGGGCCAGTTCCTCCTCGTCGATCGTGCTCGCCCCGTCGAACACCTCGGCACGGCTCACGAGCACGTGGTCGAACTCACCCATCTGTTCGATGATCGCCGCCGTCTCCTCAGGGCTCACGACCGGCGACGCCATCACGTTCGGCCCGACGACGCCGAGACCGGCCCAGGTGAGGCGCTGTCGGAGCCGGGCCCTCGCCGCTGCGGTCGCTTCGGCACCGTCGACGACGACGATCGTCCACCGGCCGTCCCACGGGCGCAGCCTCGAGCCGTAGATGCGAGCGTCGGCCTGCCGGAACAGTTCGACCGCTGACTCGGCGACCCCGTAGAAGCTCCGTCGTCCCACCGACTCCACGTCGAGCAGACCGTCGTTGACCAATCGGGTCAGCGATGTGCGCACCAGGCGCTCGCTCACGCCGAACGGCGCGAGCAGGGCGGTCAACGAGCCGACCGAGAGTCGGACGCCGAGTCCGTGCGGGAGCACCGCGTCGCCGAACAGCGTGACGAGCAGGTTCCGGGCGCTCGGCGCGCCGCTGGAGATGTCGACACCGCGCAGGCGGTCGAGTGCTCCGGTCACGCGTCGTGCACCAGGCAGAACTCGTTGCCCTCCGGGTCAGCCAGAACGATCCACGAGCCACCGCCTTCGTCGATGCGCTCGGAACGCACGCTCGCACCGAGCGCCACCAGGCGTTCGGTCTCGCGCTCCATCTCGTCGCCGATCAGGATGTCGATGTGCAGGCGGTTCTTGGTCGGCGTCTGCGGTTCGTCGACCTGCTGGAAGACCAGCTTCGGCCCGGACTCACCGGCCGGTGGCACCGCCGACCGGAACTGGTTGAACGCTGCGGACGGCACGTACCCCATCGCCGCGACCCAGAAGCCTCGCAGCGCGTCGGGGTCGGCTGCGTCGATCACGATGTCGACCTGTCGAGCGGACATGCGCTCACCGTACCGACACCGGCATGGCCGCCGGAGCACCCGAACGGAGCGCGAACCGCCGCGGTCGGCGGCGTCCGGGTCGCTCGTCAGGACGACTTGATCGCCTGGTACCGGGCGAGCGCTTCCTCGCGTTCGGCCCGGTGGTCGACCATCGGCTCCGGATACTCGGCCGTGCCGACTTCGGTGATCCATCGGGCGGCGTACTCGCCGGTCGGGTCCCAGCGTTCGTACTGCGTGGTCGGGTTGAACACCCGGAAGTAGGGCGACGCGTCCGTGCCGGTGCCGGCCGCCCACTGCCACCCGTGGTTGTTCGACGCGAGGTCGCCGTCGAGCAGATGCTGCATGAAGTGGCGGGCGCCCCACTGCCAGGGCAGGTGGAGGTCCTTCACCAGGAAGCTCGCCACGATCATCCGCACGCGGTTGTGCATCCACCCGATCTCACGGAGTTGCCGCATTCCCGCGTCGACGATCGGGAACCCGGTCCGACCCTCCTGCCAGCGCCGGAACTTCTCCTCGGCCTCGGGCCCGGTGTCGACATCGATCCGGTCGAAGCGGTCGTCGAGATTCTCCCAGGCGGTGTGCGGGCGCTGATACAGCACGTCGGCGTAGAAGTCGCGCCACGCCAGTTCGGTCTGGAACACCCGATGACCCTCGTTGCGGCCGTCGGTCTCCGCCAGCAGTTGCCGGGGGTGCACGACGCCGTACTTGAGGAACGGTGACAGTTCACTGGTGCCACGCAGGGCCGGCAGGTCGCGGCGGTCGGCGTACTCGTCGAGCCCGTCGTCGCGGAAGGTCCGCCAGCGGGCGATCACGTTCGTCTCACTTGCGCTCGGGATCTCGAACGGCACGTCAGGGCGTGGCGGCAACCCGTCGGACGGCGCCTCGACCCAGTCGGGTGCCCGTGGCGCGTCGACGGGGTCGTCCCAACCGTGATCGCGCCACCGCCGCGAGAACGGCGTGAAGACCGAGTACGGGTCGCCGTCGTCCTTCGTGACCTCGCCGGGAGCGACCGCGTACGGCGAACCCACCCCGCACAGCCGCCGACCCGCGGCGCGGAGCGCATCGGCGACGGTTTCGTCGCGCCGACGGCCGTACGGCGAGTAGTCGCGTGAGACGTACACGGTCGAGGCGTCGAATTCATCGGCGATGTCGGGCAGCAGCACCGTGGGGTCGCCGCTGCGGATCACCAGCGCGCCGCCCGTCGCGTCATCGAGCGCTGCGAGGCAGTCGTGGAGCAGGGCACGGCGTGGTGCACCGGCAGCCTCGAATGCCGGGTCGAGCACGAACAGCGGCAGGACCGCCCCGTCGCTCACCGCCGCGCTCAACGCCGGGTGGTCTCGGAGCCGCAGATCTCTCCGGAACCACATGATCGACGTCATGGCACCAGTGTGGCCCCTGCGACTGCTCGGCAAACACCGAGCGCCGGCTCAGGGCCGCTCGCTGGGGCTCGGAGCGATCGTCGTCGACGAGCCCAGCAAGGTCCGCAACACGTCGACCCGCGAGGCGCTCTCACGACGGCCCAGTGCCCACCAGGTGATGCCGAGCACTCCCCCGAACGTGACGAACCCCCCGTAGGCGAGCGACCATTCGAGCCCGACGTAGTCACCGATGAGACCGGTGATCGGGCCGCCGACCGGATACGACCCGAGGAAGGCGACCGCCGTCAGCGCCAGGATGCGGCCGCGCATGTCGGGCGGGCACTCCTGCTGCGTGATCGCGTTCATCGACGTGACGAAGCCGGCGCCGCCGAGCCCCAGTGGCACGGCGAGCAGCAGCGCCAACCACACCGATCCCGACCAGGCCAGACCGACGGCGGCGAGGCTCAGCACGGTCGCATTGGCGACCATCCAGCGGATCGTGACCACCGGCCGACTGGCGGTCAGCAACGAACCGAACAGGCTGCCGATGCTCATCGTGGTCAGCACCCACCCGAACCAGTACTCCGCACCCCACACCTCACGCGACATCCGCGGGAACACGACGTTGTGGTTGAAGCCGAAGGTGGCGATCACCGTGAACGCGACGAACGGGACGAACAGGTTCGGGGATCGGCGAACGAACCGGAGACCGTCTCGGACCGGCGTGCCACCTCGAGCGACACGCGGTGCACGATGGAGTGCGGCCTGGTCGAGGAAGAAGAGGCTGCCGAGGATCGCCACGAACGAGATCGCGTTGATCGAGAACAGCCAGCCGGTACCGAGTGGGCCCACCAGGATCGCGGCGATCGCCGGGCCGAAGATGCGCGAGCCGGTCATCGTCGCCGTGTTCAACGAGATCGCGTTGGCGATGTCCTCCTGCGGCACGAGTTCGGTGACGAACCCGCGGCGCGCCGGATTGTCGAACGCGTTGATCAGGCCGAGCAGGAACGTCAGCACGTAGATGACCCCGATGTTGATCGTGCCGGTGAGGTCGAACACCGCGAGCGCGATCGCCTGTGCGGCGAGGCCACCCTGTGTCCACATCGCCATTCGACGCCGATCGCGTTGGTCGGCGACCGCACCGCCGTACGCGCCGAGGAACAGCATCGGCAGGAACTGCAGCGCGGTCAGGATCCCGATCGCGGTCGTCCGGCCCGTCAGCCGGTCGACGAGGATCGCGACCGCCGTGAACTGCACCCAGGTGCCGATGTTCGAGAGCAGCAGGCCGACGAAGAACAGGCGGGCGTTGCGATGTCGCAGGGAGCGGAAGGTGCCGGCCATGGTGTGCCATCCTGCCCGGAGCGGTGCACGATCGTGCGCTCGAGGTGCCGATCGTGTCGGCTACGCCGGTGCCGGCTGTGCGCCGCGCACCAGACGACCCGGTGTGGCACCCGTCGATTCGCCGGCGGCCATGATCTCGGCGCCGGCGACGAACGTGTACTGGTAGCCGGTGGCCCGCTGGAGCATGCGGCATCCACCGGCGGGGAGATCGTTGACGATGACCGGCGGGTGCAATCGCAGGTGGTCGAAGTCGATGACGTTGATGTCGGCACGGAACCCCGGACGCAAGACGCCTCGGTCGTGCAGGCCCACTGTTTCAGCGGTCATACGGCACTGCTTGGCGATCAGCGTCTCGACCGGGATGCGACCGGTCGGACGATCCCGCCCCCACCACTCAGGATCGCATGCTCCATCGAGTCGTACCGGGCTGACAGCGCACCTGCGGCGGCATGGGAGAATGTGACCATGGGATACAACTCCGCTCCGGACGGGTGGTGGCAGGACTTCGTCGAGGCCCTGCCGGCCCGCACCGCCAAGCTCGCCGTCACCCGACTCGACGGCAGCCCGCACGTCGCCCCGGTCTGGGTCGATCTCGACCGCGGCGCCGGACCGGACGGCGAGGACCAAGTGGTGTTCATGACCAGCGCCGAGACCGTCAAGGGCAAGTCGCTGCTCCGCGACGGTCGCGTCGCGATCTGCTTCGACGACGAGCGACCGCCGTTCTCGTTCGTCACGATCGCCGGCACCACGACCACGTCCACCGACCCCGATGAGCTGCTCACGTGGGGCACCCGCATCGGCGGCCGCTACATGGGCGCCGACGTCGCCGAGGAGTTCGGCAAGCGCAACGCCGTGCCGCCCGAGATGGTCGTTCGGGTGACCCCGACCCGGGTCACGGCCAAGGTCGACGTGGCCGACTGATGGACGGAGGTCCGGACGACGGCAATCAGGACATCCCGCCGACCGACGCGATGACGAGCGAGCCGCCGGTGTTCGGAGTCGGCACCGCTCTCCCGATGCTGGCGCTCGTCGCCGAACTGTGGTGAGCGGGTGGACCTGCCCCGACTGCGATCGGCAGTTCGGCCGCCACCGCCAGACGCACGACTGTGCGCCTGGGCTTTCGCTCGACGAGTACTTCGCCACGGGTCCGCCGCACGAACGCCCGATCTTCGACGCGGTCACACGGCACCTCGAGTCGGTCGGGCCGGTGCATCTCGACGTCGTGTCGGTGGGCATCTTCCTGAAGAACCCTCGCAAGTTCGCCGAACTCCGCCCCAAGGATCGGTGGGTGGCGCTCGCGTTCACGCTCGGACGACGAGCGAGCCATCCCACCATCACCCGCAAGGTCGTCGAGTACGGCGGCGCGTTCTGGCACGTCGCGAACCTCCGCTCGCCCGACGAACTCGATGGTGCGCTGTGCGACCTGCTGACCGAGGCGTACGAACTGGCCGCGAGCTGACCGAGGTTGCGTCGATCGCCGCGTCGATCGCCGCGTCAGTCGTCGAGCAGTTCCATCGCGGCGAGTCGGCGTCGCGACGCCAGCGCCCGGAACCGCTCGGCACCGGCATCATCGCCCATGAGTTCTGCCGTTTCCGCGAACGAGTCGTACCGGTCAGCGCTGGCGACCAACTGGTCGATGCGTTCGCTCCGGTCGGTCATGGCGACGTTCCTATCGCCGATCCGGCCCGAATAGGTTGTAATGTTGTAAGCACCACGCGAGGATGGTGTCATGTCCGACGCCTCCTCCATCGCTTCATGGTTCACCGGCCGACTCCCCGACGAGTGGACCGCCGCAGGCGATCCCGCGATCGTCGTCGACCGCGAGGAGATCACCGTCACGGTGACGATCGTCGCTCCGGAGGTCGGCGACGACGCCTCACCCGTCGACCGGGCCGAGGCCGTCGCCGGGCGCATCGCTGCGTTCCGGGAAGACACCCGCGACCGACGCATGGCGATCGCCCGCGAGGCCGAGCACCGCTTCGAACGCAAGGTCGCCTGGGCGGTGCGCGTCGGCGACGAGGTCGCGGTGTTCAGCCACCTGGCCGCACCGGCGATGACACGGCTGCGGCAACCCGAGCGCATGGTGCTCGACACACTCGTCGACGCCAACATCGCCCGGTCGCGCTCCGACGCGTTGGCATGGTGTGTCCGGCTGGTCGGCCGGAACACCGACGAGTGGCTCGCCGACCTGCGTGCCGCCATGCGGTCGGTCGACGACGTGCGCGCCCGGGGACCCGAGGCCGACTGAACGTCAGCGGATCGTCGACGCGGTCACCTGCGGGGCGCCGCGCCCGAGGAAGAAGATGCCCGGATATCCCGACGTCTCGAACCCGAGGCTCGGGTTGCCGTCGAGCGTCGACCGGTCGATGCGGAGTTCGCCGGTGCGGTTGTTCGACACGAAGAAGATCGCACCGCCGCCCTCGTTCGCGACGTTGTCGCGCATCAGCACGCCGCCGACGTCGAGGGTGAACAGGTTGCCGTCGAGCGCGATCGCCCCACCGTTGCCGCCACCTGGCGTACCGGGTCGAGCCGGGTTCGCCCCCACACCGGTCGCGCGGTTGCGCTCGAACTGGCTGTTGTAGATCCGCCACGACACCCCGATGCTCGACACCGCCGGCCCGTTCGAGCACTCGTTGTCGCGGAACGAACTGCGCGCGATCACGACGGGGAGCCCCTCGTACTGGCTGAGCACGCGCAGCGCGGCACCCCCGAGGTCGGGGCCGGTCGGGTCGCACCGGTTGCCCTCGAACACGCTGTCGAACACCTGGAAACGTCCACCGCGCACGAAGATCGCTCCCCCGCCGCCGCCTTCGGTCGTGTCGCCCGTGCTGTCGCCGCGTACGAACGTCAGGCCCTGCACCGCGAGTCGGGGGTGGTCCTGGTTCTGGCAGTGCGGGGTGGTCCAGATCTGGGCCGGATCGCACGTGTTCATGTAGAGGATCCGCCGTTGGCCGGCGCCGTCGAGCGTGACCAGCCCACCCCCGTCGAGCACGACGACCGACGACGTGTTCACGACCTTCGCCGTCTGCGTCATCGTGATCGTCACCGGATCGGGGCCGCAGTCGAACGTGATCACACCGCCGGCGGCCACCGCGGCGACCACGGCTGCCGACGTGCAGCTGGAGGGCGTCCCGTTCCCCACGACGCGGTCGGGCTCCGACGTGTCGACCGGGCCGACATCACCGGGGAGCGGCACGCTCGACACCGGCGGGAGGAGCCGCTCTGCCTGCTCACCGACCGTCGCCGCCACGTCGATGCGGGTGATCGCCGCCGTCGCCACCCCGCCGACCACCGCGAGCGCCGCCGTCAGCGCGATGGCCACTCGGCGTCGTCCCATCACGCCAGTATCGACGGTCGACCGCCCCCGTTCGTGTCACCCTTCCCGACCCCGCCGTACTCGGCCGCCCCGGCCCGGCTTTGCTACGGTCCTCGCGTACCCCTTCGACCTCCCACGGAGCCCCCACATGTCTGAACTGATCGCCCCGCTGCCGCGCCCCGTCCGACCCCTCCTGGCCGACATCGTTCCGGCCCTGCGCGACCGCACGTTGCTCCTTGTCGTGAGCGGCGCGCTGCTCATGGCGGCTGCTTCGCAGATTCGGATCCCGCTGGGGTTCACCCCCGTCCCGATCAACCTGGCGACGTTCGGCGCCGTGCTGCTCGGTGGGGCACTGGGCGCTCGACGGGGCGTCGCCTCCACCGGCCTGTTCGTCGTCGCCGGCGCCGTCGGACTGCCGTTCTTCGCCGACTGGAACGGCGGCTGGTCGTACTTCACCGGCGCCACCGGCGGCTACCTCGTCTGCTACCCCCTGATGGCCGCCATGGTGGGCTTCGCCGCCGACCGAGGCCGCGACCGCGAGGTCGTCCCCTTCGTCACGGCGGTGCTGCTCGCCAACGTCGTGCTGTACACGGTCGGAGCGATGTGGCTCGCCCACGTGATCGGCGTGCCGATGTTCGGCGGGGAGAGCAGCGCCTGGGCGCTGGGCGTCCGTCCGTTCCTCGCCGGTGACCTCGTCAAGATGATCGCCGCCGGACTGCTGTTCCCCGCCGTCTGGCGCTTCATCGAAGAGCGCTGAGGACGACGCCCGACGGCTCGCGGCGGCTCAGTCGTCGAGTTTGAGGGCGTTGATGAACACGTCGCCGGGCACTTCGACCCGCCCGATCGACTTCATCTTCTTCTTGCCCTCTTTCTGCTTCTCGAGCAGCTTGCGCTTGCGGCTGATGTCGCCGCCGTAACACTTGGCCGTCACGTCCTTGCGGCGCGCCTTGACCGTTTCGCGCGAGATCACCTTGCCGCCGATCGCGGCCTGGATCGGCACGTCGAACATCTGGCGGGGTATCAGTTCCTTGAGCTTCTCGCACAGCCGGCGTCCGTACGCCTCGGCGAACTCACGGTGCACGATGGTGGCGAATGCGTCGGCCGGAATGCCGTTGAGCAGGATGTCGACCTTGACGAGGTTCGCCCGCTGATAGCCGGCGAGTTCGTAGTCGAGGCTGGCGTACCCCTGGCTGCGCGACTTGAGCTGATCGAAGAAGTCGACGACGACCTCGGCGAGGGGGACCTCGTAGTTGAGCTCGACCCGTTCGGGCGACAGGTACTCCATCCGCTTCATCTCGCCGCGGCGGCTCTGGCAGAGGTCCATCAGCGCGCCGGTGTACTCCTTGGGCGTGATGATCGAGACCTTGAAGATCGGCTCTTCGATGATGTCGATCTTCTGCACCACGGGCAGATCGGCCGGGTTCGACACCACCGTGACGTCGCCGGTGGTCTGCGTGACGCGGTACTCGACGGACGGCGCCGTTGCGATCAGGGCCAGCCCGAACTCGCGCTCGAGCCGCTCCTTGACGATCTCCATGTGGAGGAGGCCGAGGAATCCGCACCGGAAACCGAAACCGAGTGCGCCCGAGGATTCGGGCGAGTACGTGATCGATGCGTCGTTGAGCTTGAGCTTGCCGAGCGAGTCACGCAGGTTCTCGAAGTCGTCGCCGTCGATCGGGAACAGGCCGGAGAAGACCATCGGCTTCGGGTCCTGGTAGCCGGGCAGCGCCTCGGCGGACCCCTTCGAGGCCGTGGTGACGGTCTCGCCGGAGCGGGCGTCGCCGACGTCTTTGATGCCCGCGATCAGGTAGCCGACCTCGCCGGGACCCAGCGCCTTCAGCGGCGTCGGAACCGGCTGGCGGGCACCGATCTCGAGCGCCTCGTGATCGGCGGCGGCCTGGAGGAAGTGGAGGCGAGCACCCGACTCCATGACACCGTTCATCACCCGGACCGACGACACGACGCCGCGGTACTGATCGAACTGCGAGTCGAAGATCAACGCCTGGAGCGGTGCATCGGCGTCACCGGTGGGCGCCGGGATGCGTTCGGCGATCGCGTCGAGCAACTCGGGCACGCCGTCGCCGGTCTTGGCCGAGATCTTGAGGATGTCCTCGGCAGGGATGCCGAGCACGTTCTCGATCTCCATCGCGTACCGGTCGGGATCGGCGGCCGGCAGGTCGATCTTGTTGAGGCAGGCGACGATCTCGAGATCGCTCTCGAGCGCCAGATAGCAGTTGGCGAGGGTCTGCGCCTCGATGCCCTGCGCGGCGTCGACCACGAGCACGACGCCCTCACACGCGGCGAGCGATCGGCTGACCTCGTAGCCGAAGTCGACGTGCCCCGGTGTGTCGATCAGGTGGAACACGTGGTCGTTCCAGTTGACCCGGACGTTCTGCGCCTTGATCGTGATGCCGCGCTCGCGCTCGAGGTCCATGGAGTCGAGGTACTGCGCCTTCATGTCGCGCGTCTGTACCGCTCCGGTGATCTCGAGGATCCGGTCGGACAGCGTCGACTTGCCGTGATCGATGTGCGCGATGATCGAGAAGTTGCGGATCTTGGAGAGGTCCATGGCGGACGCCCAGGCTATCGCCGCCGCCGGTCGGCCTGTCGGGCCTCGGCCTCTCGCTCAGCCTCGCGTTGCAGCACATTCTTGGGCGATCTCGATGTCACCAACCTGAGATCTCCCGTCAAGGATCCAATCCTTGACATGTAGTGCGATCTCGCAGTAATATACTGCGAGATCGCATTATTAAGGGAGCCCACCACAATGAAGTCATCAACCCAGATCACCACTGGCACGCCGTTCGTCGCTCGATTCGCCTCGTGGAAGCTGTGGATCGCGAGCGCGGTGATCTTCGTCCCGTTCGCCTGGATGTTCTTCGCGTCGTCAGCACCGTTCTCGATTCCCGAAGTCGAGGCCGCGTGTGGCCAGGCTCCACCCGACATGCGCTTCTTCACCTCTGCTGACGGCGTGACGCGGTTCCTCGACGACTGCGGGACAAACGGGCGCGACACCTACCGGAACATGCAACTGGCCGACATCTTCTACCCGGCCATCATCGGCGTCTTCCTGACCTCCTCGCTGAGCCTCGCCATCAAACGGCTCTCGTCGCGGCCCGGTCGGACTCTCTGGCTCGCCGCTCTCCCACTCGCGGCGATGGCATTCGACTACCTCGAGAACATCCTCGCCTGGCTGGCACTGACCAGCTACCCGGACCCGAACGCCACGACCCACCTGCTCGGTGTGGCGTCGGCAGCAAAGACCACCACCTCGTGGGCCGCAGGCCTCCTGCTCCTCGCCGCCGTGGCAGCGATCGTCGTGCAGGCAGCCACGGCCCGACTGTCCGGAGCGAACACCGACACCTCTGTCGCATCCGACCCTGCCGACCAACGTGAACTCGTCGGCTCGGGATCATGAGCAAGACCGGCGACAACGGGCGTACGGCCAAGCGCCCGATCGGTCATGGACCGAGCAACGTGCTCTTCGAGGCCTGGCTCGTCTCTCGCCGTTCACCAACTCATCGACACCGCAATCGAGGAGTCCGGTCTCGACGCCGACGAGTTCGCGATCTACTCCGTGTTGGCGACGAGCGAAGGGCTGACACCGTCGGACCTCGCGCACTGGATGGCAGCAGCGCCCACGACCGTGTCGAGCTACGTCAAGCGTTTCGAACGGCGCGGCCACATCACCCGCACTCCCAACGCCGACGACGGACGGTCGTACCGACTCGAACTCAGTGCTGCAGGACGCGCCGCCCACCGACACGCCGGCGAACTCTTCGCACCCGTCCTCACCCAAACCGACGAGAGACTCGGTGCTCACGCACAGACAGTCCGCGAACAGCTCCTCGAGCTCCTGCGCGCCGTCGACGCCATCCGAGACGAGCACAGATAGCCACGGCCGAGAGTCTCTGCCCGAGCTCGCACGAGAGGTAGAAGATCATTCTCATCTCGTGGGTGTCGGCGTCTTGAACCGTTAGGGGCAGGACGTTGATGTCGATCGTTCCATTGCGGCATCGTCTCACCTGCAACGCCACTGCCTGAAGAGTCGTCAAGCAGCTCACCCGCGGCCCCGCGCACATTCTCGGACGGGTGGCCGATCGCGTACGTGCCGTACTGAGCGCGCAGAAGGGGTTGTCGCTCCGGGATTATCGACCGGTGCCGGCGGTGGTTGTTTCGGTGGGACTGGACGACTGCGGTTCGTTGTCTTTGTCGACTGGTCCGTAGCGGTCTTGCCAGGTGTCGTAGTCGACCCAGGTGATGTCTTCGCTCACCGTCTGGAGTTGGTGGGCGAGGTCGCCGACACCGGTCAGCACTGCCCAGTCGCCGTTCGGGGTTCGCCACGCAAGGCCAGCGACGTCGACGTCGCTGACGCCTTCGTGAGGTGGGTTGAGGAAGGCTCGCTCGGTGCCGATCTGGACGATGGTCCAATCCGAACCGGACATCATCAGTGTTGGCCAGACGTGCAGTGTCACGCTCGAACCGTCTTCGGTCGTGGCGGACAGGTTGGGGCCTGTCGCTCGGTCGAATCCGGCGGGCTCGTCGAGCAGTTCCCAGTCCGGTGGCAGGTTGGCTAACGGATTCTGTAGCTCGATCGAGCGACGATGATCGTTGGAGATCACGGGCGTCAGTACGTCGATAAGAAGGTCAGCGACCGGATTATCGTTCATCGTGATCCGGAAACCGCCGACGTTCCACTCGAGGATCTCGGTGTCGGGGATCGGCTCGGGGCTGTCCACGGCGTAGCGGGTGACGGCCTTGCCCGAGACCGTTTCCTCCGAACGTACTGCGCCGGTCATGGGCGACTGAGGGGTGTCGACCGTCGCGATGGTGAGGTGCACGATGTCGGAGACGCGATTGTCTGCAACTCGGCCGAGCGTGGCGTACAGGACTGGTGGGTCGTACACCTCGGACGTCCACTCGCCGGCGGTGACCGTGGCGTCCACTGATGCGGCGCCGCCAAACAATGGGTAGCTCGGCGGAGCCGCAGGGACCGAGGACGGACCCGGTCGGTTCACCGACGGTGGTTCGTGGTCGTTGCCTCGCACCGCGGCTGCCGACACGAGGCCAGCGACCCCAACGATTGCGACTGCCGCTGCCGCCCACCACAGTCCCGTGCGTGGTGCGTCTGGTTCGAGACTGTACGTTCGTGCACCCACTGATCGTTCGAGACCCGGTCGGGCACCCAGCCCGAGCGACCGAGTCTGCGCGTCGAACAAGGTGCGCAGGTCTTCGTCCAGGTTCGTCGTCATGACAACTCCTTGTGTAGGCGGGACAGCGCTCGCGAGGCGAGCGACTTGACGGTTCCGGGTCGACAGCCCAACGCATCAGCGATCTCTCGTTCGCTGAGCTGCAGGTAGTAGCGCAGAACGATGACGGCACGCTGACGAAACTGGAGCGATGCGACCGCATCAGCCAAGTGATCGAACTCTGGACGTGCGGGTTCGGGTATCCCGACGAGTAGGAGCTTTCGTCGGGCCGTGCCCGCTGAGCGGTGGTACAGCATCGCCGCGTTCGTGACGCAGCGATACAGGTAGCCGGCCGGTTCGTCGAGACTCGACCAGCGGTCCATCACTGCAACGAACGCGTCCTGGGCGATCTCCTCGGCCACCGAGCTGTCCTGGGTCAGCAACGCCGCAAGCCGAACGCTCCGTGTCCAGGCATCCTCGTAGAAGAGGTCGAATGACCGCTCACCATCTGGCGCCGCTGCTGGACTTCTGTCAGGTTCCACTCGCTCCATCAGAAGAACGATGCCCCAGAGGCCGAGTCGGTTCCATCAAATCCACGTGTGCCCACGCCATCACCTCATGACCGCCCGGCCCCCGTCGAGAAGCGCATGTCGACACAGCGCGTGACCGACGGCGCCAGCTCAGGAACCGGCAGCTCGAGCGGTACGGCACCGGCGGGCGCGGGCCACGTTCGGTGATCGTGATACCGAGCGCCCCGCCGGGCAGAAGCGCTTCAATGCACGTGGCGCGACGCTCGAGGTGTGCCGTTGGGCCGAGCGGTGGGGTATGTGCGGTCGCCCGGGCCGTGTCAGCCTCTCACGATGCTGGCATCGCAGGCTCGTGACAGCTGCGAGACTGTGGGAACCGATGAGCGTCGCTGAGCGTCTGAACCACATGCCTCGGGTCGTCACGATCGTCGCCCTCACCATGCTCGCCGCTTGCGGTCATACGGCCGACCGGACTACCGATGCTGGCCCGACCGCAGCGAGCCCTGCAGCCACCGAAACTGCGTCAACGTCTGAGCCGGACGCGCCCCCGTCCGCATCACCGGGGGCGTCTGAACCCACCACGGGGCCCTTGTCCGAGCCGCCGACGTCGTCGCCGGGCGGCGACGGTACGCCCGTATCGCGCGAGGCTGCGCTGGTCGCGTGCTCCGACGTGCCGTACGTGACGACCGACGTGCTCGGCGATCTCGCTGGCTCCTCCAACCCGGACGAGATCTTCATGGGAGTCGTCCGCACGTACGGCAACGAGCACCGCGACGTGTTCGGGGCCATCTTGATCGACCGCGACGCCGGCGGCACCATCGTCTTGGCGGTGACGGACGACCCGGCTCCACACCGCGCCGCGCTCGCCGAACGACGTCCCCGCCCGACTGACGACGTCGGCGTCGACCCGCGACCTGCGATCGAGGACGATCGGCCGATCGGCGAATGGGGCGTCGCATTCGACGTCGTGCAGGTGGACTTCACCGAAGACGACCTGCTCGCCGCACAGGAAGCGTTGACGCCGCTCCTCCAGGATCCGGACCTGCCGGTGGACGGTTCGTCGGGTGGAGGGCTCCGGATCCGGGTCGAACTCCACGCCTCGAGGCCGGTCACCCCGGACGAGCAGCGCGCCATCGCGGCCGCCGTCGCCGAGCGCGTGGCAGTCGAAATGGCGTGCCTCGACGCGACCGTGGTCGACGATCTGCCGCCCGCGATCGAACCCGGCTCGACGCTCGACGTGATCGACTTGCCGGGCGCCGACGGCACCTATCCGCCCGACACCGCCGTCGAATGCGCCGGCATACGGTTCACGCTCGGCGCGATCCAGCCGCTGCGCCCGCTCGCCGACTTCCCCGAGCTCCAGGACACGATCGACGAGGCGTCGGGTTCCGACGACTTCACCTACGTCCCCGACCAACTCGAGTGGTGGCTGCTCGATCTGACCGACGAGTGGGCGACCGTCATCTCGCCGAACGGGTCGAGCTTCACGCTGGTGCCGCTCGAGCTCACCCGGGCCGGATGGGCGGTGTCGGGGTTGTCCGGCGCGAGCGACTGCGATGTCCGCCGTGTCCTGCCGCCCGGCTTGAACAGTGTCGAGTGGGAGCTCAACCCCGATCGCCCGGCGCCGACGCCTGACAGCACCGCGCTGCACCTGCTCGTCACCGAGTTCGGGTGTGCCGGCGGCCGTGAGATGGGCGACCAGCTCCTCGGCCCGCAGGTGGTCGAGACGGACGACGCCGTGCGAGTCGCGTTCGCCGTGATCCCGCCCGAGGGCAGCACACAGCCGTGTCCCGGCAACCCGCCCTCCGCGGTGACGATCGAGCTCGGCGCGCCGCTCGGCGATCGCGAGATCCGCGACGGGCTGGCGATCGGCCCATTCGAAGAGCTCGTCCGCTACGGCTGACGCGAGCCGCTGCATGCGCGCACGTTCGACGCCAGCCATGGTCGTGGTCATCAGCACGCCGGTCATGCGCGTGCCGGCGCCCGTAGTGACGGCCATCGCTGCCAGCTACAGCCGCTCAGGAACCGGCATTCTGCTCGTCGGGGTCAGCGCACGACGCGCACTCGATAAACCAGGCATCGGTGCTCCGACCGCGCAACGCGGCCGCATCAGACGAGCACGCACCGCAGATCGGCCCTTATGCCGGTGATGTTGTCAAGTGGGTCTGGTAGAGCTGGTCGACTTTGTCGGCGGCGGCGAAGTATTCGTCGGCGACGGTGCGGTCTGCGATGCGGGCGTAGACGAGGGTCATGCGCATCGATCGGTGCCCCAACATCGCGGACACAGCTTCGAGGCTCATGCCGTTGTTGATCGACTGCGTCGCGAGCGTGTGACGCAATTGGTGGGGATGGACGTGGCCGATCCCGGCGATCCGGGCGCAGGCTTTCACGACGCGACGAACGACGTCGACGGACAGTGGCCTGCCCTTGTTCGAGATGAGCTGGCCGGTGTCGTTCGGGCCGTTCCAGGCCAGCCAGTCCCGGTGCAACTCGATCAGCGAGGGATGCAGCGGGACGTAGCGATCGGTGTGGAGTTTGCCGACCGGCACCCGCAGCCAGTTCGTCTCGTTCATCTTCACGATGGCGTCGTCGGTGAGCTCACAGAACTCGGTGACGCGCAGTCCGGTGCGGGCCAGCATCTCGACGATGAGTCGTCGTTGTGGATCAAGTCGGACTGCGGCGGCCATGAACTTGGCGGCCTGGTCGTCGTCGAGGAACTTCGGAAGCGGCTCGTCCATCTTGGGAAGGTCGGTCCACATGATCGGGTTCCTCGTCGGTGTGTCGGGATGGTCCCATTCGATGAGCCGCTCGATGACAACGCGCAGCATCGACAACCGAAGATTGATCGTCGACTTCTTGAGCGGCTGGCCGTGCTGGTTCTCACGGGTGGCGAGCCAGAGCTTGTAGTGCTCGATGTGTCGACGGTTGACCTGTCGCAGCGACACGACGGCGGGGTCGTGGTCGATGATCCAGCTGGCGAACAATCGCAAGGCGACATCGACCGAGTTGATCGTGCCCGGTCGAGCGGTCACCGAAATCTGATCCATGTAGCTGCGGGCAGTCGCAGCGAGGACCGGAGCGTGTGCGCCGATGCGTGCCCAGCGCTCGTCGACGGGCTCGTGTTCGATCGCGAGCATGGTCATGACGCCACGACCTGGCGGCCGAGTGCAGCCTGGGCATCAACGGCTTGAGCTGCACGTATGTACTCGCCGGCGAGCCAATCGTTGGCGAGGTGCAGGTAGATCTGCGTTGCTGAGATCGAGCGGTGACCGGCTTGGGCTTGGAGTGCTTCGAGTGCCATGCCGGCCTCGCGGAGCCGGGTGAAACAGGTGTGGCGCAGCTCGTGACACGTCGCATGCTCGAGCCCGGCACGCGTGCGCGCACCCAACATGATCTCATCGAGCCCCTTCGCCGTGAGCGGGCGGCCACGGTTGGGTCCTTTCAACACGACGAACACGAACGGCGTCTCCGCGTCCGCCGGTCGCTCGTTGTCCAGATAGCGGCGGAGCGTGTCGAAGAAGCGCGGCGAGATCGGCACGATGCGTTGATGGCCGCCCTTGCCGTCAGCGATGAACAAGCGGCGTTCACCCCAACGAATGTCCTGGAGTCGCAGGCCGAGCACTTCGCAACGCCGCAGACCGGCGAGCAGCATCGCGTCGATCATCGCCCGATCCCGCTCCTTCCGGAGCGCTCCGACCAACTTGTTCACGTCGTCGTGATCGAGGATCTGTGGCAGGTGTCGGATCGGTCGGACCAGTGGGATCACACGTCGGTCGCGGGTCACGGGGGCACGCACTGGCATGCCGCGCTGCACCGGGTTGTGGTCGAGTTCTCCGAGTGCGACGAGGTGCGCATAGAACCCCGCGAGCGTCGACAGGCGACGTCGGATCGTCGACAACGCCAACCCGTCGGACTGGTCCATCGGGACCACCGTCGCATGGGCCGAACCGGTCCGCTGCACGCGGATGAACTCGAGCACGTGACGGCGTCGGACGTCGAGCGGGTCGACGTCGATGACGGTGAAGAACACCTTCAAGTCGTAGACAACCGCCAACGTCGAGTTCGGTCGAAGCCGCGCATGCACCGACTCGAGATAGTCGTCGACGAGCCGGTGGCCGAGGGTCGGGGCGACGCGCGAACCCGGGTCAGGAAGCGTCAGCTTCGGAAACGAAATGGGCTTCATGTGATCCTCCGATCACGCCCGCTGCACCATCGTCACCGACGGAACAAGCAGGCGGGTGGATCACCGACATATCTACCCAAGCGCAGCGCCAGATACTTGCAAGGCCGCGACGACTTCAGCCCGTCCTGGATCCTGCGAGATGCGCGCTCGCGAACGGCACGGTTTGTGATGTCGAGGTCACACCTCACAGCGGCCGGGTCGGGAGTCGACCTCGACGCTTCTGCGTCGCTCCGTCGGGGCCGAACTCACCGCGAAAGACCTCGATTTCCGGGAGGTTTTCCTTGTGTCTCGAACACATGTTCGACTATGATGGGTTTCACCGACTTCCCCTTCTTTCACCTCATCGAAAGGAGGAACCCATGCCACCGAACGATCAGACGAGATCGATCGACCGGGCACTCAGCACGGTGCGCGACACCGACCCCGACGTTCTCGACAGCGACGAGCTGGCGGGTTACCTGGAGGCCGTCGCCACGGTCCGTTCGTGGTGCGACGCACGCCAGGTGCGAGCCACCCGGCGCCAGCGGCAGCTGGCCGCCGAGGGCCGGGCTTCGCAACCCGAGCACGCGCTGTCCGACCACGGCCGGCAGTCGTCGAAAGATGCCAAGGCAGCCGCCGACCGCGAGGAGGTGTGCACCTCGATGCCGTCGTTCGAAGACGCGCTCGACGGCGGCACGGTGACCGCCGGTCACGTCGACGCGATCGCCAACGCGACCCGCAACCTCGACGACGTCGAGCGAGCCGAGTTCGTCGGCGAGGCCGAGTCACTGCTCGCCGAAGCTCGCGAGCAGGGCGTCGACCGGTTCGGCAAAGGGTGTCGCGATCTCGCCAGGAGCATCCGGGCGCGGCACAACGCCCAGGCCGCCGAAGACGAACTCGAGCGCCAGCGGGCGCAGTCGAAGGTGACCCGCTGGACCGACGCCACCACCGGGATGTGCAAGACCCTGATCGAGTGCGACCCGGTCACCGACCGAGCCATCTGGTCCGCCATCCAGTCGGCCCGAGGGCGGCTACGCCGTCGGTCGCAGCAGACCGCCGGCCCCACGCCCACCTGGGACCGACTCACCGTCGACGCCGTCGTCGAGGCGGTGACCGACGGGCAGGGCACCAACGGCCGACTCGTCGTCCACGTCGACCTCGCCAACCTGACCGACTCGGCCGGTTCGCTCTGCGAGACCGACTCCGGAATGCCGGTCCCGATCGAGACGATGCGGCGCCTCGCCTGCGAGGCCGACATCATCCCGGTCGTGCTCGATGGTGCCGGCGTCGCCCTCGACGAGGGTCGGTCGAAACGGCTGGCGACACCCGAGCAGCGGACCGCCATCGAAGCCATGCACGCGACGTGTGTCTTCCCGGGGTGCAACGTCGGCATCGACGACTGCCGCATCCATCACACCACCCCGTGGCAGCACGGCGGCAACACCGACCTCGACGACCTCAACCTCTGTTAATCTCACCTAGGTGACGACGCCCACCGCCGCAGCCCTGTACGCCCGCATCTCGTCGGACCAGGAGGGCACCGCAGCCGGCGTGAAACGGCAGTTGGCTGACTGCCACGCGGTGGCCGAGCGCGAGGGCTGGAAGGTCGCGGAGGAATACGTCGACAACGACATCTCGGCCTACTCCGGCAAACGACGACCGGCGTATGAGCGGATGCTGGAAGATCTGCGCGACGGGGTGCGTGATGCCGTGATCGTGTATCACCAGGATCGGTTGACCAGGAACCAGATGGAGTTGGAGCAGTTCGTTGAGCTGCTTCGCGACGCCGGCGTCCGTGATGTGCGCTTTGCTCAGGGTGTAGCTGTAGACGTGACGGACGGCGACGGGCTGGTCATGTTGCGGATCATGGGGGCGATCGCAGCGAACGAGTCGGCGACGAAGAGCCGTCGGATTCAACGCAAGATGGTCGAGGTCGCAGCCGAGGGTCGTCCTCATGGCGGATCACGACGACCGTTCGGGTTCGACGAGGATCGAGTCACGCATCGCCCCGACGAGGCCGATGTGGTCCGGACGCTGGTGGCCCGGTTCCTCGCTGGCGAGAGTCTGCGGTCGTTGGCGGTGTGGCTGGACGATCAGGGAATTACGACCGTGTATGGCAAACCGTGGCGCACGACGACGATTCGCGACATGATCGCCAACCCACGAATGGCGGGTCTGCGCGCCCACAATGGGACCGTTGTCGGAACAGCGGTGTGGGAGCCGATCATCACCGAGGTCGAGCATGCGAAGGTGTTGGCGATGATCGAGCAGAAACGCACCAGCGGGCGACGTGCCCCGAGGTCGTATCTGCTCACTGGCATGTTGCGCTGTGGCAAGTGTGGTCACACGCTTTTTTCGTCGCGACGTGCGAACAGCCGCCGCTACGTGTGCCTGGCGGGGCCGGACCATCGTGGTTGTGGCCGACTCACAGTCGTGGCCGACCCCGTCGAACAGTTGGTGGCCGACGCGGTGTTGTATCGGCTCGACACCCCGGAGATGGCTGATGTGATCGCCGGGCGAGCAGCACAGGACGAACACACCGCAGCACTTGCCGAGTCAGTCGCCCAGGACCGCGAGCAACTCGACGAACTGGCAGAGCTCTACGCGACGAAACAAATCAACGCCCGCGAGTGGATGGCAGCACGGAACCCGATCGAAGCCCGGATGCAAGACGGCGAACGTCGTTTGGCTCGAGCAACCCGCAACGACGCCGTGGCCGGATTCGTCGGCGACGGTGATGCTCTACGCGCTCAGTGGGTCGATCTCAACCTCACCCGGCAACACGCCATCGTCAAAGCCGTCCTGGACCACGCTGTGATCGCTGGCACCGACAAACGAAGTCCCGTCTTCGATCCGAACAGGGTCGGTCTGGTCTGGCGGGTCTGACGGTCGGCGTCCGCGTGACGCTGGCGCGTCACCACGGACCGCCCGACCCGACAGCAACAACGCCACCCGGTCACGCACCACGGAATCGGACAACTTGACCGGCACACCCGACCGCTCGCAGGACGCCTCTACGAACGCCGCTAGATCGAAGCCGCTCATGACCACTGCACCCAGACCGCTGCGGGACGGTCCCAGTCAGGTTCCTGACGGGAGGACCAGTACACGTCGGGGCGGCGCCCCATGATCGCCGAGGCCTTCGACAACACCTCCGATTCGGTGCGACCGAACAACCGCGTCTCGGCTGGCTGGAATCCCTCGGCAACCTCGTATCGGTGCCAACCCGCAGGGAACCGTTGCGCGTCGAAGTCCTTGCCGACGTACTTCGACAGATAGGACGCAGCGCGCCGCGCCTCGCCAACCACACCTGCACCGACCGGGAGGTCACCGATCAGTTTGATGTGGGGAAAGCCGCGGCCCTCGATCGTGCCCCATCCCCACGCCTCGCCGATCAACGAGCGTTTGATGAAACGACCAACTGCGAAGTGCACGTGGAGGCCGTGGTCGGTCTTGTGCCACTCCGTGGTCCACAGGTACGGGAACGACTTACCACCAGTCAGCCGGCGAAGCTCACGCCAGAAACCGGCAACGTCAGCTTTGACCTGGGCAGGGTCATGGCAGCCGGCACCGTCATAGGTGAGCGTGCCGAACCGGTTGAGACGGTTCGCGACGCAGTAGCGGCGCACCTTCTTGCGTGCTCGTCGAGCAGCCTCAGCGGCCGACCGCTCAGGATCAGGAACCCCACCCGTGATGCGCTCGGACTTGCCGACTCGACCGAAGCAACCACCGGCCTCGTGAGCATCTTTCACCAACGTCAACGACCACTGATAGCGAGGACTCACCACCGCCAACTGAGCAACCGCAGAATCGATGTCGAGCGGGGAACGGTCCGCCGTCATGGCGCGACCATCCCCGACGTCGAAGCGTGAAACCGAACAACCAAGCTCCCCATGGGGGACCTCCAAACCGAGCGCAGGACCAAGGACTGGTGCCCACACCCCGCGCCCGGAGTGTCCGAACCCCGGCACGCGTTGCCGGTCGCGGGTGCAGCCGTTCGGAAGAGCCGCTCAAGTTTGACTGCGCTCCAGATCGGGAGCGCCCGTATCCCGGCACGCGTTGCCGGCCGCGATCTTGGCCCATACGGGAGGCCGTCCTGTCTGTTCGGGCAGACACAGCGAATCACACGCTTGTAGTCCCCGTCAACACCCCCAGCAGGGCTGACGAGTTTCGTTGGTATTTCAAGTAAAGAAGCGCCCTGCGGGCGCTCGACGCCTACGGCGTCGACATGGGTGCGAACGGCTGACGAAAACTGGGCCCGAGACACGGGAACCTCCAAGAAGCTTGGAGGCTGCTACCGGGGGCCGTCTGAGAAGCTGGACTGCCACGTCCGGTTGACATGGCGCCAGAACGATTACGGGTACTGACCCGGTCGCCGCAGCCATGCAGACGACCCGACCGAACGCTCAACTTACACCGGTGACATTCCAGGGGCAAGAGGCAAGAAGGAGGCCGGGCCTGCAGCCCGACCTCGAACCCAATGATGCATGCGACAGGTGACCGCAGCCCTCAAGGCCAGGCCCTCCGGGCGGCCTCCGGCCGGCCTTGACCGCCGCTATCTCTCACGCAGCGTAGCGTTGCCGAAACCTTGAGCTCAGCTGGAACAGGCTGTTGGGCCCGAAGAGCTTTCGGGTCGGTGTCCTACTCCGTGCGACGCGATCGGCCAGAAGTCCAAAGAGCAGATGGCGTGCGCTCTGCACAAGATCATGAAGCAAGTCTTCATCGATGGAGAACGACGGGTCATGTTTGAGTTCTTCATACGCGTTCGTGAAGTCATCGCACCAGGCCGCCCGATCTGCAACCCAAATTGCGAACGGCTTGCCCGCCTGCAGAGTCGCCGACTCCATGACCTTTCGGTGTGACCGCGTTCCTTTCCGCATCGTTGCTCGCGCCCATTGCGCTCCACTCTTGCGGTGAGCTGCAACCCAATACTCGAAGCTAGCCCCGAGTGTCAACAGGTCAGATTCGGCAACCATCGGGCCATACCGGAAAGGTGCCACTGCTGGCCCAACGGCCCGGGGGTGGTCTTCTGCCAAGTTGACCCAGCGTGCTAGCCCGGCAACTCCGCCCAAGTCATTGAGCGTCATCGTCGGCCATGAGTTGGATGGTGACGCGACGTGCGGCGGATGCTGGAATAGCGGTCCGGACCAGCAAGCCACTGGTTGGTTGCCGTTCGCCTCTCTGTCATCGGGTTCCAGGTCGAGCGTGAGCGCAGCGCCAACGGCATTGACAAAACCGGAATGGAGCGTGCTCAAGAGATTCTGGATCTCAAGTAGTGGTCGCAGAAGCTCGAAGACCACGCAGGGTTTTTGCGACTCGATGATGATCGACGTAGGCACGGACACCCGACGGTCTGTCATCGGCCCGCCAACAGACCACTTGCTGCCCAGCGCGATGCGCCGGCCGCGTCGCATCGAGGCCGATTGATCCGCTTGCTCGTTGTCCAATGTCAACTGGTAACTCTTGACGGTCCTATCCTCCGCGTAGCCCCATTCCTCTCTTGCCACGGCAAGGCGAGAGAACACCTCTAGCGACGCGAAGTCGACGCGCATCTGTAGGACTCCGGAACTTCTGATCCGAGACAGTGGGGCATTGACAGCGACGGTTCGAGCTCTGTATTGCCGCGTCGACAACTGTTCGCCGACGATGACTGCGGTTCCTCCTCGATCTTGCAGTTCGAAAGCGACAACGGTGCCGCCATTGACCCGACCGAGCAGCGCTGTTGGTGCCACTTCGTCGTCGTCGCCGAGCAGCCCCAGCGACCGTGGAACTTCGCTCTCGTCGATGGTATCGATATGAACCCAAGGCCCAGAGCGGATTATCCATCCTCGTTCTGGATCGGCGTCTTTGACCAGCGCAGTATCGGCCCACCGATAGAACACGCCGATGCGCCCTTCTTCAAGGATCTCAATACGCTTCTGCTCTACCACCGTGCGGGAACCCTAATGCATGTCGACTCTCTCACTCTCGCCCCCTGGCTTCGGCGTTTGTCTGTCTGCGCGGCCTTCCTCTGTTGGGGTTTCGTGAGTCGAGCAATCCTGAAGGTCGGACTGACAATGTGTCAGGGACCTCGCTCCGGTGTGCGAAACCCATCACCACCTGGTCCACGAGGGCGGGTGGGAGCTGACGGTGCAACCCGACCGGTCCGCCACCTGGACCCGCCCCGACGGCGTGACCCACTGGACCGGCCCCACCAACGACCGCAGCAACCCCGCCGCCTGACGAGCAGACCGGCTGACCGAACGGCTCATGGACTCAGCCGGGCAGCGGCACCACGCCGTCGACCTCGCGCCGGTACACCCCGGTGTCGAGGAAGGCACGCAGGCGCAGCACCGAGTTGGCGAGGAACGTGGGCGCGATCTCACGCATGTCGGCGGTCGACATCCGGAGCACTTCGTTCGCCAGGAGCACATTGCGCGCGGCCACGATCGCCTCGTAGTCGGCGGTCGGCGTCGCCGGCCGGGGCCGAACCTCCTCGTAGCCCGCCAGCAGCGCCTGCTCGCCGACGTCGTCGTCACGCAGGTAGTACGAAGAGATCGCCAGGTCCTGGAGGGGCACGCCCGTGGCCGCATCGTCGAAGTCGAACACCGACAGCCGTCCGCGCAACCACTTGGCGTTGCCGCCGTGGAGGTCGGCATGGATCGGGATCACCGGGCCCGACGCGAGCACGTCGTCGTACGCCTGCTGGCCACGCCCCAGCGCCTCGGCGAACAGCGCCCTCGACTCGTCGGTGAGGAGCGGATGATCGGTCGCGAGCACGTTCGGGATGTCGAACAGCACCGCGTCGTGCATCGGGAACGCCGCCCCGGTGGGCGGGGTCCAGGTCAGCGCGTGCTCGTGGAGCAGGGCCATCGTCCGCCCGAGCGCCCGGAACCCGTCCGGCGTGCCGTCATCGAGATCGCGGCCCGGCAGCCACGACATGACCACGACCGGGAGCGACCGCTGGAGCGGCTCGAACCGCACGTCGGTGCGCAGCCGCTCGTCACACGTGCGCTGCGGTGTCGGCACCACCACCTCGGTCTCGCGTGAGATCGCGTCGAGCCAGGCGACCTCGGCATCGAGGTTGGCGTCGCTCTTCAGACTGTTGGTGTTGATCCGCAGCGCGAACCGGCGGCCGTCGGTCGTGTCGACCCGGAACGTCGTGTTGTAGGCGTGCAGGAGCAGGCGAAGACGGCGCACCTCGAAGGGGTACGCATCCGTCGCTGCGAGCGCGACCTGGCGAAGCCGGTGGACCTGCGCCCGCATCGTGAGATCTTCGTACGGCGGTGCTGCCACGGCGCCGTACGCTAATCGTGCCCGAGCGTGCGCCGATCAGGGGTTCATGCAGCGTCGATCCGACGTTGGGGTTGCTCCGGGCACGCCGATAGTCTCAATGCGCTGCTCGTTGGAGTCCCACCGAGCGAACGATCGACAAGAAGAGGGTCACCCCGTGGCGAACATCAAGAGCCAGAAGAAGCGCATTCTCACCAACGCCAAGGCCGCCGAGCGCAACAAGGCGGTCCGCAGCGAGCTGAAGAGCCGCATGAAGTCGGCCGTCAACTCGATCGGCGACGAGTCGAGCGACGAGAAGGTCGCCGCGGCGATCAAGAAGATCGACATGGCCGCCCAGAAGGGCGTCATCCACAAGAACGCCGCCGCTCGCCAGAAGAGCCGCCTCATGAAGAAGGTCAACGCAAGCGCCTGACGCCGTTCGACCACAGATCTGCACGAAGCCCGGGGCCATCGCCCCGGGCTTCGTCGCGTCACGGGTACCCTGCGCACATGTTCACTCGGATGAAGCAGGGTTGGGAACTGACCAAGAAGGCATGGTCGGTGGTCCGCCGCAACCCCCGGCTGGCGAAGCTGCCCCTGACGGGCGGCGTCCTGGCGCTGGTCGCAGCGCTCGTGCTCGCTGGCCCCGGTGTGTTCCTCGCGAACGCCGACTCCGACGCCACGCGCCTGGTCGGATACATCCTGATCGCGCTGGGCTCGTACGCGGCGTCGTTCATCGTCATCTACTACAACGTGATCCTCGCCGCCGCCGCGAACGACGCGCTCGACGGCCGTGAACCCGACGTCGACGCTGCCCGCCAGATCGCGAAGAACCGGATTCCGATGATCGCCGGCTGGGCGCTCGTCTCGGCGCTCGTGTCGGTCGCGTTCGCCGTCCTCCGTGACCGTGGCGGTCTCGCCGGCCGCATCGCGGCGTCGTTCGGCGCGGCGATCTGGGGCCTCCTCACGTTCCTCGTGATTCCGGTCCTCGCACTCGAAGGCATCGGGCCGATCGAGGCGATCAAGCGCTCCAGCTCACTCGTCAAGAACCGCTGGGGGCAGCAGGTCACCGGCAACTTCGTCATCGGCGGCATCGGCACCGTGTTCACGATCATCGGCGCCGCCGCCGTCGTCGGCGGGGTCGCCCTGATGGCGAGCGGTACGGGCTGGGGCCTGGTCGGCGGCGTGCTCGTCGTGGCCGGGCTCGTGATCGCCGTCGCCGCCGCCGTGTTCGCCGGGGCCACCCGCGGCGTGTTCGGCGTGGCGCTCTACCACTTCGTGGCCGAAGACCGTGCGGTCGGGCCGTTCACCTCGGCCGAGCTGGCGAGCACGGCCGCTCCCCGCCGCTGAGTTCCGTCAGCGCCGGCGCCCGATCGACTCAACAGGGCCACCAGCACCTCCACCACCAGTTCGTGGCCGAGATCGGAATCGCCCGCGCGTCGCCACCGGCCGCAGCCAAGGCCAGGACCGCCGGCTCCGCTCGCCAGCCGCTTTGCGTCAGCGGCGGGCGCCGAGGCGACTGAGCCGGGCCACGAGGACTTCCATCACCAACTCCGGGCTGAGGTCGGTGTCGCCGCGCAGGTCACTGTCGGCCTTGGCGAGCAGCTGGATCGCCCGCTGCACTCCCCCGCCGGCCAACCGCCGGTAGTTGGCGAGCGCCTTCTTGGCGGGGAACCCGGGCTTGATACCCATCGCCGCAGCCGCATCGGCTTCGCTCCGGGCATCGACGCCGTCGAGACGTGCGAGCTTGGCGTAGTGGTTGTGCAGGATCGCCATGATCTGCAACGGGTGTCGTTCGCCACCGTGGATCATGCGGGCCATCAGCGTGAGCGCCTTGCCGGTCTGCCCGGCGTCGATGGCGTCGGTGAAGTCCCACGGCGGTACGCCGCCGGCCTCACCGAGGAACGGCTCGACCTCGACCGACGAGATCTTGACGCCCTCGCCGTACGTCGAGCGGATGACCGAGAGGATGCCGTCGAGCCGCCCGACGTCGTCGCCGAGCTGGTCGGCGATCCGGGCGGCAGCTGCGCCGTCGAGCCGGATGCCGTGCCCCTCGGCCTCGGCCCTGACCCAGGCCTGACGGTCCTTGGGCCGGTTGGGCGGACTCGTGCTCGTCACGTGCCCGCCGGAGGCCTTGACCGCGTCGGTCAACTTCTTCGACAGACGGCCGCCACCGGCGATCAGCACGAACTCCGTCGAGTCGAGCGGGTTGTCGAGATAACCGAGCAGCGACACGAGGTCGTCGGCGTTGAACCGGCCGACGCCGCGAGCCACGACCACCCGACGATCGGTGAGGAACGGCAGTGTCTGGGCCGCGTCGACCGCTTCGCGCAGCTCGTACTCCTCGCCGTCGAACTCGTCGACCATCAGGCTGCGTTCGCCGTCGCCGACGAGTTGCGCGACGAGGTCGTGCGCCTTCGAGCGCAGGATCGACTCGTCGTCACCGGTCAGCAGATGGACTCCCATGGCGACCACGATTCATAGCAGCGATCGCGGCGACCACCACCACGAGGATCCCCCAACCCACCCAGGTGGCCGATCCTCCGGGCTCCACGCGGGCACCCAGCACCGACACCGTGTCGACCCACCGGACCCCGACCCTGCACGGAAACATCACCACCGGCGCCACCCACGGCACCGCCCCCGCGAACAATCCGGCCGGCAGGCCGTAGAGCATCACGAACCCGGCCACCGGCACCGCCAGCAGGTTGGCCGGGATGCTCACGAGCGGGAGCCGACCGAACACCATCACCGCCGGCACGACGACGCCGACCTGGGCGCCGAGCGTCACCCCGAGCGGCGTCGCCAAGAACCGCAGCGCCGACAGGCGCTCGGCCAGACGGGGACCGAGCGCCGCGACGCCCCACGTCGCGCCCACCGACAACCAGAACCCGACCGACCGCACCAACAGCGGATCGATCAGCAGCAGCCCCGTCACCGCCAGCCACAGCAGTCGGACCGGCGACCGCTCGCGCCCCAGCACGAACGCCGTCGCCGACAGCGAGGCCATCGCCCCCGCCCTGACGATCGACGGTTCGAACCTGGTCAGGCTCACGAACCACAGGATCAACCCGAGCGTCACCACCCACCGCCACCACGGCCGCAGGGCCCGCAACAGCGGTGCCGCCGCCGTCAAGACGAACGACACGTTCTGTCCCGAGACCGCCGTGAGGTGTGAGAGCCCGCTGGCACGAAACCGCTCGATCATCTCCCGCGGCTGGTCCCGGTCGTCGCCGACGACGAGACCGCGGAACAGCGCACCGTCGTCGGCCGGCAACTGGGCCGCCGCACGCTCGAGCGCCGCCCGGACCCGGTTCGAGGCGGTGGCCACCGGGCTCCCGGGACGTACGTCGCTGACCCAGTCGACCCGGAACTCGCCGACCACGTGCTGCCAGGCGACTCTCGACTGCCGCTCGGGCTGCAACGCTCGACGCTGCCCGCTGGCCACCACCGATTCGCCGGCCCGCCACGTGGCGACACGGATCCGAATCGCGCGCCCTCGAGCCCAGAGCTCGAAACGCTCGCCCTCGATCTCGACGATCACGCGGGTGGCGGCGCCGTATGGCTGCGGGTCGTCGACGAGCCGGATCTCTCCCTCGTAGCCGCCCAGGTGGGACGGCGCCAGCCCCGACCAGGCGACATCGGCCCGGACCAGGGCGGTGACCGCCAGAACGGTCACCACCAGCACCGCCCGAGCGCGCGGCTCGGCACGGCCGAGGACGACCAGCAGGCCGATCGCGGCCGCGGCGACGAGTCGACGGTCGTGCCACCAGCAGCCCACCGCCGTCACGAACGCGGCGCCGGCGACGAATCGGTCGGTGAACGGTTGGCGCGCGAGCTCCGGCACGAGCCCATAGGCTCGTCGCATCGTTACCGACGTTCGCCACGACCAGCCGGGCCCCGAACCGACGACGGCCCCGCTCACTGCCGGTCCTCGCTGGTATCGGGCACGCATCCGCCTGCTCGGCCCGCTGCTGGGGCTGACGCCCATGGCCGTGCTCGGCGCGATCTCGGTGATCGCACTCCGGATCGGTGACGGTCGCACATCGGGGCTGATCGGGCTGGTCGCCGGTGTGTCGGCGGCACCGGGGCTCCTGATCGCCGGCGCACCGCTCGCCGACGATGCCCGGTACCCGCTCGCCGTGCTGGCGAGCGTTCCGCTCTGGCTGCTCCTCGGCTTCCTGGCCTCACGGAGGGCAACGGCGTCGCCGATCGCGACGTGGCGTGATTTCGGTCGTGAACTGTTCTGGTTGACGATCGCCGTCGTGCTCGGCGCCTCGGCCGCGCTGATCGCCGCGACGGCGATCCTCGGCGAGTCACTGATCGCCTGATCACACCGTCACCCGATCGGCGATCGCGGCGAGTTTGGCCGGCCCGATCCCGGGCACGCGTTCGAGGTCGGACACCGCGGCGAACGGACCGTGACGGTCGCGATCGTCGATGATCGCCGCCGCGGTGGCCGGGCCGATTCCCGGCAGTTGTTCGAGCTGCGACGCCGACGCCGTGTTGAGATCGATCGGTGCGGTGGACTCGTGGGCGTCGCCGACGGCGGACTCCACCGGGCTCGGCCCCGACGGCACGGTCGACGGGTCGACCTCACCGACCCGCGGCACGTAGATCCGCTGGCCGTCGGCGACATCGGCGGCGAGGTTCAGACCATCGAGGTCGGCGTCGGCCGACGCCCCGCCCGCCGCATCGATCGCCGTGTGCACCCGGGCGTCCGCGTCGAGCTCGTACACCCCCGGCGCGGCCACCATGCCCGCGACGTGCACGATCACCGGTCCGCCCGCGACCGCCGACGTCGGCGGGGCCGTCGCCGGGGGCGGCAAGGTCGCAGCCGTCACCGCCGCCGACCCCGTCGCTGCCGTCACCACCGCCGTACCGAACGGCAACCCGGCCTCGGTCGTGGGCCCCGGTGCCCGGACGAGCCACGCAACGCCGGCTGCGACCACCACGACGCTCACCGCCGACACGATCAAACGGGCCGGGCCGAACCAGGCCAACCAGACCTGCACGGTCTCGCTCCACCGACGGGGCGGCTCGGGACGAGGTGGGAGTTCCGCAGTCATCGACGACCTCCGGGGACGGTGCGCAGTCGCGCACGCTCGACGGGAGGAAGTCGGAAGGGCCAAGGATACCGGCCCCCAGGCCGGGCGACTCATCGGGCCCCCGGTCAGAAGTCGCGTCGCGCGGGCAGAAGTAGCGCGAGGTCAGGACAACGGCGGACAAGCACCACGCCCGACCAGCACAGACGCCAGATCAACACCACGCCGGATCAACACAGACACCCGGGCCAGCACCGCGCCCGATCCGCACAGACGCCGGGCCAGCCCCGCGCCCGACCAACACCACTCAGGGCCAGCACCACGCCCGACCAACACCACTCAGGGCCAGCACCGCGCCCGACCAACACCACTCAGTTGGAGGGGAGCAGCCCCATGATCGTGCGGCTGAGCACGGTCATGCCGGGCCAGCACCACGCCCGACCAACACCACTCAGGGCCAGCACCACGCCCGACCAACACCACTCAGGGCCAGCACCACGCCCGACCAACACCACTCAGTTGGAGGGGAGCAGCCCCATGATCGTGCGGCTGAGCACGGTCATGCCGGGCCAGCACCACGCCCGACCAACACCACTCAGGGCCAGCACCACGCCCGACCAACACCACTCAGTTGGAGGGGAGCAGCCCCATGATCGTGCGGCTGAGCACGGTCATGCCGGGCCAGCACCACGCCCGACCAACACCACTCAGGGCCAGCACCACGCCCGATCAACACAGACTCCGGGCCAGCACCACGCGCCCGACCAGCGCCACGCCGGGCCAGAACAGGCGCGGGTCAGAACAGGCGTGCGGTGAGCTGCTTGCGGTACGCCGCGGTGCGGGGATCGTGCGGCCCCATCAGCTCGAGAATGTCGACGAACTGCTGCCGGGCCTCGTCGTCGGTCTTGACCTGGTCGAGCAGGCCGGTGAGCTTCATGTCGTAGTCGTCGTCGGGAGCGATGCCGACGCGGGCCTTGGCGGCCACCACGCGGGTGCGCTCGGAGTCGGGGATGCGGGCCAGCAGCGCCAGCGCTTCGTCGGGCTGACCGGCGTCGACCAGTAGTTCGGCGAGCGCGACGATCGCGTCCTCGTTGCTCGGGTCCATCTCGAGTGCCTGGCGCAGCGATGCCTCGTCACCGGCCTCGATCAGTTGGACGAGCGTGTTCTCCTCCTGGCTCGGCAGCAACCGCTCGACGAACTCGCGGCACTCCTGCTCGCCCTGGGCGCCCATGAACGCGTCGACCGGCTGGCCGTCCTTGAAGCCGACGACCATCGGGATCGACGGGACACGGAAGGCCTGTGCGATCCCCGGGTTCTCGTCGATGTCGACCTTGACCAGCACGGCCTTGCCGCCGGTCTCGTCGACCACCTTCTCGAGGATCGGGCCCAGCGTCTTGCACGGGCCGCACCACGGAGCCCAGAGGTCGAGCACGACGGCGGTGGTCGCCGAACGCTCGATGACCTCGGTCTGGAAGGTTGCGTCGGTCACATCGATGGCCATGTGGATCACCCTACCGGCGGGTCCCCCGACGAATCAGGGGGCGGGCCGGGGCGCGGGTACCCTTCGACACGTGACCGACGACAGCTTCCGGTGGTTGGTCGACCAGCCACGACTGGTCGACCCGGTGCTCATCGTCATGCTCACGGGGTGGATCGACGCCGGCGGCGCTGCACTCGCTGCCGTCGATGCCATCCACGACGAGGCCGCGACCTCGCCCATCATCGAGTTCGACGACGACACGTACGTCGACTACCGGGCCCGACGCCCGGTGATGGAACTCCGCGAGGGCCTGCACTCGGTGCTCCACTGGGAACGGATCACCCTGTCGGTCGGCACCGACCAGACCGGCCGCGACCTCCTGGTGCTCTCCGGGCCCGAACCCGACATGGCCTGGCACCGTTTCACCCGCCTGGTCGGCGATCTCGCGTCGATCCTGGGCGTCAGCCACATGGTCCATCTCGGTGCGTACCCGTTCGCCGTGCCGCACACGCGCAGCCCCCGACTGTCGGTCAGCAGCCCGTCGCAAGACGTGCTGGCACGCGTGCCGTTCCTGCGGAGCTCGATCGACGTGCCCGCCGGGGTCGCCGCCGCGCTCGAACGTGAGATGCACGACCGCGGCATCCCGTCGCTCGGCGTCTGGGCGCAGGTCCCCCACTACATCGCGGCCATGGCGTACCCGGCCGCGAGCGTGGCGTTGCTCGACGGGCTCCGTGAAGCCACCCAGGTCGTGATCGACGCGACGGCGCTGCGCAGCGAGGTCCTGGTGCAGGGACGGCGTCTCGACGGCATGATCAGCGGCAACGACGAGCACGCCAAGATGATCGATCAACTCGAGCAGATCTACGACGCGTCCGACGACGTCGTCGACGTGATCGACGGTGGCCCGTCGATGGAACTGGCGTCCGGCGACGAGTTGGCTGCCGAACTCGAACAGTTCCTGCGCGACCAGGACTGACCGAGCCCTCGGCTACTGCGCGTAGGCCGCCACGTCGTCTGCGTCAGGGGTCACGTCGAGTTCGGCGATCGCGGAGGCGTCTCCGCCGAGCGCTTCGATGATCGTGACCATGTTGACCTGCATCAACCCGAGCCACGAGTGGCCGACGTCACCCGGATCCCCCGGCAGGTCGTCGTCGCGCAGGTCGTCGACGTACTCGACGCCGGTCTCGTCCGCGATCTGACGGAGCACCGGCGACGGGAACACCTCGCTGCCGAAGATCGCCGTGACGCCGGCATCGCGGACCTGCTCGATGAGCGACGCCACCTCGCGCGGCGTCGGCTCGTCGAACGACGACGGTTGCACCGCACCCACCACCGACCAGTCGTACTCCTCGGCGAAGTAGGCGTACGCGTCGTGGTACGTCAGCAGTAGGCGCTCCTCGGGTGCGAGCGTCCCACTCGCGGTGCGGATCGCCGCGTCGAGCGCCTCGACCCGCTCGGCGAACGCCGCGTCGTTCGCCGCGAACACGTCGGCATGATCGGGGTCGATCACCGTCAACACGTCGCGCACCACCGCGGCGTATGCCCGGGCCATCGGCGGGTTGGTCCACAGGTGCGGGTTCGGGGAGCCGGCCGACTCGGGGAACGAGAAGTCGAACAGGTAGGCGTCCTCGGGCAGGATCTCGTTGCCGAGTTCGCACACCACACCGTCGTCGATGTTCGCGAGCGCGAGCTGTTTGGTCGGCGCCTCCAGGTCGAGCCCGTTGAGGAACACGACGTCGGCGGACTCGATGGTGGCGGCGGCACCCGGCGACGGCTCGTACAGGTGGCTGTTGACACCCTCGGGCACGATTCCCTCGATCTCGATGCCCGACCCCGCAGCGACCACCGACACGATGTTGGTGATCGGAGCGACCGTGGCCGCGACCCGAATCGGCCCGTCGTCGATGTCCGACGCCGGCGCGCACGATGTCGCCGAGGCGGTGTCGTCGCCGGACGACGTACCGCAGGCGGCCGTCGCGACCACCGACAAGGCGACGATCGACAGCAGGTGAGTTCTGACCGAGGGGCGCATCGGACCAGTATACCGAGCCGATTCTCGACGCCAACCCGATACGACGGGGCAGGTACCGTGACCGGTCATGAAGATCGACACCGGACTCAACGGCTCCATTTCGCAGGCCGGTCGACGAGCCGCCGAGTTGGAGACGGCGGGCTACTCGGGCGTGTGGACGGCCGAGACCGCACACGACCCGTTCCTCCCGCTCGCGGTCGCGGCCGAACGCACCGAGACGATCGAACTCGGCACGTCGATCGCGGTTGCCTTCGCCCGGAACCCGATGCTGCTCGCCAACATCGGCTGGGACCTGCAGGCGCTGTCGCAGGGTCGATTCGTGCTCGGTCTCGGCAGCCAGATCAAACCGCACATCACCAAGCGGTTCTCGATGGAGTGGAGCCATCCGGCCGCGCGCATGCGCGAGATGATCCAGGCGATCCGCGCGATCTGGGACACCTGGGAGCACGGTACGCCCCTCCAGTTCCGCGGCGAGTACTACAAGCACACGCTGATGACCCCGTTCTTCGCGCCCGATGCGAAGGAGCTCGGCGACTTCGGGGTCCCCAAGATCTTCCTCGCCGGCGTGGGCGAGCTGATGACCGAAGTCGCCGGTGAGGTGTGCGACGGCTTCTTCTGCCACGGGTTCACGACCGAGCGCTACCTGCGCGAGGTCACGATCCCGGCGCTCGAACGCGGCCGCGCCAAGGCGGGCAAACGCCTCGACGACTTCGAGATCGTCGGCCCGTCGTTCGTGGTGACCGGCACGACCGACGAGCAGATCGAGCAGGCGGCGGTCGCCACCCGACAGCAGATCGCGTTCTACGGCTCGACGCCCGCGTATCGCAAGGTGCTCGACCTCCACGGGTGGGGCGGCCTGCAGGATGAGCTGAACGCCCTGTCCAAGCGGGGCGAATGGGAACAGATGGGCACGTTGATCGACGACGAGATCCTCAACACGTTCGCCGTCGTCGGTCCCCCCGAGACGATCGCGCCCGAGCTGGAGCGCAGGTACGGCGACGTGATCGACCGCGTGTCGTTCTACGCACCGTACGAGAGCGACCCCGAGCGATGGCTCCCGGTCATGGACGCGCTCAAGGCGATCTGAGCGTCACGACGGCGTCGATCCCGCCGCCCGGCGCTTCGCGAAGCACCGCCGATCCCTCGCCCGCGGCTGCCAGTTGCCGGACGATCGCCAAACCGAGCCCCGAACCGCCGACGGCCGCATCCTTCGACCGCCAGAAGCGCTCGAAGGCACGCTCGCGCTGTTCCTCGCCCAGACCAGGCCCTTCGTCGATCACGTGCAGCGCCACCGATCCGTCGAGCTGCTCGATGACGAGCCGCAAGGTCGCACCATCGGGCGAAACCTCCAGCGCGTTGTCGATCAGGTTGTCGACGATCTGCTCGACGCCACCGGCGACCGCGCTGGCCTCGATCGACATCGGGGACTCGACCACGATCGACACGCCGCGCTCCTGGGCCAACGGACGCCAGTACTCGGCCCGATCGCGGGTGATCGCCCCGACATCGGTCACCTCGATCGCCGACGAGGTGTCCTCGGCCCGGCTGAGCACCAGGAGCCCTTCGATCATCCGCCGGAGGCGCTCGGTCTCGTTGAGCGCCTCCTCGATCGCTTCCGCGGCCGGATCGCCGGCCTCGACCGACATCGCCGCCTGCTCGAGCCGGAGGCGCAGCGCGGTCAACGGTGTCCGAAGCTGATGTGAGGCATCGCCCGCCAAGCTGCGTTGCTGATCGACCAGGCGCTGCAATCGTGACGCCATCGAGTTGAACGAGTCCGCAAGACGACGTACCTCGGGCGGCCCCTCGGCGTTGTTCGCGCGAGCACCGAGATCGCCGGAAGCGAGCTGGTCGGTGGCGGCTTCCAACTCGTCGAGCGGTCGGGTGACGCTCCGTGCGAACAGCCAGGCCACCGCCACGGCGATCAGGAGCGAGATACCGGCGACGACCGTCAGCCCCCGCACCTTGCCGTTCACGCGATCGGCGACGACCCGCTCGGGCGCGCTCAGGCGCACGACCCCCACGATCTCGTCGCCCGACAGCACCGGGACCGCCACGAAGAAGAGGTCCTCGCCGAGCGTTTGCGAGTACCGCTGGCCGGTGTCAGGAGCACCCGTCAGTGCCTGCTGCATCTCCGGACGGTTGGAGTAGTCCTCCCCCTCCACGTCGGCATCCGACCCGAGCACACCGACCAGATCGGAATCGACGATCGCGACCCGCACACCCTCCTCGGCGTTGAACCGGGCCACGATCGCCCGGATGACCGGGTCGGAACCGGTCGTCCCGGCTTCGAGCGCCTCCTCCGCCCGTCCGGCCAGGATGAACGCGTCGCGTTCGAGGCCGGTCGTCAGCCGGTCGCGTTCGACCCGCTCGAGATGTCGGGCGAGTGGCACGTCGTGCACGAACAGCACGATCGCCACGACACCGACCATCACCAGCAACAGGCGGGTCCTCATCGGCCGGGGTCCTCGATCCGGAAGCCCACCCCGCGCACTGCCAGCACCCAGCCGGGATCACCGAGCTTGCGTCGGATCCCGGCGACGTGGGCGTCGAGTGTCTTGGTCGGCCCGAACCAGTTGGCGTCCCAGACGTGCTCGATGATGTCGGTCCGGGTCCGAACGGCGCCGGGGTCTTCCAGGAGATAGGCCAGGAGTCCGAACTCCTTCGGCGTGAGTGCGATCTCGACCGGGCCATCCGGCCCGTCGAGCGTGACCCGATGCGTGCGACGGTCCACGGCCAGCGGCCCGCACCGCAACACATCGGCAGCATCGTCGGCCACCGCGTCGGGATCGCCCGGCGCCCCTTCGAAACGGCGACGAACGGCACGCATCCTGGCCATCAGTTCGCGGAAACCGAACGGTTTGACCACATAGTCGTCAGCACCGAGTTCGAGGCCGAGCACGCGATCGAACTCCTCGCCGCGAGCGGTGATGACGATGATCGGCACGCCGGAGCGTTCACGGATGCGGCGGCACACGTCGTACCCGTCCATGTCCGGCAGACCCAGGTCGAGCAGGACGATGTCGCCCAGTTCGGCGCCGACGGCTTCCCGACCGGTGGCGACGTGGGTGACCGAGCACCCGGCCATCTCGAGTGACTCGGACAGCGAGCGCGCGATCGAAGCGTCGTCTTCGACCAACAGGACCTTCACGGCGACATCATCGCCGCCGAACGCAACCGATGCCAGGACCGATCGGCCGTTCTCGCGTTCCCGGGCCCGTTCTTGGACGTTTCTTGGATCGTTGCCGCCTCGTCGTTGGCCGATGGATCCGTACCGTCGTTCGTACCCACCCGCAGATCCGCGTTCGGATCTCAACCACCAGGAGTCACCATGAAGACGAAGATCGCCACCGTCCTCTCGATCGTCGGCGTGCTCGGCGCCGGATCGGCCGCCGCGCTCGTCAACACCCAGATCCTCGACGGCGCGGCGGACGAATCGGCGGCCTCGGCCGCCGTGCTGCCGCCGGCGGCCACGGTCGACCTCACCGTGCCCCCGACGACGATCGACGACAGCGACGACGACAACAACAACAACGACGACGACGATGACGACGGGACGACCTCGACCACCGTGGTCACCACGTCGGTGCCCGACGCGGCGACGATCGCTCCCACGACGTCGGCACCCTCCACGGCAGAGTTCCTGACGGCGTTCAACGTGGGCGCGTCCGGCGTCGTCACCGTCGACGTCGTCGATGGACGCCTGATCCTGGTGAACGCCGAGGCGGCCGCCGGTTGGACCGTCGCATCGACCGAGGAGGACCGCGACGACAACGACGTCGAGGTCGAGTTCACGTCCGCCACCGTCCGAGTGGAGTTCGAGGCGAGCTTCGACGGCAGCGTGATCACACCGTCGGTCTCGTCGGAGGCCATCCCCACGAACGGCCCGACGACCACCACGCCGCACGACGACGACCGTGACGATGATCATGACGACGACGACCGTGACGATGATCATGACGACGACGACCGGGACGACGATCACGACGACGATCATGACGACGATCATGACGACGACGATCGCGACGACGATGATCATGACGACGATCGCGATGACGAGGATGACGACGACCGTGACGACGACTGACGACCGGGCGGAACGGCTCGCCCGGCTGCAGGCCCGTCGGTCCGCCACCGTCGACGAACCGACGACGGCCCGGCAACCACCGCCCGCTGCGCCGCCCGCCGGGACGGCTGCCGTCCGGCGGCGATCGCCGGCCCTCTCCGCCAAGGTGATCACGGTGGGCGCGTCCACCACGGCGATGCTCGGCATGATGGCCGGCTACGGCATCGCCGAAGGGCGGTCCCAGCAGGCATCGACCCTCGAACCGGCGACCGGTGCGAGCGAGTCCGTCACGACACCGACGCCGACACCGACACCGACACCGACACCGACACCGACACCGACCACGCTCGCCGCTGCGCCCGCTCCGGCCCAAGTGATCGTGGTGGTGATCGACGGACAGACCGGCCGTCCGATCGACACCGACGCGGTCGCCCGCGCCGCCATCGACGGCGAACTCGACGCAGCACCGCTGTCGGCCACGACGCCGACCTCCCCTCAGACCGCGACGGCCTCGAACGCGCCGGCCGTCGCACCACCGCCGCCGAGCCCCCAACCGGTCACGGTCGCGGTGCCGACCCCGGCACCCGCTCCGGTCGCGGCTCCGGCGTCAGCAGCAGCACCGGAGGCGTCGAGTGGCGGCAGTTGACACCCGAATCACCGGCGTCGTGACCACCCGGGCCAGGACGCACGTCATGAGCTGCGACGCCTCCGTCGTCGTCACGTCCGAACCCGACAAGGTCGAGGGCGACCGGGTCGCCGCCCGAGCCATCGGGCGCCTGCACGAGTTGGAGCAGCGGTGGAGCCGGTTCCTGCCGTCCAGCGAGATCAGCGAACTGAACACCTCGGCCGGCACGTTGCGACAGGTCAGCGAGCCGACGTTCCGACTCGTCGAGGCGCTCGTGCAGGCGTGGCACGCGACGGATGGAGCCTTCGATCCGACCCTGCTGGGCACGCTCGTCCATCTCGGCTACGGAGCGAGTCGGGACCGCGCCGACCGGACCACGTCCCTCGCGCCGGGGACCGGGGTCCGCGGCCGCCCGGACGAGATCGTCACGCGCTCGTCCGACCGAGTGGTGATGCTGCCACCCGGCACCACGCTCGACCCCGGAGGACTCGGCAAGGGGCTCGCCGCCGACTTGATCGTCGACGAGATCCTCGCCGCCGGCGCCACCGGAGCACTCGTCGAGGTCGGTGGCGACCTGCGCGCCGAGGGCACGCCGCCGGCGGGCGCCGCCTGGCCGATCTCGATCGACGGGACGGGCGAGGTGGTCGAGATCACACACGGTGCCGTCGCGACGTCGACGTCACGGATCCGAACGTGGACGACCGACGGCGAGCACCGGCACCACCTGGTCGACCCGTCCACGCTGCGCAGCGCCGGCACCGACGTCGAGTCGTGCACGGTGATCGCGGGCACCGCCGCGTGGGCCGAGGCGTTCACCAAGGTCGCCTTCAGTCGGGGAGCGACCGACGCGATCACCGTGTGCCGGCGCCGAGGGCTCGCCGCCGCGATCACGACATCGGCGGGCGTCGTCGCCACGCCCGGCTGGGAGGCGTTCCGACGATGAGCGAACAGACCTGGTGGTACCTGTCACGGAGCTCGGGCATCGTCGCGCTGGTCCTCCTCGTGCTCAGCGTGGTGTGGGGGGTCCTCCTCGCCACCCGGGCGCTCCGCCCGATCGACCGGCCGGCGTGGCTCCTCGACCTGCACAAGTGGCTCGGCGGCATGGCACTCGTGATGACCGGGCTCCACATGCTGGGGCTCTATCTCGACGGGTACGTCGAGTTCGGGTTCACCGAACTCCTTGTGCCGGGCACCAGCGACTACCGGCCCCTCGCCGTGGCGGTTGGCGTGTTCTCGTTCTACGTCCTCGTCGCCGTGCAGGCGACGTCGTATCTCCGACACCGGCTCTCGAAGCGGGTGTGGCGAGGGATCCACGTGCTCTCGTACGGACTCGTGTGGACCGCCGCGATCCATGCCGGCATGGCGGGCACCGACACGGTCAACCGCGCGTATCAGGCGCTGGCGATCCTGCTGACGATGGTGGCGGTCGCGGCGACCGTGATCCGGATCATCAGCCCCGGTCGGCGTGGCGCCCCGGCGAGTTGATCCCCCGGAGCCAACGGCGGGCGTTCTCACCCAACTCCTCGGTGGCGTAGCCACCCTCTTGCAGGACGACCGTCGGGAGCCCCAACTCGCGAATCATCGCACCGGACCGCTCGAACCCGTCGGGTGTGACCGCCAGGTCGCTGATCGGGTCGTCGTAGTACGTGTCGAGTCCGAGTGAGACCACGACCAGGTCGGCGCCGAACGCCGCGATGTCGGCGCACGCCGCGCCCAGCGCGTCGAGGTAGTCGTCGTCCTCGGTCTCGGCAGCCAGCGGATAGTTCGACGTGGTGCCCGTTCCGACGCCGGCGCCCCGCTCGTCGCGGAATCCGGTGAGGTACGGGTAGGCGCGATCCGGGTCGCCGTGCAGCGAGACGAACTGCACGTCGTCACGGCCGTAGAAGATCTGCTGGGTCCCGTTGCCGTGGTGGTAGTCGACGTCGAGCACGGCGACCTTGCTGCCGGTGCTGACCGCGAGGTGGTTGGCGGCGACGGCCGCGTTGTTGAAGAAGCAGTAGCCGCCGTACGCGTCGCGAGCGGCGTGGTGCCCCGGGGGCCGACACAGGCCGTAGGCGACCGGGTCGCCGCCGAGCACGTGGTCGGCGGCGGTCAACGCCACGTCGACCGACGAACGAGCCGCGGCGTACGTGCCGTGTGTCAGCGGCGTCGTGGTCTCGAAACACCACCAGCCGAGCCGCATGCCGATCGCGGTCGGCTCCTTGGCCGCGCCCATCCCCGCCCTGATCGCCGGGAGCGCGAACACGTCGGGCACCACGTCGTGCGTGTACGGATGATGCTGTTGATACTCCTCCCACGCGGTCTCGAGGAACGCGACCAGCCCGGGGTCGTGCACGGCCTCGATCGGCGCCGTGCCCCACTCGTCGGGTGCGACGAACTCGAACGTGTCGTCGGCGGCCAGCGCGGCCCGGATGATCTCGGCGCGCCCGGGGTGTTCGAAGGGCTCCTGCGCCCGACCACCCTCGATCTCCTGTTCGGGGTGGTGCAGGCGATGTCGCAGTGTGTACACGACCTTCACGTGTCCATCATCCCATCAGGTGACTTGCCATGACCGGTCCGATTGTTACAGAATGATGACAGCGGGCCTGCACTCCTGGAGGCTTCACATGACGGAACACGGCGAGACTCGCCCCACCTACACCGGACACCAGGTGGTCGATGAACACGGCGACGGCGTCGGCCGCGTGGTCGACGTGATCTACACCGATCCGGCCACGAGCGACGACGGATCGATGACGCCGAACTGGCTGGTCGTCGATCCCGGCCCGCTCCGAGCAGCCCATTACGTTCCGATCCAGGGTTCGTACGTCACCGGCACGGGACAGGTCGTCGTGCCGTGGGACAAGCGATGGATCAAGTCGGCGCCCAAGGCCAACGGCGACCACCTCTTGAGCGAACATCAGGTCGCCGAGCTCGAACAGCACTACGCCGGCGTCTGAGCCTCGGCGCGACCGGCCGGTATCGAACGGAGGGGTTCGGACCCCCTCCGTTCGCCGCGTCACCGCGTCGCGCGGCGCCGCACGACGAATCCGACGGCGCCGAGGACGACGAGTACGAGCAAGGCTGCCGTCGCCCAGCGCGCCCACGGCGCCTCGCCGTCCGCGTCCGCCACCGGTGTGGCATCGTCCGTCACCGCGTCAGCGGTCTGGGCAGGAGTCGGAGTCCGCTCGACGGTCGTCGCCGCCGTCTCGACGACGGGCGGCAGGGTCGGCGCCGGCAACTCGATCCGTTCCCCGGAGCGGTCGAACAACGGAGCCGCCGACGTGCTACCGAGATCGGTCAATCCACGCCGGATCGACGACGCGATGACGATCGCCGGTCCGCGGGCCGACGCGGTACCGACGGCCCGATCGACCAGGGTGGCCTCGCCGTCGACGGTGACGTCGACGACGAAGAACGTGTCGACGTGATCGCCGTACTCACGAACGGTGACCTCCCATCCCGCGGGCGTCGGTCGAACGGACTGGTAGTTCTCCCAACCGGTGAACTCGGGCACACCGTCGGGCAATTCGACCGCGATGGCGGGACCCGATTCATTGTCGCCGTCGACCAACGGCGGACGGATCACCCCGTCCGATGGAACGAACGCGAGGTCGCCGGGGCCGAGCACGATGACTCGTCCGAACGCCGTGACCTGGTCGAAGACGTCCTCGCTCGCAGCGAACGAACCACCGACGTACTCGATGCCGGTGACGCGCTTGCCGGCGAGCACCGCCTCCGCCTCGATGCCGACGTCGTTCCCATCGGCACCCCGGCAGTTGACGGGTATTCCGGCGCCGCCGTCGAGGTACTGCGTGATCGTTGCGTCGATCTCGATCACCTCGGCGGGCGCGGCCTCGCCGTACCGCCATCGCACGAGTTCGACCGCTGTGCGCGGGTCGAGGCTCCTGGTGAGCCGCGTCGGTGTCCGGAGCTGCACGAAATGCGTGTCGCCGGGACAGTTCGACAGGCCGATCGTGCGCCCGACACCGGGGAGATAGCCGACCACTCCCCCAGCGTCGTCGACCAGCGCCAGGTCGTGATCCCCGGTCGTTGCCTTGCCGATCGCCACCGGAGGACCATCGGCGGTCGCCGGCCACGGCTCGTCGAAGAACGGCACGAGGTCGGACTCGGTCGGCGTCGAGATGCACTCGGGGAGTTCGTAGGCACCGTCGTTTCGACGAACGAGCAGCATGACCTGCGGGAGCGAGACACGCGTGTCGGAACACGAGTGCAACTCGGTGTCGAGCACGACCTCGAGGACATCGGGTGTCTCACCGCGATACCGCTCGTCGACCTCGACCAGCCATCGGCGACCGATCTGCGTCTCGTCCACGATCTCTTCCCGGAAGTCGACCGTCTGACCGCTGACGATGATCCTCGCCCGCTCGAGGTCAGCGGCCAGGTCCGGGATCGAGCACGAGCACGCAACCACCGCTCCGTGACCGACCGATGCACCGGCGACGGCACCCACGAGCAGTGCGATCGCTCCGAGGCGAGCGAGTCGGCGCCGTGACATCATCGATGCCGACCGCGCCGAGCGAGGAGCACGCCGGCCGCAGCAACGACGAGCACCAGCAGACCGCCGGAGATCCATCGCGGCGACATGCCATCGTCGTCGTCGGCCCGATCGCCCGGTTCGTCGTCGACCCCTCCGCCCGCCTGGGCGGTATCGGTCGGCTCCGGCGCATCGGCCGACTCCCGCACGTCGGTCGGTCGGGTCGGTTCGACGGTCGTCGGCGACGGGGCCTCGACGGCTGTTCCGGTTCGAACGAAGAGCGGTGGTGGCACGCTCGGCTCGAGACCGTCGAGGCTGCGACGCTCGGGCGGGATCAGCAGACCGCTCGTCCAGCCGAGCGAACGGATCGGCACGAACTCGGACGTGGCGGTCGCACGACCGTCCGGCCCGGCCCGAATCACCCGGAAGCCGGACTCCGACGTGTCGGGCGACGTCTCACGCCAGTCGTCGACGGTCAGTTCCCATCCGTCGCCGATCGCGAGCACCGACATCAGGTCGTCGCCACGGATCGTCCGGGTCCAGCCGTCACCCAGATCCCACACGACCTCGGACGTCGTCGCTCCCGCCGCCACCCGTGGCGGCTGTTCACGCACCAACCTGAAGGAGGCGTCGTCGGGGCCCACGATGTCGATCGGCCGCTCCGGTGCCCGCGCCTCCACCGTGGCGACACCGTCGACCACCCTGGTGGCGTCGGAGTAGGTGGACCACACGACCACGACGTCGCCGGCGTGGGGCGCGTTGCAGACGATCGTTTCCGCGGTCTCGATCGCCTCGGGTGACTCCACCGGCACCACACCCACCTCGGTCCACCCGTCGTAGCTCCAGGTCGCGAGTTCGAACGACCGGACCATGCCGTGCTGGTCGCCGGGCCCTCCGCGCAGCTGCACGAAGTGCTCGCCGCCCGGGCAGGGCGCCAGCCCGTGGGTCTCTCCCTCGCCGGGCAGGTATCCCAGGGCGCGACCGTCCGCATCGGCCAGCATCGCCGCGTGCCCACCGGCGTCGGCACTCACGACCGCGACCGGCTCGCCCTCCACCAGCTCGGGCGGTTCGAACAGCCGGTCGAGCACGTCACGACTCACGGTGTGGGCACCACAACCCGTCGTCACGTCGAACCGCCCGTTCGACGCCCGCCAGCCCAGGCGGAGAATCGACGGGCCCACCTCAGCCGGTGGCCCGCACGAGCTCTCGCCCGCCTCGGCTTGGATCTCGATGACATCCGGTGTGTCGCCGACCCAGCGTTCGTCGACCTCGAACGCCCAGACGTTGCGGTCGAAGCCATCGATCGTCTCGTCCCATCGGTCGATCGGTTCGCCGGAAACGATCGCGAGCGCGTCGCCCACGATCTGGCGGGCCGTCCAGAGCGTGCAGCTGCACGCGGCCGCCGGCGCCGACCCGACCGAGGCCCCGGCCACGCCGAGTAGGGCCGCCACGACGAGCAGGCGCGAGGCACGGGCGATGCGGTGCAGCATGGAGGTTGGACGTGGGCCGGGCGTCATCGGTTCCCGGCCGATCTCAGCCGGCGTCGACGAGTTCGAGGTCTTCGGCGAGGTAGTGCTCTTTGCACTTCGCGCGCTGGAGCTTGCCCGAGCTGGTCTTGGGCAGCGTGCCCGGTCGAACCAGCATGATGTCGCGAGGTGGCAGACCACAGACCTCGAGCGTGCGGTGATGGATGTCGTGACGCACGACGTCGAGATCGTCGGCGCGCACCTCGGCGACCACCACGACCGATTCCTTGCCCTTGTACCCCTCCATGCCGAACGCGATCACGTTGCCGGCGCGCACTCCGTCGAGTCCGCCGACCGCTCGCTCGATGTCCTCCGGGAACACGTTGCGACCGCCGACGATGATGACGTCCTTGATCCGCCCGCAGAGGATCAGCTGACCGTCGAGCATGTACGCGAGGTCGCCGGTGCAGAGCCAGCCGTCGTGGAACAGCGCCTGCGTGGCCGCCTCGCGCTTGTAGTAGCCGGGCGTGACCGACGTGCCGCGCAGCAGCAGCTCGCCGACGTGGCGTTCGGGCAGCTCGTCGCGGGTGTCGGGATCGGCGACCTTCATCTCCATCCCGGGCACGGCGGTGCCGAGCATCGGGAGCCGTCGGGCACGGACCGCGAGGTCGTCGGGGTCGTCGATCTCGATCGGTTTCGCGACCCGGGTGCGTTCGAGCACCTCCCGGTCGACCGTGTCGCACTGCAGCCCCGCACCGCGCTTCGGGAACGATGCTCCGATCGCGGTCTCGGCCATGCCGAACGCCGGGAACACGCTGCCGGCCCGGAACCCGAACGGTTCGGCGGCGGCGACGAACGCATCGACCGCCTTCGGGTCGACCGGCTCGGCACCGCTCAGCGCCAGGGTCAGCGTCGACAGGTCGAGCCCTTCCGCACGCTTGAGCGCGCGGGTCGCGAGCACCCACGAGAAGTTCGGGCCGGCCGTGGCCGTGCCGCCGTACTCGGAGATCCACTGCATCCAGTTGCCCGGCTTGGCCATGAAATCCTGCGGGGCGGCCTGCACCAGGTCGACGCCCTTGGTCATCGGGAGCGCCAGGAACCCGACGAGCCCCATGTCGTGGTACAGCGGCAACCACGACACCATCGTCTCACCGACACCGAGTACGGCCGCCTCGCAGCAGGCGTCGATGTTGGCCGACAGCACCCGGTCGGGGATCATGACGCCCTTCGGCTCGCTGGTCGACCCGCTCGTGTACTGGAGGATCACGAGCCGTTCCGGATCGTGATCGGGGCGTTCCCACCGGTCGGCCGACGGCACCCCGGGCGCCCCGGGCAGCACGGAGCCCATCGGTTCGATCGGCGGATCGCCGGCCGTCGCCTCGTAGAACGCAGCGAGCTGGTCGTCGATCAACACGAGCTTGGCGTCACCATGACGAATGCGCGCACGAGTCGAGTTCACGAACTCGTCGAGCGAACCCATTCGCATCGGCAACGGCAGCACCATCGAGGCGATGCCGGCGAGCCAGCAACCGCGCACGATCGTCATCAACTCGCGGCTGGTCGGTCCGAGCACGGCGACGTGGTCGCCCGGCAGCAACCCTCTGGCCTGGAGGGCGGCGGCGACGGTCAGCGCCTCGTCGTGGATCTGGCGCCACGGGACGTGGACGGGGCCATCGGGGGCGACGGAGTGGCCGACGAAGCGAACGCCGGTGCCGAGGTCGGCTGCGTGCTCGAGGCGGTCGATCGTCGACATCGACGAGGCGGTCGAACTCATGGGCCCGACGCTAGTAGGCGATGCGGGGACGCACCGCGTTCAACGGTCGACCCAAAACCCTTCGTGGGGCTCGGCCGCTTCGTCGGGCAGCACCGGGCCGACGACCTCGGTCGGTCGGCCGCCGGCGTCGAACACCGTGTCGCACGGGAGCGAGAGCGACTCGTCGTCGGGGCCATCGGCGGTCATGGCGGCGAGCACCGACCCGGCGAGGCCGAACACCACCCGTCGCACCCCCACCCAGTACACCGATGCGGCACACATCGCGCACGGTTCGGTGCTCGTGTACATCGTGCTGGCACTCAGCACGTCGACCCCGAACCGGACGGACACGTCCGTCATCAGGTTGCGCTCGGCGTGACCGGTGCGATCGCCGGTGGTGCCGACCGTGTTCATCGCCTCGGCGAGCACCTCGCCGTCGGGCCCGACCAACAGCGCCCCGAAGGGATGGTCGCCGCGAGCCCGGGCCGCGGAGGCGAGTTCGAGTGATCGGCGGATGAAGCTCTCGTCGTCCGGGCGCGCCGCGGTCATTCGGCCGACGCTACCCACGGCGCGGTGCGCCCGGTTCCCGCGCGGCAGGGTTGGCCGGATCGGCGCCCGGCTGGCAAGGTCGCGGGATGAGCGAGCTGACGACGACGGTGCGGGCGACGATCGTGCAGACGCCGGAGCCGGGCCGGTTCGAGCGACTCGAACGGCACGACGTGGTGATCGAGGCAGACGGCACGATCCGGTCGGTCGCCCCGGCCGACGACACCGTCGCCCCCGACGTCATGCTCGATGCGGACCACGTGCTGTTGCCCGGCATGGTCGACACCCACCTGCACGCACCGCAGTGGCCGCAACTCGGCGTCGGTCTCGACCTACCGCTCGAACGGTGGCTGTTCGAGTACACCTTCCCGCTCGAGGCTCGATTCGCCGACGTCGAGTACTCGACGAAGGTGTGGGCGCAGATGGTCCCGGCCCTGCTGCGACACGGGACCACGACCGCCGTGTACTACGGCTCGATCCACGAGGACGCCACCACGGCGCTGGCCGAGGTCTGCATCCGGCACGGACAACGAGCCTTCGTCGGTCGGGTCGCGATGGACCACCCCGACGGGACTCCCGACTGGTATCGAGATCCGTCCGCGGCCGCCGCCGTCGATGCCAGTTCCCGCTCGATCGACGCCGTCCGACGCGTCGACGGGGGCCGCGGGCTGGTCGAACCGATCATCACCCCGAGGTTCGTCCCGGCGTGCACCGACGCGGCGCTCACCGGATTGGGTGAACTCGCGGCGGCGACCGGGGTCCGCGTCCAGACGCACTGCTCGGAGAGCGACTGGGAGCACGGGCACGTGCTCGACCGGTGCGGCGTCACCGATGCCCACGCGCTCGACCGGTTCGGGCTGCTCCGCGACCACTCGGTGCTCGCCCACGCGACGCATCTGACCGATGCCGACCGGTCGTTGCTCGCGGCGACGGGTGCGGGTGTCTCCCACTGCCCGCTGTCGAACGTCTACTTCGCGAACCGGCCGTTCCGGGCCCGCGCCGCGCTCGACGCCGGCGTCCGGGTCGGTCTGGGCACCGACGTGGCCGGAGGCCCGTCGCCGTCGCTGCTCTCACAGTGCTCCCACGCCGTCGTCGCATCACAGCAGCTCGCCGACGCCGGTGACCCGTCGGCACGCATCGACATCGCCACCGCGTTCTGGATGGCGACGCTCGGTGGGGCCGACCTCGTCGGTGCCGACGTCGGGCTGATCGCTCCGGGTCGCGCGTTCGACGCGATCGCCGTCCGTGTCCCCGACGTCGCCTGTCGCTCCGACGGTGACGACGACCGCGACGACGTGTTCGAGGAACGGATCGTCCGGCTCGCGGGGCCCCAGGACATCGTCACCGTCTGGGTCGCCGGCACCGACGTCACACCGGCCGGCTGATCCGACCGACGCTCACTGGCTCCCGTCGAGACGCGTCGGCAGGTGGCCGTCGCGCTGACGTCGGATCTCGGTCGCGTCGCAGACCCGACACATGAACTCGCGCTGCACGCCCTGGATCGACATCTGCGTGCCCCGCGACTTCTCGACCAGCACCTTCGGCATGGCTTCCATCTCGTAACCACCACACTTCTGGCACGACGGGCGCGGATCCCGGGTGAACGTGATGTCGCACCATTCGCAGTGCAACTCGATGAGGTCGTCGTCGCGGCGGGTACCGGTCAGATGGTCGTCGACGCCGCACTGGGTGCACACGATCTCGGTCGCCATGGACGAATCGTAGCGATCGGATCGGCCCGGATCGGCCCGGATCGGCCCGAAGGATGACCGAGGGCTCGGCACGACCGGCCGTTCGGCCGATGTGCCACAGGCGGACCACACGTACCGTGAGGGGAGAACGAACATCACGAGGAGTGCCCTGACATGACCGAAACCATCCCCACCCCGGAGCGCGACTACTACGTCGTCGACTCGCCCTACGAGGTCGCCCGGTGGCGGCCACTCGTCAACTGGCTGCTGTACATCCCCCACGCCGTGATCTCGTACGCGCTCCGGTCACTCGCCGGCGTCGTTGCGGTCATCTACTGGTTGGTGCTGCTGTTCACCGGCAAGTTGAACCGCGGCCTCTACGGCGTGATGACGCTGTACGTCCGCTACGACGCCCGGGCGACCGGCTTCCTCGTCGGCTTCTCCGAGACCTACCCGCCGTTCGACTTCCGGACCGGCGGTGCCGACAACGATGCCTACCCGCCGATCACGCTCAACCTGCCCGAACCAGCCGAGACCGGGTCGCGCAAGCTCGCCCTCAACGTCCTGCTGGCGATCCCCCACTACGTCGTGTTCATCTTCTTCGGCATCGCTGCCGCGGCGGTCGCCATCGCCGGCTGGTTCGCGGTGCTGTTCACCGGCGCCTGGCCGAAGGGCATGCGCGACTTCCTGGTCCGCGTGAGCAACTACTACTACCGGGTCTGGCTGTACGCCGCCATGGTCGAGACCGAGTACCCGAAGTTCGGGCTCTCCCCCGCCTGACGGCCGGGCCCGGCTACCCCTCGAGCGCGTCGGCGAGCCGCTCGAGGGTGGCCGCCATACCCGCTCGGTTGTGTTCGAGTCGGTCGGTGACCCCCGAGACCTGTGCGCTGTACTCGAGGGCGCTCTCGGGCCGGAGGTCCTGGGCCGACTCGGTCACGATGCAGCCACCCTCGGTCGGCTCGAGGGTGTAGCCCCACTTCGAGAACACGAAGCCACGGACGCTGCAGTCGAACCGGAACGTCTCGTCGAGGACCAGTTCGACGATCATCGCCTCGGTCACCCACTCCCGGTCCCCGTTGCGGTTGTGACCGGTGAAGCTCGCACCGACCGCTGCTTCGGTGGCACCGTCGTTCCACTCGGCCCTGACCGTCTCGGGCGACCACTCGCCCATGCGGGTGATGTCGGTGAGTGCGGCGAACACCGCCGACGGCGGAGCGGCGATCGTACGGGAGACCTGGACATCCGGTGTCATGACGGAACGGTAGGCGGCGAGTCGACCGTGGGCGCAGTCGGCCCGGTCAGGAACGGGCGATGATCGAAGCGGCCGAACGGTGCCCGGCCCGGGCGGCGCCGACGACGTCGCCCCGCCAGTCGGCTGCGAGGAAGCCGGCGGCGAACGCGTCGCCGGCGCCGGTCGTGTCGCCGACCTCGGGCAACGATTCCGCCGCGACGTCGTGTCGCTCGCCGGCGGCGAACACCGTTGCCGGGCCGGCGCCGCGCTTCACCACCGTCACCGCGCCGACCACCGGGCCGACGACACCGAGCACACTCGCCTCGTCGGCGTTCGCGAACACGACCGCCGGACGGAGTCGTTGCAACAACTCGAGGGTCGCCCCTACCCCGTGGCCCTCGATCAGCGCGACCGAACTCGCGTCGATCGACACGTCGACACCCCGGTCGTGCGCCCATCCGATCACCGTGAGCGCGGTGGTAGCGAGCGGATCATCCACCAGCGAATACAACGGCACGTGCAGTTCGGAGACCCCGTCGAGCCATGCCACGTCTGGCTGCTCGAGCGCCGTGCACGCCCCGCGATCGGTCAGCATCGTTCGTTCGCCGGTGGCGTCGACGAGCACGGCGATCGTGCCGGTTCGCCCGTCGTACCGAACGAACGAGACGTCGACACCGACGGTGGTGAGCTCGTCGACCAGGGCTCGGCCGATCGCGTCGTCACCGACCTGACCGAGGAAACGTGCCGCGCTCCCGGCGCGCACGGCTGCCGCCGCGACGTTGGCAGCGCTGCCGCCACGTCGTCGTTCGATGCGGGCCGACGTGTCGGACGCCACGTTGACGGGGTCGTCGACGCGAATGACGACATCTTCGAGGAGGTCACCCAGGGTGGCGAGCACGCATCAGACTCTACGGAGAGCGTCCGAATCCGACGTCCCGACGCAGCAAGATCGCTCCGTGGTCCCTGACGACAGGCCGATGTCAATAGGGTGGGGAAACCATACGGTCGAACCCGAGGATGAGATGATCCAGAACGCCCACTTCAGTTTTGATGACGTCGCGGTCATCTCCGTCGAACTCCACGAGGCGCCCATCGTCGTGACGTCCGACGAGGTCGACGCCCGCCTCGCCCCGTTCTACGAGCGCACCGAGGGCAAACCCGGCCTCCTCGAATCGCTCGCCGGAATCCGGCAGCGTCGCCAGTGGCCCGACGACGTCACGTTCACCGACGCCGCGGCAGCAGCCGGTGAGAAGGCGATCGCCGCCTCCGGTGTCGACCGCTCGAAGATCGGCCTCATGGTCGACACGAGCGTGTGTCGGGCCCGACTCGAACCGTCGAGCGCCGTCACCGTCCACGACGCGCTCGGCCTGCCGACCACGTGTCTCAACTTCGACATCTCCAATGCCTGCCTGGGGTTCGTCAACGCGATGCACCTCGCCGGCGTGATGATCGACTCCGGTCAGATCGAGTACGCCCTCATCGTCGACGGCGAAGGCACCAACCAGGTCTACGACAACACGATCAACTACCTCAACGAGCACGGCACGGGCCTGGAGGACATCTTCGCCAACTTCGCCACGCTCACGCTCGGTTCGGGCGCCGCGGCGATGGTCGTCGGCCGGCACTCCACCAACCCGGGTAGTCATCAGATGCTCAAGGGTTTCTTCCGGGCCGCCACGCAGCACCACGAACTGTGCGTCGGTTCGCTCGAGGGCATGACCACCGACACCAAGGCGCTGCTCGACGCCGGGACCGAGCTGGCCAAGCTCGCCTGGGACGACGCCGGCGCCGGCGAGAGCTGGGGCGGACGCGACCGCTACATCCTCCACCAGATCTCCGAGGTGCACACCAACGCCATGCTCGACGTGCTCAACCTCGACGCCGACAAGGTGCCCAAGACGTTCCCGTTCTACGGCAACATCGGCCCGGCTGCGATCCCGATCACGCTCGCGCACGTGCAAGACACATTGGGCGACGGCGATTCGGTCCTGTGCATGGGTATCGGCTCCGGCTTGAACGCCGGCGTCATCGAACTCCGCTGGTGACGCACACCGAGCCGGCGACGCTCCCGCCACCGGGTCTCGCCGGACTCGAGCCGAGCTGGTCACGCCTGGTCACCGCCGACGACGGCGACGGCACACCACGAACCTGGCACGTCCTCGACAACTGGTCCGGGTCGACGCCACCGCGCCTGACGCTGCTGTGCGTCCACGGCAACCCGTCGTGGTCGTACCTGTTCCGGCACCTGCTGGCCAACGCCCCCGACGACGTGCGCGTCGTCGCGGTCGACCACCTCGACATGGGGTTCTCCGAGCGCACCGGCACGCTCCGCCGGCTCGCCACCCGCGTCGACGACCTCGACCGGGTCGGTGCCGAGCTCGGCATCATCGGGCCGACGGTCACCGTCGCCCACGACTGGGGTGGACCGATCTCGCTCGGCTGGGCCCAGCGACACCGGAGCCACCTGCACGGCGTGGTACTGATGAACACCGCCGTGCACCAACCGCCCGGGTCGCCGGCGCCGAGCGTGATCCGCCTCGTCCGGTCGGCCCCGATGCTGCGCGCGGTGACCACCTCGACCACCGCGTTCATCCGCGGCGCGATCGAACTGTCCGACGAACGCCCTGATGCCGAGGTCCGCGAGGCACTGCTCGCCCCGTACCGGACCGCCGACCGGCGGACCGCGATCGGCGAGTTCGTCGCCGACATCCCGCTCGAACCCGAGCATCCGAGCGCGGAGACGCTCGACGCGATCGCGGCCGGACTGGCCGACTTCGCCGATGTCCCGGCGCTGCTCCTGTGGGGTGCTGCCGACCGGGTGTTCTCCGACCTCTACCTCCACGACCTCGAGGCGCGCCTGCCGCACGCCGACGTGCACCGGTACCCGACCGCCGGACACTTCGTGTCGGAAGACACCGACTGCCTGACGACCGCACTCACCTGGATCGACGAACTCGACGCCGACCACGCACCGGCGCCCGCCGACACGACCACGTCGTCGCTGCTCGACATCCCGGCCCCGCCCGAACCGCGGCTCGCCGTGGCCGAGATGACGGGCGACCGTCGCGCGGTCGACACGCGCGAGTTCGACGTCCTGGTCGACGCCACCGCCGCCGGGCTCGCGGCCGACGGCGTCCGCCGGGGCGAACGCGTCGCGCTCATGATCCCCCCGGGCATCGACCTGAGCGTGACACTGATGGCGTGCTGGCGCGCTGGTGCGGTCGCCGTGCTCGTCGACTCCGGGCTCGGCCGCACCGGGATGAGCGCTGCGATGAAGGTCGCCGACCCCGACCATCTGATCGGCATCCCCAAAGCGCTCGCCGCCGCGCGAGCGCTGAGGTGGCCGGGACGTCGGATCTGCACGATCGCGCTCGGCCGCGCGTCGAAGCTCGCGCTCGGCGTCGCGACCGACCTGCCGGCGCTCCGGACGACACCTGGCTCGCTCCCCCGCCCCGTCGACGGCGGCGAGATCGCCGCGGTGGCATTCACGTCGGGCGCCACCGGTCCGTCGAAGGGCGTGCTCTACACGCACGACGCACTCGCCGCCCAGCGGGATGCGATCGCTTCGCTGTACGACATCACCCTCGACGATCGGCTCGTCGCCGCGTTCGCACCGTTCGCGCTGTACGGGCCGCTGCTCGGCATCCCGTCGGTCGTGCCCGACATGGACGTGGCGGCGCCCGGCACGCTCACGGCGACAGCGCTCGGCGACGCGGTGCTCCGGGTGCGAGCCACCCTGGTCTTCGCCTCGCCGGCGGCCCTCGCCAACGTGGTGCGTACCGCCGACCAGCTCTCCGCGGCGCACCGCGCCGCGTTCGACAACGTGCGGCTCCTGCTCTCCGCCGGAGCACCGGTGCGCCCGGCGCTCCTCCGGGCGGCTCGCGAGCTGTTTCCCAACGCGTCGGCGTGCACCCCGTACGGCATGACCGAGTGTCTCCCCGTCGCCAGCGTCTCGCTCGACGAACTCGACGAGCTCGCCGGCTCCGAATCGAACCAGGGCGACGGCGTCTGCGTCGGGCACCCGCTCCCGAGCGTCGACGCGGCGATCCGACCTCTCGCGGCCGCACCCGGCGAGCTCACCACCGAACCGGACGTGGTCGGCGAGATCGTGGTGCGGGCGCCGCACCAACGACGCGGCTACGACCGATTGTGGCGCACCGAGCACGACTCCGGGCAGCCCGTCGGCTGGCACGCCACCGGCGACGTCGGCCATCTCGACGATCACGGTCGGCTGTGGGTCGGCGGACGCATCGGACACGTGATCACCACCCCCGAGGGGCCGGTCACCCCGGTCGCGCTCGAGCAGCGGGTCGAATCGGTGGACGATGTCGCGCTCGCGGCCGTCGTCGGCGTCGGGCCGCCCGGCATCCAACAGATCGTCGTGGTCGTCGAACGTGCGACGCCGGTGTCGCGTGCCGAGCTCGCCGACCTCGCCACGCACGATCGTGTCCGTGAGATGGTCGGTGCACCGGTCGCGGCCGTGTTCGATGTGCCGCGACTCCCCGTCGACCGTCGACACAACTCCAAGATCGACCGGTCGGCATTGGCGCGGTGGGCGGCCGAGGCGCTCGCCGGCGGGCGGGTCACCGACCCGTGAGGGTGCTCGTCACCGGTGCGACCAGCCTGATCGGCCGCGCGACCGTCGATGCACTCGGTGACCACGACGTCACCACGTTCCAGCGAGGTGAGAGCCCACACGAGCGAACCGTCCGCGGCTCGATCACCGATAGGGACGCCATCGGGCGGGCCTGTGTCGGCCACGACGCGGTCATCCACCTCGCGGCCAAGGTCGGTGTCACCGGGCCGTGGAGCGACTTCGAGCTCACGAACGTGCACGGGACGCGTCTCGTCATCGACGCAGCCCGCAGCGCCGGGGTGAGCCGGTTCGTCCACGTGTCATCGCCGTCGGTCGCTCACGCCGGGTCGGCGTTGGTCGGCGCCGGCGCGGATGCCGCCGACCCGGCGGCCACCCGCGGCCACTACGCGACCAGCAAGGCGATGGCCGAGATCATCGCCCTCGAGGCGTCATCACCGGACATGCCGATCGTCGCGATCCGCCCGCACCTCGTCTGGGGTCCCGGCGACACACAACTGGTCGGACGGATCGTCGAGCGGGCTCGTCAGGGCCGCCTCGCGCTCGTCGGTTCGGGCGCCGCCCTCATCGACACGACCTACGTCTCCAACGCCGCCGATGCGCTCGTCGCGGCCCTCGATCGGGCGCCGTCGCTCGGTGGCCGGGTGTTCGTGGTGTCGAACGGCGAGCCACGCACGGTCCACGAACTCGTCGCGCGGATCACCTCGGCGGCAGGCGTCGACTGGCGAGAGCGGCACGTCCCGACCGCGATCGCGACCGCCGGGGGCACCGTCGCCGAACACCTCTGGCACCGACTCGGTCGAACCGATGACCCGCCGATGACGAGCTTCCTCGCCGAGCAGCTCTCGACGGCTCACTGGTTCGATCAGCGTGAAGTGCGAGCTGCACTCGACTGGTCACCCGCGGTCACGCTCGACGACGGCTTCGAGCGCCTCCGCGAGTCGTTCGCCGCCGGCCTGCCGATCGCCTGACGCGCCGCCCGTCGAGGTCAGTTGGCGGAAGCGCCTGCCGAGCCGACCTCGTCGGTGGCGTCGTCGAGATCGAGCGCATCGAGGACGGCGCCGTCGGCGGGTCCTGCGTTGGGGCCGTATCCGACCGTCGCAACACCACCCTCACCGCACCCGTCGCACGTGCCCCACACGACGATCAGCATGTCGGACGGGTCGCTGGCGCCCTCGAGTCGGCGGAAGCCGACGACGTCGAAGTCGGCCGGGGCCACGGTGGTGTCACACTTCGTGCAGCGGAGGTCGCCGTCGTCGGTGACCACGATCTGCTGGCTGAAGCCGTCATCGGCCGCCTCGGCGAGCACCTCCAACAACGTGGAACCACCGGACGCTTCGTCGGGAGTGTTCGGGTCGGTCATGTCGGGTCCTCCTCCTGCGCGCGGTCGACGCGCACGGGCTTGGCGTACCCGTGGCCGGCGCCCGGCAAACGTGCGCCGTCGGTCAACGACGCCTGAAGGTGACCAGCGGCACGTAGCACCACGCCCAGGCCGCCAACAGGGCGATCGCGGTACCGGTCAGGAAGGCGGTACCTCGACCGAACACGAAACTCGACACGACGAGCGTCGTCGCCACGATCGCCACCCCCATCGCGACGGTACCGACGATCGTGATCCACGTGGCGATGATCAGGTGCCGCCGGGAGTGACGTTCGATGCCGGTCGCCGGCGCGCGCATCCGCTGGTGGACGCTCGGCGCGATCAGGAGGATCGACGCCAGCCCGGACGAATAGAACGCGACCGCGAACGACGCGCGCTCGAATCCGTCGAAGTCGGCGAATGCGCTCTGCAACGGGGCGGTCAGCAGGAACGCGAACAGCACTTGGACGCCGGGGAGCGACGTCCGCAGCCCTTCGAGCAGGGCGCGGAACTGCTCGTCGACGTCGCGTCCGTCGCGCTCCGGCGCCGCAGAGTCGTCCGAGGTGGTCATGGCTGACCCGGACGTACCCCCGGTCGGGCGGCACGAAACCGTCGGTCAGTCAGCGAAGAAGCCCCGGACGGCGTCGGCCATGGCCGCTCGGATCGAGCCGCTCGAGATGATCATGTCGACCGCGGTCAACGACGTGTGGACGTGACCACGACCGAGATGATGCTCGGTCGGCACCCCGGCGGCGCTCAGGGCCGCTGCGTACGCCGCACCCTGGTCGCGCAGCGGATCGAACTCGCTGGTGAAGATCGCCGCCGGCGGGAGGTCGGTGAGATCGGCGGCGAGCAGCGGCGACGCGATCGGGTCGGACCGCTGCTGCTCGTCGGCGTAGTGCCCCCAGAACCACTCCATCAGCGCCCTGGTCAGCACGAAACCGTCGGCGTTCTCGGACATGGACGGGCGGTCGGTGCTGCCGTCGGTGACCGGCGTGATCAGCAGCTGCCCCGCGAGCGCGGGTCCTCCATCGTCGCGAATCCGCTGCGTCGTCACCGTGGCGAGGTTTGCCCCGGCGCTCCATCCCGCGATCGCGAGACGGCCGGGCTGCGCTCCCATCTCGGCCGCATGGTCGGCCAGCCATCGCACGGCAGCGAACCCGTCGTCGGCAGCGGCGGGGCAACGATGCTCGGGCCCGTGTCGATAGTCGACCGACACCACGAGGGCTCCCGACCGTACGCAGAGATCGCGACAGAACGGGTCGTCGGACCGGTGGTCGCCCAGGACCCAGCCGCCGCCGTGGAAGTACACCACCATCGGATGCGGTCCGGGGGTGTTCGGCCGGTACCGGCGATACGACAGATCGCCATCCGCCCCCGGCAGGGACCCGTCGACGATCTCACCGACCTCAGGGCCGGGCGGTCGCAGCGCCGACGACGCCTCCATGAACGCGCGAGCGTCGGTCGGGTTCATCGACTCGATCGGCGGGAGCTCCATCTCCTGCATCGCCTGCAGCATGAACATCACGTCGAGTTGCAGCCGGTTGACCACCCCGTCGTTGCAGTGCTCGCCGGCGGGACCGGCCAGCCGGAACCCCAGGTAGTCGCGCTCGGCCACCTCGTCACAGGTGCGCCGATACGTGTCGACGCCACCGACGTACGGGAGGAACACCCGCGGTTTGCCGGGCACGTTGGCCCCCATGTACCACGAGTCGGCCTTCGGGAAGAGGGTGATGTCGGCGCAGTCGTTGACGTGCTGCACCCATCCGTCTTCGGCCGTCGGTGTCGGTTCGATCGACGTGTACCCGTCGTCGCGCATCGAGGCGACTGCGTCGGCGATCCAGTCGACGTGCTGCTCGATCGAGACCACCATGTTCGACAGCACCGACGGGCTGCCCGGGCCGGTGACCATGAACAGGTTGGGGAAACCGACCGCGGTGAGCCCGAGATAGGTCCGCGGTCCGTGCTCCCATTTCTCTCGCAGCGTCAGGCCGCCGCGGCCGCGGATGTCGACACCGACGAGTGCGCCGGTCAGTGCGTCGAACCCGGTGGCGTACACGATCGCGTCGAACTCCAGGTGCTCGCCCGGCAGCTCGATGCCCGTCTCGGTGATCGACTCGATCGGCTGTGATCGGAGGTCGACGAGACGGACGTGTGGCAGGTTGAACGTCTCGAAGTAGTTCGTGTCGAGACAGGGCCGCTTGGTACCGAACGGGTACGTCGTCGGGCACAGTGCCTCGGCGGTCGCCGGGTCGTCGACGGTCGACCGGATCTTGTCGCGGACGAACTCGCACCACAGTTCGTTCGCGGCCTCGGCGATGCCGAGATCGACGAACTTGCTGTTGGCCGCCAGGAGTTCCCCCTGCGCCCACGCCTCCTCGAACCGCCGCAGCCGCTCGTCGTCGGACACCGCGAACACGCTGTCGGTCGGCTGTGGCATCGGTACACCGGCCCGCGACCAGCGGGCCGCGTGGCGGTACGCCTCGGGGTCGGCCTCGAGCTGCGACCGCTTGTCCTCGGGGATCGGCCCGTTGCCGGCGGGCATGGAGTAGTTCGGGGTGCGTTGGAACACGGTGAGCTGTGCTGCTTCGGCGGCGATGTGCGGGATCGTCTGGATCCCCGACGAACCGGTGCCGATCACCGCCACCCGTTTGCCCGTGAAGTCGACCCCGTCGTGGGGCCACTTCCCCGTCAGATAGGTCGCGCCGGCGAACCGATCGGCGCCCGGGAGGTCGGGATCCTTCGGGACCGAGAGCGTGCCCGTCGCCATCACGTAGTGCCGGCAGGTGATCTCGTCGCCGGACACCGTGTGGACGCGCCAGCACGTCCCCTCGTCGTCCCAGACCGCTCGATCGACCGGGGTGTCGAAGCGGATGTCGCGCCGCAGGTCGTACCGGTCGGCCACGTGGTTCAGATAGCGGAGGATCTCCGGTTGAGTGGCGTACTTCTCCGACCATTGCCACTCACGCCGGAGGTCAGGGTCGAACGTGTACTGGTAGTCGAGACTCTGGATGTCACAGCGCGCACCCGGATACCGGTTCCAGTACCAGGTGCCGCCCACGTCGGATGCGGCCTCGAGCGCGATCGCCGTCACCCCGCTCGAACGAAACTTGTGGAGCAGGTACAACCCCGCCATCCCGGCGCCGACCACGACGACGTCGACGTCCAGGCCTGACTGATCCCCATCGGTCCCCATCTCAGGAGCCTGTCACAGCACGGTCGGGCCGTTCGGGCCGGAGCGACGGCGGCGCGGGGCCGGTTCCGGCATCGATCCCGGGGACGTTTTCTCGTGTCAGCTGCAGCGGACGGCGAAGCTCGCATCGACCAACTCGTCGGCGAGCACCTTCATCATCGGCATCTGCCCCGACGCCCCGCCGTCGACCACGTCGATCGGACCGGCGGTGGGCGGCACGACCCCGAAATGCTGGAAGTAGGGGTCGGTCTCCTCGCCCTTGCCCGCGATGTACGCGATGTCGGGCGGGACCGCCAGCACCACGATCTGCTTGTCGCCGCCGTACCCGATCTGCAGGTGCGGTGACCCGTCTTCGGGCCCGTCGACCAGATCCATCTTGGCCTGGCCGAGGTCGAAGTCCGGTTCGAATTCGCACACATCGAAGATGCTGTCGCCTCGGGCGAACCGGTACTCGTTCCCGTCGACCACGAACAGCGCGGTGCCCGGCTCCAGGGTCGCCGGGTCGATCGCTGCCGGACCGGTCGTCGGTTCGGCATCCGGCTCGTCGTCACCGACGGGCTCCACGTCAGTTGAGGATTCATCAGTTGAGGATTCATCAGTTGAGGATTCATCGGGTTCGGCCACGCGCTCGTCGGACTCCGCCGGCTCAGGCGCGTCGTCATCGGGGTCCGGGGCCGGCTCGGCTGCATCGCTCGCGTCGACCGGTGCCGCGCCGTCGCCGTCACCACCGCCGCAACCGGCGACGAGCGCGACGGCACCGAACATCACGGGCAGCGCGAACGAACGTCTCATTCGCATGTGATCTCGATCTTCGCGTCGATGGCGCTGTTGATGCCCTGCACCAAGGGCACCATCGCCTGGGTCCCGGTGATGCTCGTCCCGGACGCCGTGAGGGTGAGGTCCGGTGTCTCGACATCGGTGATCGCGGCCACCTCGTCGTCGCCGGCGAACCAGCGCCCTCCGGGGATGCTCAGATCGGCCCAGGGCTCGAAGTCCTCGACGTCGTCGAGTTCGACCTGGAGCTCGAGACGGCCGGAGTCCGGCGGGACCTCCGTCCCGTTCGCCTCGACGAGTGGCAGATCCACGACGAGGACGTCGTACAGGTTGCGACACTGCCCGGCTTCGCGCCCGATCTCGAACCGGTACTCCTCACCGTCGAATGACACGGTCCCGGTCCCGGTGCCGAGCCCGCCGCCCGGGTCCGAGTCGCCGCCGGCGGGTTCGTCGGCGTCGGACTCGACCGGCTCATCGGCATCGGGTTCGTCGGCCGGTTCGGCCGGCTCGCTGTCAGCATCGTCGCCACCGCACGCGACCGGAACGCCGAGCAGCACGGCAGCCAGCACGGCAACCCGCAGCCGGTCGTGTCGTGGAGTGTGATCACGTCGCCGAGTCGTCATGGGTTCCTTCCGTCACTGCTCGGGCCCGTGGTCCGTGGCCCGTTCGACGATGTTCGCACGGACACCGTCGAACGGGTCGCCCACCGACTACCCAATCACTCGCACGCGGCTACCTCAATTCGGGCCGACGATCCGCAGCCGGGTCTGCCCGAACTCGAACGGGCACCTTCGGCAGCCAGGCCGAAACCCTAGGCTGGTGGGCCGGTATGAGCGCCACGACAGACACCCCCGACACGAACGTCAGCGAGACTCCCCCGTTCCGCTACTCCGCTGCGCTCGCGCAGCAGATCGAATCCCACTGGCAGGACTGGTGGGACAGCAACCGGACGTTCGAGACACCGAACCCGGCGGGACCGCTCGGTGACGCCGAACTCGCCGCCGAGCGCGGTGAGAAGCTGTTCGTGCTCGACATGTTCCCGTACCCGTCCGGAAGCGGCCTGCACGTCGGCCACCCGCTCGGATTCATCGGCACCGACGTGTTCGCCCGCTTCAAGCGGATGACGGGTCACAACGTCTTGCACACGATGGGCTTCGACGCCTTCGGCCTGCCGGCCGAGCAGTATGCGGTCGAATCCGGTCAGCACCCGCGCATCACCACCGAGCAGAACGTCGCCACGTACCGCCGTCAGCTCCGTCGTCTCGGGTTGGCGCACGACCAGCGGCGCAGCATCTCCACCACCGACCCCGAGTACTACCGGTGGACACAGTGGATCTTCAGCCAGATCTTCAACGCCTGGTACGACCACGAGCAAGATCGCGCCCGCCCGATCGACGAGTTGATCGCCGAGTACGAGTCCGGCGCTCGCACCACACCCGACGGCCGGGCCTGGGCGGATCTGTCGGCCGACGAGCGGCGCACGGTCGTCGACGACCAGCGCCTGGCCTACGTCAGCGACGCGCCGGTCAACTGGTGCCCGGGCCTCGGCACGGTGGTCGCCAACGAGGAGGTCACGGCCGACGGCCGCTCCGACCGCGGCAACTTCCCGGTCTTCAAGCGCAACATGCGGCAGTGGATGATGCGGATCACCACCTACGCCGACCGGCTGATCGACGACCTCGAACTGCTCGACTGGACCGACGCGATCAAGTCGATGCAGCGCAACTGGATCGGGCGCAGCCACGGCGCGAACGTCCACTTCGCCAGCGAAGCGGGCAACATCACGGTGTTCACCACCCGGCCCGACACGCTGTTCGGCGCGACGTTCATGGTGCTCGCACCGGAGCACCCGTTCGTCGACGAACTCACGACACCGGAGCAGGCCGACGCCGTCGCCACCTACCGGCGACAGGCCGCCGCGAAGAACGAGATCGACCGCACCGACGACACCCGCGAGAAGACCGGCGTGTTCACCGGCTCGTACGCGACCAATCCGCTCAACGGCGAGCCGATCCAGATCTGGATCGCCGACTACGTACTCATGGGCTACGGCACCGGGGCGATCATGGCCGTGCCGTGCGGCGACCAGCGCGACTTCGAGTTCGCCCGCCAGTTCGCGCTGCCGATCCGCCCGATCCAGCGACCGCCCGCCGACTGGTTCGAGCACCATCGCATCCGCGCCACCCCGTCGACCGCGCTCGACACCGGGTTGTGGCCCGAGGCGTACGTGGGCGACGCCCCGTACGTCAACTCGTCCAACGAGTCGCTCGACCTCAACGGCATCGACAACAAGGCTGCCGGCATCGCCGCCGTCAACGAGTGGCTCGAGGCGAACGGCCACGGCGAGGCCACCATCACCTACAAGCTGCGGGACTGGCTGTTCAGCCGCCAGCGGTACTGGGGCGAACCGTTCCCGATCGTCTACGACGCCGACGGCAACCCGCACACCTTGCCCGACGACATGCTGCCCGTCGAGCTGCCGGAGACCGACAACTTCTCGCCGCGCACGTTCGACGCCGACGACGAGTTCTCCAACCCGGAGAGCCCGCTCGACCGACTCGACGACTGGGTCGAGATCACCCTCGACCTCGGCGACGGGCCACAGACCTATCGCCGCGACACCAACGTCATGCCGCAGTGGGCCGGCTCGTGCTGGTACCAGCTTCGCTACTGCGACCCCACCAACGACGAGGCGTTCATCGACCCGGCCGTCGAGGAGTACTGGGTCGGCCCACGCACCGATCGCCGCACCGATCACCCGGGCGGTGTCGACCTCTACGTCGGCGGCGTGGAGCACGCCGTGCTGCACCTGCTGTACGCCCGTTTTTGGCACAAGGTCCTGTTCGACCTGGGCCACGTCACCTCGAAGGAGCCGTACGCCCGCCTGTTCAACCAGGGCTACATCCAGGCCGCCGCCTACAAGGACGAGCGCGAGATCTACGTCGACGCGACCTCGGTCGAGCAACGGGACGGCGAGTACTTCCACGACGGCAAGCCGGTCACCCGCGAAATGGGCAAGATGGGCAAGAGCCTGAAGAACGGCGTCTCGCCCGACGAGATGTACGACGAGTACGGCGCCGACACCCTGCGGCTGTACGAGATGGCGACCGGCCCGATGGACGCATCACGTCCGTGGGAGACCCGCGACGTGATCGGCATGTACCGCTTCCTCCAGCGGCTGTGGCGCACGATGGTCGACGAGGAGACGGGGGCCTGTGTCGTCGCCGACGTCGAACCGAGCGACGACATCACGCGGTTGCTGCACCGGACGATCGACACGGTCCGCATCGAGATGGACGCGCTGCGGTTCAACACGGCGATCGCGAAGCTGATCGAACTCAACAACGCCGTGACCAAGCTCGACACCACGCCGCGAACGATCGCCGAGCAGATGACCTTGATGCTCGCGCCGCTGGCGCCGCACATGGCCGAGGAGCTGTGGCGCAAGCTCGGTCACGACGACACCGTGACCTACCTCGACTTCCCGGTCGCCGACGAGCGGTACCTGGTCGACGACACGATCGAGTACCCGGTGCAGGTCAACGGCAAGGTGCGCGGGCGCGTGACCGTCGCGACCGACGCCGACGCGGCCACGGTCGAAGCCGCCGCGCTCGCCGACGACAAGGTGCAGGGCGCGCTCGCCGGTGCCGCTCCGAAGAAGGTCATCGTCGTGCCGGGCCGCATGGTCAACATCGTCGTCTGACGGCGCCGGTACCGGGCCGGCCGCGACAACGCAGTTATCACGACCGACGGGACCAAATTCCCTGTACAAGCCGGTCGGTCGGTGCGACACTGCAATCAGATCCCACGAGGTGCAATCAGGGGACGCAGACCCACACCGTCGCCACGAGCGACGAGCGTGGCTCCTGGTCCCAAAACTGTTCCGGGTCCGACGGAACCACCTCGTGGGAATCTCGCGTCCGGGGTCTGATGCCCCGCCGCGATCAGGCCAGGATCTCGTCGAGCGCGGCCAGCAGCAACGTGACGTTGCGTTGCCGCGCGGTGTGGCCCATCAGGCCGATCCTCCAGCCCTTGCCCGCGAGGTCGCCGAGTCCGCCGCCGATCTCGATGCCGTAGTCGAACAGCAGCGTCCGGCGCACGTCGGCTTCGGACTGTCCGCTCGGCAACTTCTCCGCGGGCACCCGCACCGACGTGAGCTGCGGCAGGCGGTTGCCCTCGGCGGCGAACAACTCGAAACCTCGCTCGACGAGCCCGGCCTGGAGCGCATCACCGCACCGCTGGTGCCGCGCCTGCGCGGCGGCGAGACCTTCGTCGAGCACGACACCCAGACCTGCGTGGATCGCGTACAGCATCGAGATCGGCGCCGTGTGGTGGTAGGCGCGGGCCCCGCTGCCGGTCACGTACCCGGCGATCATGTTGAGGTCGAGGTACCACGAAGGCGGGCGCTCGCGCAGCCGCTCGAGCGCACGATCCGAGACGGACAGCGGGGCCAGTCCCGGCGGTACGCCGAGGCACTTCTGCGTGCCGCTGTACGCGATGTCGACGCCCCACTCGTCGAGCCGGAGGTCGATGCCACCCAGCGAGGTCACGCAGTCGGCGAGCAGGAGCGCGTCGCCCTTGTTCGCCCCCAGCGTCGCCAGGTCGTTGCGGACGCCCGTGCTGGTCTCGGCGTGCACGACCACGATCATCGAGGGCGACGGGTGGGCGTCGAGCAGCGTCTGCGGGTCGATCGGTGTCCCCCACGGCGCATCGACGCGGACCACCTCGGCGCCGCACCGCTCGGCGACGTCGCACAACCGGCCACCGAAGACCCCGTTGGCCCCGATCACCACGGTGTCGCCCGGGCCGACGAAGTTCACGACGGCGGCTTCCATCCCGGCCGAACCGGTGCCCGACACGGCGAAGCTCAGGCGGTTCTCGGTCTGGAACACCGCCCGCAATCGGTCGCCGACATCGTCCATCAGCTCGATGAAGTCGGGGTCGAGGTGCCCCAGGACGGGCCTGGCGAACGCTTCCATCACCTCGGGATAGGGGTTGCACGGGCCGGGGCCCATCAGGACAGGATCACGATGTGTCACGTACGACACCGTACGTCACGCGTCGGCGACGACCCTGATCTCGGACGCCTTGACCGACGCCCAGATCGTGTCGCCGACATCGACACCGAGCGATCCGAATCCGGCAGCGGTGACCTCGACGACGAGATCCAGGTCGCCGCCGATCCGGACGCGCACCCGGTCGTCCGCACGCTCGACGCCGGCGACCTCCGCCTGCCACACGTTGCGTGGGCTGCCCTCGGGATGGTCACGGTGCAGTGCGATCGCCGCCGGACGGATGGTTGCGATCACCGGGCCGTCGGGCGCGTCGTGGGCACCGACGTGGATGACGACCTCGTTCGCCACCTGCAACGCTCCGCCGGCGAGGGTCCCCCGCAGCAGGTTGGTCCCGACGAGGTCGGCGATGTACGCCGAACTCGGTGCGGCGGCCAGCTCCGACAGGCGCGCCCGCTGCGTGACGGCTCCGGCCTCGAGCACCACGACACGGTCGGCGAGCACATGCGCGTCGACCGGATCGTGACTCACGAGCAGACGAGACGCCCCCACCGCCGCCAGCCAGTCGGCGAGTTCGTGGCGTACCGCACTCCGTGCCGACACGTCGAGTGCCGCCATCGGCTCGTCGAGCAGCACGACCGACGGGTCGCCCACGAGTGCCCGTGCCACGGCGACCCGCTGCGCCTGCCCGCCCGACAGATCCGCGGGGTACCGGTCGGCGATCGAAGCGACCCCGAGGCGATCGAGCGCAGCAACGGCCGCCGCACGGGCGTCTCCGCGACGCATCCCACGGGCACGCAGACCGAACGCGACGTTCTCGCGGGCGTCGAGGTGATCGAACAGTCGGTACGACTGGAACACGGCGCCGACACGTCGACCTGCCGGCGGCACGAACACCTCCGGCGCATCCCACGGCGTGCCGTCGAGTTCGATCCGGCCACTCGTGAGCGGGATCAATCCGGCGATCGCCCGGAGCACGGTCGACTTGCCGGCCCCGTTCGGCCCGAGCAGCGCGACCGTCTCGCCGGCACCGACCTCGAGGTCGATGTCGACCCGGAACCCGTCGAGCTGCACAGCACCCTGCACCGTCAACGTCACGGCCGCGCCCCGAACGCAGCGCCCACCCAACGCTCGCGCAGGCCGAACAACACGATGAAGGACACCGCGACGAGCACGAGGCTGAGCAGGATCGCCTGCTCCGGGTCGTTCTCGAGCGCGAGGTAGGTCGCGAGCGGCACCGTGCGCGTGACGCCGGGCAGGCTGCCGGCGAACGTGATCGTCGCTCCGAACTCACCGAGCGCCCTGGCCCAGGTCAGCACGATGCCCGAGACCAGCGCCGGTCGGATCGACGGCACCGTCACCCGGCGGAACACGTACCATTCGCTCGCGCCGAGCGTCCTCGCGGCATCCTCCGCCGCCGGGTCGAGCGCGCGCAGCGCAGCGTCGACGGTCAGCACGAGGAACGGCATCGCGACGAACAACTGGGCGACGACGACGGCCGCCATCGTGAACGGCAAGGTGATGCCGAACGCATCGTCGAGCGGTTCACCGATCACGCCGCGCCGACCCAGCGCGAGGAACAGCGCAACGCCGGCGACGACCGGCGGCAGCACCATCGAGAGCGTGCACAGCACCCGGACGAACCTGCGGCCCGGCAGCGCACTCCTGGCGAGCAGCCATGCGACGGGCACGCCGAGCACGATCGCCAGGGCGGTCGTCGTCACCGACGTGACGAGTGAGAGCACCAGCGCGGTGCGGACGCCGTCGTCGACCAGCACATCTGGGATCGACCCGACGGGAGCACGGATCAGCAGTCCGATGAACGGCATCACGAAGAACGCGACCCCGAGCAGGCCGAGGACGATCACCGACATCGGCAGCTTCGGCCGTCCTCGCGTCGTGGCGGTCACGGCAGCACGAAGCCCTCGTCGGACAACGCATCGGCTCCGGCGCTCCCGGTCGCGAACTCGACGAACCGGCGGGCGGCCGGTGCGTCGACGACGACCACGATCGGGTAGTCAGCGGTCACCTGACAGGCGTCGGGCAGCTCGACGGCATCGAGATCGTCGGACACGTCGGTGCGGTACACGAGGCCGGCGTCGGCCTCACCGAGCGCGACCTTGGCTGCGACCGACCGGACGCTCTGTTCGAGCGACGCCGGATCGACGTCGACGCCCGCACACGCCAATACCGCACGCGAGTAGGCGCCGGCGGGCACGTCCGGTGCGGCGAGGACGACGACGACGTCGTCGGAGAGGTCGTCGAGCGATCCGATCGCGAGCGGATTTCCCCGCTCGACGACGATCACGAGTTCGTTGCGAGCCAGTACGACCGGGTCACCGGCCATCGTGGTCGACGCCACCGCCGTCGCCATCGTGTCCTGGTCGGCGGTGACGAGGACATCGACCGGGGCGCCGTCGGCCAACTGCGCGACGAGCGAGGAGGAACCGGCGACGTTGACGATCACGTCGACGTCGGGGTGAGCTGCCTCGAACTCGAGTTCGAGACGCTCGAACACGTCGGTCAGCGACGAAGCGGCGAACACGACGACGCGCTCGTCACCGCCGCACGATGCCACGACCGCGATCAGTCCCGCCACGACACCGATCAGGCGAACGGCCGACGACCGTGTTCGGTGCATGGGGCAATGATAGTCAGTTTCTGACTATCACACCGCAGCGCCGCAGACTCGCCCGGGTCGTCCGACTCGCCCGGGTCGTCCGACTCGCCCGGGTCGTCCGACTCCCCGGGTCGTCCGACTCCCCTGGCCGGTCCTCGCCAGGCTGGGTCGCTCAGCCGCGGGCTCACGTGCCGCTCGAGCGGCTTCTCGTCTGAGCCGGGCGGGCCGCTCGCGATGACGGCGAGCTCCGAGCGAGAGTCGGAAGTGACGACCGCCGGACACCACACCGTCACCGAGCAGACGATCGCTCCACCACCTGCCGGGCGCAGACGATTAACGTCGGGTCATCCGGACGGGGATCCGGCGCACGCTCATCACCTGCGATCGAGGACCGAACAATGACATCCGACAACTCACGATCAGAGATCTCGCGCACGCGCTGGAGTGCCATCGGCGCCGCGATCGCCATCACGCTCGGCGGGGGCGGAATCGGCCTGGCGCAGGCGTCGAGCGGCTCCGGCGACAAGCCCGTCACCGTCACGGTCGACGCCAAGCGAATCCTCGATACACGCACCGCACTCGGGCTCGCCGGGGCGTTCACCAAGGACGCCCCACGCGAGCTCCAGGTCACGGGCGAGGTCGACGTCGCAACCGATACCGGCACCGCCACAGAGACCGTCGTACCCGCCGGGGCCACTGCCGTGCTCGTCAACGTGACCGTGGTGTTGCCGACAGATCAGGGGTTCCTGACCCTGCGAGAGGGCGGCGCCGCCGGTTCACCGACGACCAGCACGGTCAACTTCCAGGCCGGCTCGGTCGAACCCAACGCCGCCACGGTCGATCTGTCCGGCGACGGCAAGCTCCAAGTGTGGGTGTTCATGCCATCGGGCGCCGCCAGAGCCGACGTTCTCGTCGATGTGGTCGGCTACACGGTCGACCACGACCACGACGACCGCTACTACACAGAGGACGAAGTCGACGCCGCCGTCGCTGCGAAGGCCGACAGCGCCGACGTCTACACGAAGGCAGAGGCCGCCGTTCGATTCGATCCGGTGCGAACACTGCTGACGTGGTCCGGCGAGGCCCCCGTGGACTTCTCAACGGGGGCGTTCACCTTCAAGAAGGTTCGCGATGTCGGATCGTTCGACAAGGTGAGCGACGACACCGTCATCCGCCTCGACCTCAACACCCACCAGCGCGGCACCGGAGGACTCTTCTGCGAGTACCAACTCAGAGTCGACGGCGTCAGCGCCGACGGCGGCGTCGGCCCGGATCGCTCGGCGTTCATCACCGGAGCCGACAGCGACCGTCAGGCACTGATCGGAACCATGCTGTTCGAGGGACTGGGTGCGGGATCGCACGACGTCACCCTCTGGGTCCGGTCGAACTCCGGCATCTGTGAGGAGAACGATGGGAACCACGCCCGGCAGCTGCAGGTGACAGAAGAGCGCTGACAGACACCATCTCGTCGAGTCGGCGCCGGCGGGACGTTCGGCGAAGTCAGCACGACATCGGGACCGCCGACGAAACCGAGCGCTCGATAGTCAGTTTCTGACTATCGCATCGCAGCGTCGTAGACTCCGCCCATGTCCGGACCGCCCGGCTCTCTCGCCGACCACGTCTGCCTGGCCGCGATCGCCGAACGTCCCACTCACGGCTGGACGCTCGTGAAGCTCCTGCGGCCCGACGGCGACCTCGGGCGCATCTGGTCGCTGAGCCGCGGGCTCACGTACCGAGCGATCGAGCGGCTGGTCGACGCCGGATCGATCACCCGCCGCGACGGCGAACGGCGCGCCACGCTGACCGCGACGCCGGCCGGGCTCGACACGACCCGAACGTGGCTCGCCGAACCGGTCGAACACGTGCGAGATCTCCGCATCGAGTTCCTCCTCAAACTCCGGCTGAACGAGCGCGCCGGGATCGACGCGAGCGACCTCGTCGACCGCCAACGTGCCCTACTTCGACCGGCCCTCGACGCGCTGACGGTCGGGCCGCCGGACGACCCGGTCGGACTGTGGCGCCAGGAGTCGGCGATGGCGGCACAACGCTTTCTCGACCGGATCGGCGAGCACGTAGTGTCGACGGGATGATCATCCACCGGAGCCCGCTCGCCGACGTCGAAATTCCCGAACTTCCGGTCACCGAGTACGTGCTCCGTGGGGCCGTCGATCATCCGGACCGCCCCGCCGTGATCGACGGGCCGTCGGGACGCACCTACACGTTCGCCCAACTGAAGGATCTGATCCACCGGTTCGCCGGTGGACTCGCCGAACGAGGCTTCGGCAAGGGCGACACGCTCGGGCTGATGGCGCCGAACATCCCGGAGTACGCCATCGTGTTCCACGCGGTCGCCGTCGCGGGCGGAACGATCACCACGATCAATCCGACCTACGGCGCCGAAGAGGTCAGGTTCCAGCTCCAGGACGCAGGAGCTTCGATGCTGATCACGGTCGGCGTGTTCGCCGAGACCGCACTCGAGGCGATCGAGGGAACCGGCGTGAGCGAGGTGCTCTCACTCGACGGCGGCGAGGGCGTCGGCGACGCCATGGCCCTGATGGGCGAGCCGATCGCCCAGGCACCGATCGACCCCGCCGCCGACGTCGTCGTGCTCCCCTACTCGTCGGGCACCACCGGCCTCCCGAAGGGCGTCATGCTGACGCACCGCAACCTGGTCGCCAACATCGCCCAGTGCGAACCCTGCATCCAGGTCGACGACGAGGGCGAGGCAGCGCTGTCGTTCCTGCCGTTCTTCCACATCTACGGCATGCAGGTCCTCATGAACTCCTCGCTGGCGACCGGCATGACGGTGATCACCATGCCGCGCTTCGATCTCGAGCAGGCGCTCACGATCGTGCAGGAACGCAAGGTCACCCGCTTCTACGCGGTGCCACCGATCGTGCTGGCACTCGCGAAGCATCCGATGGTCGAGCAGTTCGACCTCGGTTCGCTCAAGCAGATCTTCTCGGGCGCCGCGCCGCTGGGCGCCGAACTGGCCGCCGAAGCCGCGGCGCGGGTCGGTTGCGAGGTGGTCCAGGGGTACGGCATGACGGAGCTCAGCCCGGTCAGCCACTGCACCGTCGTCGGCGATTTCCGATCGGGCACGTCCGGCATCACGGTGCCCAACACCGAGTGCCGCCTCGTCGACCCCGCGACCGGCGAGGATCAGGATGTCGGCGCCGAGGGCGAACTCTGGGTTCGCGGCCCACAGGTGATGACCGGGTACCTCAACAACGACGAAGCGACGCGGCACACGATCGACGACGACGGCTGGCTCCACACGGGAGATGTCGCCGTCATCGACGAACACCATCACGTCACGATCGTCGACCGGGTCAAGGAACTCATCAAGTACAAGGGCTTCCAGGTGCCCCCGGCCGAACTCGAAGCGCTGCTGATCTCGCACCCGAAGATCGCCGACGTCGCCGTGATCGGCGTGGCCGACGTCGAAGCCGGCGAACTCCCGAAGGCCTACGTCGTCGCGCAGCCCGGCACCGACCTCACCGAGGACGAGGTGAAAGCACACGTGGCCGAACACCTGGCGAGCTACAAACACATCCGCCTCGTGGAGTTCACCGACGAGATCCCGAAGTCGGCGAGCGGCAAGATCCTCCGACGCTTTCTGCGCGACCAAAACTGACCACACCGAGCGCCAGCGTCAACGCTCGGCGTGGTTCGGTCATCCTGGAATTCACCAAGCTGTCAAGAATTTTGGTATTGCTTGACCTTGCGTGTGCCTCCATGGGTACGGTAAGCGTTCGATGAACACGGGAGATCACGCTATGACACCAAACGCACTGCATCCGGGCGATACGCGCCGCCACCCACGCACGATCATCGGGGTCGTGCTGGCATTCCTGGGAGCGATCGCACTGACCCTCGGCGTCACCGGGAATCCGGTCGCCGGTCTGGAGGACACCGACTTCGTTCCGCTGTCCAACAGCGGGGCCGACGTCGGTGACGACTGCCCCTCCTCGGTCGGCGACTACTGGCACTTCGTGATCGCACCGAACGACGGCACGTACGCGTTCGTCACGATCAGCCTGAACCTCGGCGGCACGATCATCGACTTCGACGGATCGGACATCATCTCCAACGGCGGTCAGGCCGACAACGTGTTCGTCGCCGTGCCGGCCGGATACTCCCTCGGCGATCTCGTGGCATTCGGCTCCGAGGCCGAGATCACACCCGGCGGGTACACGAGCTCGGGCAACGTGAGGTTCGTGCTCTCCCACCTGTGCGACGGCGACGAGTCGACCACCACCACGACGACGACCACCACGCTCCCCGAGACCACCACCACCGTGGCCGAGACCACCACCACGGTCGCCGAGACGACCACCACCGTGGCCGAGACGACCACCACGGTCGCCGAGACCACCACCACCGTGGCCGAGACCACCACCACCGTGGCCGAGACGACGACCACCGTGTCGGAAAGCGGCGGGCCGACCACCACGACGACGCTGCCGTGCGAATGGGACCCGGAGCTGCCGCCGGACGACCCGAACTGCTACCAGGGCACGACGACCTCGGTCGAGGCCTCTCCCCCGACCACGGTCGGCACGGACAGCAACTCGCCGACCACCGTCCTGGCCCAACTGCCCAAGACCGGTCCGGGAACGACCAACACGATGATGGCCATCGGCGCACTGATGCTCCTCATCGGCGGCGTCATGGTGCTCAGCACCCGCCGCGAGCACGCCATCGCCTGAAGTTCGTCGTCCCAGACGTCACGGTGAAGCGGGCGGAAAGACCGCCTGCTTCACCGCTGGGTGCAATCCGATCAGGCGACGGGTTCGACGTAGGTCGACCACCGCCCGATCGCTGAGCGGCTGACAGCTCCCGCACCAGGTGATCGAACGTCGCCACGGCGTCTGCTCCTCGCTCTCGTAACGCAACCGCTCGCCGCACACCGGACATGGCCGCCGACCCACCCCGTGCACCCATCGTGCATCGGTGTGGAGCCGGCGGCCCGTCGTGTTCTGCGGGCCTCGATCGGCATTGGTGCGGATCAGCGCCACGCCGATCGCGACCATCTGGTCGAGACCGTCGATGCTCCCCACCGGTTGCTGCGGGTCGACACCGGTGATGAAGGGCACGTCGTTGACGTAGACGTTGCCGAACCCGGCGACGTTGCGCTGGTCGAGCAGCGCTCCGGTGACCGGCTCGTCGGGCGCCCGGAGCAGCCGCTCGACGATCTCGGGGATCTCCGGCGGACCGGACCGACCGCACAGGTCAGGGCCCAGATGATCGGTGATCTCGTGCTCGGCCGTCGTCGGCATCATGCCGAGGATCGGCACCGCCACACCGGTCAGGCGCCCGGACTCCAACCACAGTTCGACCCGCCGACGCCACGTCGACTCTCGCGACGGCGCACCGACCTCGAACCCGCCGGTCATCAGCAGGTGGGCGTGCAGTGAGCGGCCGTCATCGAAGCGGACGAAGAGGTGTTTGCCGTACGCGTCGGCATCGACGAGCCTCGAGTCGGCCAGATCGACGCCCGCGAGCCGAGGATCTCGCATCACCGAACGCTCTACGCGTGCGCCGGCGAACCGGTGCGTGATCTTGTCGGCCAGCCGTCGCAGCGTGTCACCTTCGGGCACGGCTCGATCGTACGGCGCCGCCGCCGGTACTACCCGGCGACGACGACGGCCCCCGACCCGAAGCAACCGAACGACGACGCGACCGCCCACCTGCTGAGGTCGTCGTCGGCGAGCCAGCGTCCACGAACGTTGGCGAGCGCGCATGCCACGTGTTCACCCGCAGCCAGCTCGCCGTGGACGTCGGCGATGAACTCGGCGCACTCGAGTTCGCGCACCACCGTCAGCGGTGCGATCACCGTCGAGGCACCGCGCGCGAGCAACACCGCCGACATCCCGAGCACCTCCGAACCATCGGCGGTGCCCTGCGCTCCCCCCTCGCAACTCGAGAGCACGACCAACTTCGACCTGACACGGTCGGGGATCGCCTCGTACAACGTCGCCTCACCTCCGTGGAGATCGAGCGTCGACAGGAGCGGATGGTCGGAGCGGAACCTCCCGTGCGCCGCGATCTGCACGAGGTCGGAACCGGCGAACATCGAACGCACCGTGTGCGCGGTCGCGCTCGGGCCCGACGCCACTGCCGAACCGGGGTACCAACGCTGGATCGCCGCCAGTTCGGTGTCGCTCTCGGTCAACTCCGGACCGACGACGACGCTCACCGACCGGACGGCGCCGGCGGCCCGACGATCGGCTTCCATCCACACCTGCGCATTCGGTGTCATCGAGACGGGGCGAGCCGAGAAGCTCGGCAACCCGCACCACGGAATGCCGTGCAAGAGATCGACCGGCACCATGACGACCCCGACATCATTCGGCAGCTCGAGCGGGGCGATCAACAACTCGTCGAGGGTCTGTCCGGCGCGCAGCGCCCGGCCGCTCGACTCGTCGGGCTCGGCCGCAGCGAGGTCGAGCCACATCACCACCCGATCGCGCGCCCTGGTCACCTCGGCACGATCCGCCACCCTGACCAGCCGACTGCCGTCGGCGTCGAACACGACCGCCCACACGTGGTCGCGCACGACGATCCACTCGATGAGCACACGGGTACCGAGTCGAGTGGCCAGCTCACCGCGAAGCCGCTGCGCACCCGACTCCGTCAACGGGCGGTGACGCTCACCGCCCGCGAGTTCGTCGTGTAGCGCGCGGGCTCGGGTCCCCTCCGCAGCGGCAAGTGCGGTGTCGGCGTCGCCCATGTCGACCGCCAGCTCGATCGTGAACTGGCTGAGATCGTGGCCGAGCCGCATCGCAGCCGACCGCTGCTCGAGCGTGGTCGCCTCGGCGACGATGTCGTCGACCAGGTCGAGGCCGGTCCGGCACCCGGCGAGGGCGCCGACGGTGTCGCCCGCCAGGGAGCAACCGATCGCCTCGGCGAACCAGCCGGCCAGGACGGTCTGTCGCTGTCCGTCGGTCACCCCCGATCGCAGCTCGTCGATGTCGGGCCGGATCTCGTCGACGAGTCCATGCCGCAGGCCGGCCCGCACTCGGACGAGCGCGAGTTCGTCGGCGCTGGCCTGCCAGCCGTGGGCACGGAGCAGGCCGACCACCACCGCGACCTCGCCGAGGATCGGCATGACCCGATCCGGCGCTCGTTCGGTGAGCAACACGGCCGTCAGAGCGATCGCCTTGGCCTGGGGCACCATGTCGGGCCGACCCGACGCACCGAAGATCTCGATCGAGCGCGACGCCGATTGGGTCGCCGCTCGGAGATGTCCTGCGGCGAGTTCGGCGCGCGCCACCATCAGGTGGGCGTCACCCAGCAGGATCCGATTGCCGCTCGGCTCGACCAGTTCGAGTGCAGCCCGGCAGGCGTCGATCGCGTCGAGCAGGAGACCCGAGTGCATCATCACCTCGGCACGGTCGATCTCGGCCAAGGCCACCATACGAGCCGGGTTGCCCGCCTGCTCGAAGAGATCGAACGCCCGATCGAACGCCTGCATCGACTCGGTCAACCGCCGTGCACGTCCGTGGAGGACGGCCATGTTGGTCACGCTCTGCGCCTGGGCCGCGATCATGCCGAGTTCGAGCGCCAAGGCCTCCGCCCGCTCGAAGTCGGAGGCAGCCTCGTTGAGCCGCCCCTGCTGCAGCAGTACGAGGCCACGGTTCTGGTGGACCCGAAGCCGGTCGCGGAGCTCGCCGCCGTGGAGGAAGAGCCGCTCGCTGACATCGAACTCCGCCAGGGCCTCGTGCAGGCGACCGGCGTGGTGCAGGACATAGCCGATCTGCAAACGAACCCGCCCGAGATCGACCCCGCCATGGGCGGCGGCGAGCGCTTCCAATCCACCGAGCGCCTCGTCGACGAACCCGGCCTCGGCCAGTACGACCGAACTCGACATCTCGACGATCGACTTCACCTCGGGGCCGGCGTCGGCCGCCATGTCGATCGCAGAGCGTGCTGCGGCGAGGGCATCTCGAACACGACCGAGCTCGAACAGCGACCGAGCAGCCGAGTTGTGGGCGAGCGCCCTGGCGTCGTCGGCGACGTCCGGGTCGGCCAACACCTCCTCGACGCTCCGGAGCGCGGCCGCCGGCCCGCGCTGGACGAGCCGGTCCCAATACTCGGTCTGGCAATAATCGTTCGGTCCGCCGTCGGCCACGTGTCATGCTCTCATGGCCAGAAGTCCGACGTCGAAAGGGCCATCATGAAGCAGCCGAACACGCCGTGGGATCGTCGCGTCCAGTTCCGGGCAGGGAGATCCGACTCGCACTTCGCGTACCGGCCGAACGAGGTCATCTCGACCCGGGCCGCCCTGCAGAAGATCTCCGTGCGGCTCGGCCGTGACGTCGACGATCTCGATGTCGAGGTGATCATCGATCGACGAACGCCGACCGACAAGGCGCAGACGGAGACCGACGGGGCCGAGACGTCCCCCCACGACCTCGTCCTGGTGCGCGGCATCCCCGACCCCGTCGCAGTGGCGCTCGAGCTCCGATCCGAAGGATTCTCGGCGCGCGTGAACCACGTGCTCTTCGCGCATCCGATCGGAGCGCCGAACCCCGGCGGCACCCCCTACCCCGGCGGCACCCCATATCCCGGCGGCACCCCCTACCCCGGCGGCACCCCCTACCCCGGCGGCACCCCCTACCCCGGCGGCACCCCCTACCCCGGCGGCACCCCCTACCCCGGCGGCACCCCCTACCCCGGCGGCACCCCCTACCCCGGCGGCACCCCCTACCCCGGCGGCACCCCCCTACCCCGGCGGCACCCCCTACCCCGGCGGCACCCCCTACCCCGGCGGCACCCCCTACCCCGGCGGCACCCCATATCCCGGCGGCTGCGGTTGCGAGGCGAGTTGCGGGGTGTGGACCGGCCAGATCGTCAGCCCGCGCGAGTCGACTGCCGCACCGGCGGTCGCTCCGACCGCCGATGAGTTGTCGCGCCGTCGAGCACGCCCCGACGTCTCCTGCAACGTGCTCGTCGTCGACACGGGCGGATCGACCGACATCTTCCGAGCCGGCGCCACCGCCGCCGACGCCACACCGAGCGCGAAACGAGCGCTCGAACTGCTCGAGAAGTGCGTGATCCCGACACCTCCGCCCGACCCCGACGCCAACGGCGATGTCTGGGATGGCGACGGCAACCGCGTGCTCGACCCGGCGGCAGGCCACGGCACGTTCATCGCCGGCATCGTCGCCAACCTGGCACCGGGCGCGGCAGTCACCTGCGTCCGGGCGTTGAGCTCGTACGGCGACACCGACGACGCGGCGATCGCCAAGGCGCTGCTCGAGCAGTTCCCGAACGACGGCAACCCGGAGCCGCCGTTCGACATCGTGACGATGTCGTTCGGTGGGTTCTGTGACGACGACGACCCGCCGATCGCGATCGCGTCGGCGATCGCGACGATCCAGGCGCGCTACAACGGCGACGGTGACGAGGCGGGCGACCTGATCCGCGACCGTGTGGTCTTCGTCGCATCCGCCGGCAACGACGCGTCGTGCCGACCCACCTGGCCCGCATCGTTCGAGAACGTGATCGGCGTCGGTGCCCTCGGGCCACACGGGCCGGCCCCGTTCACCAACCACGGCCCGTGGGTGAACGCGTGCGCTCCGGGCGTCGATGTCGTGTCGACCTTCTTCGACCTCGGCGACGACGCCAGCCATGACGGCGAGGACTTCGACGGTTGGGCCGTGTGGAGCGGTACGTCGTTCTCCGGGCCGATCGTCGCCGCCGCCATCGCCTGGGAGTGGATGGGTCGCAACACCGAGGGTCGGCCGGGCGACGCGGCCGCGTGGCTCCTCGACCGCCCTGGGCACTTCCGCTATCCAGGCCTCGGCACGGTCGTCAACACGCCGTGAGCGGGCGAGTCGTCAGCCGCTGATCCAGGGGGTGACGACCGTGCCGCCCGGCAGGTCGACCTCGATGCGGGCCGGAAGTTCCGGCGCGTCGACGGCGAGTTCGCCGTACTCGTCCGTGCGGTGCTCCTCGGTGGCGTCCTGGCTCGTGACCCGGCACCCCACCGACATCGGTGGCTCGAGCATCACGATCATCGTGGCTTGCGTCAGATGCACGCGGATCACGGCGTCGCCGTGGCCGAAACGGAACGAGCGACGATCGGAGGTGGTGCCGCGCACGCCGACGAGTTCGTGGTTCGCCGAGTCGAACAGCAGGTCGGCGAGTTCGGCGTCGACCCGTCGCCACGTGAACGCCGCCTGCGCGGCATCCGTGAGGTGTGGCGGGATCGGCTCCAGCGAGTCGAACGCCTCGCTGATCCTGGCGAGCATCGAAGCGTCGGGCGCGTCGCTCATGGCGTACCTCCTGGTGGGGGTTCGAGGAGTGTCCTCATCTTGTCGAGGCAACGGCGACGCGATGGCCCGAGCGAACCGATCGGGCGACCGAGCGCATCGCTCGCTTCGTCGTACGGAACTGGCGGATCGGCCAGCACCAACACGGTGATGATCTCGCGGCACGGTTCGTCGAGCCGTCCGAACGCTGCGCGCACGTGGCGACGCCGTTCGTCGGCCATCAGTTCGTCGGCATGTTCACCGTCGTCACCCACGAGCGTGTCGACGAGGTCACCGATGCCGCTCGACGACGACCACGACTCGGTGATGGAGAGGTCTTGACGGTGTCGTTGCCGCACGATCTGTCGGACCTCGTTGGTCGCGGTGGTCGTCAACCAACCTGGCAGCTTCTCGGGTTCGCGGATGCCGTCGAGGCGCTCGGCGAGTCGGAGCCAGGTCGCCGCGAATGCATCGTCGCGTACCTCGCGATCGGTGGTCATCATGTTGACCGACTTCCACACAACGCGTTCGAGTCGGCCGACCAAGGCGTTCCAGGCAGCACCATGACCGTCGAGGGCCCCGGCAACCAGGTCGGCGAGGGAGTCATCGGGCGAAAACCGCGGCTCAGACGCCATACCGGCGACTCTACGCCGGTGGGAACCAGCAGCAGTGGTGTCGGGCCCATACAGGACACAGAGTCGCGAGGCCGCCCACTGATACGCGATCTTCGAGAATTTCTCGGGAGGTCGACCTCCGGATGCAGCTCACCGACGGTCAGACACGGCGACCGAGCGCGACGATCGCCGCCAGCGTCGACAGGTTGCGAGCGGTTGCGGTGACGCCGAACGAGCGCTCGACGATGTCGAGCGTGAGTTTCGATCGTCCCGATCCCGACGGGTAGGCGGCGTAGATCTCGCGCCCGTCGACCACCAGCCGATCGTCACCGAAACGCCCAGGATCGGGCGCATCCGCCGGGTCGGCGGATCGATCGAGCAGATACACGTGCAACCACTTCGGCGGCACCTCTCGGCCCGCGTCGGGATGGGCGCCGGCGATCCGTTCGATGTCGACGAGCGACCGGACGACGACCGGAACATCCAGGTCGAACCGGTCGCCGACCACCGATCGCACCGCGTCCACGAGGTCGGCTTCCCCGGCGGCCGCACCGGCCGGGCAGAACACCACGTTGCCGCTCTGGATGTAGGTGCGGACGTCGCTCATCCCCGCCGACTCGAGCGCGGCGCGCAACTCGGCCATCGGGATCATCTTGTGGCCCCCCACGTTGATCCCTCGGAGCAGCGCGACGTGGGGCTCGGACGACATGACCCGTTCGTAGCACGTGGGAAGCTCGCCTTGACGTTCTAACGGACGTTAGGTAGGTTGCGATCATGTCGCTCGCCGCCTCGAACATCGCCGCCGACACGGCGGTCGAGCCCGCCCGATCGCGCATCATGGACGAGGCCGCGAACCTGTTCCTCCAACGTGGGTACGAGGGCACGTCGCTCCGGCAGCTCGCCGAAGTCGTCGGGATGAAGGCCGGGTCGCTCTACTACCACTTCTCGTCGAAGGACCAGTTGTTGACCGCGATCCTCGAACGGGGGCTCGACGTCATGCACGAAGCATTCGATCGAGCGGAGGCGACGCACGGCGACGCCGAGCCGTTCCCGCGGATCGTGGCGCACACCCGCGCCCACCTGTCGGCGCTGTTCGAGAACGGGCCGTACACCGCGGCACACGTCGTGACCTTCCGCACCGCACCCGATTCGGTCAGGGCTTCGCTCGTCCCGAGTCGCGACGCCTACGAAGCGAGGTGGACCGAGCTGCTCCACGATCTCCAGCGAACCGGCTCCGTCGCGGCCGACATCGACATCACCGTGGCCCGGCTCGCACTGTTCGGCGCGATGAACTCCTCCGTCGAGTGGTTCGACCCCGACCGAGGCACCCTCGACCGATTCGCCGACGCCATCGCCCGGCAGTTCTGGACCGGAGCGGCAGCATGAGACCGATCCACTCCAAGATCGACCCGGCCTCCGAGCGGTTCTCCACCAACTTCGAACACAACGTCGGCGAGGCCGTCACGTTGCGCGAACGCCAGCAGTGGGCGATCGACGGCGGCCACAACCGCGACCGCTCGATCGAACGCCACCTCTCACGCGGCAAGGTCATGGTCCGCGACCGGATCGACATGGTGATCGACGAGGGCACCGCTTTCATGGAGCTCTCCACGCTCGCCGGGTGGGGTCAGTACGACGACGAGGTGCCGGGCGCCGGCATCGTCACCGGCATCGGTGTGGTGCACGGGGTGCCGTGGATGTTCATCGCCAACGACGCCACCGTCAAGGGCGGCTCGCTGGTGCCGATGGCGATCAAGAAGCACGTGAGGGCCCAGGACATCGCGCTCGAGAACGACCTCGGCGTCATCTACCTGGTCGACTCCGGCGGCGCGTTCCTGCCGCTGCAAGACGAGATCTTCCCCGACAAAGACCACTTCGGCGGCTCCTTCTACCGCCAGGCGCGGCTGTCGGCGGCCGGCCTGCCGCAGCTCTCGGTCGTGCTCGGTGGATGCACCGCCGGTGGCGCCTACGTGCCGGCGCTCAGCGACGAGGTGATCATGGTCGAGGGCATCGGCCGGATCTTCCTCGGTGGCCCACCGATCGTCAAGGCCGCGCTCGGCGAGATCATCGAACCCGACGACCTCGGCGGCGCCCAGCTCCACACCTACACGTCCGGCGTCAGCGACTACATCGCCCAGAGCGAGCAGGAGGCGTACGGCAAGTTGCGCGAGATCTGCGAAACCACGTCGCAGCGCCGCATCGACCAGCGTCAGCCGTGGCTCGACTGGACCCCGGATGTCGAGCCACCCGCCTACGACATCGGCGAGCTGTACGGGGTGATCTCGGCCGACGACCGCATCCCCTTCGAAGGCATCGAGATCATCGCCCGGCTGGTCGACGGGTCGCGGTTCCACGAGTTCAAGCCCGACTGGGGCGAGTCGATCGTCACGGGGTTCGCCCGCATCCACGGACACCTCGTCGGCATCATCGCCAACAACGGCATCATCTTCTCCGAGGCCGCGCTCAAGGCGACGCACTTCATCGAGCTGTGCGAGCAACGGCGGGTCCCGCTCGTCTTCCTCCAGAACACCTCGGGCTACATGGTCGGCCGCGACTCCGAGGCCGGCGGCATCGCCAAGAACGGCGCCAAGATGGTCGCGGCCGTCGCCAACGCCACCGTACCTCGCTACACGGTGTTGATCGGCGGCGCGTACGGGGCCGGCAACTACGGCATGTGCGGCCGTGGGTTCCAGCCACGGTTCCTGTTCGCCTGGCCCAACTCGCGGATCGCCACGATGTCGGCCGAGACCGCCGAGACCGTGCTGGTCGACATCCGGCTCGCCGGCATGAAGGGCGGCGACACGACCGACGACCAGATCGCCGCATTGCGCGCTGAGGTGCGCGACCAGTACGAGACGCAATCGAACCCGTACTACGCCACCAGCCGACTCTGGGACGACGGCCTGATCGAACCCGAACAGACCCGCGACGCCCTCGGCCTGTGCCTCGCCCTCGCCGCCCGCCAAGACGAACCGAAGCCGGCCAACGGTCTCGTGTACCGGATGTAATCATGACGACGCCGAACCCTCACACGAGCACGAGCGAGCGGCCGACCACGGCCTGCGTAGCCGGGGAGCGCTGAGATGCGCATCCTGATCGCGAACCGGGGCGAGATCGCCCGCCGGGTGATCCGGACCGCGCGTCGGCTCGGCCACGAGACGGTGGCCGTGTACGGCGATCCCGACGGCGCCGCCGCCCACGTGCAGGAAGCCGACGTGCAGTACCGGCTCGGGCCGGCGTCGCTGGCCGAGTCGTACCTGTCGCAGGAGCGACTGCTCGACGCGATCCGTGAGACCGGCGCCGACGCGGTCCATCCCGGCTACGGATTCCTCGCCGAGAACGCCGGGTTCGCTCGGGCCGTCGTCGACGCCGGCGCCCGATGGATCGGCCCGCATCCGGTCGCCGTCGAGCGGATGGGTTCGAAGATCGAGGCCCGACGCATCGCCGCCGACGCCGGCGTGCCGATCATCCCCGGCTTCGACGAGTCGCAGGACCCCGCGGATCTGGCCGCTGCCGCCGAGCGGATCGGCTTCCCCGTGCTCGTGAAGGCGGCGGCCGGCGGTGGCGGCAAGGGCATCCGTATCGTCCACTCCCCCGACGGGTTCGCCGCCGCGCTCGCCGAGGCGTCCACCGAGGCAGAGCGTAACTTCGGCGACGGCGCGATGATCGTCGAGCGCTACATCCAGCGACCCCGTCACGTCGAGGTCCAGGTCGTCGGCGACCGGCACGGCAATGTCGTCCACCTCGGCACCCGAGAGTGCTCGGTGCAGCGCCGCTACCAGAAGGTGTTGGAGGAGGCGCCGGCGCCGAACCTGCCCGACGCAACCCGTACGGGCCTGCACGACGCCGCCGTGGCCTTGGCCGTCGCGATGGAGTACGACTCGGCGGGCACCGTCGAGTTCATCGTCGACGACACCACCGGCGAGTTCTTCTTCCTCGAGATGAACACCCGGCTCCAGGTCGAGCACCCGGTCACCGAGGAGGTCACCGGTCTCGACATCGTCGAACTGATGATCCGCTCGGCGCGGGAGGAACGACTCCCGATCACCCAGGCCGATGTCACGTTCACCGGTCACGCCTTCGAGTGCCGCATCAACGCCGAGAATCCGGCCAACGACTTCAGCCCCGACATCGGCGCCGTCGAACGACTCCGGCTCGGCTACGACACCGACCAGCCCGATCGGCGCCCACCAGGCAGGTTCCGATGGGACGCCGCGGTACGGGAAGGCGACGAGGTCAGCCCGTTCTACGACTCGATGATCGCCAAGCTGATCGTCTGGGACACCGACCGACCGGCGGCACTCGCCACGTTGCGCGGATGGCTCGACGGCCTCCGGATCGAAGGTGTGGTCACGACCGGGCCGTTCCACCGGTGGCTGGTCGATCAGCAGCCGGTGATCGACGGACGGGTGACCACCCGCTTCCTCGACGAGGCCCCGATCCCGGCCGACCCGGCTCCGGCAGCGCCCTACGCCGCTGCCGCGTGGCACGCGATCGGACAGCCGAGCGCTGGGCGGCCGTCGCTCTTCACCCACCTGACTCCGTTCCGGCTGACACCGCATCGACCGAGCATCCCGACCACCGTGCGATCGATCGACGGCGAACTCCACGAGGTCGCCCCCGACCGGTTCCCGGTCGATCCGCTCGGATCGTGCCGCGGCGCCGTCACCCACGAGCGCCGGCTCACGATCGCGATCGACGGGTACCCGCATCACTTCCGGGTTCCCGAGCGTTCCGAGGTGTGGGCGGGTGAGGCGGTCAGCGGCGCAGCGCACGGCGATGCCGTCGTCGCCCCGTTCCCCGGGTCGGTCGCCGAGATCGCCGTCGAGCCCGGGCAGACCGTCACCGCCGGCGACACGTGCATCGTCATCGAGGCGATGAAGATGCTCCACACGCTCAGCTCGCCGGTCGACGGCACCGTCGCCGACGTGACCGTCGCCGTCGGCGACCAGGTCGCCTCCCACCAGGCCCTCGTCACCTTCGACACCGATTCCGACACCGATTCCGACTCCGATTCCGACTCCCGGGAGCCAGCGCCATGACGCACCGCAACATCTACATGACCGACGAACTCCAGGCGATCTACGACCAGACCGTCGAGTTCGTGTCCAAGGAGGTCATCCCACACGGCGACGAGTGGGAGGCCGACGGCAAGGTCCCCCGCGAGGTCCTGCGGCAGATGGGCGCGCTCGGCATGTTCGGCCTGCGGGTGCCCGAGGAGCGCGGCGGTCTCGGCTTCGGCATGCTCGCCTCGGCCGTGTTCTCCGAAGCGCTCGGCGCCTCGACGTTCGCCGGCTTCGACGTGACCGTGCTGGTCCACACCGACATGGCCGGCCCACATCTGGTCAACTCGGCATCACCCGAACAGCTCGAGCAGTGGCTGCCCGGCATGCTCACCGGCGAGACGATCCTGTCGATCGGGGTCACCGAACCCGACGCCGGTTCCGACGTCGCCGGTATCCGCACCAAGGCGGTCAAGGACGGCGACGGTTGGCGCATCAACGGCACCAAGACGTTCATCACCAACGCCGTCTACGGCGACATGACGATCGTCGCCGCCAAGACCGACCCCGACAACAAGTACGGGATCACGATGTTCCTCGTGCCGTCGGGCACCGAGGGGTTCACCGTGTCGAAGAAGCTCGACAAGCACGGCTGGCGCTGCTCCGACACCGCCGAACTCGTACTCGACGACGTCTGGATCGCCGACGACCAGGTGCTCGGCACGGTCCATCGCGGGTTCTACGAGACGATGAAGAACTTCCAGAACGAACGCATGGTGCTCGTCGGGATGGGCGTCGGCGCCGCGCAGGCGGCGATCGACCAGACGCTCGCGTACACCCAGGAGCGCACGGCGTTCGACGGCCATCTGTACGACCTCGGGGCGATCCGGCAGCGGATGGCGATGAACCAGGCCAAGCTCGACGCGGTGCGGGCCTCGATGTACCACGCCGCCTGGCTCGGCGACGAGGTGATGGGCCCCGGCCGCGACAACGTGAAGGAGATGTCGGGCGTCAAGGCGTTCGGCGCCGAGATCGTCAACCAGATCATGTACGACTGCGTGCAGTTCCACGGCGGCATGGGTTACATGCGCGAGACACCGGTCGAGCGGATGTACCGCGACGCCCGCATCCTGCCGATCGGCGGCGGGGCGACCGAGGTCATGCTCGAAGAGGTCGCCAAGCGCTCGATCATCGGCGCCTGAACCGCCAGACTGTTCCGATGCCCGCCCGACGTCACGTCACCGAGTTCTCCCGACTGCGCTCGCTGCTGTTCGCGCCGGCGGTGCGCCCCGACTTCCTCGCCAAGCTCGGCGGCCGTCGGGCCGACGCGATCGTGATCGACTGCGAGGACGCGACCCCGGCGAACGACGACGCGAAGGCGCAGGCGCGCCGCAACGCTGCCGAATGGGCACCACGCCTCATCGACGACGGCGCCACCGTGGTGGTGCGCGTCAACGCCGTGCCGACGCGGTGGTTCGCCGATGACGTCGCCGAAGCCCTGTCGTACGAGATGACCGCGGCGATCGTCCCGAAGGTCGAGTCGGTCGAACAGATGGACGCCGTCGCCGCCGCGTTCGCCGACCGCGGGATCCCCGACCTCGGGGTGATGGTCGGCATCGAGACCGCGCTCGGTGTGGCCGACGCCCGTGCGATCCTCGCCCACCACCAGGTGAACTCGGCCTACTTCGGTGCCGAGGACTTCATCGCCGACATGGGCGGGGTCCGCACCCCCGACAACGCGGAGGTGTCGTTCGCCCGCGCCCAGGTCGCGATCGCCGCCCGACTCGCCGGGGTGCCCGTGCTCGACCAGGTCGTTGCCGATTTCCGCGACGACGAGCGGTTCGTCCGTGAGGCGATCGAGGCCCGGGCGATGGGGTACGGCGGCAAGCTGTGCATCCATCCGGGGCAGGTCGCCCTGGCGAACGAACACTTCGTGCCGTCGGCCGAGGAGGTCGAACGGGCCGAGCGACTGCTCGCCGCGTATGACGAGGCCGCGGCGGAGGGCATCGCCGCGATCGACTTCGAGGGGCAGATGGTCGACGAACCCCTGGCCGCCCAGGCCCGCCGCGTCATCGAACTGGCCGAGTCGTGACACACCGACGCACCTGAGTCATCACTCAGTCGTCGTCGGGCGTCATGTGCATGAGCGCCTGACGAACGGCCCGACACACGAGGGTGCCGTGTTGGTTGTAGCCGCGGTGCTCGAACGTGACGATGCCCTGACGCGGACGTGACGACGACGTACGCGCCTCCGTCACCTCGGTCTGGACGCGAAGCGTGTCGCCATGGAACATCGGGGCCGGGAAGGAGACGTCGCTGAACCCGAGGTTCGCGACCGTGGTCCCGAGCGTCGTTTCGTGCACGCTGATACCGATCACCATCGCGATCGTCAGCATCGAGTTGACGAGGGGTTTGCCGAACTCGGTCTCGTTCTCGGCGTAGTCGAAATCGAGGTGGAGCCAGGCCGGGTTCATCGTCATCGACGTGAACATGACGTTGTCGGACTCGGTGACCGTCCGGCGGATCGCGTGGTCGATGACCGTGCCGGGTGTGAGTTGTTCGAACCAGCGTCCGGTGTGGGGGCGTGTCATGACCCGAGCGTAGATCGATCGCCGTCGACCGCAGCGAGCGCCCGACGATCCTGCGCGATCGGGTCATCGACGACACCCGATCGGGTTTCAGATCGATCGCGCCCGGGAAGAAGTTGGATCATGACGATCTTCGAATCCCTGCGTGCCGACCACGAGACCCAGCGGACGCTTGCCGACCTGCTCACCAAGACCCACGGCGACAGTGACGGTCGCAACGAGTTGTTCGCACGGTTGAAGCGCGAGCTCGAGGCGCACGCCGGCGCCGAGGAACGCTTCTTCTACGTCCCGTTGATGGAGCACGACCTCACCCAGGAGAAGGCTCGCCACTCCGTCGCCGAGCACAAGGAACTGGACGACCTCGTCGAGCAGCTCGAGGGTTACGACATGAGCGGCCCGCAGTGGATCCAGACAGCGGAGAAGCTGGCACACCTGTTGACGCACCACCTCGACGAGGAGGAGCAGGAGGTGTTCCAACTCGCCGGGAAGGCGTTGAGCGACGACGAGAAGTCGTCGCTGGCGGACGAGTACGCCGCCGACATGCGGCGGCGCCGTCGCGCCGACGCCTGACGGCGTTGCCCCCGGATTGGCCCGGCGGACGACCGAGCAATAGGCTGATCCTATAATGTTCAGCCACCCCACCATCGTCGTGGCCATCCACGCAACTCACGTCTGTGCGCCGTCCGAGTCCGCTGGTGCTTCGGAGATCGGCCGGTGACCGACCGGGTGCTCGTCACCGGCGCCAACGGATGCATCGGCGCCTGGGTGGTCAAGCTGCTGTGCGCCGAGGGTGTCGATGTCGTGGCGTTCGACCTCGGGACCGACGACCACCGCCACCGGCTGATCAACGACGGTGCCGTGCCCGAGGCGACCTGGGTCGCCGGCGACCTCACCGTCCAGGACGACGTGATCGCAGCGGCCGAGGGAGCCGCTCGCATCATCCACCTGGCCGCGCTCCAGATCCCCTTCTGCCGCGCCGACCCTGCAGCCGGCGCCGCCGTGAACGTGACAGGCACCGTCAACGTCTTCGAAGCCGCGGCTCGGCACGGGATCGAACAGATCGCCCAAGCGAGCAGCATCGCCGTGTTCGGCACCACCGACGACTACGCCGACCGGATCATCCCGTCGGACGCCCCCAGGAAGCCGACGACGCTGTACGGCGTCTACAAGGTCGCCACCGAGGACCTCGCCGAGGTCTACTGGCACGAACAACGGGTCCGCAGCGTCGGTCTCCGCCCGCACACCGTCTTCGGTCCCGGCCGTGACCAAGGCATGACCTCGCTGCCGAGCGTCGCGATCGAACGGGCCGTGCACGGCGAACCCTTCCACATCGATTTCGGCGGTTCGCTCGACTTCCAGCACGCTCGCGACGTCGCCGCCGCGTTCATCCACGCTGCCCGAGTCGAGCTCCCCGGGGCTCCGACGTTCAATCTCGCCGGTCACTGCACGACCGTCGCCGCATTCGCGGAGATGGTCGAGACGGTCACCGGCTTCAGCGGGATCACGGTCGGCGACACCCCGCTCCCCGTCATCGAAGGCGCAGACGCCACCGACTGGTTCGAGGTCGCGGGCGGCCCGGCGCCGACGCCGCTCCGGGAAGCGATCGAGTCGAGCGCTCGGATCTTCGCCTGACCGCGAGATCCGCTCAACGTTCGCCGGCGATCGCCGGCTCATCGGGCACCGACGGGGCGCTGCAGCCCCGCAGCGGCCAGACGAACGTCAGCGTGCCCGTCCAGATGATGTGGGCCAACAGCGGCGCTGTGAGGCCTTCCTGCCAGCCGTACAGCAGCCCCCAGACGACGCCGCACGCTCCCCCGGCCAGCATCAGCGCCCAGTTCCGCACGACGGCCTGGACGGCCGTGTAGGCGACGACCGCAACGACGAGACCGAGCTCGCGTTGCACCAAGAGTCGGAAGACGAACTCCTCGGCGACCGCCATGCCCACCAGGGCGATCAGCACGTCGCCTCGCCGATCACCCGCGGCGATCGAGTACAGATCCCGCACCCGCTCGATGAACGACGGGAGCACCCGGCACAGCACGGCGTGACCGATCTGGGTCACGACGACCCAGACGATCCCGACCGCTCCCCCGGCGAGCACGGCAGCCGGCGACACGGTTCCGACCGCGTCGCCCAGCTCGCCGGCACCCCACAGCGCGCCGACCGACACCGCGACGAGCACCGCGGCGGTGATCCACGAGCGATGCCAGATACCGCGGCGGGACGGCCCGAACACGACGGCCCACCCGACGAACGTGAGCGCCAGGATGGCGCCCGCGGCCACACCCATCGTCAGGTTCGACGTACTCGGCGCGAGCCGAGGCGGAGGTCGGACGACCTCAAGCGACGCCCTCGCCCTCGACCACCTTGATCGACACCGTGTCGGGATCGAGATCGAGGTGGCGGTACAGGTTCCGGGCGAAGGCGTCGCCCGTACGGCCCATCGACCGCGCCATGATGCCCTCGACCAGCGAGCGGCTGAAACCGGGCAGCGGTAGCTCGACGCAGAGGGTCAGATCGATCGCCAGCTTGGTGCTGTCGTCGTCGACCTTGGTGATCAGGTAGGTGCCGTCGACACCGGCTCGCTCGGACTTCCCGGGGGGTGGTTCGTGCACGTAGTCGATACGACTGATCGGCACGAAGGTCATCCGCTCCGTGAACGTCGGCGCGACCTCGATACCGAGACCGGAGATGCCGGCGAGCGTCCACGACCATCGGTCGCCCGTGGCCTCGATCCGGTCGACCAGCGGCGTGAGATCGGCGAGGAGTTCGGGATCGGTCAATGCCTCCCACATCTGCTCGGGCGAGACCGGCACGATCGAGATCGACCGGTTGCGGGAACGGAAGGCGGGCACGACAGAGGTCTACCCCAGAAATCGGCCCGCCAACCGTCAGGCCGTGCCCGAACACTACGATCGCCCGCATGTCCGACGAGTGGGAGGCGACCCACCGCGTCACCGACGCGATGCAGCGGGCCTTCGTCGCCGCGAGTGGTGACGCCAACCCGTTGCACACCGACCCGATCGTCGCTCGGCGGCTGCCGTTCGGCCGCGTGGCAGTGCACGGGGTGCATCTCGCCCTCGATGCCCTCGACCGGCTGGCAGCGCACCAGCAACAGCCGCCGGAACAGGTGCGCTGCACCTTCCGGCGCTCGGTCGGCATCGACGATGAGCTCACGACGCGGATCACGATGGTCTCCGACCGTGAAGCCCGCATCGTCGTCGAGCACGATGTGTGGCGCGTCGCGGACCTCCACGTCCGACTCGCGCCGAGCGACGCTGCGCCTGGCCATGACGATCGAGATGGCGATGAGACCGACGTCGGTCGCACCGCGGCCGACGTGACGATCGACGTGCCGGTCGAGGTCCCGGTCGACGAGCTCGCCGGTGCCGCAGGGTCGATCGACGTGCGCGCCGACCTCGATACGTTGCGCGACCGATTCCCCGACCTCGTCGACGTCGCGGGCCCGCAGCGTGCAGCCGAGTTGCTGTCGCTGACGCGACTCGTCGGGATGCACGTTCCGGGTCTGCACTCGCTGTTCTCGTCGTTCACCGTCACGTTCCGCCACGACGACGGGGTGGACCGCCTGCACTACGCCGTCGAACGCTTCGACGAACGTTTCGCCAAGGCAACGATCGCCGTGTCCGGTCGGTCGCTCGCGGGCGAACTCGTCGCGTTCGTCCGGCCGCGCCCGATCACACCGGCCATCGGCGATGCCCACCCCGAACCCGACGAGTTCGCCGGGCAGCGCTGGCTCGTCGTCGGCGGCTCCCGGGGTCTCGGTGCCACCACGGCGCTGCTCGTGGCGGCCGGAGGCGGCGAGGTACGACTCACCTACCGGGTCGGCGCCGACGATGCCGACCAACTCGCCATGTCGATCGGCGCCACGGCCCACCGACTCGACGTCACCCGGCCCGGACCGGGGGTCGTCGCCCTCACGGCCGATGGATGGCAGCCGACGCACCTCGCCTACTTCGCGTCCCCGCCGATCTTCGACGGCGCACCTGGCTCGTACTCGACCCGGCTCGAACAACGCTTCCGGACGATCTACGTCGATGGTTTCGAAGCGGTGTTCGCCCACCTCGACGTCGCCCGGCTGCGTGGTGTGCTGTGGCCGTCGTCCGAGGCAGTCGACCACGACGTGTCGGGTCTCGCCGAGTACGCGGCCGTCAAGCGGCTCGGCGAGGAGCGGTGCGCCGCACTCGGTCGGGAGCACGAGCACGTGCTGGTGTCGACACCGCGACTGCCCCGGCTCCGCACCGATCAGACCGCCTCGTTCCTGCCGGTCGACTACGACGATGCCCCGACCACGCTGCTCGCAGCGCTCCGGGCGTTCTCGGGCTGAACTGCGGCGACCGGTACACTGGCCACCGTGTCGGACCCTCTGATCAACATCTTCTCCGACGGGCTCGGCCTCGACCCGGCCGACCTGGGCGAGGACACGTCGCCCGACAACACCAGCGAGTGGGACAGCCTCGCCGCGATCACGCTCGTCGAGCTGATCGAAGCCCACTTCGACGTTCGTCTGGGGGCTCGCGAGATCATGAAGATGCAGACGATCGGTCTGGCGCGCGAGGTGCTCAAGGGCAAGGGCGTCGACGGGATCTGAGCCATGAGCGGAGTGAGCGATGTCCGAGCGGACATCTCGCGATGGCGCGCCGCGACCCGAGCGGTTCCCACCGGTGACGTCGACGGTCGACGCGTCCTCGTCGTGGCCAGCTTCACCGCCAATGCCATCGACGCCGGCCTCGGCCTGAGCCTGCTCGACGGGGAGGGTCTGACCCCCTCGGTGGCGCACCACGACTACAACCAGATCTTCCAGCTGTGTCTGGCGCCTGCCGAACACGTCGCTCCCGACATCGACGACGTCGTCGTGCTCTGGCGGATCGAGGACGTGTTCGAACGCGACTTCCTTCGCTGGTCGAACGGCGACGACGGGGCAGGCGCCGCGCTCGACGAAGCCGCGGAAGCCCTCGGTCGCGCGGTCGCCTCGTGCCGTTCGCAGATCGACGCGAACGTCATCGTGTCCGACGCTCCGGTGCCGATCGGGTTCGGACTCGACCACGCCGACCCGTCGGAGCTGACCTCGCTCGCCTCGCTGCAGCGCGACGTCAACGCGGCGTTCGACCGAGGGCTCGCCGACGCGCCGGTCGAACGGGTCCGGCTCGCCGCGCTTCAACTCGCGTCGGGCACCGCCAACTCCTTCGACCGCCGCAACTGGCTGATGTACCGCCAGCCGTTCACCACCGAGTTCGCGCACGTGGTCGGCCGGTCGATCGCCGAGGTCGTCCTACGCCGCACCAGCGCTGCACCGAAGGTGCTCGTCCTCGACTGCGACAACACGATCTGGGGCGGCATCGCCGTCGACGACGGCATCGGCGGGCTCGAGGCCGGCGACGCGTTCCCCGGGTCGGCCCATCGAGCTTTCCAGATGGCGGCGCGCCGCCTGCGCCACCGTGGCGTGCTGCTGGCGCTCGCCAGCAAGAACGACCCCGAGACCGTCGTGCAAGCGTTCGACGAGGTCGACGGCATGGTGCTGACCGACGACGACATCGCCGGCCGGCGGGTGTCGTGGGACCCGAAACCGCAGGGCATCGCCGAACTCGCCGACGAGTTCAACCTCGGTCTCGATTCGTTCGTGTTCGTCGACGACAGTCCGTTCGAGGTCGGGTCCGTCAACGAGCAGTTGCCGTCCGTGCGCACCCTGCTGGTTCCCGAGGACATCGAGGCGCTCCCCGACCTGTTGGCGGAGTCGGGCTGGTTCCGGAACATGCAGGTCACCGACGACGACCGCGAGCGAACCGCGCGCATCCGGGCCCAGGGCGGGCGCGAACATGCGGCGACCACGATGACGCACGGCGAGTTCCTCACATCGCTCGGTCTGACGGTTCGCCGCATCGAGGTCGGCTCGTCCGACCTCACGAGGGTCACGCAGCTGATCAACAAGACCAATCAGTTCAACTTGACGACCGTGCGCCGCTCCGAACCGGAGGTCGCCGATCTCGTCGAACGCGACGACGCGATCGTGCTGGCCTACGCCGCCGACGACCGCTTCGGCGAGTACGGCATCATCGGCGTGGTCATCGCAGTGCGTGACGACGAGCAGTGGTCACTCGACACCGTACTGATGAGCTGCCGGGTGCTCGGACGCGGCGTCGAGACCGCGATGCTCGCCGACTCGGTGTCGGTGCTCCGCGCCGACGGCGACCTTCCGATCGCCGGCCGGTACGTCGCGACCGACCGCAACGGGATGGTCGCGGAGCTGCTCGCCGATCACGGCTTCGAAGCGACCGGCGGGGCGGGCGAGGTCGTCCTGCCTCCCGGCCGCGCACCGTCGATTCCCGACCACATCGAGGTCACCGCCCGGTGATCCCGGTCTTCGATTCGTTCGACTACTTCGCCAGCCTCTTCCCGCTCCTCCTGGTGCTGGTGCCGGTGCTGCTCGTCGTGCGCGCCACCGGCGCGCGGGTCGCGCTGATCACGCTCGCCGGCCTCTACCTGCTCGCGTTGATCGCCCCGCGCCTGGCCCTGTTCCATCTCGTGTTCTGGCTCGTCGTCGCCGCACTGCAACCGCTGGTGGCCGCCACCGGCGAACGTCGCGCCGGGCTCGCAGTGCTCGCGGCCGCGTTGGGCGTCACCCTGCTGCCGGTGGTGCTCTGGAAGGTGTGGCCGATCGAGTTCGTGATCGAGTTCAACGTGCTCACGCACGATCTGGTCGCGTGGCCGTCGACGTGGATCGAGGCCCTCGATTACACCGCACCGATCCTCGCACCGATCGGGCTGTCGTTCGGGGCCTTCCGCGCCGCCGACCTGCTCGTGCGGAGCCACCTCGGGCTGATCGACCGGTTGCGTCCCGGCCGTGTGCTCGCGACCGGGCTGTTCCCTCCCCTGCTCGTCGTCGGGCCGATCGCCTCCTACGACGAGACCGAGAAGACGCTGATCGATCGGGTCCCCCTCGAACGTGAACGGCTGCTGTCGGGCACCTCGCAGATCCTGACCGGGTTGTTCAAGGTCTTCGTGATCGCCTACCTCCTCGACTGGTCGGTCGAGATCTTCGCGTTCTACGCCGACAACGCACCGTGGCGGTTGTGGGTCGGCTTGATCGCGTTCACCTGGTTCTTCTATGTGAACTTCGCCGGCTACTCCGACATGGCGATCGGGGCAGGCACGCTGCTCGGGGCGAACCTGCGACCGAACTTCGACCGGCCGTACCGGCAGACCACCCCGGCCGCGTTCTGGAACAGTTGGCACATCAGTCTCACCCGGTTCCTGCGGATCAACGTGTACACGCCGCTGGTCGCCGGCCACCCGCGTCGCCAGTACGCCGGCACGACGATCACGATGCTGCTGATCGCCCTCTGGCACGGCGTGTCGTGGGCGACGCTCGTGTTCGGCCTCTACCACGCCGCGTTCCTCGTCGGCCATCGAGTCGTCTCGCAGCGCCGGCCACCGTCGACCTCACCGGTGGCGCGGTACGCCAAGTCGGTCGGGATCTTCTCCTGGTTCGGTGCCAGCCTGCCGCTGCTGCACCTGTCGCTCGACGGTGCCGTCGACTTCTACGGTGCGATGCTGGGGGTCGCAGCATGACCCGTGTCCTCCGCATCCTCACCGACCGCTTCGGCGTGTTCCGCACCTGGCCCAGTTTCGTCCGGGTGGCGGCGTGGGCATTCGCATGGACGCTGATCATCTCGGCGGTGCTGGCTCCGTCGCTCCCTCGATACACCGATCGCGCCCACTCCCCCGACAACCCTCCCTCGAACGTGCGGTACGTCGGGCCGATCTCGAGGACCGACTTCGCCGGGTTCCTCCCACCCGATCACGCGGACGGCTCGTTCACCGTGGCCTGGATCGGCGGGTCGGAGGTCAAGCTCAACACCGTGTCGGTGCCCGGTGCGGTCGAGAACCGCATCGACGCGGTCGGTGGTCGTCCACTGCTGATCGACAGCTACAACGTGATCGCGCCCCGCCTCATCGACATGCTCCGCGCGGTCGACACCGCGATCGACCACGACGCCGACGCGATCGTGATGGCCCTGAACCCGGCGTGGGCCCGCAGCGAGTGGTCGATGCGCGACTGGACCAACCTCGACGTGTCGAACCTCGGCCTGCTGTTCGAACGACCCGCGACCGCGTCGTGGGGTGCCCTGCTCACGTCGCCCGCCGACGTCGCCTGGCGGGCGAGCCGAGCGCTGATCCCCCTCGTCGAGGTGCAGTCACGGCTCAACGAACGGGCCGACGACGAGTCCGACCGGCTCGATCTGATCGTCGCACCCGACGAACCGGCTGCGGCCGACCCCGGCGACCCGCGGCTCCCGACCGAACCGAGCACCTTCTGGATCACGCAGGCGTACGGCCCCGAGCGGGTCGAGGACGACGACGTACGGGTGCGCACGCTGATGGAGGGCATCGGTCCCAGCCGCGACGAGGCCCGGTTCTTCGTCGACGCGCTGATCGATCGACTCGCCGACGCCGACGTGCCCGTGTTCATGTACACCACGATCTTCGACCCCGACAGCCTCGCCGACCCCGAGTTCGACGCCGCCGCCCGAGACGTCGAGGCGTTCTGGGCGTCGGTCGCGGCCGATGTCGACGACCCGATGATCGAGATCGAACCACGCTCGATGAGCCGGGACTTCGACAGCGACGGGCTCTTCATCGACCACGTCCACATGAACGACGCCCAGCCGTTCGGCGACGTGCTCGTCGAGCGGCTCTGTGCGCAGTGGACCCGAATCGACCCGAACTGGAGTTGTTCGTGAAATCGCCGATCCGCACCCACCTCGCCGAAGCCGCCGTCGGCCTCGCGATCGCGCTCCTGCTGCTCTGGGTCGCGATCGCCGCGGTCAGCGACGTGCCGTTCGTGTACCAGGGGCTCTGACCCGCCGCACCAGTCGCCGCGGCGCCCCCGACAACCCTGCCAGCAGCGCCCGGCGGTGCACCGACCGCGGCGCACGACGCAGCCGCCGGATCGAGAGCCACAGTGCACGCACGATGGTGGTCGGTGCGCCGAACCGGAACGCCGTCCACAGCCGGTTGCGCTCCTGATGGAACCGCGTGCCCTCGGTGTCGGCGCCCGTCGACGTCCCCCGTCGGTGCTCGACCACCGATTCGGGCACGAGCACATACCTCCACCCGATGCGTCGCCCGCGCAACGCCAGGTCGACGTCCTCGTAGTACAGAAAGAACGACTCGTCGAACCCCCCGGTCGCTCGGAGGAAGCGTGGGTCGAACACGACGGCGCCTCCGTTGAAGATGTCGAGGTCGCTCGCCGACCGGTCGGCAGGGACCGGCGCCCCGTCGCCGATGTCGGATCCGGCGCCGAACCGGTCGAGCTCGACACCGAGGCTGGTCACGACCGCGTGGTCGGCACCGACCAGCATCGGCTGCGCCGCCCCCACGTGAGGCGCCGCCAGGCGATCGGCGAGCGGAGGGAACCAGCCGGGCTGCACGACGACGTCGTCGTTGAGCAGCGCGATCGCCGTGGCGTCGGCGACCGCGGTGAACCCCCGGTTGGCCGCCGCGCCGTAGCCCGGGTTGTCCAGCACGATCAGCTCGACCCTGTCGGCGAGGTCGTCGGAGACGACCGCCCGCCCGCCGTTGTCGACCACCACGATGCGATCGATGCCGCCGGCGTCGACGACCGAGCGCAGACACCGGTCGAGCACCTCGGCGGGTGCCGAGTAGGTCACGACGACGGCGGCGTACACGCGTCGAACGGTACAGTGCACCGCCATGTCTCCTGCGACTCTCGTCACCGGCGGCGCCGGATACATCGGCGCCCACACCGTTCGTGCACTCCGGGCGGCCGATCGCCGGGTCGTCGTGCTCGACTCGCTCGAGCTGAGCACCGCCGACGCCGTGATCGACGCCGAGCTGGTGGTCGGCGACATCGGTGACAGCGACCTCGTCGCGCAGACCTGCCGCGAGCACGACGTCGACACCGTGGTCCACTTCGCGGCGTACAAGAACGTCGGCGAGTCCATGGTCGAGCCGGCCAAGTACTTCCACAACAACGTCGACAACACCGTTCGACTCCTCGACGGCATCCGGCGGGGCGGCGTCGACCGAATCGTGTTCTCGTCGTCGTGTTCGGTCTACGGCACTCCCGAGCGGGTACCCGTCGACGAGGGCCAGGCGATCGCTCCCGAGTCCGTGTACGCCGAGACGAAGGCGATCGTCGAGCGGGTCCTGCACTGGTACGGCGAGATCCACGGACTGCGCAGTGTCAGCCTTCGCTACTTCAACGCCGCCGGAGCGAGCTTCGACGCCCGCATCGGCGAGGACTGGACCTACGCGCTCAACCTGATCCCGGTGGCGATCCGGGCGCTGCTCACCGGTGGCGCACCGCTGCAGATCTACGGCGACGACTACCCGACACCCGACGGGACCTGTATCCGCGACTACATCCACGTCGACGATCTGGCCGCGGCACACCTCGCGGCGATCGACTACCTCGGCAACGGCGGAGCCACCACCGCCGTCAACGTCGGCACGGGTGTCGGGTCGTCGATCAAGCAGGTGCTCGACGCGATCGAGTCGGTCGCCGGACGGCCCGTCCCGCACGAGTACGTCGATCGCCGCCCCGGCGATCCGGTCACCACGTTCGCCGACACGTCCACCGCGGAGTCCGTGCTCGGTTGGCAGGCCAAGTACGGTCTCACGGAGATCGTCGAGACCGCCTACCGGTGGCACGAACGCCAGCTGACGGCCGAACACGCCGGCTGAACACCGGCGACACCACGATCGGAGCGCCATGACACCCGACACCACGAACGACGCCGACGACCCCGGAACGTTGCGGCTGGGGGTCGTGCGTGCGTCCGGCGCCTCGACCGATCCCACGATCGCCGAGATGGAAGCTCGCGTCGTTCGCGCCGAACTCGAGCGTCGGGTGGGACCCGTCACGCTCGACCTGCGCACCGACGGCAAGACGGTCGGCCCATGGCTGCCCATGGCGCACGCGGCGTGGCCCGGCGACGTCGACGCGACGATCGACATCGACGACCTGGGCGAGCGGGCGCCGCACCTCGTCGCACTGTTCGGACGCACCGTCGAGCCCGACGCAGCCGACGTGCGGTCGCGCATGCTGGAGCACCTGGGCGTGCTCCCGACCGGTGAGACGGCACTCACCGACGAACTCCTCGTCGACCTGCTGCCGGCACCGGCGCGGCCGACCGATCTCTGGCTCGTCGTACGGGCAGCAGCCGACCCGGCCACGAGCGACCCGGCACATCGCCCCCTGCGTCTCGAGCCCGGGGCGGACGCCGTCGCAGCGATCGACCGCTGGTTCGACGATGTGGTCGCCGCGGTCCCGACCGACACGACCATCACGATCGCTCGGCTCCGAGCCGAGAACATCGAGCTGCGGAGCCGGCTCCGGCACGCCGACGACGAACTCGTGCGCAACGAACGTGAGTTGCTCGAACGCATCGAGCTCCTCACCGCCGAACGCGACTCGCTCGGCGAACGGCTCGACCGGGCCCAGCTCGATCCGACGGGCGGGCCGTCCGCGTGACGGCCGTCTGGCACGCCACCGCAACCCGGTCGGCGGCTCCGGTCGTTCGGATACCTGCGTCCGACGGCCCCGTCGACGTGTCGTTCGTGACCGTGACCTACGGGACCGGACCGCTGGTCGTCGACGCCATCGCCGCCATCGCCGAGTCGATGGCCGACGTCGATCTCGACTACGAGGTGATCGTGGTCGACAACGAGCACCCCGTCGCAGCCCGGCGCTCCCGCAACGAACTCGCGCTGTCGACCGCCGGGGTCAGGATCGTGTCACCTGGCCGGAACCTTGGGTTCGCGGGCGGATGCGAGCTCGGCGCTCTGCACGCAACGGGCCGGATCCTCGCCTTCGTGAACCCCGACCTCGTCGTCCACGCCGGCTGGATCCGCCCGTTGATCGACCAATTGGGCGGCGACGCGTCGATCGTCGCTCCGGTGTTCATCGAGCCCGACGGCCGGGTACAGGAGGCGGGCCACGTACTGTTCGCCGACGGTTCGACGGCCCCCATCACGTCGCCGTCGTCACTCGGTGGCAGCGACGACCGGCAACCCGACTACGCGTCGGCCGCATGCTGGCTGATCGATCGCAGTGAGCACGAACGCCTCGGCGGGTTCGACGCCGCGTTCCACCCGGCCTATTACGAAGACGTCGAGTTCGCGCTGCGCGCCGGCCGGCTCGGCGGCGGCCTCCGCGTCGTACCCGACGTGGCCGTCGTCCACCACCGCGGCATGGGCACGCACGGGTCCTCCCTCGCCGCCGATACGTCGGCGCAGCGCGACGAGCTCCTCGCCCGTGTCCCGCGGATCAGGTGGTCGCAGCCGCGACCGCCCGACGCGATTCGCTGATCGCCGACCACAGTCCGTCGACGAGGTCGCTGCCGTCGGCAGCGTGCGTCGACAGCGCCCGGTCCTCCGGTGTGCCGGGCCGGGGGCCCGACAGCAGCACGACGTGTCCGGGCAGCAGGCTCATCGCCGCGAGCTGCGCCCGTGGCAGCTGCTCACCGACGGCGTACACGATCGCGTCGATATCGCCCGACTCCCACGCCAGCGCCAACTCGGCGAACGGTCGGATCGGGCACGGGATGTCGCCGAGGATCTCGGGAAGGTGGTGGGCTGCGAAGGCGGCCACGTCGAACCGAGGGTCGGCGACGAGCGGGTGCAGCACCTGCTCACGCAACCGGGCGGCGTCGTCGCTCCGCTCGGGGATCAGCGGGCCGACGACCGCGATCCGGCTCGCGACCTCGGGCGGATCTCCCGGGAGCGACGATGCAGGCGGCCGCTGGACGTCGGTCATCAGTCGGTCGTAGACCCCGATCAGCCGGTCGACCGCCAGGTCCCAGGTGAAACCGGGTTCCGGCACCCGTTCGAGCACGCCGATCAGGTCCTCGTCGGTGAGCGCCCGGTGGAGGGTCGCCGTGACGTCGGCGGGGTCGAACGGGTTGAAGCGGGCTCGGACGTCGACGATCACCTCGGGCAACGACGAATTGTTGCTGCAGATGACCCGGGCCCCGCATCGGCGCGCCTCGAGCACCGGGAGGCCGAACCCCTCGTAATAGGTCGGGAACATCACCAACTCGGCGCTCTGGTAGAGCGCGACCAGCAGTTCGTCGGGCACGAACCCGGTGAACAGCACCTGGTCGCCGACACCGGCTGCGTCGGCCGCCGATTCGAGATCGGCTCGTTGGTCGTCGGTGAGGCGGCAGAACAGCACCAGCTGATGTCGGCGACGGACCTCAAGCGGCAGACCGGCGAACGCCTGGATCGCTCCGAGCGAGTTCTTGCGCCAGTCGGCGGCCGTCGGCACGAGGACGTAGCGGGCGCTGAGACCGGGCCATTCCCGACGGAGCCCGGCGATGCGGTCGGCGAGCGGCTCGGCGGGCGGTCGGAACTGGGACGACACGCCGGCGCCCAGCACCGTGACCCGCTCGGCGTCGACCCCCAGGTGGCGGACGACGTCGTCCGCGGCCGACTGCGAGTCGGTCACCACGGCATCGGACGTGGCGATCACGCCCAACCGGCGCCGGTACGCCGCGCTGGCGAACCGCTGGGCGATGTAGTGCTCCGGGAACAGGTACGGGATCAGGTCGTAGCAGGTCGTGACCAGATGACGGGCTCGGACCGGCGGGAACTGGTCGACGATACTCGGCAGCTCGAACGGCGAGTTGACGTGCAGCACGTCGACGTCACGACCGGCGACGTCGGAGAACGAGCGGAGTCGGTCGCCGAGACCGAGTTCGTCGAGGCGCTCGGGGCGGGGCATGCGGTCGTTCCACAGAAACAGGTCGACCCGATCGCGGTGCGGGCCGTCGACCAGGTGGCGCACGACCTCGGTGACATACCGGGCGATCCCGCGCTCACTGTTGCCGATGCTCTGCATCGCCTGGAGATCGAACGCGATCATCGCCGGATCAGCTCTCGTCGGGAGCGTCGTCGAGCATGGCCGCCGCGACCACGTCGGTCAGCCGTCCGATGAGGCGTTCGAGCTCGACGATGCGCTGGTCGAGCGCGCCGACATCGGCCCGCAGCCGCGACAGGACCCGGGCGTGGTGGAGCGACTGCTCGACCAGATCGGCCTCGAGATCGGCGATGACCGCCTGGAGCGCCGGCAACTCGGCACCGGCGTCGACCGACCGGATCTCGGCCTTGACCATCTCGAAGTGCTGGTTGAAGAACTCACGCAGCGGCGAGGTCGCCCCACGGGCCACTCGGCGGACGGACGGGACGCTCATGCGAAGGTGCTCATGGATCGAGGTGGCTGTCCGGATGCCACGACCGCATCACGACAGGATGCGGGCGAGGTTAGCGCCGATCTCCTCGCGCGACGGCGACTCGGCGATCCGCTCCCTGGCCCGTCGAGCGAGCGACTCGCGCCACGCCGGTTCATCGGCGGCACGCCGGAGCAGGCGCGCCGCATGGTCGAGGTCGGGGTCCGCCCACCGTGCCGGGGCTGCGTACGCCCCTTCGCCGTCACGGACCTCGATCAGTCGGACGTCGACCAGGGCCGCGCACTCGTCGTCCATCAGGTCGAGACTGCCGCCGTAGCGGCTCGCGACGACCATCGTCCCGAGCGCCATCGCTTCGGCGAGGTGCAGACCGAGTCCCTCCGACCGGTGGAGGCTGAGCAGCACATCGGACGATGCGGTCAACTCGTTCAACGCCTCCCTGCTGCACCGCTCGTCGCGCAGCTCGATCCGGTCGTCGTCGCGGATCGCCGCCCTGATGCGATCGAGCTGTTCAGGCCGCTCGGCGCCGTTGATCGTCTTGACCGTGAGGCGCACCGCTTCGCCGGCGGGGAACGCACGTCGGAACGCCTCGATCGCACCCAGTGGATGCTTGCGTTCCATCACGCTCAGGAAGTCGAACGCCACCAGCACGTCGAGTCGCGACTCGGCCCCACCACGGCGATCACCGTTCGAGCCGACGGGCGGGCGGTGCGGATCCGGCAACGGGAGCGGCACGTCGCGAACCGGGACCGCGGTCGCGGCTCGATAGGCGTCGGCGACGAACTGCGTCGGCGCCCAGATCTCGTCGACGAGCCCGATGCCCCACTGCTGTTCGTCGGGCACGTCGGCGAGCTCCCAGAAGAAGTAGCCGACCGTCGATGCGGCTCGCTCGAACGGCGCCGGCACACGTTGCGTCACGTCGGCGAGCTGCACCGCCGTCACCACCGCGATCGTCGTGTCGTAGACGACCGGACGCTCGTGCGTCGCGGCCGGCCCGCCGGTCGCGGGCACCGACCACTCGCTGACCGCCACGCCGCCGGACCGGAGCGTCGCGGCGAGTTCGCGCGCCCGCTCCCCCAGCCCGCTCGTCGCATCGAGGTAGCCGACGACGTTGACGCCGTGAGGAGCACGTTCAGCGGACCGGACGCTCACGAGCCGGCGCCGGATCGCCGCCCACCATCGGCCGGCCATCACCTCACCGACCTCGGAGCCGGGCGACGAGTCGCCGGACGGCGTTCGGCCGGGTCTCGATCGGCGGGGCACCCGACCGCAAGGGCCGTTCGAGCCAGTCGTTGCGGTTCGGCGCGAGATTCACGTTGTAGTACGGGTCGTTGTTGATCTCGGTGTGCCACCGCTGGTTGATGAACTGGTACTCCTCGGGTTGGAGCACGCTGTCCCGCGTCCGGCTCTCGAAGTGGTACCACGAGGCCCACGGCGTCCAGACGATCCGGTGTCCGAGGTCGCGGATCTTGAGGCACAGATCGACGTCGTTGTAATTGAGCGGGAGGGCCTCGGGGAAGCCGCCGACCTCGTCGAAGACCGACCGCTTCAGGAGCGAGGCGGCCGCGGTGACGCCGCTGCACTCACGGGCCACCGCGAGCGGGCGGAGCGGCCACGGCCCCGGCGAGTCGCCGCTCCATCCGAAACAGATGTGCATCAGGTCGTGGTGGTAGACGTGACCGCCGTGCTGGAGCGTGCCGTCCTCGAACAGCAACTTGCCGCCGGCCATCGCGACGTCGTCGTCGGCGAGCAACCCCACCAGTTCACCGATGCTGTCGGGCTCGATCAGTTCGGTGTCGTCGTTGAGCAGGAGCAGGAGATCTCCGCCGGCGTGCAGCACGCCGATGTTCATCTTCTCCGAGAAATTGAACGTCGGGCGGTCGTACCGGACCGCCACGAGGCGGTCGCCGAGGAGTCGGTCGAGCGCCTGCATGACCGGCTCGGGTGTGACGGTGTCGTGGACGATCACGAACTCGAGGTTGGTGTAGCTCGACGTCTCGAGGATGCTGCGGACGGCATCGACGACGAACACCCGGGAGACGCCCCACACCCGCCCGGATGATCCACGAGTGGGAATCACCACGCTCACCAGCGGCTGGTCGGCGAGGTGACGGTCGACCCGGTAGCAGCCGTCGTGTTCGGTGTGTTCGACGGTGGCGTCAATGCCGACCCGGCGACAGTGGTCGCCCACCGCACGCACACCGGCGTCGAATGCCCAGCGCTTGTTGGCGCTGTCGGAGGTGACGCTCGCTGGCGACTGACGCCAGTGGTAGAGCACCTGCGGCACGTGCGTCACCTGCCGGGCCTGCTCGGTGAGACGGAGGACCAGGTCGTGGTCTTGTGCTCCGTCGAACCCCTGCCGGAACCCGCCAACCTGCTCGACCAGTGCACGTCGCGCCATCAGGAAGTGGGTGATGTAGTTCTGGCTGCGCAGCCGTTCGGGCGAGAAGTCGGGCTTGTAGGACGGCGACGCGTAGCGACCGTCGGCCCGCAGCAGATCGTGATCGCTGTACACGACGTCGGTGTCGTCACCGACCGCGGCGAGCATCGCTGCCAGCGCGGTCGGTTCGAGTTCGTCGTCGTGGTCGATCAGTGCCACCCACTCCCCGGTTGCCGCCGCGAGAGCGTCCGTGCCGGCGGCGACGATGCCGCCGTTCGCCGTTCGCGTGACGAGGCGCACCCTCGGGTCCGCCCTGGCAGCGTCGGCGAGCACGTCCGCGACCCACGGCTTCGTCGAGGCGTCGTCGACGAGCACGTGTTCCCAATCGGTGAACTCCTGGTCGGCCACCGACCGGAGGCACGCCTCGAGATGTTCGCGTTCGGGGTCGAACACGGTCGTCAGGACCGAGATGCGTGGGGCCATCGGTCAGCTCACAGCAGGCGCGAGCGCATGGCCCGTCCGACACGCCGGCGCCCGAACCGGATCGCGCTGAACACGGTCTTCTGGAAGTGCTCCTGGTCTTGTTGCGCCCGGTCGAGCGCCACGTGCAGCTCGGCCATCTGCCCGCGGAGGCTGCCGGCTGTGGCCTCGGCGCCGCGGGCCGCGTCGCGAGCGGCCAGCAGTTCGTGGCGGAGGTCGGCGTAGCTCTGTTCGGACGGCCCGACCAGCTCACGCAGGCGGTCGATCTCGGCTCGCAACGCAGCCGGGTCGTCGTCGATCTCTGATTCGGCCATCGTCGGCGAGTGTACCGGCGGCGATACACCCGCCCGGGACACACGGATCAGAGCGCGGACACGAGTTGATACAGCGTGTTGACCGCACACAGCGCGGCCACCGTCGCCGCGACCACGAAGACCCGGCCGTACTGGATCGCCGCAGCGACCACCACGACCATCAGCGGCACGAGC